>JBBRYQ010000029.1:0-57200 GCA_038237425.1 Verrucomicrobiales bacterium
CATCCTGAGCGGGCGCGCGAGCTGGTGCAGGACGCATTCGTCGCCGCCTGGCAGACGATCGGGCGCTTCGACGTCACTCGCGATTTTGGCTCATGGCTGCGCGGCATCGTAAGGAACAAATGGCGTGAGGACTGCCGGAAACACAAACGCGAGGTGGTGCTCGGCGATCCCGAACTGGTCCGCTTGGAGGAGGCCGTCCGCGCCTGGAGCATCCGCGATGGCGAGGCGGGTCTGCTAGATCGGCTTTCCGACTGCCGGTCGAAACTACCCGAAGCGCTCTCTCTAGCAGTCCATGCTTACTACGACGAGAGCCTCGACGGCGATGGTGCGGCGGAAAAGCTCGGCATTCCACCCGCCACCTTCCGGAAACGACTCGAACGAGCACGCACCGCGTTGCGCCAATGCCTTGAAACCACCATCTAATTTCCAACATTTTTTCATCATGAACACTCCATCTCCAGAAGACCGCTTGATCGATGAACTGCTCCGCGAGCAAGCCAACGGACCTGACCCGGAATTTCTCCAACAGATCGAAGCCGCCGTGGATGCCGGGCCTGCGTCTGCCGTAAAACGTCCGTCCGCTCAACGCTACGGACGCCTCGCCATCGCGGCGGGTGTGGGGCTGGCTGCTGGAATTTCCTTCTTCTTCCACTTGCAAAACCAAGAAGCTCAAAAAGTGATAACTGCCAAAAATGAAGCGGTGGCGAAGAAGGAAAAGGCTGCTTTGGACGCGCAGAAACTCAGCAAGGCGATCCTAGACCAAGAGGACAAGGTCGAGGAGCGACGCAAGGTCTTGGCAACGATTGTGAGGACCAAGGGCATCATTTATAAGGGGCAGGATTCGTTTTACGGCAACTCTGGAACGCGCGAGGAGACTATCGAAATGGGCCTCGATGCGCAGGACGTTGATGATGTTAAAAGCGATCTGGCGAAGGACGAACGACAGTTGCGAGGGATGAATGCTGGTATGGAAATTCCTGCAAGTGAGGCATCCTTTCCCGGCGCAGGAGCCGAAGCGCTTCCTCCGATTGCATCGAATTCTGGCGGAGGAAATTCACAGGGGGGCGGTGGTGGATCCGGCAGGGGGATCGGAAGTGGCAGCGGATCTGGCAAAGGTTTTGGTGCCGGCTCGCCCCCAGCAGGCGTTCTAGGGCGTTCGAGCGATGGATCATTGAGTCGTCTTGCCAGTGATGCAGCAGCGCAAGAATCATTTGCTAATAAAAACTCCGGCGATCGCTATGGCAGTTTCATCGAGCAGCCGTGGAAAACTGCTGTCCGCGATCCGCTTTCCACATTTTCCATCGATGTCGATACAGCATCCTACGGCAACGTTCGCCGGATGATCCGTGAAGGTCGGGAGGTCCCGAAAGACGCCGTGCGCATCGAGGAAATTATCAACGCTTTCAGCTATCATTACGCGCAGCCGAAAGGGGAGGGGCCCTTCGCTGTTGGAGCCACTATCGCGGCTTGTCCTTGGGCACCCAGCCATCAGATTGTTAGGGTGGCGATCAAAGGACGCGAGATCGAAACTAGCAAGCGTCCCGCATCGAACCTCGTTTTCCTCATCGACGTTTCTGGCTCGATGCAGAGCCCGGACAAACTGCCGCTGCTTAAGCAGTCGATGGCTTTGTTAGTCGAGCAGCTCGATCAGCGCGACCGCGTGGCCATCGTTGTGTATGCCGGAAATGAAGGTGTCGCGCTGCCGTCCACCCGGCTGGATGAGGAAGGACGGGCCACCGTGTTGAAAGCGTTGTCGCGGCTGGAGGCGGGCGGTTCCACCAACGGCGGCGCGGGCATCAAGCTGGCGTATGAACTTGCCATGAAGCAGAAAATCGAAGGCGGAGTGAATCGCGTGATCCTCGCGACCGATGGTGATTTCAACGTTGGTGTCACCGGTCAGCAATCCCTGGTAGAACTCGTCAAGGACCGCGCGAAAAGCGGAGTTTTTCTAACCGTCGCTGGATTCGGCACTGGCAATCTCAACGACGCGATGATGGACGCCATCACCCATGACGGAAACGGCAACTATTTCTACATCGATTCCGAGCGCGAGGGACGGAAGGTGTTTCTGAAAAATCTAACCGGCACGCTCGTCACCATCGCGAAGGACGTGAAGATCCAGGTCGAGTTCAATCCAGCGAAAGTCGGCAGCTACCGGCTCATCGGCTATGCGAACCGCGTGCTGCGCAACGAGGATTTCAACAATGACAAGGTGGATGCTGGAGACATCGGCGCAGGGCACACTGTCACCGCGTTTTACGAGTTGACGCCTCCGGTAGCCGCTGCGGGAATGGACGATTTGAAATACCAATCCACTCCTGTGAAACCTGCTGCCTCTGGCGAATGGCTTACAGTGAAGCTGCGTTACAAGCACCCCGAAGGTGACGAAAGCAGCAAGATCGAATTCCCGCTAACAAGTGATGCGCTTGCGCTCGACCAGTCGGATGCCGATTTTCAATTCGCCACCGCCGCCGCCCTGTGCGGCATGAAACTCCGCGGCATGGAAGAAGTGCGGGACACACCGTGGGGAAAAGTCTTGGAACTCGCAAAGCCCGGCCTCGCCGACGACGCAAGCGAAGACCGTGCGGAGTTTGTGGAGCTGGTGAAAAAGCTTGGGGTGCATCGTGAACGGGTGGTTCCCGTCCCGGCTGAGATCGCGCCTGAGAACCGCCGATGAATACTCTGGCAGAAAGGTTTGTGTGCGGCCAAAGGTGCAGCAATGGGGAGCGCGCGCGCCCTCGCGTGCGATTTCCGGCGCCCTCGCCGGAAATGAGCTGCTGAGTCCATGGCACAACGATTTGGGGGAAATCTTCGCACGTCCTGTTTCCGCGCCGTCCTCGGCGGGGGCGCGGAGGACCACACGCGAGGGCGCGCGCCCTCCCCTTTTACTCATCACCGCCCATCGCATAGAATCCGCCCTTCATGGTGCGTGCGGATTTGGATGTTCTGCCACCTCACTCCTCCACTGCTAGAAACTCTGGCAAACTCCCCGGCACACCTGCTAGCCGTGGATTGGCCTCCCAAAAATCCTTCCTGCCGACCATCCGGCCGGAGAGGCGGTTGAGGGTATCTCCGGTGTTACGCCATTGCTCGTCGATCTGCCGCAGTCGGTCGCCTTTTGATTCGAGATCGAAGGCCCATGAAACAGCGAGACGGCTGTCCACCATGCCTTTTTTGTCACCCCAGTTACGGGCTTCGGCGTAGCGGAGATCGCCGAGCCAAGCCCCTTTCGCATTGGTGCGTGCGAGCCACCAGCCGTGGGTGATGCGGGCGAGGGTTTTGATTTCCCGGGTGTCCACCACTCCGGCGAGCGCTGCTTTTCCCTGCGGATAGATCGTCCAGCGCACCGGGGTGGCGTGGCTTTCGAAAATCGTCCGATAGCCCACCCAGAATTCATCGCCGCGATCCACGACCGAACGCCACATGAAAATGTTACCCATGGTGGGAGCCTCCATCCGGCGCTGCCAGACTGTGCCGCGGCGATTCAAGTCCGCTTCAAAACCGGCGGATGCGACGAATTTCATCCCCACTGCTAACAAAACATAGCTTGCGCTCAAGCCCAGCCCCCAAGAGCACACTCGCATGCGCTTCGACGGCGGAGACTGCTTTTTAGCGCGGGATTTTTTCACCACTTCGGCAGGGAGGAGTGCCAGCCAGACCGCTGCCACCACCAGCGGACCGCTGAGCAGGAAATCGAGGGGAAAGACGCAGTTGAAACTGACGCCCGCTGCCGAAAACGGCCACAAGACCGAGGCACCCTCCACCGTCAGGCACTCTAGCAGAAGGTGCCCGCAAAGCACGGCGAAAACGAATCCACCCGCCTGCGCCTTTGTAATCTTTTCCTTCTTCCAAAGTTTCTCCAGCCAGTGCGCCATGCCGTATGCCAGCAGCGCCAGAAACCACAGCGAATGACTCAGCCCGTGACGAAACGCCAGTTGGTGCGCAGAGTCGAAAAACGGCGATAAAATCCCGTCAAAGTCCGGCAGCAGACCAAACAGCGCGCCCCAGCCCATCGCTTGTTTGCCCAGACGCTTCCCCATCATCAGCTCTCCCATTGCTGCTCCCAGCGCTGCTTGCGTAATCCAATCCACGGCATGACGATGCCGGAAAATCCCGATTCGGAAACCCGAAATTCGCAGTTCTTGACGCCGCCCCCCGATCAACAAGATGCTCCGCCCGCGATGAAAGACACCAAACGCCCGTTTTCCAGCCCGATGCTTGATGGCCCCGACCGCGCGCCTAGCCGCGCCATGCTCTATGCTGTCGGTTTCCAGAAAGAAGATTTTGCGAAGCCCCAGATCGGCATCGCCTCCACTTGGAGCCAAGTCACTCCGTGCAACATCCACATCGACAAGCTCGCCATCGAGTCCTCAAGGGGTGCCAACGCCGCCGGGGGCAAGGGGATCATTTTCAACACCATCACCATCTCCGACGGCATTTCCATGGGCACTGAGGGGATGAAATACTCGCTCGTTTCCCGCGAAGTGATCGCCGATTCCATCGAGACGGTGGTCGGCTGCGAAGGCATGGACGGCTTCGTCGCGATCGGCGGCTGTGATAAGAACATGCCTGGCTGCCTGATGGCGATGGCCCGCATGAATCGCCCTGCCGTTTTCGTTTACGGTGGCACCATCCTTCCCGGCTGCGCCACGATCAAGGGCGAGCAAAAGGATCTCGATATCGTGTCCGTTTTCGAAGCCGTCGGCAAACACGCCAACGGCGAATACACCGATGAGGAGTTGGAAACCGTCGAGTCCTGTGCTATCCCCGGTGCCGGATCCTGCGGTGGTATGTACACTGCTAACACCATGGCCAGCGCCATCGAAGCGCTCGGCATGTCGCTCCCTAACGGCTCCGCCCAGAACGCCATTTCCGATGACAAGATGCGGGATTGCTTCGACTCCGGAGCCGCCGTCGTCAATCTGATCAACCTCGGCATCAAGCCCCGCGACATCCTCACGAAAGAGGCATTTGAAAACGCCATCACCGTCCTCATCGCCCTCGGTGGATCCACCAATGCTGCGCTGCACATCCCGGCCATCGCCCACTCCGCTGGCATCGAGATCACCATCGATGACTTCGAACGCATCGGTAAAAACGTTCCCGTTCTCGCCGATCTGAAGCCGTCCGGCAAGTTCGCCATGTCCGACCTCGTCGCCATTGGCGGCACCATGCCGCTCATGAAGATCCTGCTCGATGGCGGGCTACTTCACGGCGATTGCATGACCGTCACCGGCCGCACGATGCGTGAAAACATCGAGAAATTCACCACTCCCTATCCGGAAGACCAGCAGATCATCCGTCCTCTATCAAACCCTATCAAAAAAGACAGCCATCTCCGCGTGCTCTACGGCAATCTTGCGGAAGGCGGCTCGGTCGCGAAAATTTCCGGCAAGGAAGGCGAACTCTTCACCGGCAAGGCCCGCGTCTTCGAATCCGAAGGTGACGGCATGAAAGCCATCCTCGCCAAGCAAATCAACAAGGGCGACGTCATCGTCATTCGCATGGAAGGACCGAAAGGCGGCCCCGGCATGCGCGAAATGCTCGGGCCGACCAGCGCCGTCATGGGCATGGGCCTCGGCAAGGACGTCGCCCTCATCACCGATGGTCGTTTCTCTGGCGGCAGCCACGGGTTCGTCGTCGGCCACATCACCCCGGAAGCCTTCATGGGCGGGACCATCGGCATCCTCCAGGATGGCGATGAAATCACCATCGACGCCGTGAACAACCGCATCGACGTGAAGATCTCCGACGAGGAAATCGCCAAGCGCAAGGCTGCCTGGGTCCAACCGGCACCCCGCTACACCCGCGGCGTGCTCGCGAAATACGCCAAGCTCGTCTCCACCGCCAGCGAAGGCGCCGTGACGGATAAGTATCTGTGATTCCCATCAATTCACCTGCGTAATCATGACGCAACATATCGTATTTCCGCTAGGAGTCCTCTTCGTGCTTTCCACCTTGCCCAACGCCCTTGCCGACCATGGCCCGGGCACCTCGGGCGGCGGTGTTACCACTCAAAGCGCAGAAGTCCTGAAGCCGAATCAATGGTCGCTTTCCCTGCAAAACGATTGGACGAGTTTTGACGTGCCTTCTCTCGTAGGGAAAGAAAACTTTGATTTCATCGACGATGCATACCTGACCACACTCACGGTTTCCTATGGGATCACGGAAAACTTCCAGATGAGCCTATCAGACGGGTATTACGCAGCCGCCGGTGCCGGTGAGATTGAAGATGGGGACACCCTCACCTTCGATCCAGATGGCATCACCGACCTTTGGTTGAGCGCGAAATACCGATGCTATCGTGGCCCGGAAGGACAGTTCGCCATCTACGGGGGACTGAAAGCTCCCGTCGGGGATGATGATGTTTTCAATAGCGAAGGAGAACGCGTGGAGCCGTCATCCATGCCGGGCAGCGGCGCATGGGATGGCTTGATAGGCATCGCTTACACCTTTGCGCTTTCTCCTACGCTTTCGCTGGATGCCAGCGCACAATATATCGTGCGCGGGGAGCATTTCGACTATCAGATTGGCAACCGAATTGATGTAGGTGCCGCGCTTGGTTGGCGTGTTTGGGGTGAGGCTAAAGGCCCGCAGGTCAGTCTCATGTGGGAAGCGCTTCTGCGATCTGTCCGTGCGGGAGAAAGCGGCGGCGACACGGTGGTAAATTCTGGCGGTAACATCCTAGCAATCGCCCCTGGTGTGAGGATCGGCTTTTGCGAAAACGCATCTCTCAGTATTTCCACCCAGCTTCCCATCATTCAGGATCTTAATGGAGATCAGGTGGAAACCGACTTCCGCCTTACCACGGCTCTCACTCTTGCGTTCTAACATAATATGAATTGCTTCTTTAAATTTCTCGGACTGATCATTTCGCTGATGTTAACCGCGTGTGCCCAGTTGCCGCCGGAGCCAGCGAAGGATGCGCCGATTGCCCAATGTCCCGTGTGCCGTCACTGCCGCGATTGGGACTGTCTGAATGTGAAAAAGTCCGCCTCAGCCCCGCACCTCGTATCTGGCGGCAAGGAATACTGGTTCTGCTCCACCGCGTGCAGAACCAAATTCGCGAAGAGCCCGGAAATCTATAAAAATTAGAAATTTCACCTTCTCTTCTTCCTCCCTAACCCCAACCTCCAAAAACTATCACTGCCACCGAATTCACCTCGACGCTGGAATCCTACCGATCATTCGAGTTGAAAGTCGGTAAGTTGATGCAAGGCGTTTGCGGGCCGTTCTGCGGTGTTTGTAAAACTCCCTGCTGCCGCGTGGATATCTGTCGCGAAGCTTTCGAAAGCCCGTTTCTGCTAGCCGTCCATGGCGAGAAACAAACCTTCGATAAAAAATCCGGCTACCTCGGCTGCACCGGCTGCAAACTCACCATCGGCCGCCCGCCGCTCTGCCACGCCTTTGTCTGCGATCTCATCGTTAAGCATCAGCCGAGCGATGACCACCGCTACGCTCTCGACTGCCTTGGCGATCTGGTAGGATTCATCCAAAGCAAAGTCTGGCAAAAGCGCCAACTCATCGAAGCCATGACCGAAGCTGATCTGCTGAATTCCAGCAAGGCGCTCTTCGATGCCCGCCTGCTAACTGCCGAAGCCGCATTCACCGTTCTTGACTCATTTTTCACGCATCACGCCCAACTCGGGTTTATCGAACTCCAAGCCTTGGCCAAAATTAGAAAGCTATAAGCTCGGAGATCCACACTCGGCTGGCATGCATTCAAACTGGAGTAGATTTTTCAGCCGCTGGGTTTTCACTTTTTACGAACGCGCTCCTTCAGATTCTTTGGCAATCCACCCTACGCGATTACGCGATTTACAAATCCCATACCCTACGCGATCGCGTAGGTGGCGCGAAACAGGGGAATCCGCTACAAATTCATCAGTTCGGACTTCTTGGATTGTCGAATTTGCTCAAAATCACGGATTCCGGAAAACCGGATTTTGAGGCACGCATTCAAGCGGCCAGCGCCATCAGCGGGGTTGAGTGGAAAAAACGAAACGACACCACCATGAAGCTGAGCACACTGCCCGTAAGGCGAAAATCCGGAATTACCCTTCTCGAAATGACGGTCGTCATCCTCGTGTTGATCGGTCTAGTCGCGATTCTTTTCATCGGCGCGCGTGCTTGGAAAAAAGGTTCTGACCGTGCTTCTAACATCATGAACATCCGGAACGTTCAGCAGGCGGTGCGCGGGCACGCCAATGTCCGCGGGTTGATGCCGGGTGACCCGCTTGACGTTGGACAAATCGTCGGCAGCGGCAGGTATGTGCGAAACCTGACACCTCCAGCCTTGGAGATCATTTACGCCTACGGCACCACGGTTCCCACGATCGGAACACTTTATCTCAACGCCACCTACGCCGGCAGCTCTGCGGACGATTACGCTCCTACTCCCGGTTCCTACGCCGACTGGTGATGGTGGGTGGGTAAATATTTTTGCTAGAGTTTTACCATGCCCGGAAATTTGCGGCACTGGGCGAGAGTTTTCAAATAATCCGGCGAGAAAAGTGATTAGAACTTCCAGGCGCACCCGAGAGTGAAGCCGAAGGCGTCGATTCCAGGGTTGGGATCGGTCATACCGAGATTCGAGTGGTGGATGAAATACGGGCCAGCAAGCAGCGAGATATTTTCACTGATTTTCTGACGGATGCCGAATTGGGTGAACCAATTGAAAGTGAAATCTTGGCCCAGTCCTTGGGCGCCACCGGAGCTATCGGTCCAGCCGAAGCCGCCGCCGATAGAAAAGTAGATCGAGGTTTTTTCCGACGGAAACCAGTATTCGACCGAGGGCGCGGCAGCGAGACCGATGTAGGTGCTTTCCGGGCCGTGGGTGATGGCTTCAAACAAGGCGGAAAAGCGATTGCGGATCACGATTTTCGCGCCGTTTTCATCCACCCACGGCGTCCAGACCACGGGCGAGCGGAGTGTCAACTGGGTGGGAACGATCTCGTAGTTGATCTCGGTGTTGTGACCGATATTCCAGAGATAGCCGCTCTCCAGTGTCCATTCCCAAGAGTCGGATTCATGGGCAGATGCGGGAAGGGCGAGGATACCCAACAGGGCGAGGCTTTTCATCTCTTTGGACTATCGACCACCGGGCGAATCGTCCAGTACCATCAATATTCCTCTTCTTCCTCATCACCCGGCACGGGCGGGATGATGTCCTCGCGCATGAGCAGGCGAGGGACATCGAGGTCTTCCAACAGATCGGAGGGAGTATCCCGGACGATCGCGGCGTAAGGGGTGAGCCGGTCGAGCTCGGCGATGGCGCAGTGGACCATGGAGGAAATGATATCGGAGTCGAATTTCTCACGCTCGAAGAGATTGGTGATGCGGAAAACGAGAAACTCGCGGTCCATGTCATATTCGAAGCCGCCGAGCGTGAGCTGTTTGTTCGCGCGGGCGAGCAGTTCCAGAACCACGGGCAGGTGCTCCTCGTCGAGGGGCATTTTTGATTCGGAAACGACGCTCAGCGCGTTGAGCTGCGGATAGGCCTGCACGATCATGTCCACCCGTGTGTGGTGGGCGTCGAATCCGGCGCGCAGCACTTCGCGGCCCTCGACGAGTTCGCAATGCCAGCTGTTTTGGCCGAAGGTTTCTTCCACGGATAGAATCTGTCGTGAGTGAGGGCGCATGGTGGGGATTGGGATCTAGCAGTTCGGGCGGAGCGGAGGTGACTGGAAGAACAAAAAGGAATGTCAGTATCACGTCTCAGCCGTTGGGGCCGCGCGGAGATAGCCGCCCGATGACCGCTTTGGCAAGCAAGCTCCTTCGGTCCGCACGAATCGGCGTGAGTGAAAGGTGGATACCGGAGGATTTCTCAGAGTTGTGATGCAGAGTGAGCCTGGACAATTTCGCGTCCACTTCGGCGTCCGCGATTTCCTGCCAGGTGACGAGCTGCATGCCATTCGCCGGGCGAAAGAAGGGGAAAATCTCGATGCCCAGCGGCGTCAGGATGATGTAGGCGTGCTTGGTCAGTCGCACGGCGAAGTTTCCGACCAATCCGGCCATTGCCAAGGGCAAGATCGCCCACGCGGGGTGGGGGAGCAGCGGATTGATATCGCGGTAGATGGAGGTGGCCAGCAGCGTGATCGCGACGGCGGCCAGCACAGCCGTGACTACCCAGAATACGGCGGCCTGCCCGGAGCGGGTGAATCGCAGCTCCTTTTCCGGGGATTGAATCTTGCCTGGCATCGTGAACTCAATCCGTCATCGCGATCACGGCCTGTTCGGCGGTGGTGAGCTCTTTCTCGAAGACCGCCACGTCGAAACCCTTGGCTTCGATCACCGCAGGACTCTCGCAAGAACCGATCAAAGACACGATCCGCTCCAGTCCGAAAAGTGACGCGCCACCTTTGCAACGGTGGAGGTCATCGCGCAATTGAGCGTAGTTTCCCGACTCAATAAGTGCGAGCCAGCCGGTCATCTGGCGGCGGGTGTCGTTGAAAAAATCAAAAGCAAGCTGCTTGAGCCCATCAATATCACCGTGGGCCATTTTCAAAAAGTTAGCTGAATTCATCGGCAAAAGCTCGTCGTTCACGGAGCAAATATAGCACCGGAGTGGCATCATTTTTGAAGTTATTTATCGCGTAGTGTTCAAATGGTTATCAGTGGTCCAATCGAGAGCTACGTATCTCATTTTCAAGGAGTTCTATCAGCTCAGGGCGGCCTGTTGCCTTCGCCAGCTCCAGTCTCAGATTCAGCGTATCTTGCTTTTTGAGCTCGTTGCGATCCATCGCGCCGATGCACTCCGCAGTGGTCTCATAATCACCGATAGCAAAAGCACCTTCCGCTTGTTCGAGCAGGGTGGGTGCTTCGGGATCGAGTGGTTTTTCCCGGTAAACCGCCCACTTCGCTTGGTCGGGCAGGCCTTTTGGGGCATCCGACTCGTTCACTTGCTCCAAATAAACGAAATCGTCACCTTCCTTGATCCTCCGCCATATATTCAAGCCGATCACAATGGTAATGCCGATCACGATGAACGACGCCTCCATGCAGAACGGCGTGGTCATCACGCCGATGATGGTGCCGACTGTCTCCCCGAAAAGACCGGGCAGATACCTCCAGCCGATCAGCGTGGTGGGCACGATTATACCGATCACCACCAGAATGCCTGCTCCCACGGCCACTTGCTTCACCCGCTCGTCTTTGGCTTGGTCCATATTCGCCATCAGCTTATCCCGCATTTCGACTAAACCAACTCTCGAAATCTGTAAAAATATTTCATATTTCTTGATTATTTTTAAAAATTAACGACTATTTCCCCATCTTGTTCCGGTTTTTGAAAATGAAGACCTTGATCTTCGGGCTGCTCCTTGCATCACCGGCTTTTGCCGTGTGGGCTCACCGCAGTTCGGAAAAGGCTGCTCTGCACGCGGAGGTCCGGCCGATATCCTATCCGCCAGGCGCTACGGGTGCGGCTGAAAGCGTGGTTCGGGTCCCGATCGAAGTGATCGAAAAAGGCAGCGCTCCGAAGATGATCTATGTCGAGCACACGCCGCAGGCCGTGCCCGAACCTGGGATCTTTTCCCTAATCACGCTGACCAGTTTGTTTCTGGCATTTCGCCGTCAGCGGTGATTTGGAAAGGGAAATTTCCCACATTCGCCACTTTTCGATGGCGCAGTTCGGTCCGCGCGGGTTCAGGATTCCGCAGCCCGGACGCCTTTGAGAAAAATCATCCACATCGACATGGACTGCTTTTACGCAGCCATCGAAGAACGCGAAAATCCGTCGCTGCGCGGGAAGCCGCTCGCCGTGGCGGGAAAGGACCGCCGCAGCGTGCTGACGACGGCGAACTACGAAGCGCGGAAATTCGGTTGCCGGTCCGCGATGCCGGTTTTTAAAGCGCTCGAACTCTGCCCGCACCTCACGCTAGTGCCGGTGCAATTTGATCTCTATCGGGCGGTTAGCTCACAGATCCGCGCGATTTTCGGCCGTTTCACCGAACTCATCGAACCCCTCTCGCTGGACGAAGCCTATCTCGATGTCTCGCACCTGCAAACCGCCGGTGCTGCGATCGCCCGTGAGATCCGTGCGCAGATTTCCGAGGAAATCCGCCTCACCGCCTCAGCCGGGATTTCCACGAATAAGCTAGTCGCGAAGATCGCCTCGGACTGGCACAAGCCGAACGGTCAGAAGGAAGTGACCGCCGAAGAAATTCCCGCCTTCGTCGCCGCTCTGCCGGTCGGGCGGCTATGGGGCGTCGGCGGTAAAATGCGCGAAAAGCTCTCGGCCATCGGTGTGGAAACCTGCGCGGATCTCCAAAAACTCGATCAAATCGAACTCTCCCGCCGCTTCGGTAAGTGGGGGCTGGAACTGTGGAGTCTCTGCCGTGGCATCGACGATCGCCCCGTTAGCCCGGACCGCACGCGCAAATCCGTCAGCAGTGAGACGACGTTTTCCGAAAACATCCGTGACCTCCCCGATCTCATTCCGCCGATGCGCGCAATGATCGACGGCCTCGCGGAAGACCTTGCGGCCAAACACGCAGACCGCGTGATCCGCTCGCTCGTCGTGAAACTCAAGTTCGCCGATTTCGATCGCACCACTGCCGAGCGTGCCGGGCATGCGCTGGATTTCACCGTGTTCGAAGATCTCCTCGCCGAAGCTTGGCGACGTGGAAACAACCGTGCAGTTCGTTTGTTAGGTGTCGGAGTGCGCTTCGAGGAACCGCAGGAAGAGGCGCAGCAGTTGGAGTTTTTTGGGTGATTGATGCAAGGATGTGGGGAATAGACTGCCATCTGGATTTGTGGAAGCCCTGAGAGGTGGAGTGCTGAGCAACAAGGGGAGCACACGCTCCCTCGCGTGTGGTCCTCGGTACCCCCGCCGAGGACTGCGCGGAATCAGGACGTGCGTGGTCTCACCCAAAACCAGAGCCCATGGCCGCTCCAGCCCCAAAGCTCCCCGCTTCATTCAATCCAAATTCCACAAATCTTTGTGCGCTTCAGTAAAGTATCACACCTCTCCGATCAGGGATGGAATGAATCCCAAGTTGGTTTCATCGGGATACCCTTGGGAATTGGCGATCACGCGGCTCTTCCCGATGTGATAGACGTTATTGTGGTTGCTGCGTCTCGCTGCAACGATTCTCTTTTGTGACGTTGCGGCGGGACGCCACAACCACGTTCAGAGCGAGAAGCTGTCCTCCGCCGGAGTTTTTCCGATGGAAATCTGGACTTCGCCGTTGGCGGAGAGGTGGGTGAGGCAGTGATAGACGTCCTCGGGATCGGCGTCGATTTCGGTGGCGACATCCTCGGCAGTCTTTGCAGAGGCGGTGACGTGGCCGCGGACTTTGTTGAGAGTCTCGAGGAATGCACCGGCGGCTTTTTTCCCCGCTTCCACGCCGGGCTGATGATAGGCATTGATGTTTACCAACGAAGCGTAGAACGAAACGGCGCGCTCGAAGAGGGCGATGAGCAGGCCGAGCTGAAATGGTGTCACTTCCGGGATGGAAATGGTGACCGACTTGCGGCCGGAGCCATGCAGCGCCTTGCGGGTGCCGCGCAGGAAGCCTTGCAGGAAATCCGCCGTGGTGGTGCCGGGCTCGACTTCCATGCTAGGGCCCGTGCGGCCTTTTCTCACTTCAATGAAGGTGACGAAGAAATTGTTCACGCCGTCGCGGAGCTGTTGGACGTAGGCGTGTTGATCGGTGGAGCCTTTGTTTCCGTAAACCGCGATGCCCTGGTTGACGACCTTGCCATCGAGATCGAGCTCCTTGCCGAGTGATTCCATGACGAGCTGTTGGAGATACTTGGAAAACAGCACGAGCGAATCCTTGTAGGGCAGCACGACCATGTCCTTCTCGCCGCGGCCGTTAGTGGCGCTGTGCCAAGCAAGCGCGAGCTGCATGGCGGCGTTGTTAGTTGCCTCAGGTTTGCGGGTTTCCACATCCATCGCGGCGGCACCGGCGAGCAGGGCGTCGATGTCCAGCCCTTGAAGAGCGGCTGGTACGAGGCCGACGGTTGATAGCACGGACGTCCGTCCGCCGACCCAATCTTCCATCGGGAAAGTGGCGAGGAAACCGAGTTGTGTGGCGTATTGATCGAGCTTTGATCCGGTGCCGGTCACAGCAGCGGCGTGGCGGCCGAAGTCCAGTCCCGCTGCTTCATAGGCGGCCTTCGCTTCGAGCATGCCGTTACGCGTTTCCGCAGTGCCGCCGGATTTGGAAATGACGAGCACGAGGGTTTTGGATAGACCGACTTTCGAGAGCTTTGCAATGACGGTGTCGATGCCGGCAGGGTCCGTGTTATCGAAGAAATAGAGCGGGAGTTTCGCCTCTTGTCCGATGGCCTCGGAAACAAGCTGCGGGCCGAGGGCGGAGCCGCCGATGCCGATGAGCAGGACTTGCTCGAAGGTGCCACCTGCGGGATTTTTGATGGCTCCCGTGTGGATTTTTCCCGCGAATTCCTTGAGTGCGGCGATGGGCTCGGTGACGGCCTTTTTCAATTCCTCGGTGGGAGCGAGTGATGCATTTCGCAGCCAGTAGTGACCGACCATGCGGCCTTCGTCTGGATTTGCGATGGCTCCGGCTTCAATCGCGGCGATGTCGGTGAATGCCTTGGCGATTTTCGGTGCGAGTGCGGAAATGTAATCCGGCTCGATGTCCATCAGTGAGAGATCGAGTGAGAATCCGTGCTGCGGATAGCGGGTGATGTTTTGGTTATAGGATTGCCAGGACATGATGTTGTTGGGTGGAAATGGAGTGGAGGTTAAAGCGGAGGTGTGAGTAATGGACTTAATCGTAAGTCAGGATCGAGTGGACCGTATGGGGCAGGAGTTTTTCGCGACCGTTGAGAAATTTCAATTCAATCAGCACGGAGATGCCGATGAGATTCGCTCCGAGTTCGTCCAACAATTTCACCGCAGCAGCGGCGGTGCCTCCTGTAGCTAACAGGTCATCGACGAGCAGAATGGATTCACCCGGATTCACTGCGTCCCGGTGGAGTTGCAGAATTGATTCTCCGTATTCCAGAGCGTAGGACGCCTCCAGGGTTGCCCACGGCAGCTTGCCCTTTTTCCTCACCGGGACGAATCCCACTCCCAGTCGGTCAGCCACCGCCGCCGCGAAAATGAACCCACGCGCGTCAATGCCGACGATCTTGTCGATTTTCACTCCGCCAGTCGTTTCGCAGAGCAGATCGATGGACCTGCGGAACAACGCTCCATTGGAAAGAATCGGCGTGATGTCTTTGAAAATGATCCCCGGTTTCGGGAAATCAACCACATCACGGATGGCGGCGCGCAGAGAGGAAGGCATCTTGAGCGGAGGGTATGCAGCTGGGATGCCAAGGGGAAATGCTAAAACGGCTGGATTCGTGGATTCCTGCGCGTTTTCCAAGGGCATGCAAAAGGTAGCGGAGGGCGAGTGGAGCTGTGATGAACATGTGAGCGATTCCGCTGGTATGGGTGATTTTCAGCTTCCTGTTCCGCGACGCTTTGTTAGTGTTTTCGGTGGGTTGTGAAGAAGTCCCTGGGAGCGCCGACGTCCTCGTCGGCCTTAGTGAATGGGAAAGCCAAAGAAAAAGCATGAGAGACTCTTCATTTACGGGCCAGTCGCAAGCCAACGAGGACGTTGGCGTTCCTGAGTGGTATTCCCGTGGCTACTTGCCGCATCGGGATCGCTTACACTTGTTGCAATCGATCACCTTTCGTTTGGCGGACAGCCTGCCGCAGTCCGCGCTGAAGCAACTGGAGGAAAAACTCCTGTTGCTTCCAGAAATCCGTCGGGACGTCGAGAAGCGTAAAGGCATCGAGCAGTGGCTGGACGCGGGGGTGGGGTGCTGCGCGCTGCGGAATGCAGAAGCTGCTTCATGTGTGCAAAACGCCTTGCTTCATTTTGATGGCGAGCGCTATCGCATCGTTGCCTGGGTGATCATGCCGAATCATGTCCATGTTCTGATGGACCCAGCGGAGCCTATTTCCAAAACCATTCAAGGCTGGAAATCTTTCACTGCGCGATGGCTTCTCAAAAATAACAAGCGGCTCGGCTTGGGGATCGCTGATCCCCACCACGTCTGGATGCGCGAATACTGGGACCGCTTCATCCGTGACGGCGATCACCTGCGGGCCACCATCGACTACATTCACCGAAATCCCGTGAAAGCCGCACTGTGTCATAAGCCGGAAGACTGGCCGTGGTCCAGCGCTGCACGCGCTGCTGGGAGTGCCGACGTCCTCTTCGGCATGGGTGATGAGGAAGCCGGTGATGGGGCCGGTGATGGGGCCGGTGATGGGGCCGGTGATGGGGCCGGTGATGGCGGTTCATCGGCACTTCATTCACAAGCCAACGAGGACGTTGGCGTTCCCAGGGCCGGCGAGGACGTCGGCATGGGCGAATGAGGGAGCCGATGGCGAGGCCGATGATGGCGGTTCATCGGCACTTCATTCACAAGCCAACGAGGACGTTGGCGTTCCCGGGGCCAACGAGGACGTTGGCGTTCCCGGGGCCGGCGAGGACGATGGTGTTTCCGGGGCCGGCGAGGACGATGGTGTTCCTAGGGCCGGCGGGGACGTTGGTGTTCCCAGGGGTAGATGAGATAATGTCTAACAAAGTGCGCTGTTTGGCGCAGGTGTCGATCGATCAGGCAGGAATGCTTGTCTCACGTCACTTCGACTGCTCCAGCATGAGGAGTAGTGGTGCTTCGGCGCGTTTGCGGAGGGATTCTTCCATTTCTACGCGCGGCTGGAGGGTATCGAGGCAATCGCGGAGTTTTTCCAGCGTGTTCATTTTCATGTACCGGCAGTCCGCGCAGGCGCAGCGATCGGTGGGGCCGGCGATGAGGTTCTTGTCCGGGCACTCCTTGCGCAGGCGGTGGAGCATGCCGCTTTCGGTGACGACGATGATGTCTTTGACCGGCGCGTTTTTGCAGTAGGAAATCATTTTTTCCGTGGAGCAAACTTCGTCTGCTAGAAGTCGGACGGCTTGGGTGCACTCCGGATGGGCGACGACGAGGGCGTCCGGATACTCGGCTTTGATGCGGTTGATAGAATCACGGGTGAACTCGACGTGGACATAACAATTGCCCTTCCATAGGTCCATCTTGCGGCCGGTTTGCTCCATGACCCATGCGCCGAGGTTTTCATCCGGGACGAAAAGGATCGGTCTATCTGCCGGGGCTTGGTTCACGATCTTGATGGCGTTGCCCGAGGTGACGATGACATCACAGAGGGCTTTGACGCCACCGGAGCAGTTGATATAGGCGATGACGTAGTAGTTTTTCTCCGCGTTTGCTTTGAGGAAGGCTTCGAGATCGGGAGCGGGGCAAGATTGTTCGAGCGAGCAACCGGCGTCGGCATCGGGGAGGACGACGATTTTTCCGGGGTTCACGATCTTCGCGGTTTCCGCCATGAAGTGGACGCCGCAGAAGACGATGACGTCGGCATCGGTGGCCTTGGCATGATAGGCGAGGCCTAACGAATCTCCCACGTAGTCGGCCACGTCTTGGATCGCGCCGATCTGATAGTTATGGGCGAGGATGACGGCGTTCCTGGCTTTTTTTAGGGCCAGGATTTCTTCCTTGAGATCGAGGGCGGCGGGCATGGGGGATCTGAAATTGGAGATTTGAGATTTGAAATCAGACTTTGGGGGCGGCTTGGATCATTTCAATGGTGCCGGTGTGTTTGGCACCGGGTTTTACGATCAGCGAGGTGGTGCGGACGAGGCCCTGGAGGTGGGCGCGTTTTTCGAGAGTGACGGCTCCGGTGCAGGAAATCTGGCCACGGACGCTACCGTCAATGAAGGCGGTGGCAGCGTTGACGGGGTTGAGGAATTCGACCTTGGCGCCTTTTTCCACGCGCAGATTGCGGCAGTTGACCTTACCGATGATTTTGCCGTGGCTGCGGATGATGAGATCACCGCTGCATTCGACGGAGCCGGCGAGTTCGCCGAGCACGGTGAGGTTGTGGCACTGGAGGGTGACGCCGGCAACGGAGCCGGTTTTCTGGATGATCACATCGCCGCAGGTCTGGATACGGCGGTTCCAGGGCTCGGTGATTTCGTAGTCGATCAGGCTGATGTAGCCGCTGCATTTTGGGCATTGGCTCGAATGGGCTTCTGCGACGGTGGTGTAGCTGTAGCCGCAGGTGAAACAACGGATTTCACGCGGTGGCCTTACCGGATTGAAGATCCGCATGAAGAAGGAGCGCGGAGGAGGAACGGCTGGCCCACGACGCAACAGGGGTTGGGTCTTTTTCGCCACGGGCATTGGTTCCGGCTCGGGATCCGAGTCCTTGCGGGGCTTGGCGAGCCGGGTGATCGGGCGGTTTCTAACCACGCCTTTGCCTTCGCGGACTTGGAAGTTCGCGCGGCAGGAGCGGCATTGGGTCGAAACGACGAGTGCGGGCTCTGCTTGCAGATGCCCGCATTCTGGGCATGTCACTTCGATGCGATGGCGCAGGGGCTCATCGGACATGGCAGAGCGAGGTTGTGTTCAGGAGGCCGATTCTTGAACGGTTAGGAAACGGTGCCAGCGAGGGTGCCTTGCTTGGGCGCTTCCGGGGAAGGGGCTGCTTTGCCAGAAGGTTGTGCCGCTGCCGCTGCCGCTGGGACGTTGGCAGGGGTGCCGACGGTGGATTTTCCGACGAAAATGGCACCCGCCTCGATGGAGAGCGTCTTGGCCTTGATGTCGCCGACGACTTCGGCGCTGGATTTGAGCTCGACGCGGTCGGTGGCGGTGAGATTGCCGTGAACCTTGCCATAAACGACGACGGTCGCGGTTTTGATCTCCGCCTTGATGCGGGCGTTTTCACCGACGGTGAGATTGCCGTCCGAGTTGATTTCACCCTCGATCTTGCCATCGACGACGAGGTCGTTGGTGAACTTGACGGTTCCTTTGATTTCAACGTCGGTGGAGAGGACGTTGCGGGTGGCGGCGACCGGACGAGCGGCGGCTGGGGCAGGCTGTTGCGCACCGTAAGATGGCGGCGGCGCGGGTGCTGCGATGGGCTCCGGGTGGCGGGTGTCCGGAAGTGGAGCGGACCGATGGGATTCGCTGTTGTCTTGGCCGATTACTTTTTTAAACACGGTGTATTAGATTGTTGGGAGTTGGAGAGATGTCAAATTGATCTTACGGCTTGGGTGCTGCCGGTATTTCTTCTGGAGCCGCGGGAGCGGGAAGTTCGATGGTGGGGGCTGACGCGTCTGGCGCTGGAGTGAGCGAAGGTGGGGCGCCAGCTTCCGCTGGTGGTGCTGGAGGAGCAGGTGGTGCTTCGACCTCTACGGGTGGTTTCGCCTTGAGAATGGCGAGGCGTTTGCCAGCGGTTTCGGCAAAGCTGCTTTCGGGGAAACTCTCGTTCACCTTCTTGTAGGACGCCTCGGCTTTTTCGAGATCGCCGCCAGCTTTCGCGATGTCGCCCATAGAAATCAGGGCGAAAGGGGCGATGAATTTCGCGGACGAATTGGCAGCGAGAGTTTCGAAGACTTTGGTGGCATCGGCCGATTTGCCTTGGGCCATCAATTTCGCACCGAGGCTGGCCTGGGCGGTAGGAGTGGCGGGGTGGTCAGGGTTGGCAGCAATGAATTTCTGGAGCGTGGCAATGGCCGCATCTAGTTGACCTTCAGCCCATTGCTTGTTCGCGAGGAGCACCATCGCACTGCCGGCCGCGGCGGTTTTCGGATATTGGTCTGCGACGGACTGGAGCGCGGAGAGGTCTTCTGCCTTGTTGAGGGCATTGCCAGCAGTCTCCTGACCGCTTTTTTCGATGCCGCGGTAAACGACAAGCCCAGCAGCTCCCAACGCGAGAAGAACGGCGAGGACAACGAGGTTCTTTTGATTTCGGTCGAGAAACTCCTCAAAGGCATTCGGGCCTTGGGAAATTTCGGCAAGTGGGACAGGAGCGTTGGTATTGTCAGCGGACATGATGGAAGACGGGCAGTGCTGCGGAGCCACGATCAAAGCGGCGGTGGCGTCGAAATCAATGCGGAAGTCCGGAAGTTTGCCGATTTTCGCCGCAAGCCCTTGGCGAGAGGGTTTTTATTGGCCAGAGCGCGGGGGGATGCCTATCCTCCCGGCGCATGTCGAAACGCGTCTATGTGGTGGTGGGGGAGCTAAGTGGCGATGCCCACGGCGCGGGATTGCTGCGATCGCTGAAGGAAAACGTGTCAGATCTTGAGATCCGCGGCGTCGGCGGACCGGAAATGGCGGAGGTCGTCGGCGCGGGGCTGACCGACTGGGTGGAAGACGCGGCGGTGATGGGGGTGTGGGAGGTTTTGAAACGCTACGGGTGGTTTAAAGAACGCTTCGCGGAAATGCTCGGGGCGGTGAAGGAATTCCGGCCGGACGTGCTGCTTTTGATCGATTATCCGGGTTTCAACCTCCGTTTTGCAAAAGCCGTCAAGGAGGCCTGCCCGGAGACCCGCATCGTTTATTACATCAGCCCGAAGGTCTGGGCGTGGAACAAGCGGCGGATTCCAAAAATGGTGGAACTGCTCGATGAAGTGCTGTGCCTTTTCCCGTTCGAGCCGCCGATTTTCCAAGAAGCTGGGTTGAAAGCGCAATTCGTCGGCAACCCGCTCGTGGACGAGCTTGAGGCCAAGCGAATCCCCGGTGCGGTGCGCGATGATCTGCTAGTCGGCCTGTTTCCCGGTAGCCGGGAGCGGGAAATCGCGCGGTTGTTTCCGATGATGATCGAATCGGCGAAGCTTTTGAAATCGGGAAAGCCGGAATTGAAATTCGAAGTGCCCGCCGCATCGGCGAGACTGGCGGGACAGATCCGCGGGCTGATGGAAGGCGCCGGAGCGGGGGATTTGATCACGGTCACCGATGGAGGCAGTCACTCGCTGATGCAGCGAGCGTGCTGCGCGGTGATCGCCAGTGGCACGGCGACGCTTGAGGCCGCGTATTATGGGCTGCCTTATTGCCTCGTCTATCGGGTCGCGCCTATGACGTATGTGGCGGCAAAAATTCTGGTGAAAATCGAGCTCATCGGGCTGGTCAATATTCTCGCGGGAGAAGAAGTCGTGGAGGAACTCGTGCAGGGCGACGCGACGCCGGAAGCGGTCGCCGGTTCGATGACGTCATTTCTGGAATCTCCCGCCAAAAGGGAGGCTTTACAAAAACGTCTGGCAGAAACGGCAGCCCTGTTAGGTGGGCTCGGCGCGCATGAAAAAGCGGCCAGTGCGGTGGCTGGCTGGTGGCGGTGATTCATCAAACGAAAAAGGCCTGACAGGATCAACCTGCCAGGCCTGTGTTTCCATTAGATGATCACATTTTCGTGTCGGGATCCGCAGGGCGGAAAGGTGCAGGCTGAGGTGCGGGCGCGGTGGTTGTCGGAGTTTTTCCGCCGCCGAGTTCTTCCATCAGTTTCATGCCGAGCAGTCCTGATAGGGCGCTGTTGGTGTTGTCTCCGCCACCGCCGGTGATGAGGATATCTGGCATGACCTTGACCTTGTCCTTACCGATGATTTCCGCGATCTTGGTGCGGGTGAAATTGTCGCCGCCCATGGCGTTGACTTGGAGCTGATAGGACTCCGCGTTTGCTTTACCGATGGCGAGGATCTTCTCGGCTTCAGCATTACCGGTGAGGGCGATGCGGCGCGCTTCGGCGTCTGCGATGACCTTGACGCGCTCGGCTTCGGCAGCGGCGTTGAGCTTGACGCTGGCCGCATCACCACCGGCTTTTTTAACGGCGGCGTCGGCGATGCGCTCGGCGATTTGCACCCCTTGGTCGGCTTGCACGATCTGTTTCTGAATATCGGCGATGGCGGTTTGTTTTTCCAGATTCTGACGGGTTTCCTGAGCCATCCGCTGGGTGTCGTAGGTGACTTTTTGTTCCTCGGCGAGTTTTCTATCAGTGAGGGTTTTCATGAGAGACTCGGGCGGTGCGATGTCACCGATTAGAGTGTCCACGCCGTTGACGTTGTATTGGTCGAGCACCTCGTTGATGTGAAGGCGGGCGGAGGCTTGGCGTTCCTTCCGGGTGGAGAGGAAGGAAATCACATCGCTGTCCTGGGCGCTGTTTCGGAAGTAGTTTCCGATGGTGGGCTCTAATACCTGCGAGACGAGGTTGTTCATGTTTCCGAAACGGGCGATGACCTTGCTGGCCTCGGTCATCGGGATGTGGATGATCTGTGAGACGTCGAGGTTGAACGGGAAGCCGTCCTTCGAGCGGACCGTGATGGTGGAGAGATGTTTGTCGAGCTGGTGCGCCTCGCTGCGGGCGTTGGCCCAGTTGAGGACGAGGTTGGTGGTAGGCACGTGCTCGATGCGCAGGATGTAGGTGTTGAGCGGGTATTTCCCGGGTCCGAGCGGTTCTGCCCAGACGCCCTTGTGGCCCTTGGCGACGATGTTTCCGTGTTTGAAATCAAGGCCGCTGACGTCCACTCCGTCATCACCGTAGTAACTGATCACGACGCCGACGGAACCGATGGAAATTTCCGTCATCGGAATTTCCTCCACGTGGACGAACCAAGTGTTAAGGAAGTAGGAGCCAGCCAGAATGACCTGTGGCTGGAGACCACGTGAGCCGCCGGCGGCGAGGAAAGCGTCGGCGTTTTGGAAATTGCTGTGGCCGTCGGTCACGCGTCCGGCGATCTGGCCTTCGGGCAGTGCAGCGCCGTCGAGCGTGGTGACGATGCCGACCATGTTCTCTTTGATCTGCGTCATTTTTGCGAGGGTGACCTCGAACAGGAACATGTTGATCCGGTAGGTGCCGGGCGTGAGGAAGGCAGCTTGGCGGCCTTTTTGACCGCCGGAGCGGAGGAACATTTCCGCGTCCTGGAACATCTCGCAATCGACGCGGCGGGCTAGCACGCCACCAGCGGGCAGCTCGCCACCGTCCTTCGACATGAGAAGTCCAATCAGTCCGTCCGGGATCACGGTCAGCGGTTGCAGGGTGATTTCATACTGCCAGATCCATTTCCAGAAATAGAGTCCAGGAGCGAGGGTCTGCGCTTGGAAGCCTGCCTCACCGTTCAAGGCGATGATGCGGCCGCTGGGGAGCTCTTTGAATTCGCCGAATAGCGCGAATTTTTTCGTCACGAGTCCGATTTTGTCCTCGGGAATGATGACGACTCCTAGCACCTGTAGGATCGTCCGGAAAAAGACGATACTGAGGACGATCGCCAGGCCGGTCCAAAGCCAGAACGAATAAGGTGCGAGTGCATCAGGTAGTAGGCCCGCGATGGGGAGTGGTGTTTGCATAACGCACGAGATCTATCTATCAAGACTGCCTCCCGCAATTCCAATCGCGGCTTGTGAATGTAAGAAGCCGCTGCTGAAAAATCGCCTTGGGGGTTGCGTTTCGGTGGCGAGTCGCTATTGAAGCGCCGCGATGAAATTTTTCCCCATCCTCCTTGTGGCCGTATCCGTTTTCGGGGTTTCCTGCGAACGCCATGAATTCGAAGGTCCTGATGGCACCAAGCAGCTTCACGAACACCACGGCGCTCACCCTGCGGAACATTCAGAGGCTGGTGCCGAGCACGCGGAAAAAGCCGCCGAACCTGCTCACTGAGCGGAGTGACACAGGCATTCTTGCCTGTTCTTCAGCCGTTTTCCAGCACCCGGGTGTAGCTTACGAAGCACTCTCCCAGATCCGGCCTCGGATCAAAGTGACTCACCTCGTAAATCCCGGTCGCTGGTAGAAATCCATCCGGAAGCCCCGTCGCCGTGCTGGCATTGCGTCCGCCGAAGATCGTATGCCCGGCGAGCGTGACGTGAAATTCATCGATCACATCCAGCGCCGCCATTTCGCGGATGAGCTGCCCGCCGCCCTCGCAATGGAGGTGCTTCACCGCGTATTTTGAGGCCAGCGCTCCGAGAAAAACCAACAGGCTCTTGCTATGGATCGTCACGTTTGAGTCGGGAAATTCCGGAAAATCCACCGACTCCCCACCCGTGACCAGTAGATGGATATCGCCGCCCGGCGTGTGGAAAAGCGGGTGCGCTGTGTTGAATTTCCCGCTCCGAGAAACCACGCAGCGCAGCGGTTGCGAGCGCTTTCCTGGGACCAGCATCGTCATCCGGTCGCTCTCCAACGTGCCATGTCCCACCAGCAGCGCATCCGCTGTTTTCCGCAATTCCATGAACCGCGTGTGATCCTCTTTCGAGGTCCAGCCAGACGGAGTCCGCGCCACCGAGGAAATTTTCCCGTCCGCCGAGATCGCCAGATTTGTGGAAATTCGTGGTCGCAGCATGGCGGATTCTGGTCGCACCCGACGCCTAGCGCAAGATTCCTTCGCATTTCCCATTGCATCCTGCCCTTGCCAAACCCCTCCCAGCCGTTCATGGGAAAGCCACCTCACGCGGGGCCTCCAAAACCATGCCGGACCTTCCGATCACACTGACCTTGTTGGTGATCCTCATCACGCTCGTCGCCTTCATCCGTGAATGGGCAGCGCCGGATGTTCTCGCGCTTTCCATCCTCTGCCTCGTCGTCGCCCTCGGATTGGTCGATTCGAAGCAAATGACCGATGTTTTTAAAAACGAGGCACCGCTCACCATCGCCGCCCTTTTTGTCGTCGGCGGCGCGCTGGAAACCTCCGGAGCAGTGGACCACATCGGGAAGCTCCTGCGCGATAAACTCACCGGCAACACCCGCCTCGCCATCCTCGCCTTCTCCGTGCTCACCGCGTTTTTCAGCGCGTGGATGAACAACACCGCCATCGTCGCCATCATGCTGCCGGTCACGCTCGGCTTCGCCCGCTCTAAGGACATTCCCGCCTCCCGGCTGCTCATGCCGCTGTCCTACGCCTCCATCCTCGGCGGCTGCTGCACCCTGATCGGCACCTCCACTAATCTCCTCGTGAATGGCGCACTCCGAGATCTCCACGAAAAGCCGATGACCATGTTCGAGCTCGCGCCGCTAGGCATCCCGCTCGCCCTCGCCGGTATCACCTACCTCACCATTTTCGGCCCGAAGCTCATTCCCGCCCGCTCCTCTATCACCGGCAGCCTGGAAATTTCCAACCGCACCTCGCCGCTCTATCACGTCCTGATCAGCGGAAACTCCTCCATCATTGGGAAAAAACTCATCGATACCCCGCTCGCCAGCCGCGAGTCCGGCACCCACGTCATGGAAGTCCGCCGTGCCGGCACGCGCCTGATGGATTCCCTCAATGACATCGTCGTCCAGAAAAACGACCGCTTTCTCGTCGCCCTCCACCGCCGCCGTGGAGGAGCTGCCAAGCCCGAACAACTCTTCGCGGAAATCGGCGCCGAGCTACTCTCCACCATCGACGGCATCGTCTCCGAACTCGTCGTGCGCGACGAATCCTCGCTCCTCGGCCGCACCCTCGCCGCTGTCGATTTCCGCCAGCACTACAACTGCGTCGTGCTCGCCGTCCACCGCAATGGCGTGAATATCACCCATCGCATCGCCGAGCTCACCCTCGACGAGGGCGACACCCTGCTCGTCATCACCGCGCTCAACAACCTCGACGCCCTCGAAGCCACCCGCGATTTTGTCCTCACCGATACACCGGACGACAGCAAGCCCAAGGTGAAATACAAAAAGCCCATGCGCCATGTCGTCCTTTCCTGGACGGCGCTAATCGGCGTGGTCCTCGTCGCCACCCTCACCGATTTCCTGCACGGCTACTTTCCCGCCATCCCGGTCGTCCCTATCCATTACGCCGCCATGGTCGGTGCGCTCGCCTTGCTGTGGTTGAAAATCATGACCCCGCGCGAAGCCTACGCCAGTATCGACTGGCAGGTCCTCCTCATGCTTTACGGTCTGCTAGGACTCGGCATGGCCATGCAGAACACCGGCACCGCCGCCTGGCTCGCCAAGCACATCGTGGAAATCGCCCAGCACTTTATTTCCCCGGAAAACCTGCCGCTCGCCCTGCTTTGGCTCATTTTCCTTCTCACCCTCTGCCTCACGGAAGTCCTCTCAAACAACGCCACCGCCGTGATGATGATCCCCATCGTCCTCAAGCTCGCTCACGGCCTCCACATCGATCCTCGGCCCTACATCATGTGCGTCACCATCGCCGCCTCCACCGCCTTCGCCCTGCCCATGGGCTATCAGACCCACATGATGGTTTACGGACCCGGCGGCTACCGCTTCACGGATTTCCTAAAAGTCGGCATCCCTCTCAACATCATCTGCTGGGTCACCTCCTGCCTCCTTATTCCCTGGATCTGGCCGTTTTGAGCGAGCGCCATGGGCGCTGGAACTAGCTTCCAAATGAATAGAGGAAGATCATGAAATTGAAGTGACTCCCGCCAAGCAGGCTTCTGAGTCGTTACGAAATATTCTGAAACCGATCATGCTAGTTGATCAGCTTTGGTGAGACACCATTTCCTCCAAACTCCGGCCCGCCGCGAGGATTTCATAATCATCGTAAGTGACCTTTTCCGCAGGCGGCCAGAAGACTCCAGCGGCGATCTTTTCCGCGACCCAATTTGCGCAGGCTTGGGCGGCTTCGAGATCGGCGGGTTCGAAATCCGGCCATTCGTGGAGGGCGACGTCGGACTCGGTCGCGCCCAATGTTAGATAACACGGCGCGGGCAGGATTTTCTCACGGCCCATCACGGCGGCGGCGTAGAGCGGGAGCTGGAGGTTGGTCCAGCGGAAGCTCGCTGACTTGCCTTTTTCCTCGCCGATGTAAACGACCGGATCGTCCAGCGTGTAATGCGCGGGAAGCACGGTGGCGGTGGTGACTTTTTTCCGGTGCGCCTTGTCCACGCTGTCCACCTTGCCGGTTTTGTAGTCGATCACCCGCAGCCGTCCATTCTCGCGGTGGCGGTCGATGCGGTCGATCTTCGCGACGATGTGCGCCTCTCCGACCGGGATCTCGACCTTCCGCTCGACATCGACGACCTCCCAGCCCTCGTTGCGGAGGTCTGCCTGGACCTTCGCCAGCCACTGGAAGCGCTGGCGCAGCGCCTCGGTCTGAATTCTAACGGAGAGCGGAGTGCGTTTGTCAAACCACTCGGCCACCACGCGGTCCAGTTCGTGGGAGAGCCATTCGTGAAGTGCTGCGGCGTCTGCGAGTTCGCGGGCGGCCACATCGCGGCCCCAGCGCTCCAGCACCTCGTGGGCGACGGTGCCGAAGTCCCGCGCATTCCACTCGCCGCGGCCGGTGTCCGTGCTTTGCATGCCGATGGCGTGTTTCAAATAGTAGCGGAACGGGCAGGAAAGATAGTCAGCCAGAGAGGTGACGTTCAGGCGCTTCGGCGGATCCACCTTGCGGGGCTGCCACTGCCAATCGCGTTCCCAGCGCATGCCCGCTTCGGGCGGTTCAATCTCACAGAAAAGGTTTTTCACCCGCTCCGGCAGCTCGCTTCTTTCCGCAGCTAACAATATTCGCGAGGGCAGCAGCGACTCGCCGCCAGCACCGGATTTTCCGCAGATCACATCCACGCGGCCGTCCTTGCGGCGGGCTTCTAACATTGCTTGATAGAGAAACGCATCGCGTGCCGCGCGGTCGGCGTCCTTGATCAGTCCGAGGCGCTCGCGGCTGGCCTCGCTCAGCCACGGCTCGCCGCCGCTGCGGGCGGGGACCTTGCCCTCGTTCATGCCGCAGAGGATAAGATGGCTGCCGGGTTCGTGGAAAAGCTCCAGCCAGCCTTGCACGTCGATGACGCGCCCGTCCGGCGGCAGCGGGGCAGGGGATGGTAGATCGGAGAGCATCAGCTCGATCCAGAATTTCGCGCCGCGCCCGACCTGTTGCATCAACGGCCGCGCGCCCTCCATCCATTCGATCATCGCCAGCGAGGTTTCGCCCGTCACAGGACCGGTGCGGCCGAGGGATTCTAGCAGCCTTACGACCACTCCGCTGAAATCTTCTCGCAGGAAGCTGCTCCGCCATTTTTCCAAAGCCTCCGCCGCCGCTAACAATTCGGCGGCGGATTCTTTCTCCCAGTCGCTGCGGAAATGCGCCGCATCCATCCGCCGTTTCAAATCCTCAGTGCGGGCGACCATCCAGCGGTCGCGCAATTCGGATAGACGCTTCGCCTTCTGCGCGCGCTTGCCACCGACCAGCACGCCCGTTTCCGGCATCGAAAGAAGATCCGCCATCACCGCCAGCGTTGGGTCCGAGAGCCATTCGCACCAGACCTTGAACCAGCGGGAAAGCCCGGAGGCGACGCATGTTTCCGCCGGATGGAATGCCGGCCAGCCCTCGCGGGTGAAGGCGCGGGCGAGTTCGGTGCCGACCTCTGCATCGGCCGAGCCGAGGGCCAGATCACCGGATGGAGTTTGCGCCGCACTGACGATTTTCAACGTCTCCACTGCCTGCTGCCGTGGATCTGCGGCGACTTGCACACTACCTCTATCAGGCCATGGCATGGGTCGTTCCGCCCAGGTGGGAAGTGGCTTGCCGATCGGGGAAAATTGATCCGCTAGATTCTCCGGCGCGCCGATCAGTACGCTGACCTTGCCCTCCCACGCCAGCCACGCACGCTCCACCAGCGGGGGCATTTCCGCTACGCCGGCAAGCACGATGTGGGAGATGCCTGCAGGAAGTTTTACCCCGTCGGCGAGAACACGGCTGCGGCTTTTGTAGCGCCAGGATTTCAACTTTTGTTCGACGAGATCCTCCAGCCTCCCAAGTGCCTCCCAGCGCTCCGTTTCCACGGTGTCGCGCAGTTTGCGCGCGGCAGTTGTTAGCATGAGACCGTTTTCCTGCAACGAGTGACGGAGCCCGGTCATTTCGCGTGCGAGTCCGCCAGCCCAGTCGCTGCCTTCACCGGGTTTTTCGGGAAACAGGGCTTCATAGTCGCTCCAGTCCACCACGTTTTCCAATGTCTCCACCCACGCGACGTGGTCGATCCAGTCACCGGCGATCGCGGAATCATCAGTTTGCAGAAACGATCCAGGCGTTACCACTTTCGGCGCGAGTAGGGCCCCTGCGCTTTCTGCCAGAGCCTCGCGCAGCCGCCGTCCGCTCTGCGCGGTGGGAACGACGACGAGTATTCGCGGCAGTTCGTCCCGCCGCTCCAACAGCCACGCGACTGACGGTGCGAGAAACGGTTGGTCCCATCCGAGAAATACGCGCTCGATCATTGAGGTGAGTTTCATCCGCTCCGTTCGCGGTGTGAATCACAAACTTCGTGCCATCATCCCGATCTTGAAGCGATGAACTTTGGAGTGCAGTGAGCATCACCGCTCTGAGGGGAAGGTCTGCAACGCCAACGACGACCCATTCATAAAAATTCGCCCGCATTCACGCTGTTTTCCAACAAGCGAATACCAAGGAGACGCCGACGCATTCCCTCAAAGCGGTGATTCTCACCGCACTCCAAAAGTTCTGCCGGTAGGCGTGCGGAGGCTCCCTATCACTTCTTCCGCGAGCCCTGCCATTCCCAGAGTTCGTTCAGCAGCAGTCGCTCGATTTGATTCATCGCACTGGTGACGGCGCTGGCGCAGTTTGCGGCTGCGATTTTCGGACGCAGACGTTGGAGTTCATCGATGAGCTGCCGATAGAGCGAGGCGCGACGCTTGAACTCGAACACGGAAATCATCGCCAGACACCAAGCAGCAATACCCGGTAGAACGGAAGTTAGGAAAGAAAGCGGAGTATCCCAGTGGTGAATGAACCCGATACCGAAAAAAGCGCCAAATACCTCACTGGCACCGAGCGCCATGGCAGTGCCGGAACAGATCGCAAACAACTTCCCATAAATCGTCATGCGCCGTGCGGCGAGATCGCCCTTGGATTTCAGATAGCCGATCTGTCCATCGACGCGTTCTTTCAGATAGGCATCGCGTGCGGATTGCCAATCGCGTCTGATAGGCACCAGGTGCATGGCGGCAGTGCGGAGAAATGCCTCCTCGCGGCCAAACAAATCGAGAGCGGGTGGGCGCAACGGACTGCCAGGCTCATGGGAGGTGAGCAGCGAGCGCAACAGCTCGGCGCGGACACGGTCTCGGATCCACCGTTCCTGCCAGCGCATACGACTGCCGATCCACGGGAGAATCGCAGCGATACTAACAATGATGAGTTTCACCATGGCCCCAGCCTCCGCAGCGGTAAGTGCGAAGGTGATGAGCACGGCCTGCAGAATGGTGGCCACGTGGTTGAGTGACATCGATCCAGCGGCAAAGTAGCGGGACCGTGGAGCGCTGGCACTGGCGCGGGAATCGAGCAATTTGAAAAGCTCTGCGATGGTTTCTGCTTCCGGCAGTTCTTCGGATTTCGGGTCCAGCGTGGCATCGCTTGGCGGCTCGCCATTCCATCTGGCTTGCAGTGTGGTGGCATCGATGACGCGCGAGGGGATGGCTCGGAGTATCGCCTCGTTCACGCTTTCCGCCGTGCCGCCAAGGCCGCGTGCGGGCTGGCCGTCCCAAAGAAACAGCATACGGTCGCTGATTTCTAAAGTTTCTCTAGCAACGACGTGATAGGCCGCAGGAGCCTCTTCGCCACCGGGTGAAACCTCGCACCACCACGCGCCGTCCATGCAGCGGCAGGCGTGCTCCCACTCCGCTGGATCGTCGAAATCTTCGCGGAAGCGGTCTTTTGAAAACGGCAGCAGCACCACGGTTTTCAGCCCCGCTTCCTGACAGGCATCGAGAAAAAGTAGATCCGCCCCCGCTGCTGCGCTCGCGATGCCGACGAGTTCGCCAGACACGCTCGCACGGATAGTTTCCAGCTCGGTAGTGATCTCCAGCTTCGCCGCTGCCGGATCCGACACTGCGCGGTGACCGGCAAAACCGACAAACCACATGCGGCGGATGATGGTAGGGGAGGGTGGCATAGTAGATCGCGAAAGAGTGAAACCAATGGGCGGCGGAGAGAAGATGAGCGGAGTGTTGGGCGAATGTGAACTCCCAAAAACACCTTCGCTTACTTGTCGCGCAGAATCGGCATCCCACGTGCTCGTTTCCGAATGCGCGGGAAAGCCGACTTGTTTCCGCTGTCACATCCATTTAAATCGAACCATGAGCAATTGCCTGAAACCGCAGCGGACGATCGATGAACTCAAGCATCTGCGTGCTCTCACTGGCGACGAAAATGGCGCTCAACGGGTCGCTTTCACCGATACTTGGGCAAAGGCGCGTGCCTATTTTAAATCACTCGCCAAGGACCTGCCGGTGGAAGTGCACATGGACGAGGCGGGAAATCTCTGGACCACGCTGCACGGCGATTCCGAGCGCGCCCTGATCATCGGCGGCCACATCGACTCGGTGCCTAACGGTGGCTGGCTCGATGGCTGCCTGAATGTGTGGGCCGGCCTTGAAATTCTGCGCCGCATTCACGCCGAGTATGATGGAAAGCCGCCGGTCACGGTGCGCGTCGTCGATTGGGCGGACGAGGAGGGCGCGCGATTTGGAAAGAGTCTTTTCGGCTCGTCCGCCTGCTCGGGGAATCTGGATATGGACGAGGCACGCGGGCTGGTAGATAAGGACGGCATACGCCTGCCGGACGCCATCGCCTCGCATGGGATTGATTTCGAAAACGTAAAGGAGAGCCATAAGGAAATTAGAAACGCCGCCGCCTACATCGAGCTCCACATTGAACAAGGCCCGGTGCTGTTGGATCTCGATCTTCCGCTCGGCGCGGTGCTAGGAACCTTCGGGGTGGAACGCCATGCCATCACTTTTCACGGCCAGGCCGCGCATTCCGGCAGCACGCCGATGAACCGCCGCCGCGATGCTTTTCTAGCAGCGGCGAAAATGAGTTCTAAAATCTATCAAATCGCGGAACGCAGCGGACAGGGCGTCTGCACCATCGGCTCCTGCACGACCAAGCCGGGCATCGTCACCAGCGTCGTAGAGGAATGCCGTATCACACTCGACCAGCGCCACCTTGATGCCAGTGCTCTTGCGAAAATGTTAGCTGATACACGTGACGCCAGCGAACGCTTCGCAAAAGAAGGCAATGTTTCCGTTACCTGGGAACGCATCTGGCAGATCGCACCCCGGCCGTTCAACGATGAGCTCATCGCCCTTTGCGACGAATCCATCCTCGAAACCTGCGGTGTTTCCCACCGTCTTCCGTCCGGCCCGCTGCACGATGCTGCGGAAGCCGCCGCCGCAGGCATTCCCACGGTGATGATGTTTGTGCAGAGCCTTCACGGCATCAGCCACAATAAAATCGAGGATACGAAAGAACAGCACCTCGTGCAGTGCGTGACCGCCTTCGATAAGCTGGCGGACAAGGTGATGGCGTGGATTGCCACGCGCCCGTGATCGCGTTTGAGACTCCGCTTGACGGCTTGGCGATTGCCCTCATGCTCCGCCCATAAAACCGAACTCTATCGTCACCTGCTCGTTTTCAAATGAGTGCCGCCTGAAAGTAATTTGCCTCGTTGCGTCACTTCTCGCCTGCACCCTCGTGCTGCCATCCTGCCGTTTGTTGAACTCCGCTCTCGGTCTTGGCATGGCGAAACTCCATTTCGGCTGTCTGCCGCAAGGCACGAAGATCGATACTCCGGACGGTCCGGTCAGAATTGAGAATTTGAAAACCGGAGACACCGTGATTGGTTTCAGCGGATCGCGAGTCCGGATCGCCCAGATCCATCAGTATCAGGAAGACCCCGCGACGAGCCGCTATCTGACGGTGCATTTCGCGAACGGTCGCGCTGTCAGCGCCTCGCTGAAGCACCGTATCGACGGCATTCCGGCGAAGGATCTCAAGGTGGGCGATACTTGTGCTTCGCAGGTGGTGATTCGCATCGAAAGCCGCACGGGCGTCTCTCGCAGCTTTGATCTACTGACCGGCGATACTGGCTACCGCATCAGCGGCATACCGGTGAATAGCATGATCGAAGAAATGATGCGTCGCTGATCAAGGCGTGGTGACCACACGCCTCAGAAACAAGTGCGGATATGCGTCGAAGAGGCTCGCTAACTTGGGATTATTTTCCTTACAACAGATTGATGAAATCGAAGCTGCCCATCTGCCTCTTGTCCGTTCTCATGGGCTGCCTTATCGGCTGTCATAAAAAAGAGGTCGCAGTTGATGAAGCATCCGCCAATGAAGCATCTGGGGCGGTGGAGAACATCGATGCAACGGAACGCGAAGCCGCAGCGAAATTGAAAGTGGTGATCGATCCGGTCCAGCAGGAGATCGACGTTTTTACAGCAGCGACACGCAAGCTGTTTGAAGAACGACGATTTGAGGATCTCGATAAACTGGCTGCGGAGCTCCGTGCGGGGAAGTCGCTGTTCCGCGATGGTTCGTGGAAGATCCGCGCATTTTACAAATCCTTCGAGTGCTCCGAAGAGGCACCCGCCAATGCGTGGAAGGCGGGGGAACGAATTCATGAAGAATGGGTCGCAGCGAAACCCGCGTCGATCACCGCACAGCTTGCCCATGCGAATTTTCTCGTGAATTACGCCTGGTTCGCGCGCGGCAGTGGCTATGCCTCCACTGTTTCGGAACGGGAAAATTTCAGTTTTGGAAAACGTCTGGATTCCGCGTTGGAGATTCTCAAGTCATCACGGTCATTTCCTGAAAAGGATCCGATGTGGTGGAATGTCGCCCTGACCACTGCTCTCGGCCAAGGTTGGCCAAAAGCGGATTTCGATAGGCTGTTGGACGAAGCGGTGGCGTTCGAGCCGGAGTTCTACCGCTACGACTATCAGAGGGCCTATTCTCTCCTCCCGCGCTGGTATGGCGAGCCGGGCGACTGGGAGGCCTATGCGCTGAAAGCCGCCGCGCGGAAAGACGGGCTGGGCGTGGAAACCTATGCACGCATCGTCATCGGAATGCGGCCGTTCCATGATCAGATATTCCGGAATTCAAAAGCCTCGTGGCCGAAGACCAAGGAAGGTCTCCAACAGTTAAGGAAAAAGTATCCAGACTCGCTCGCGTTCATCAACGAAGCCGCCCTGCTCGCCACCATGGCTTCCGACCAAGCCTATGCGAAGGAGATGTTCGAACTTCTCGGCGACACCTATCTGCCAGCCGTCTTTCGTAAACCTGAGAGTTTCACTCATTATAGGCACTGGGCGCAGACCGGGAGCTGGTGAGATTCATCTCTTCGCCACTGCCAGTCGGAAATGGCCCGTTTCCTGTAAACATCAACATCGGCATTCTCTGGGAACGGAAGATTGAATCGGATCTTCAACCGCTCTTCCAACCGTGTAAGCGCCCTCGCTTACGATTTCTGGCGCCCTCGCCGGAAATGGGCTGGAGCGGCCACGGGACTTTGGTTTTTGTGTAAAACAAGGTCTGTCCTGTTTCCGCGCGGTCGTCGGCGAGGGCGCCGAGGACAACACGCGAGGGCGCGTATGCTCCCCTTTCAAATCTACAAATCCTCATGCCCGGCAGTATAGACAGATTCCAAGAGACCGGGGCCGAGGTGTTGATGGAGTTTTACTGCGGCATCGAAGATAATTTTGCTGATTTCGTTTTCGGTTATGGGATTGAGGGTAGGTGCTAGTGAGTCGAAGTGAGATTTTAAAATTTCCGGGGTGGGAAGAGTGACTCGCGTAAAGACGCAAAGGTTGGCAAAGCGCAGGAAAGAGATTGGGGGAAGCGGGGGAGCGAATCGGCCAGAAGTCGGATGGCGTGCTCGCGGCTACCGCGGTTTTTTTGCGCAATATCGTTGGTTCAGAATGATGACGAAGCCCACTGCAAAAAGCGCGTAGAAGAATCCCCACACGTAAAACTCAAGACCGACGAGCCATCCGTCGTCACCGCTGTAGTGGAAGGTCTCCAGATTTTTTACCAGATACATAATGATCGCCACGCACACCGGCACAAAGAGCGCAAGCAGGCCGTCCAAAACCGGTGTTTTTGTGAATTTGAAAAAGGCATTTAGCCAAAGCCACAGAGTTACCACGGCAAGGACAAATCCGGCCGCACACTGATTCTGTTGGTTCAAGTCAAAGGTGGGACCGTAATTGCTGTGGACGGCGGGTAAGACGAGACTCACAACGCCTCCCAGCAATCCTAGGAAAACGGGTGGAAAAACCAGGAGGGCAGAAAAAAAGCGCGTCATGCAAGATCTGGACGGATTTGGTTTACCGTAAGCTGCAGATGGATACACTGGAAGGCAAAAGACCTTAGAAATCCGAGAGTGGCGGGCAAACTCGCAATTGTTGGCGGAAGTTGAGGTTCCATTGAAGAATCTTGAGGTGAAAACAATTCCGACGATGAAGCGGGGAAACGCGATGATGAAAATGCCCGCCGGGTGCTTGGACCTGGCGGGCTTGGAAGAGCGACGGTCGCAGACCGACGCTACACGTTAGATGGAGGCGAGGATGTGGTTGAAGGTCTCGCTCGGGCGGAGGGCGGCGTTGGCTTTTGCGTCGTCCGGGAGATAATAGCCGCCGATATCGACGGGGTGGCCTTGCACGGCTAGCAGTTCCTCGACGATGCGGGCTTCGTGGGTGAAGAGTTGCTCGGCGACGGGAGTGAAGATGGCCTTGAGTTCGGCATCGTTGTCTTGGGCGGCTAGGGCTTGAGCCCAGTAGAGTGCCAGATAGAAATGCGAGCCGCGGTTGTCGATGGTGCCGAGTTTGCGGCCGGGGGAGCGGTCGAATTCGAGGAACTTACCGGTGGCGGCGTCGAGGGTGTCGGCGAGGACTTTGGCTTTCGGGAGGTGGAAGACTTCGCTGATTTGTTCGAACGATGGGGCCAGGGCAAAGAACTCGCCGAGAGAATCCCAGCGGAGGTAATTTTCCTGGGTGAACTGCTCGACATGCTTGGGGGCGGAGCCGCCGGCACCGGTTTCGAAGAGGCCGCCGCCGTTCATGAGGGGGACGATGGAGAGCATCTTGGCGGAGGTGCCGACTTCGAGGATGGGGAAGAGGTCGGTGTTGTAGTCGCGCAGGACGTTGCCGGTGACGGAGATGGTGTCGAGGCCCTTGACGATGCGCTCCAACGAGAAGGTGCAGGCTTCAGCGGGTGGAAGGATGCGGAGGTCGAGGCCGGTGGTGTCGTGGTCCTTCAGATAGGTTTCGACCTTGGCGATGATCTGGGCGTCATGGGCGCGATTTTTGTCTAACCAGAAAACGGCGGGATCGCCGGAAGCGCGGGCACGTTTGACGGCGAGTTTCACCCAGTCTTGGATGGGGGCGTCTTTGGTTTGGCAAGCGCGCCAGATGTCGCCGGCTTCGACTTGGTGGGAGAGGAGAATTTCAGATTTGAAATTTGAGATTTGAGATGTGGTGACGACGCGAACGGTGCCTTTGGCGGGGATTTCGAAAGTCTTGTTGTGCGAGCCGTATTCTTCTGCTGCTTGGGCCATGAGGCCGACGTTCGGGACGGAGCCCATGGTCTTGGGATCGAGCGCGCCGTTTTTTTTGCAGAAGTCGATGGTGGCTTGATAGATGCCGGCGTAGCAGGAATCCGGGATGACTGCTAGGGTGTCGCCGGTATTGCCAGCGGCGTCCCAGACTTTTCCGCCAGCGCGGATCATGGCGGGCATCGAGGCATCGACGATGACGTCGGATGGGACGTGGAGGTTGGTGATGCCTTTGTCGGAATTCACCATGGAGAGGGCAGGACCGTTTGCGTAGGCGGCTTGGATGTCAGCTTCGATCTCGGCCTTTTTGTCGGCAGGGAGTTTATCTAACTTAGCGACAAGGTCACCGAAGCCGTTTCTGAAATCGACGCCGAGTTCCTTGAGGGTGGCGGCGTGTTTGGCGATGAGGTCCTTGAAGAAAACTTCGACGGCGACGCCGAAGATAATGGGGTCGCTGACCTTCATCATGGTGGCCTTCATGTGGAGCGAGAGGAGAACGTTTTCCTTTTTCGCAAGAGCGATCTGAGAGCCGAGGAAATCGACGAGTGCGGCCTTGCTCATGAAGGTGGCGTCGAGGATTTCACCGGCCTTGAGCGGAGTGGATTCCTTGAGGACCTTGGTGCTGCCATCCGCGCCGATGAACTCGATTTTCACATCGGTGGCGGCGGGGACGCAGACGGATTTTTCGTTGGAGAAGAAATCGCCATGGCCGTCCATGGAGCCGACGGTGGTTTTGGAATCGGCGGACCATTTGCCCATCGAGTGCGGGTGCTTTTTCGCATAATCCTTGACGGCTTTCGGCGCGCGGCGGTCGGAGTTGCCTTCGCGGAGGACGGGATTCACGGCGCTGCCCATGACTTTCGCGTAGCGGGCATCGGTCTCGGCGGTGCCGGGGAAATTAGGGAGCGCATAGCCATTCGATTGCAGCTCGGCGATGGCGGCCTTGAGCTGTGGGACGGAGGCGGAGACGTTCGGCAGCTTGATGATGTTCGCCTCGGGGGTGAGGGTTAGCGCGCCGAGTTCGGCGAGGGCGTCTGGGATTTTCTGGTCATCGGTGAGGAAGTCCGGGAACTGGGAAATGATGCGGCCGGCGAGCGAGATGTCGCGGGTTTCCACGGTGATGCCCGAGTGCTTGGTGAAGGCCTGGACGATAGGGAGGAAAGAGTAGGTCGCGAGCGCTGGGGCTTCGTCGGTCTTGGTGTAAATGATGGTGGGAATCTCGGACATAATCGTGGCGTGTGAAATACGGTCAGCCGTGTAGGGCATTGGCAACGTGTGGTCAAAAGCAATTGCTTCGCCAAATTGGGAATGAAATCCGGGCGACGAATCTATCTGATCAATCCGCAGAATGTCAGATGCGTGACGGTTTTCTGGCAGGGATGAATGAAATTAAACAGGCTTGTGAATAACTTGGGGAAACACCCACAGCGCTCGTCGTTTCAAGGTTTCCCGTGGGTTGTTGTGAATTTCAGGTCACTCACGATAATCGCTATCGCTGACGGGTGTTTCCGGGACTTATTCACCACTGGCTCGCTGGTTTTAAGCGATTGATTGAATTTTAATGTGTTGGATATGAGCGAGATGGAAAATCTTGGGGCAAGTGCTCACCGTTGTTCGCAGGTTATTCACATAGATATTTTTCGCGATGATGGATGTATTTGTAAACTGAGGGGGTGGTGGAAACAAAGCGCTAGATAGTAAAGAATACCGTTGTGAATAACTTGGGGAAAAGAGCTTCCCGCTCGTCCAGAATTCCCCATAAATCAAGAATTGGCCTAGCGTTTTAGGCAAATCAACTGCGGCGCGAATACCGGTCTCTGCATAATCCAGATTTCTACCCACGAAACTGTTACAGGCGACTGCTTCTTTGCGCTTTACGGGCTGCGCCGATCCCTTCAGACAAGGAGCCCTGCCGCGCGTAAATCTGCGGGGTGGGTCTTCTCAAATCCACTCAAACATCCATCATGGACATCCAAATTGCCACCCTTTGTGACTTCGCCGCTGACTACAACGGTAAGCTCGTTATCTCCGGAACCTTTGACACGCTTGCCGCCCGTGCTGTGCCTGTTGTGCATCCTTCGTGCGCCCTTGCCATGCGGTTCTGCTTCACCCCGGAAGATGCCGGTCGTCACAAGCTCTCCATCAATATCATCAACGAGGACGGCGAATCGCTCGACCCGAACAACATGCCGATCGAGCCTGAGTTCGAAGTCGCGCTGCCGAAAAATGTGCCTTTCCTCACCCGCAACATCGTCATGAACCTGCAGGGCCTTCGTTTCGAAGAAGCCGGCATCTACTCGATCGATATCGGCTGCGACGGCGAAATCCTCGTCCGCCTCCCGCTGCGCATCGTCCAAGTGACTCAAGGCCCTAACGGCGAAACTCAGATGGCGTAATCCGCAGGCATGGTGTATCAGAACGCCATGCCAACGCCCGCCACCTTTTCATGTGCCCTCGTCACCGGTGCCTCATCTGGCCTGGGCGAGGAATTTGCTCTCCAAATCGCGCCACGGGTCGACAAGCTCGTCATCGTGGCGCGACGCGAGCCCCACCTCCAACAACTCGCGGACCGCATCCGGTTCCGCCACCCACGGGTTGCCGTCGCCGTTTTCGCGATGGACCTCACCGACTCCGCCGCCCGCGAATCGCTGGTGGAAACCCTTGCCGCCAGAGGGTTCACGCCGGATTTGTTAGTCAACAACGCGGGCATGGGCGACTACGGCGAGTTCGCCACCTCCGACTGGGAGAAAATCCGCGCCATGCTGCAGGTGAACGTCGAAGCGCTCACTCACCTCACGCATCTGCTAGTGCCGGCGATGATCCGTCGCGGCGGTGCGATCATCAACGTTAGCTCGCTGGCCAGCGTGATCCCGATTCCAGACTTCGCGGTGTATGCGGCGACGAAGGCCTATGTCACGAGTTTTTCCGAAGCGCTGCGAATCGAGCTGCGAGAGCATGGCATTTCGGTGCTCGCCGTTTGCCCGGGCCCGGTTCACACTGGGTTCGGCGATGTTTCCCGCCGCACGGAGGACTCGCAAGGAATGCCGTCTCGTGAGTGGTTCTATGTCCACAAGCAGCAGGTCGTGGCGGAGTCGCTCGCTGCACTGGAGCGGAAAGCGGCGCGTGTTTATCCTGGATTGAAAACGGCGGCGGCGGCGCTGGTTCTCACCGCGCTGCCGATTTTTGTGCTGCGTTTTGCGATGGGCTTTCGTCCGCGCCGGAACGGATGAAGAACAGGCAGGAATATCTGTGTCAGTGTTGAAGAACAGACAGGAATGTCTGTGTCACGCCCGGTCTTCCATCGGCGTGTAGGAGCGCAGATTCTCGCCAGTGTAGATCTGGCGGGGGCGGACGATCCGGGCGTCCGTGTCATCCATGACTTCTTTATAGTTGGCGATCCAGCCGGGCATGCGGCCGATGGCGAACATGACGGTGAACATGTCCATCGGGATGCCGATGGCGCGCATGATGATGCCACTGTAGAAATCGACGTTCGGATAGAGTTTGCGGGAGATGAAATATTCGTCGTTGAGCGCGATTTCTTCGAGCTTCTTCGCGATGTCCAGCAGCGGGTCTGAAACGTGGAGCTGGGCGAGCACTTTGTCGCACTGTTCCTTGATGATGACGGCACGGGGGTCGAAATTCTTGTAAACGCGGTGACCGAAGCCCATCAGCTTGCGGTTGCCCGTCTTGTTCTTCACCGCGTTGAGGAACTTGGTGCCGTCGTCGCCCTCTTGGTGGATTTCCTCGAGCATTTCGAGCACCGCTTGGTTCGCGCCGCCGTGGAGCGGGCCCCAGAGTGCGCAGACACCGGCGGAGCAGGAGGCGAAGAGGTTGGCCTGGCTTGAGGCGACTGTGCGGACGGTGGATGTCGAACAGTTCTGCTCGTGGTCGGCGTGGAGAATGAAAATGAGATCGAGTGCGCGGACCACTTCGGGCTTGAGCACGATGTCCTCGTTAGGTGCTGAGAACATCATGTGCAGGAAGTTCTCAGTGTATTTCAAAGTGGATTTCGGATAGACGGTCGGCAGGCCGTGGGCTTTCCGATAGGAGAACGCGGCGATCGTGCGGACTTGGGAAATCAGGCGCGCGGCGTGATGGGGGAAGCGTTGCTTGCGGTTGACCTCACAGAAAAGATTCGGGTGATAGGAGGACGCCGCATTGATCATCGCCGAGAGGATGGCCATCGGATGCGCGGTGGTGGGGAAGCCCTCGAAGTTGTGACGCATGCCCTCGTGGAGCATTTGGTTGTCCGTGAGGAGGACCGAGAAATCGTGGAGTTCCTGATGGCTGGGAAGATGTCCGTAGATCAATAGGAAAGAGGTTTCTACGAACGTGCTCTTCGCCGCGAGGTCCGCGATGTCGTAGCCGCGATAGCGGAGGATGCCTTCTTCACCGTCGATAAAGGTGATGGCACTCTTGCACGAGCCAGTGTTTCCATAAGCGGGATCGATCGTGATGGCACCGGTTTTCTGGCGCAATGTGCTGATGTCGATTCCCACTTCGCCCTCGGTTCCGACGATTGTCGGAAAAGCGAGAGGCTTGCCATCTATGATCATTTCCACAGTTCCGTTCATGCGGGGAGGTTTTAGACAGCTCTGCATGAAATATGCCAGCTTCCATTGCATCGAATTTTCTTATCTCTGCCAACAAGCAGGCTCATCCGGAAAATCGTGCTGAAATCAGGCAAGTCACTCGCCAGCATCGGGATACGATCCAAGCAATTTGACGAGCGAACAGTGTTTTCCGAGTTCGTCGAGAGCCTCGGCGACCTTGTCATCGTTGCAGTGTCCGGCTAGATCGACGTAGAAGATGTATTCCCAGTCCTTGCGCTTGGACGGGCGGGATTCGATTTTCGACAGGTTGATGTGGAATTGATCGAAGGCTTGGAGCGCTTTTACCAGCGAGCCGGGGCGGTCATGAATGGCGAAAAGGATGGAAGTGCGGTCGTTGCCGGTCGGCGGGCAGGGTTTCTCGCCGATGACGAGGAAGCGTGTCGTATTCGTCGCTCGATCTTGGATGGATTCCTCCAACAGCGTGAGTCCGTACATTTCGGCAGCGAGTGGTCCACCGAGCGCGGCAGCTCCGTGGGCGGCCTGGTCTTTGGCGATCTGTGCCGCCTTAGTGGTGGACGAAACCTCGACGAGATCCGCTTCGGGAAAATTTCTCAAAATCCACGAACGGCACTGCCCGAACACCTGCGGATGGGAATAAAGCGTTTTGATCTGCTCGCGCGGAATCGACGCCATTAGCCCGTTTTCGATGCGGAGTAAAATCTGCGCGCAGATGTGCAGCGGGGAATCGACGAACAAATCCAGCGTGTGAGAAACTGCGCCCTCGGTGGAGTTTTCGATCGGGACGACGCCATAGTTTGCCGCGCGGCGGGCGACTTGATCAAAGACGTCGGAGAAATTCGGCTGCGGCGAGTAGTTCACCGAGTGGCCGAATTTCTTGATCGCCGCCTGATGCGTCCACGTGCCTTCCGGCCCGAGGTAGGCAATGGTTAGATCGTCCTCCAGCGCGAGCGCGGCGGACATGATTTCTCGATAGATGGCGCGGATGGATTTTTCCGGCAGCCGCCCCTTGTTCATCTCGATGAGACGGCGGAGCAGGGATTCCTCGCGCTCGGGAGCGTAAATTTGGAGGCCGTCGCGCTTTTTCACCACTCCCACTTCATGCACCAGATCGGCGCGGCGGGATAGCAGGTCTAGCAGGTCGCGATCGATCGTGTCGATCTGGCTGCGGATGTCGTCGAGATTCACGTGGGGTAGAAAATTTAGGATTCGGAGGAGGGATCCGCTTCGTTCTGGGCGGCAGCGGCCGGGATTCCGACGGCGCTGAGGGCGAGTTGTTGCTCGGGATCGGCGGCAGGCGCGGCGGCGTCCTGCGGCTCGGGCAGTTTTACTTTGCGGAGCTCGGTGGCGTTCGGGAGATCGTCGATAGAACGAATGCCGAAGTGCTCGAAAAACAGATCGGTCGTTTCATAAAGCAGCGGGCGCCCCGGCAACTCCGCACGGCCACCGATGCGGATCAGGTCGCGGTCGAGGAGTTTCTGGATCATTCCGTCGCACGCGACGCCGCGGACCGCCTCGATGGCGGCCTTGGTGATCGGCTGGCGATAGGCGATAATGGCGAGCGTTTCCATCGCCGGCCCGCTCATGCGCTCCGGCTTGCGGCCGGGGAAAAGCTGGCGGACGAATTCGCCGTATTCGAGGCGGGTGTAGAGTTTCCAGCCTTTTGGGCGCTCGATGACGGTGAAGGCTCGGTGGTTTTCCTGATAAGAGTGGTTCAGCTCGGAAATGGCGTGGGCCACTAGCTCCGATGAAGTCGTGGCGAGCGCCTGCAACCAATCCGGCAGGGCGGGGGATTCTTTGCCCTCTTCTGTTTCCCGGATCTTCAAATCCTCCGCCTCGGCGACCCGCGAACGCACCAAGCGGGCAATTTCCTCCGAAGGGAGAGGATTTTGGGAGGCGATCAAAAGGGCTTCTACTATGGCGCTGAGCTGCATGGCGGGGCCGCAGCTTAGTGGTCCGATCACGCATTTCAAGCCTCCTGCGGAAAACCTGTCATCTCACTTATTTTGCGATCATTGAACTTTCGCCTTGCTGGACCCTAATTAACGGGCTAACCCACCGCGCTCTTCTCGCTTCCGCGATTTCATCCCGGGTCCCGCAAGACGATCACTTATCACCCGTATCCTCCAGCTCTGCGCCATGGCCGCGAAGAATAACAACTCAAAACCTGCTCCGAAAAAGAGCGCTACCAAGCCCGCCGTCAAACCTTCCAAGCCTGCTCCCGCAGCCAAGAAGCCAGTTGCAAAGCCTGAAAAGAAGGCGGCCCCAGCCCCAAAGACCGCTGCGGCTCCCGCAAAGAAGCCAGCGCCCGCTCCTGCGAAGAAGCCAGCGCCCGCTCCCGCAAAGAAGCCAGCGCCCGCTCCTGCGAAGAAGCCAGCGCCCGCTCCCGCGAAGAAGCCTGCTCCAGCTCCGGCCAAAAAATCCGCAGCCGCCACGGCACCAAAGCCGGCGCCCGCGCCAGCAAAGAAATCCGCGCCTCTACAAAAGGCGATCGCCGCGAAGCCGGAGAAAAAAGTCACGCCTCCCGCCAAGCCCGCTCCTGTGGTCGAGGTGAAGCCCGAGCCAGCGCCGAAGGTCGTCGCCGCTCCCGTGAAGAAGGTCCCAGCCGTCAAGCCACGTTCCTCCGTTGTGGATTACCCGGCACCGCCCGCTCCTGTGAAACCGCCGTTCGTTCCGCCGAAGGCAGCTGCCGCATCATCCGGTGAGACTGTTGCTCCCGGTAGCAATGGCTCACACAGCCCCGCTTTCGTCCAAAAACAACGCCAGCGCCTCCTTGATCTCCGCGATGATCTCGTCGACGCAGTTTCCGGCATGGCCCGCGACACCATCCGCAATGCTCCCGAAGGCTCTGAAGCATCCGGCAGCGGACAGCACCAAGGCGACGCCGGCAGCGATGCCTACGACCGCGATTTCGCACTCTCCGTCCTCGCGAAGGAACAGGATGCGCTTTATGAAATCGAGCAAGCCCTCCGCCGCATTCAGTCCGGCACCTACGGCATCTGTGAAATGTCCTCGCGGAAAATCCCGCAAGCCCGCCTCGAAGCCATCCCATTCGCCCGACTCACGGTCGAATGTCAGGCCCAATGGGAGAAGGAATATGGCAACCGCCGCTTCCGTCCATCCAACGAAGTAGGCTTCAGCGGAGGAAAATATGCCGAAGATGAAGATTCCGAAACGGTTTCTCTTGACGAAGACGACGATTAAATCATCCTCCCGCCCCCAAAGTCATGCCACGCGAGATTATTATTCTAGAATGCACCGAAGCGAAAGCCGAGGGCAAGCCGACCTCACGTTACGTCACCACGCGTAACAAAAAGAGCCTCCGCACACCGGGCCGTCTCGAGAAAGTGAAATTCAATCACTTCCTCAAGCGCCGCACCCTTCACCGCGAACTCCGCTAACACCAGTTTCCCATGTCCGAGCCAAAAACAATTCAGCGCCGTATCAACTTCCGTAAGGCGAACCGCATGATGCCGCGTCGTCGGCATGATATTCCTGCCGATCTGGTCGTCGCCACCAATCCTGAGCTTCTCACCAAGTTTACGACGGAAACCGGCAAGATCCTTCCACGCCGCGTGACCGGAGTTTCCGCGAAGCTTCATCGCAAGATCAACAACGCGATCAAGCAATCCCGCGCGATCAATCTGCTTCCGTAATCCGGAGGAAAAGCATTTTCAGAAAAGCCGACCCGTGAAAGCGGATCGGCTTTTTTCGTGAGTGCGATAGGCCGTATTCCTCCCATACGATCTATTGTTCGCCAGCCATCCACGAATTCAGATAGCCGCGCAATTTTTGCCTTGGAGGCATCCGATTGACTTTCTATGGTCTCCCCGGCGCAAGCCGTTCATCCATGGCCAAAAAAGATTTCACCATTCTCAACAAACTCGGAATTCATGCCCGCCCTGCGGCGCAATTCGTCAAGACGGCCAATCGATTCAAGGCCGATATCTTTGTGGAGAAAGACGGTGAGGAAGTGGATGGGAAGAGCATCATGGGTCTCATGATGCTGGCCGCCGGTCACGGCTCGGTCATCGCTGTCAGCGCAGACGGCGAGGACGCCGATGCCGCGCTCGAAGCGCTCGGTGATCTCATCACCCGCAAGTTCGAGGAAGATTGATTTTCAGCTGAGAGTGGTCATGGACTTTAGTCCATTCTTCTATTTTCCCACTGGCTGCCCAAGAGCGGACTGAAGTCCACGGCTACTTTTGCAGTCACGCCTCAGCGCTTTTCTTCCGCTGGAGGAACAGGTCGATTCCGTCCACCAGCGCCAGCCAGCTGGCCTCGATGATGCTGTCGGAAACGCCGACGGTTCCCCAATTGCTTTCGCCATCCGTGGAAACAATTAGCACGCGGGTTTTTGCTGCCGTCGCGTCGTGGCCGTCGAGAATGCGGACCTTGTAATCGACCAGAGAAACCCCAGCGATTTCCGGGAAAAACGGCAGCAAGGCCTTGCGCAGCGCAAGATCCAGCGAGTTCACCACACCTTGGCCTTCCGCGACCGTGAGCGCGGGAGTGCCGTTGACTGAAAGTTTCACCGTTGCCTCGCAGACCGGCGGATGGCCGTCACGGTATTGGCGGAAACTGGTGTGATACTCGGTGATGTCGAAATTTTTCAGATAGCTCCCGAGCTCCTTGCGGATCAGGATTTCTAGCGATCCGCCGGCGGCTTCGTAGGAATAACCGTCGTTTTCCAACTCCTTTACACGACGCAGGATGGCACCTGCTGCGGGCGACCCTTTCACTAGCGGAATTCCTAACTCCTCGGCCTTGATCAAAATGTTGGATTGCCCGCTGAGTTCGGAAACGAGGATGTTCTGCTCATTGCCGACGCTACCAGGAACGATGTGCTCGTAGCTGCGCGCCAGCTTCTGGACCGCATTTACATGCATGCCACCCTTGTGGGCAAAAGCCGTGCGGCCGATAAAAGCTGCCCGGGCAAAGTGGGGATTGTTGGAAACATCGTCCACGAAATAGGAAAGCTCCCGCAGTTTCTCTAATTGAGGAACCACTGAAATGTTCATCTTGAGTTGGAGAATCGGGATGACTGAGGTGAGGTTGCAATTTCCAGTGCGCTCACCGTAGCCGTTGATTGTGCCTTGGATTTGGTTTGCTCCCGCGCTGATAGCGGCGATGGCATTCGCCACCGCCAATTCGCAATCGTTGTGGGTATGAATACCCATCGGCGTATTCGGTAAACGGTTTTTCACCGCCGCGCAGATTTCCATGATTTCCGATGGCAGCGTGCCGCCATTGGTATCACAAAGCACCAAACAAGCCGCTCCGCCATGTGCGGCGGCTTCGAGAGTCGCCAGCGCGTGCTCGGGCGAGTCCTTGTAGCCGTCGAAAAAGTGCTCTGCATCATACACCACCTCGCGGCCGTGTTTCACCAAATGGGCCACCGTATCGCGGATCATCGCTTGGTTTTCCTCCACCGTCGTCCGCAGAACCTCAGTGACTTGCAGCTCCCAGCTTTTGCCGAAAATCGTCACCACCGGCGTCTCCGCCTCCAGGAGCAGCCGCACCTGCGTGTCTTCCTCCACGGGCGTGTCTGCCCGGCGCGTGGAGCCGAATGCCGCGAGCTTCGCGTGCTTGAGTTTTAGCTTTTTCGCCTCGCGGAAAAACTCGATGTCTTTCGGGTTTGATCCCGGCCAGCCGCCTTCAATGTAATCCACGCCGAACTCGTCCAAACGCTCGGCAATTCGCAGCTTATCGAGGCCGGAAAGTTGAAATCCTTCCCCCTGCGTGCCATCGCGCAAGGTCGTGTCGTAGAGAAATACAGATTTGGTGCTCATCGGCAGGGACGCGGAACTTAGTGGCCCAAGCGCCGATGGGCAAGGGAGAAGCGAAGCGTCGTACCTAGACGCGCTGGCGCGGGCAGTGATTCATCAACCAAAACGTTGTTAGGCTGCACCTGCGCCGGCGGGATAGAGCTCGTTATTCCTGCGAATTGGAAAGAGAAATGCTGGTGCAATCTGACGCAATCCATTCATGTTCGGCGCATGAACGCTTCTGCTGATGGATTCAAAATGCCGCCCGAATGGTCGCCTCAGGAGGCAGTCTGGCTTTCTTGGCCCGTTGACGATCCGCGCCACTGGGGCGGAGCGAAGCGGGAAATGATGTGGGCAAAGTTCGCGGAAATCGCCGCGGGCATCTCGCGTTTCGAGCTGGTTCGGATCAACGCGCCGGGCAAGGACCACGCCGCCATCCTCGCTGCGTGCAATCGGGCGAAATCCGTACCCGAGCACGTCCAGCTCTTCGATCACCCGCACAACGACGTCTGGTGCCGCGACCATGGGCCGATCTTCGTGAAACACGAAAGCACCGGCGAGGTGGCCGTCACGGATTGGGAATTCAATGCTTGGGGCGGAAAATTCCCGCCGTGGGATCTGGATAATTCCATTCCGGAAAAAATCGCTGCTGCCCTCGGCAAGCGCCTCTTCAAAGGCGGCATGATCCTCGAAGGTGGTGCCATCGAAATCAACGGCGCGGGCCAACTCCTCACCACCGAAGCCGTCCTCCTCAACCCTAACCGCAATTCTCAACTCCAGCGGGAAGAAATCGAACAACACCTCCGCGACGGCCTCGGCGTTTCCGAAATCCTCTGGCTGCGGCAGGGCATCGAAGGCGACGACACTGACGGCCACATCGACGATCTTGCTAGATTCATCGATCCACAAACCATCCTTGCCTGCATCGATACCGGTGAGGCAAACAAACAGATCCTCGGAGAGAACCTCAGCCGCCTGCGCGCATTCATCGCGCCTAACGAACGTGCGTTCGAGGTGGTGGAAATTCCCTTGCCGGAAGCTTGCGAAGTCGCCGGCTGGCGACTGCCCGTGCTCCCTGCCTCTTATGTGAATTTCCTCATCGTCAACGGCGGCGTGCTCGTCCCCACCTTCCGCCAGCAGAAAAACGACGATCGCGCGCTCGGCATGATCCGCGAGCTTTTCCCTGATCGGGAAATCACCGGCATCGATTGCCTCGACCTCGTCGAGGAGGGCGGCACGCTACACTGTATTTCCCAACAGCAACCGGCGTGATCAGGCGGTCGCGCCCGTGATGATCTCGCAGCTCGGCAGTTTCGCCTTGAGAGCTTTGACGGCTTCCGGAGTGACGGCGGTCTGCCAGAGATAGAGGCGCTTGAGATTGGGCAGAGCGGAGAGCTTGCTGACTCCGGCGTCGGTGACTTTGGTACCGTAGAGGTTGATCGATTCGAGCGAGGGGAGTTTCAGCAGAGATTCGATAGATGCATCGGTGATGCTGGTTTCTGCTAGGCGGATCATACGGAGCTGACTGGCCGAAGCGAGCAGAGCGATGGAATGATCGGTGACTTTCGTAGCGGATAGATCCAGAGTGACGAGATGGGGTAGGAGTTTTTCCAGCTTCTTGAATCCGGCGTCATCGAAGTTTCCACGCAGAGAAACAGCGGTAAAAGTGAGTGCCGAGGATTGCTGGGACTCGAAGGTGAGCGCTCCAGGAAACTCCTTGGAGATGCCACTCACCGCAGATTGGAGGGCGGCATCCGGTCCAGTGGGCTTCGGTGCTTCTTTCACCGCGGGCTGCGCCGCTTGGGTGGATCCGGCAGCGGCGAGCTTGGCAATGGCTTCATTGATTGGAGTAGGAATTTCGATTTCGTTGACGGCCTTCTTTGCATCGGCACCGCTGTCGATCCACCATTTCAACACGGCGATTTCGTGAGCTTCGATGGCTGGCTTACCTTCCGGCGGCATGTGGTCTTCATCGTCCTTCGGCAATTCGATGCGCTCGATGATGTGACTCTTCGCCGCGCTACCGGCTTCGATTGCAGGGCCGTCCGAGCCACCCTTAACTAGCATTTCAAAGGTGTCCATGCGGAGCTTGCCCTTGGCCTTGCTTTCCTTGTGACACTGGACGCAGCGGCGTTCGAGAATCGGGGCGACGATATCAGCATAGACGAGTTGACTGCCTGCGGGTGCGGCCAAGGCGTCCTTTTCCTTGGGGGCTTTCTTTTCCTCGATGCCCATGGCCCGGCGCAGCGGCTCGGGCGCGTATTTCGTCAGGTAGCCCTCGCCGTGTGTGAGGGTGGCACCGTCGTGGCTCGCGAATGCCATGATGCCGACGCTGGAGAAAAGCAGTAGGCGATAGAAGGCCGGATTTGAGACCGTCCAGGATTTCACGATAAAGGTGAAAACTGCGGCTACCGCGAAAATTAGGCCACCCCACAGGTGGCGCTCGGCGATGGCGTTGCTCCCGTAATCTTCGGCATGGCCATGAAAAAGCAGGAAACCCGCGATGACGGCGACGATGGCGCTGGCTGCTCCGAAAAACATCGGAAACATAGGCGTGGCCTTCCGCTCGGAGGTGCGGCTGCCGAAAATCGCGCCCAACTCCTGAAAGAGAATCAGCGAAAATACACCGATCGGCAGGTGAAGCAGCACCGGATGGAAATGGCCGATGAAGCGTACAAAGTCCGGCATTTTCGCGCCATCTGGAGGACCGGCTAGAAACGGCATGGCGATCAGGCCAGCGATGGCAAGTAGGCAGAAAAAGGTAAGTGCCCAAGGTTTCCTAGTGCAGGTGGCGGGCGGGGTTTCAGACATGGATTCGATGATTTACGAGAGATTACTCGACCATCTTCCATGTGGATTTGAAAAAATCACACATCAATAGTGACTTTCGGCCGGCCGGGGGAGGCGGGTGCCTTCACGGACTTCCCTTTCTTCAAAAACGGGATCCAGCGGGTGACGTCGTAACCGAGATAGGCCATGGATTTCACAAAAATCAGCAGGGCCACAGCTTCGTCGATGACGGGAATCGGGTCGGGTAGCGGTCCGACCACCAGCAAATACAGTCCGGACAAAATGGCGAGTATCCAAGCAACGCGGCGTTTCATGACCAAAAAACTAGCACGGAATCTCCAGGCTGCAAATCGCGGAACTTCCTTGATTATACAACGCCCACGAAGAGACTGCGGCACACGAAATTTCTCCACATGGATCCCCTTATTCTCAAAACACTGCACATCGCTGGCGTCATCGGACTCTTCACCTCGCTCGGAGCCACGCTGCTCGGTGGATCTGGAAAAAAAGGCGCGTCCATCCTGCACGGGATTTCCCTGTTGCTGATCCTGTTGATCGGCTTCGCGATGCTAAAAAAGCCGCCGATGGGACAATCGTGGTGGATGATCAAGCTCGGCCTCTGGCTCTTCATCGGTGTGGCTCCGGCTCTGGCAAAACGCAAGGTCCTGCCCACATCCGTGGTACTCGTGCTCTGCATCGCCGCCGCGACGACCGCTGCCTGGCTGGGGCTGACCAAGCCATTCTAACTAGACCTTCGAAACCTCGACGTGCACTTCCATCCGGCAGTGCCCGGTGCCGCGGTAGCTGCCCCTCACGGGAGCGACGTCCTCATAATCGCGGCCCACGGAGATTTTCACGTAGCGTTCGTCGGCGAGCGTGTTGTTAGTCGGATCAAATCCAATCCAGCCGGCGGCCGGTAGATAGACTTCGCTCCAAGCGTGTGAGGCTTGGGCACCGACGAGCGAATCTCGCGGGCCGTTATAAAGATAACCGGATGCGTAGCGCGCCGGAATTCCCACAGCGCGGCACAATCCTAACATCACGTGGGTAAAATCCTGACAAACGCCGCAACGCATGGCGAAGGCGTCTTCAAGGTGGGTGTTCACGTTGGTGGAGCCGGGCTGGTAGCTGAATTCCCGATGGACCCATGACATCAGCGCCAGTGACTGATCGTAGATAGAAGTGAGTCCGGCCGTAACGTCCACTGCCTGCCGCCAGACTTCCGGATGCCTCGACACCCAGCGGCTTTCCTGAAGATACTGCCAAGTCTGTTCGCGCATCGAAGGATCGTTCAGCGCGTCCAACCCCGCTTGACGGCTCGCGTCGGAAATATCCAGCGGCAGATTGTGCACCTTGATCCGACTCTCGATCTCCAACTTCGAATGCGGGCTGGGAAGCTCGAAGTGATGCGTGATGTTCTGAAAAAGGTCCGTGAAGCGCTTGACTCGGGTCGCAGGAATCACGCGGATGATGGCCGAAATCGTCTTCTGATAGGGAAACGTCCGCGGCTCCAGGTGCAGCGTATTGATACTCTGGGTGACCGGGCTGGCGTAGTGAAACGCCGTCCGGTGGATGACGGAAAGTTTCATGCCGAGCGTCGGCGTGACCGACTCTTCGGAACCGCTCACTGCTGCTGTTGCTGTTGTTGCTCCAACTGCCACGCGGCAGCCATGGAGAGTGAGGGCACAGGAGCCACCGGCGTGATTTGGACCCGCTCTGGCATCAGCACGTAGGTTTCAAAAATTTCAGCGCCGATGTGGTTGAAGCGTCCTTGCAGCGCGTCGAGGTATTCATGCAGGCCTTTTAGGAAGACATCCTTGGTTGATCCGAAGTCGAGTTCGGCAAGCAGACGACCGGCCTCGCGTTCCGCTTCGTTAGAAAATCCTCCGCGCGGAGTTCCAGAAATGCGGTGAAGGCTGATGTCCACCTTCTCGACGCAAAAGCGAACTGAGCGGGGGAATTCTTTTGAGAAAATCAGAAAATCAACCACGCCTTCCGCAGTGATTTCGCGCTGGGATGCGCGGTAGGCTCCCATCGCACCGCAGGAACGGAGGATGGCACTCCAGTGGAGAATCTGTTGGGAGGTGGATTCCATTCCATCATCCACGTCAGGGAGGTAGCTGGAAACGTCGAGGAAGCGGGTGGTTTTGTCGGCCCGTTCAAGGTGCCTGCCGAGGTCCATGAACTCCCATGCCTCATTGCGGGAAGTGGTGGATGCTGCCACGCCAAGGAAGGTCATCGCCGACCTTCTGACATTTTCATAAAACCGTGGCGGATCGAGGCTGATCAGGCGTGCGGCTTCGTCCGAACGGGAAAACAGATAGAGCGCGTTGAGTTCCTCCCAGAGCTCGTCGGAAAGCTGGTCCCGGACCGTCCGTGCATTTTCACGGGCCAGCGCGATGCAGGAGATGATGCTGTTGGGGTTGCGCGGGTCGTCCGTGAGGAACCGGATCACCTCATCGCTGCCGGTATCGCTGTAAATTTTGCTGAAGGCCTCCTCGTCGCCGGTGCTGAGGATGATCGGCTGCCAAAAACCGCGGAGGCGATCTGTGTCGAGCTTTTCATAATCCAACAGCAATTGTTGATTGACGTCGATCAACCTCGCGAGGTTGTCGGCCCGTTCCACATAACGGACCATCCAGTAAAGCGTGTTTGCAACTCGTGAAAGCATGGCTGTTAGTTAATCGCGGAGAACCCAAGTATCCTTGCTGCCACCGCCTTGGGAAGAATTTACGATTAGCGAGTCTTTGGTCAATGCCACGCGTGTCAGGCCGCCAGGCACGATTTTCACTTCATCGCCGTAGATGATGTAGGGCCGCAGGTCGATGTGGCGGCCCTCCATTGCGCCGTCGCACCAAGTGGGCGAGCGGGAAAGCGCGATTACCGGTTGTGCGATGTAGTTCCGCGGATCGGCGATGATGCGCTCGCGGAAATCGGCGATTTCATCCTTGGTCGCAGTCGGCCCCATGAGCATTCCATAGCCGCCGGATTCGTTCGCCGCTTTCACGACGAGTTCGGGCAGGTTGGCGAGGATGAATTTCATGTCCGCTTCTTCGGAGGCGAGATAGGTCGGCACGTTCGGTAGGATCGGCTCCTGCCCAAGGTAATACTCGATCATCTTCGGAACAAAGTAATAAGTCACCTTATCGTCTGCGACGCCGGTTCCCACGGCATTGGCGAGCGCGACGTTTCCGGCACGATAGGCGTTCATCAGGCCCGGCACGCCAAGCACCGAGTCTTTGCGGAAAACTACGGGATCGATGAAATCATCGTCGATCCGGCGATAGATCACGTCCACCCTGAGCAATCCGCGGGTGGTACGCATGTAAACGAACTTGTCCACCACCACGAGATCCTTGCCCTCGACGATGTCGATGCCCATCTCGCGCGCCAGGTAACAATGTTCGAAATAGGCGCTGTTGTGGCAACCGGGGGTAAGCAGCACGCAGACCGGATCGGCCTCGCGGCGTGGCGAAATGTGATGGAGCATGTTCAACAGCTCGCGCGGGTAGGCATCCACCGGACGCACTCCCATCGTTTCGAAAATACCAGGGAATGCTCGCTTGAGCGCATTGCGGTTTTCCAACAGATAGGAAGCGCCGGAAGGGCAGCGGCCGTTATCCTCGAGCACGTAGTATTTCCCATCAGCACCGCGGATGAGGTCGCTGCCGCAGATGTGGATGTAGATGTCCTTCGGCACGTCCACGCCGCGGAACTCCGGGCGATAGTGCTTCGCCTGCTCGATGTAGAAGCGCGGGATGACGCCATCTTTCAGGATCTGCTGGTCGTGATAGATGTCGTGGAGGAAAAGGTTGAGGGCGACGATTCGCTGGGTGAGCCCGGCTTCGAGGTGCTCCCACTCGTCGGCCGGCATCACCCGAGGGATGGGATCAAAAGGGAAGATCCGCTCGGTCCCGCGATCGTCGTGATACACGTTGAAGGTGATCCCCTGACGCAGGAAATAGAGCTCCGAGTTGGCCTTCCGGGCGAGGAAATCACGCTGATCGAGCTTGCCGAATTTCTGGAGGAGGGGAGCGCAGTGTTGGCGGACATTTCCATCTTCGCCGAACATTTCGTCGTAAAATTTGCCTGGGTCGTAGCCCTTGAACATTTCCATAGGTTTCTGATTAGCAATAAAGCACACTGCGGGCCAACTTTTTAAGAGTCCTCTCAGAAGAATTTTTCAGCGCTGCGCAAATCCGACCATTCATCCCACCGATTCCGCTTTGTTCAGATCTCCTCTTGAAAACCCACAGCTGCCCGTCTATTTCTGCCGCGGCCCCAGCAATCCGCCTGTTTTTAAACCGCTATGAACGCCCTCACACGCAGCCTTTCCGCCTACTGGTCCTCCTCCATCGGGAAAAAATTCATAGTCGCCCTCACCGGGATCGTGCTCGTGCTGTTCCTCGCCGGCCACTTGGTCGGAAATCTGGTCGTTTTCGCCGGTGCAGAGCCATTTAACGAATACGCTTATTTCCTCCACCACATGCTCCACGGCGCAGGCATCTGGCTGTTCCGGGCCGTCATGCTGGTGATGATCGCCGCCCACATCATCGCCACCGTCACCCTCACCCGCCAGAACCGCGCGGCGCGCCCTCCTTACGAATACGACGCCACCATCCAGGCTTCGAAATCCTCGCGCACCATGATGATTTCCGGCCTGACCATCCTCGCCTTCGTGATCTATCACATGCTCCATTTCACCGCGCGCATCGGCAACAGCTACAACACGCTGGACCGCTACAAGACCACCCTCGACGGCAAGGAAGCCCACAACGCCTGGCAAATGGTCATCGACGGCTTCAGTTGGTGGCCCGCCTCGCTCTTCTATGTGATCGCCATGACGCTGCTCTGCTCGCACCTTTCCCACGGCGTCGGCTCCATTTTTCAAACCCTCGGCCTCCGCTCGAAAAAGTCTGCGGGACTGATCAAACAAGCGTCCATCGCCTACAGCCTCTTCATCTGGCTCGGCTTCATTTCCATCCCGATCGCCATCTTTGTTTTTAAATTCGGCCACTGATCTCTCTCCTCTTTTCTTTTCTCCAACCACTCGCGCATCATGTCCATCGTCCTCGATAGCAAAATCCCGTCCGGTCCACTCGAACAGAAGTGGTCGAAGCACAAGATGGACTCCAAGCTCATCAATCCGGCGAACAAGCGGAAATTCACCGTCATCATTGTCGGCACCGGCCTCGCGGGTGGATCCGCCGCCGCCTCGCTCGCCGAGATGGGCTATCAGGTGAAATGCTTTTGCTATCAGGACAGCCCGCGCCGCGCCCACTCCATCGCCGCGCAGGGCGGCATCAACGCCGCCAAGAACTATCAGAACGATGGCGACTCCGTGCGCCGGCTTTACTACGACACCATCAAGGGCGGCGACTTCCGCGCCCGCGAAGGCAACGTCTATCGGCTCGCCGAGGTTTCCAACTCCATCATCGACCAATGCGTCGCCCAAGGTGTTCCTTTCGCCCGCGAATACGGCGGTCTGCTCGACAACCGCTCTTTCGGCGGCTCGCAGGTTTCCCGCACTTTCTACGCCCGCGGCCAGACCGGCCAACAGCTCCTCATCGGTTGCTATCAGGCGCTTGAGAAGGAAATCCACAAGGGCGGCGTGAAAATGTATTCGCGCACCGAGATGCTCGATGTCGTGCTCGTCAACGGCCACGCCAAGGGCATCGTCGTCCGCGATCTTGTCACCGGTGAAATTTCCTCCCACTCCGCGGACGCAGTCATCCTTGCGACCGGCGGTTACGGCAACGTCTTTTTCCTCTCCACCAACGCGATGGGCTGCAACGTCACCGCCGCTTGGCGTGCCGCGCGCCGTGGTGCGCTTTTTGCCAACCCGTGCTACACCCAGATCCACCCGACCTGCATTCCCGTCAGCGGTGACTATCAGTCGAAGCTCACCCTGATGTCTGAGTCGCTTCGCAACGACGGCCGCATCTGGGCACCGAAGTCCGCCGATACCGCCGCGAAGCTCCGCGCGAAAAAAATCACTGCGGCCGAAGTGCCGGAAGACGACCGCGACTATTTCCTGGAGCGGAAATATCCATCCTTTGGCAACCTCGCCCCGCGCGACATTTCCTCCCGTGCAGCCAAGGAAGTCTGTGATGAAGGCCGCGGCGTGGCTCCCACCGGACTCGGCGTCTATCTGGATTTCCGCGATGCCACCAAGCGCCTTGGCGAGGACACCATCCGCTCGCGCTACGGCAACCTCTTCCAGATGTATGACAAGATCGCTGGTGAGGACCCTTACAAAGGCCCGATGATGATCTATCCGGCCGTTCACTACACGATGGGCGGCCTCTGGGTGGACTACAATTTGATGTCGAACATTCCCGGCCTGCATGTGTTAGGTGAGGCGAATTTCTCAGACCACGGTGCGAACCGCCTCGGTGCCTCCGCCCTCATGCAGGGCCTCGCCGACGGCTACTTCGTCATCCCGACGACCATCGCCAACTACCTCGTCACCCAGAAGCCGGGATCGATCAGCACCTCGATGCCCGAGTTCAAGCAAACCGAAGCCGAGACCAAGGAGCGGGTGAACAAATTGATCAACATCAAGGGCAAGCGCACCGTGGACTCCTTCCATCGTGAGCTCGGCCTCACCATCTGGAACGAGTGCGGCATGGCCCGCTCCAAAGAAGGGCTCACGGCAGCACTCCAGAAAATCCCGCAGATCCGCGAGGAGTTCTGGCAAAACGTGCGCATCCCCGGCTCCGGTGGAAACGTGAACATGGAGCTCGAAAAAGCCGGCCGCGTCGCCGACTTTATCGAATTCGGCGAAGTCATGTGCTACGACGCCCTCGCCCGTGAGGAATCCTGCGGCGGCCACTTCCGCACCGAGCACCAGTTCTTCCCGGACAGCCCGGAAGTCATCGCCGGCAGCACCCAGGCCGGTGAAGCCAAGCGAGACGACGCGAACTTCGCTCACGTCGCCGCCTGGGAATACAAGGGCAACGACACCGCCCCCGTCCTCCACAAGGAACCGCTCGTGTTCGAAGACGTCCACGTCTCTATCCGCAGCTACGCCTGATCCGGTGTGACTGCCGCGTCCTGCAGCAGGCCGTTGCAAAGGCGTTCCGACTTCCGTTAGGTTATCTTCATCAAGCAAGTCCGCCCATTGAATAGGAAGCGGTGCTGGATAGATTGCTAACCGAGGTTGCTGCGTCCCGCGGCAACGATTCTCTGTGAGACTGCGCGGCGTTCCCCGTCCTCGAAGAGGTTCTTCAGGTGCAGGGAAATGTTCTGCTTGGTGGCATCGAAAAGCTCGGCCATTTCAAGCTGCGTGAGCCAGACGGTTTGGTCGTCCGCCCGGAGCTGAATGCGGCTCTTGCCGTCTTCGCTGGTGTAGAGGATGAGGTCGCTCATGGTTACGGAGGTGTGTTAGTCCCAGACATAGCGTTCATCGTATTCGATGCCGTATTTTTTGAGGAAAGCGCGGTATTCGTCTTGGAAGGTGTGGGTGCGGTGGTGTTCCTCTTGGGTGTCGATGTAGTGAAGCAATGTCTTCTTTTGGCTCATTCCGACGGAAAACGCCCCATAGCCTTGCTGCCAGGAAAAATTGGTGAGCGCGGGATCTTGTGTTTTCAGCCATTTGCTGGAGGCGGTCTTGACCTCCTTTACCAAATCCGCAACGGACAAGGTGCGGGAAAGCCGCACCGCGAGGTGGACATGATCCGCAACCCCACCGACGCGATAAGCCTCGCAATCCAATTGGCGCACCGCCACCGCACCGGAGAGGAAAGCGTGGGTCTTTTCCCGGATGCCGGGTTCCAGCCAAGGATGGCGGTCTTTCGTGCTCCAGATGAGATGGATGAGGATATTGGAGAGTGATTGCGGCATGATTAGGAGTTAGGGGTTAGGCGTTATCCATGCCCCAACGGGGCAACGCATACCAGCCCAGGGTAACGCCCTGGGAAAGAACGCCATACCATTTATGCGTTCTGAAGGAACGCCGCATATCGCCGCGCCACCTATC
>JBBRYQ010000030.1:0-56981 GCA_038237425.1 Verrucomicrobiales bacterium
CGCTGTGATTCCGGAGAAACCTGAAACGCCAGTCATCTGCTGGCAAGGCATGCCCACGGACAAGAGTTGGCGGACACGTGACTTTCTTTCCACTTGCCAGAGCTGGTAGAAATTCCCACTGTTCGGGTGTTCGCATGATTACCCGTTTATTTTCAGCCGCCTTGCGCGGGGGCGATGCCTGGGAAGTCGAGGTCGAGGTCAATGCCCGTGGCACTGACAAGCCGGTTGTAATCATCGTGGGAGTTTACAGCGAGGTCTGGGCGGAGTGCTCGGCGCGGCCTTACTTTTTGGGTTGAGGTCTGTTTGAGTGGCTTGGAAGATCCGGGATTTTTCAGGTGGTGAGTGAAAGTTTATTAAGATAACCTTAATTTCTCTTGAGCTTAATCATTAGATTTGCCAGCTTCTGCCCCAAGGTTATCTGAAGCAGGTTGCGATATTTGTCTCATCGAGTGAGTGAATAGGGGTCTAAACTGCGGAAATTGCCTTAAAATCCCTGATTTCACGAAAAGTGATGGGCTTGGAAATAGCGTTCCGGTCGATCAGCCAGCAGCTCTCATGAAAAATTTTCTCCGTTCCTTCCGGCTCCAAAATCACCCTGAAAAGAGCCGCCCGGATGGAAGTTCGGATCGCAAAACGGCGGAAACCTTGCGCCCGATTCTTGTCGTGGCTGGACTTGTCGCCTGCCTCATCCCGGCAAACAGCAGCGCGGCGAACCTCCAGGTGTCCAACGCAAACGACGCTGGTGCCGGCTCGCTGCGCCAAGCGATCATCGAATTTTCAGCGCCAGGCGTCATCGACTTCGCGCCCGGCGTTTTCACGGATTCTTCCCACACCATCACGCTTTCCAGCGAGTTGGTGGTGAACAAGGTTGTCATCATCGATGCCAGCGGGCTGCCCAAGGGAGTCACCTTGAATGGCGGCGCCACGACCCGCCTGATCAGCGTGACCGGAGCAGGAGATCTGACACTTAAACGCCTGACTCTCAACGCGGGAAATAGCGCGGGTGCCATTGCCAGCGGATTCGGCGGCGCAATTTACAATGCCGGCCAGCTCAGGCTGGAAAACTCCATGTTCACCGGAAGCACCTCGGTCAACTACGGTGGTGCGGTTTCCAGCATCGGCAGTTTGGAGGTGATCGGCTGCACGGTTTCAGGAAATACGGCGGGCTCGCTGGGAGGCGGGATTTATAGTGCGAGTTCGGGAAACCTCATCATCACGAATACCACCATCACCGGAAACACCGCGTTCCTTTTCGGCGGCGGAGTTTATCACACCAGTGCGCTGACCTTGAACCACGCTACGCTCACCGCGAACCATGCGGGAAATAAAGGTGGCGGAGTCTACAATGACTTCAGCAGCGCACTCGACCTGCGCAGTTCGATCGTGGCTGGAAATACGGCACCAGAGAGCGCGAATTTCTTCGGCCCTTTCACGGTTTCTGTCACCAACCTCACCAGCGGCGATCCGAAGCTCGCGCCGCTCGGTGACTACGGCGGGCCGACGCTCACCATGCCGCCGCAGCCGGATTCGCCCGCTATTGATCACGCTGCAAATGAGGGGCTTCTGACTGACCAGCGCGGATTTCCGCGTGCTCTCGGAGCTGGCTCGGACATTGGCGCGGCCGAGGCAGAAGTGAGCAGCTACAATCCAGCAGGCCTCACGCTTCACACCCGAGTGCCGTCGGGAGATTCCGCAGGATTTTTCGAAATTTCCACCGACCCGGATTTCCTGCCCGTGGTGGGGACCTTCGCGGGCACGGGCGTGATCGGCGAGTCGAATGGAGCTCGTGCGAGTTCGGAATTCGCCCTTCCCACTGCCGTTGCCAAGGACACCTTCGGCAACATTTTCGTCGCGGACTCCGGGAACCAACAGATTCGGATGATTGACTCTGCTGGAAACGTCACGTCCATCGCCGGCAGCGGGCCGTTTTCCGGGTTGGCCAATGGTCCCGGGCCGGATGCGAAGTTCAGTTTCCCTTCGGCAGTGGCCGTGGGACCGGATGGGAATGTCTATGTCGCGGATACTTTCAACCACCGCATTTGCAAGCTCGTCCGCCCGGCGATCGTCGGCGGCGTGTGGACAGTCGAAACCTTGGCTGGTCCCAATACTCCCGGAAATGCCGGCTTTCTGAACCAGTCGGGTTCGGCTGCGCGGTTTAACTATCCCTACGGAATCGCTCTGGATGCAGCAGGAAATGTTTTCGTCGCAGATGCGCTCAACCACCGGATTCGCAAAATCACGCCGACCGGTGGGGTCAGCACCTACGCCGGATCTGGCGCAGTAGGAATCATCGATACCGACACCCCCCCGCCCCTCGTCACTGACCCGGCCTACACGCCATTCACGGCGCGGTTCGATACTCCCCGAGCCCTTTGTTTGATCGGCGGCACGCTCTATGTGGCAGACACGGGGAATCACCGCATCCGAGCGATTACTTCGGCTGGCACGCTCGCATCCACGGTGACCACCTTTGCGGGATCCACCTCAGGCTTGATGGATGGCAGCGGGACTTCGGCGAGATTCAATTCTCCGTCCGGCATCACCACCGATGGGGTGGGCGTCCTCTACGTGGCTGACGAGCAGAACCACTGCATTCGGAAAATCGTTGTCTCGAGCCAAGGCGTCACCACCGTGGCCGGGAGCGGCGTGGCTGGATTTCTTGAGGGCAAATCCGATGTCGCTAAATTCGATTCCCCCACCGGAGTCGTGATCGGCCCAGATGGGAACCTCATCGTCGCGGACGGTGAAAACGACAGGCTCCGTCGCATCATCATCCAGAACACCAAGGTGGTTTCCACTGCGATCAGCGGAGATGTCATCGTCGGGCAGCAGCAAGTCACCGCCACCATCGACGCGGACGCAATGGGGCTGGATCCCGGTGCGCTTTACTACGTCCGCTGGGTTTCCTCCAACACGGTGACTCAGTCGATAGGCCTGCGTTTCACCCTCTATGAAATCCCGGTCCTGACCACCGAGCCTGCCACCAACGTCATTCCCACCGCTGCCCGGCTCAATGCCACTGTCGATCCCAAGAACAATCTCACCGATGTCATTTTCGAGTATTCCACCGATCCAGACCTGCTCCCGCCGTATCAAGTGGGCACTTTGACGGGTTCTGCCACGGCTGGATTGACCGGCGCGACGGGCATCGTCAGTGATGGCAGCGGCGGTGCCTACATCGCGGACCGGGCAAATCACCGTATCCTCCGTATCACTTCTGCGGGTGTGGTCAGCACCTTCGCTGGATCCGGGGTGGCAGGTTTCCTGAATGCAAGTGGCGCTTCAGCTCAGTTTGAAAATCCAACTGGTCTCGCGAGGGATGCGTTAGGAAATCTCTACGTCGCCGACGAAGCGAACCACCGCATCCGCAAGATCACCTCAGGCGGTGCCGTGACGACCTTCGCGGGTTCCGGCGTGGCGGGCTTCAATGATGGAGCAGCCGCTTCGGCGAAGTTCCTCTATCCCACCGGAGTGGCGGTGGATGCCGCAGGAAACGTCTACATCGCGGACATGGGAAATCATCGGATTCGCCAAGTCTCCATTTCCACCGGCGATGTGACCACCCTCGCTGGCACCGGCGTGTCGGGCGTCACTGCCGACGGGAGTGCCAGCACGGCGCAGTTTTCCTCGCCCCGTGGCCTCGCGGTGAATGCGGCAGGCACCCACGTCTGGGTGGCGGACACCGGGAATCAGCGGATTCGCCTGATTCTAGCTGGGAGTGCTTTTTCCATCGCGGGTGACGGCACGGCAGCCTTTGCCGATGGTTTGGGAAATTCCGCGCAATTTTCCTCACCCACGGGCATCACGGTAGACGCGGATGGCATCGCTTACGTTTCGGATTCTGGAAATCACCGCATCCGCCGAGTGGAAGCCGACGGGACCGTCACCACGCTTGCTGGCTCCGGCATCAACGGCAGCATCGACTCTCCGCTTACTGGGGCGGGCTTGTATCCGGCCACGGCCACTCAGTTCAGCTCGCCCACAGGCATTTCCATCGATGCTTCCGGCGAGCTCCTCGTCAGCCAAGCAGGACTTGCCCGAAAAATCGCCAGAGCTGCGGAACTGCCCATCGCCACGGTCACGCCTCGGACTAACGGCATCGGCGCTCGTCTGGTTTCCGTAAATATTCCTCAGCCGCTTTTACCGAACAGCACCTACTACTTCCGCGCCGTCGCTACTAACTACCGTGGCACTGTCACCGGTGAAATGCTGAATTTTGTGACGCCACAAGCCGGAATAACCGTCGCGGACGGCTCCACGGCCATCGCGAATGACCAGCTGAACCCAGTCAATCTCGGCAATACTCCCACCGGCCAGCCCGTCATCCGGCAGATCACCATTTCCAATCCTGGCAGCTTTCCGCTCTCGGTCAGCACGATCACCGTTCCTCCAGGCTACCAGATTGCAGCGGGTCCATGGTCGATCAACCCGCTCGCTTCGCTGAACCTCGGCCTCACCCTCACCGCCGCCACTGCCGGAGCCTACAGCGGAAATGTCACGATCAGCAGCGATGCAGTCGGCCAGCCGACATTCGCCTTCCCGATCAGCGGCGTGGTTCTCGATCCACCCGCAGTCATCACGCTGGCAGCCACTGCCGTCACGGGCACATCCGCTACTCTGAACGCCACCGTGAATCCGTTGGGCAGCAGCACCACGGCATGGTTCGAATGGTCACTGGACCCAGAATTCGACGGCCTGACCGTCAGCACCCGCGTCGCTTCGCTGAGCCAACCGAACGGCATTGCGACAGATTCCACGGGAAACATCTACATCGCAGACACGCTCAATCACCGCATTCTTAAAATCACCACCAGCGGCACGACCACCACTCTCGCCGGGACGGGAGCCGCCGGGTTTGCCGATGGTGCGGGAAATATCGCGCAATTTGACGAACCCATCGGGATCGTGGTCACGAACGGCATCGTCTATGTCGCGGATTCAAAAAACCACCGTATCCGCGCCATCACCGCAGCGGGCGTGGTGAGCACCTTCGCCGGACTTGGCAGTCCAGGATTCACCGATGGAGTTCCCGCAGCCGCCCGATTCCATCTCCCATCCGGACTTGCCATCGGCGCAAACGGTGCCCTCTACGTCGCGGATCGCGCAAACCACCGCATTCGCAAAGTCGGCCCGGACGGCACGGTCAGCACCTTGGCAGGACTCACTACCTCAGGCTCCACGAATGGCTTGGTCAGCGTCGCTCAATTCGACAATCCCGTCGGTATCGCTGTGGATTCCACCGGAAATGCCTACGTCACCGAGGCCTCCAGTCACGCCATCCGCAAGGTCGCCGCCAACGGCAGCACCTCCATTTTCGCCGGCTCCTACGCCACGCCGGGAACCACCAATAATACCGGCACCAGTGCTCGCTTCAGTTCGCCGAAAGGCCTTGCCTTCCGGGCGGATGGCACGCTGCTCGTTGCAGACCAAGGAAACCACCGCATTCGCTCTGTCAGCCCAGTGGAAGTCGTCGCCGCCTACGTCGGCTCCGGCACCGCAGGCACGGCCGACGGACTCGGCGAGGTGGCCCAATTCGACCAGCCCGTCTCGCTGGCCACCACGCCCACGGGGGGCGTCCTCGTCGGAGAAATCGCCCACGCCACCCTGCGGGAAATCGTTTCCACCCAAGTCCTAGTGCAAGCCGCGACGGGCCTCACCGGCACCGATCCAATCCCCGTTGAAACCGCCCTCACCGGCCTCGTTCCCGGCTCGCTATACTATTTCCGAGCCATCGCCACCAACGGTGGTGGCACTACCATCGGTAGCTACCTTTCCTTCGGCGGCGATCCATTCGTTGCTTGGCAAAGCCTGAAATTCGGCCCGGATGCCGGTAATCCCGCCATCGCGGGCCCCTCCGCGGCACCTGCCAACGACGGCATCTGCAACCTCCTGAAATACGCATTCAATCTCGAACCGTGGGAGCCCGGACAACAGGGGCTGCCCATTATGGCCCTCGGCTCCGGTGAGCTTTCCATCACCTTCACCCGGGTGATCGCCGCCACCAACCTGACCTACACTCCGCAGTGGTCCAGTGATCTCGTGGATTGGTTCCCGACGGGGATCACCCAAGAGACTCTAAGCGATAACGGCACCGTCCGCGAGATTCGCGCCTCCATCCCGTCCACCCCGAGCGGGGCCAAGTTCCTCCGCGTCAGAGTCACCATGCAGCAGCCATGACCCATTTACCTCTTTTCATGAAATCCTTATTTCCTCTGCTGACACGCAGCCTCGTCGTTGGTTTCCTCGCGTTGGCAGGCCTCTCTCATGCCCAGACCGCCACGCAGTCGATCACGCTGACCGCCGGTTGGAATGCTGTCTGGTTGGAAGTCGAGCCTACTAATCCATCCGGGCAAACACTGGCCCCGGAAGTCGTTTTCAGCAATCCCGCCATCCTGATCGCCGCCACGCCCAAGCCGCTTTCCGGAATCGCTGAGTTTTTCGCTGAAGAGCCGGGCACCATCAGCACCTTCAACCAAGAGGAATGGCTGCAATGGAAACGCACCGACCCCAGCGGCGGAAACAACCTTCCGCTGATTTCTGGAAACAGTGCCTACCTCATTCAAGTCGCAGCGGGCACTCCCAACTTCACGCTCACGCTTTCCGGCAAGGCTCGTTTTTTCAAACCTACTTGGAATCCCGACCGCTACAACCTCGTTGGCTTCGGCTTGCAGGCGACGCCCACTTTTGACCAGTTTTTCGGACCCTCTGGCAGCAAGCATTCGGTTTCCAACATCTTCAGCCTCAACGCCAGCGGTGCTTGGCAGCGCGTCACCGGCAGCCAGGCCATGGCTTCGGGCAGAGCCTACTGGGTTTTTTGCTCCGGGCCATCCAACTACATGGGACCGGTTTCCGTTTCCTTCGCGGGTTCCAGCAACGGCCAGCTCGGTTTCGGCGGGCCGTCCGATGCCGTGACCGTCGGTGCCGGCGTCGATGCGCTGGATCTCGACTTGGAGGAAATCGTTTTCAGCAACCTCGGCACCACCAGCGCCATCCCGGACTTGGATCTTATTTCCAAAAGCGGCGACGGGCTGGACCTCTACGTCGTCAGGCCATCCGCCAACAGCCTCGCTTACAACCGCGGCAACAAGGTCGATTCCGCCGTGGGTGCGGGAACCAGTGCCGCGTTGGATGAAACCGTCGCCACCCTGAAAACCAACACTCTCTCACTCGGCGCAAAGCGGACGTGGCCGGACGACGCTCCACGCACCAATCTCTATCGTCTGAAAACCTCGCCCGCTGGCGCTTCCTTCTGGTTGCCCATTTCTGCCGTTCGCAGCGAAGTCCAACAATCCGCCGGCGTGGTTTCAGGAGTGCCAGCCAGCCAAGTCACCGGACTGTGGGTGGGCGATGTCATTGTGAATTCCGTCACCAGCATCGTCGAAGACGGTGCTCCCGCCCGGCCTGCCGCTGGCTCAGTCCCACTGCGGATGATTCTCCACTCGGATGCCAATGGCCAGGTGCGACTGCTCTCACAAGTGACTGTCATGCAGACGAAAACCGCCGATCCCGCGATTCCCGCCGAGCGTGTCTTGGTGGTGGATTCCGCGCGAATTCCATTCTTCGAGGGCATCAACGAGCGCGACGGCAAAAGAGTCGGCGTCCGCATCGACTCCGCCGCTTATGACATGCCCCGCGCATTCGACTCCGTCAGCCAGGCAAACATGATTTTCGATCCGAATTTCCTGCTCCTCACCAGCCTCTCTCCGGGCCTGCAAACCGCCCTCGCCAAAGACCCGTCTATCCGCACCGCCGGCGAAACCAACCTCATCAACTCCAGCACCGCTGCGATCAACGCCGCGAAAGCCACCATCCCGGGCTTGCTGCCCACTTATCTGAATTCCCGCGGCATCCGGCCGCCGAAACTCACCGAAGCCTACCGCCTCAGCTTGAACGCCAGTGGCTCCATCGGTGCCGGGCAGTCGCTCACCGCCGTCATCAATCTCGATCCCTTCCATCGCACCAATCCCTTCCGCCACGCCTACCACCAGAACCTCCCCAAAGGCCCGGACGTGAACCGCACCATGACCGTTACCTTCGCCGCCGCCCAACCCATTGCGGACCGCCTCCAGGGAAGTTTCTCCGAAACCATCCGCGGCCTGATCAAGTCCGACCTCACCCTCTCCGGTCGGATCGAATTCCGCCGCATCAGTTCCGTCGCCGCGCTGCAAGGTGCCCAGTAAGACCCGAGCCATGACTTTCCCAGCTTCCACTCATTTCCCGATCCCAAGTCTGATGAAACACCTTCCGAAACCTTCCCGGATCCTCGCTGTCCTTTCCTTCCTCGGTCTCTCTGCGGCCACGGCATTGGCAGCACCTACCATTGAAGTAAAACAAGGTGCGACAACCTTAGTCAGCGACACATCGAGTAGTGCGTTCCCCACCACGGCCGTCGGTTCATCTTCCGCTGCTACCACCTTCACCGTTAAAAACACGGGAACCACAGGCGTCGATTTGACCCTCAGCGTTGCCACAGCCACGGGAAATGCGGCTGACTTTGTCGTGAGCACCCCTGGTTCGACGAGTCTCGGATATGGTGTTTCCACCACTTTTACGGTCACTTTTTCTCCGGGCAGTAGCGGATCGCGGGCCACGGTTCTCCGCATTACAAACAACGACAGTGGAAGCAGTCCCTTCAACATCGACCTGACTGGCACAGGTCAGGCCCCGGAGATCGCCGTTGTAGATAACGCCAGTGTCAACATCGCGGATGGCGGTTCCAAATCCTTCGGCTCGGTGAATGTCGCCACCGGCACTCCGCTCACCTTCACCATCAAAAATACCGGAAACATAGATCTCACCGGACTCACCATCACCAAGGACGGAACCAACGAGGCAGATTTTGCCATAACAGCCAATCCCACGGCACCGGTTATCGGTCCATCAGGCAGCACGACGTTCATTGTGACGTTCACACCATCGGCAAGAGGTACTCGCACCGCCGCCATCCACATTGCCAACAATGACCCCAACGAAAATCCCTTCCACATCAATCTTACTGGAATAGGCCTAGCACCCGATATCGCGGTCGAAATGCCAGTGGGCACTCCCATCGCTCCTCATCCTGCAGCGGGTGCTAGTCTCGGTTCAGTCACTAAGGGCAAAGTCGCATCGATCACATTCAACATCAGCAATCCGGGAAACGCCAACCTTACCCTCACACCCGTGACACTGGGCAGCGGTGCCTCGCCGGCGATCACCATCAAATCAAACATCACCTCGACGTCGGTCGCACCCTTTGGCACCGCCCAATTCACTATCCAATTCGCTCCGACTCTCACCGGTGATGCCTCCACCGGTCCTTTCACCGCCAGCGTGTCGATTCCAACGAATGTCACCGGAAAAAATCCTTACGTCATCAATCTCACGGGAATCGCTGCGGAGGCGATTCCCAATACCGATGATTTTGGATATTCGATGGACGTGGCCGCCCCAGCCGCCAGTACCGCCTACCTGAATTCCACAGACCCCGACGTCCTCATACCCGGCGACTTGCTGGTGGACGATGCCTCGCTTCTGGCTGACATCGGCTTCAGTTTCAAATTTTACGACAAGACTTACACCAAGTGCAACATTTCGACAAACGGACTTATCAGTTTTGACCAAGGCGTCACGGAATGGTCGCCGACTGCGATTCCAAGCACGAATTTGCCTGATAACTACATCGCGCCGTTCTGGAGTGATCTCAAGCCCGGTCCAGATGGTGGCAAGATCCTTTATGCCACCCGCGGGACTGCTCCCAACCGCACGTTCATTATCAAATGGGAAGACATGCCAGAGTATTACACTCCTACCAGAAAGGTCACCTTTCAGCTTATCCTGCGCGAGGGCTCCAACAGCATTGAGGTCCAATACAAGGACATCACCGCCGGATTCGGAGATACCCGGACCTATGTCGGCATGGGGATTGAAAGCCGCAACTACGGCACCACCCAGCCGCAGCCAGCCTCCAATGTCATCGGCCTCAGGGCCGCCCACGGACTCGTGGCCTCGGCGTTTAAAGATATCGATGCCAAGAAGATCATAGAATTTCCCTATGCCATTCGCTACACGCGTCCAGTGGTTTTCTCCGTCGAGAGTAACTATCAGAAACCATCAGCTTCGGATTACACGGTCACCACCACCGAACCCACCCCTCTGATCGGTCCTGGAGACGACAGCATCCTTCCGCGAGTCAAGACTCACTACAAGACTCCCATCGGGACCAATCAACGTTTCGAAGCGCCCGAGGCCATCTATTTGGACAAGGATTTCAAGAAACTCAGCGGCCCCGGTGCATTGGATGGTCCTGCAGCCAATATCGCCTGGTATCGCCTCGTCAATGACGGCTATGCGATCGACGGTCAGGTCGTTCAGGGAACCCATGTGTTTTTCTCCACCACTCTTAATCAAGACGTGACGGTCGTTTGGAGATGGCGTCTGGAATACGCCGCCATTATCGAATCTGGTAAACCCAATGGGGGTTCCGTCAACGAAGGCGGTCGCCAATGGCTCAAACCCGGTGAGCAATTCACCGCCATCATCGACAGCCCACTCGACGGGATCTCGGAATCCTCCGGCTTGCGCCTCACCGTCCAGGGCTATTCCATGTTTGACAGTGCTGGAGTACAGATCGGCACCGAAACTCCGGTCACTCCCGGTGGATACGTTACCTCTACCCCCTTCACCTTGACTAAACCCGTCCGCCTAAGATGGCGATGGGTTGGCCAAGTTCGTTATCGCTTCAGCGCGATCAATGGTACCAACCAGCTGTTAGGGCAGACCTTTGTCCGAGTTTACGACGCCCAGACGCCCACGATACTGCAAGCATCCACGCCCGCGAATCCCAATCCACGCATGGGCACTTCATCGATCACCGAAATCTGGGTCGACGTTGGTCGGAAGGTGGATGTAGGTGCATTCTATCGCACGGCGGATCGTTCTCTCACGCTTGGCAATTTCCTTTCAACTCCCGGCGGAAATCTTAGCTTCGTTGGAACGGATGTCTCCACTTCTAGCGATGTGATGGTGAATGATCCACCTACCTTGGCAGTTGGAAACCGCGTGGCCCGGATTTTCACCGTCCCAGTTGCCACAGTCCCCACAGAAGTCACCTTCAACTACGCGCCTACCGTTTTCCGTGTGGAAATTCCGCTCGGCAAGGAATTCGACGCGACCAATCCCAACGAGGGTCTCATCCCTCATCTCAGCCCCGGCGGCGTGCTGCGGGCCGGGGCCGCTGGGCCCGCAGATACCTTTACCCGCGTCGGTGTGGTCCCAAGCGGCCAGGCGACAGGTAATCCGTTTCGCTGGGATCAACTCGGCAAAACCGTGCTCCCCGTTCATCCCGGCAGTTATCAGTTAAACTGGCCGGATGCGAACGACCCTTCAAAGACCTACAAGATCGAACTCGTCGCTGCCTATCCCGGAGATTCCGCCACCTTGGCCACGGCACGGGAAACCCTGCTGCCGACTGGAGATTCGAAACGCGAACTCTCCGGCTCTTCCTTTGTTTTCAGCGCCGCCATGCCACGAGTGACCGCAGATTTCCCCGGCAGCCTGCCCGCTCCCGGACTCGATGCCCACTATCGTCACATCTTCGATCCCATCCCCGCCCGCAACATGCCGACCAAGCTCGACATCAGCACCAGCGACGAATGGTCCTTCCGCGAACTGACCTACAACGATCAAGGCACCGGAGCTACCGTGGGCACGGACGTCACCAAGCCCTTCAACGTCACCAACAGCGGTCGTACTGTCCTCCTCTACAGCTACCGCCCAAATCCCGATGAGATCGCCAACGGCACCATGGACAAAGAGCGTCTCGCCGTTCGTGTCGTCCGCTCCACGCCGTCCGTGACGATTCCTCGCACTGATTCACGGCTCGTCCTCGGCCAACGCGGCCTCCAGCTCGGCAACGGCCTCGCCAGCTCTGGTGGTGCGTTCGGCATCGTCCAAACCGGTGCTGCACCCGCCACCAACGCCGTCACTTCCGGGGATAAATTTGTGGTGGATTTCTGGCTGAATGCGAAGGGCTTGAAAACCTCCGCTCCCGTCACCCTCAACGGCTGCACGACCGCCGCCGGCTCCACCACTCTGGTCTGTGCCAGCACTTCCGGCATCGTCTCCGGCATGACCCTCGCAGGCACCAACATCCCGGCGGGGGCCAAAGTTTCCGCTGTGATCAACGCCACCAGCCTCACCCTCAGCGCGGCTGCCACCGGGGCGAACACAGGCCTCTCCATCGTCGCCTCGAACAAGCCCGTCACCGTCCTCAGCACCGGTGGCGGCGGACTTGCCGTCACGCTGGATGCCGCGGCCGCCACCGTCACCACGAAATATCGAGGTATCCCCATCACGCATTCCCTGTCCGTGGCTGGCGCAAGTTGGCGCCACCACACCATCCACGTTTTCACCACCAAGCTCTTCGGAATCAGCATCACCGTCGTGAACTACTACCTCGACGGCGTCCGCAAGGAGCAGAGCTACGTCACCAATTGGTTCCCCGGCACTGCGAACTCGACGGTCGCACCATCCATCGACGCAAGTTCCCTCCGTCTCGGGGTGGATGCCGATCCACTCCAAGGCCTCGCCATTGACCAATTCCGCTTCTTCAATCTCGGCACCGACAGCAAGGGCTACCTGAGTGGCAGCGAAGTCAGGTCACTCCGCACCGAGAGAGACATGACTCTGGTCACGAAACAACTCCGTTCGGTCTCTCCTGATTTGTGGTTCAGCTTCGAGGGAGCCCCTTCAGGCGGTCGTTTCGCCAACCTCGGAGCTTTACCCAACGTTGCAATCGGCCCCGTCACGGGCTCCGGCAGCTTCATCGGCACCTGGGCAAATACCGACCTCCAGGAAGTTGCCACCCGCATCGACAGCACCCTCGACAACGCCGGGTTTGCAGGCAGCGGCTACATTCTCAACTCGGTTTCCAACTACAACGCGAGCCTCTACGACCGCGCTGCCGAAGTCGGAAGATGGGGCCCTGTTTTCCCCGTGAACCACAGCCAACTCTTCACGGGTGCTGCGAAAAAACTCGAAATCACCTACTACGAAAACGCTTACCGGACCGACCGCTCGCCCAATCCGAACGTCGCGTGGCCCTACATCACCACCGAGTTCCAAAACGTCATTTATCCGACCGTCGGCCCTGACAAGGACAAACGCATCTACATCGCCAGCCGCATCGGCTCGGAAGGCATTGACCAAAACGGCAGACCGCAGCCTGTCTTCGATCTATCTGGCTACTCTGGCCTGAAAATCTACAATCAGCCGGACCTCGCAGCAGCTGGCTACAACCCGAACGAAGAACACGCCCTCGCTGCCGCTTCAGGCCGCGCCGCGCTCAAGATCAAGTCTCTTGGCGACGGCGTTCCGAACAACCTGCCGTTCGCCGCATTCGCCCTCCAAGCCGATGCGAACCAGACGACGAGCCCTTACACCTCTGAGCCATGGGTGCTCGTTCAGGTGAACAATCTCATTACCGGAGAGCCGGAAATGGCCGCTTACTCGGTCCGCAAAACCCGCGCTGGCGCCACCGCCTTCCCGCGTCCCGCCGATGCCGTCGTCCAGTCCACGCCCGGCTTGGCTTACGAGCCAGCCTCCAATCCTGAAGACCGTTTCCTCACCCTCGATCCTAACAAAGCCTACGATTTCAGCTACAAATTCGAGTATCCCGTCCTCGCGGGCGACCTCCTCATCCCGCCCTATCCGCTCAACATCGTCATTGGCAATGTTTCCATGCAAGACGAGCGCGGTGGCAACATCCAAGTCAACAACATCAACCGCCGCACCCTCTGGCGGGATGTGAACAAAAAAGGCTGGGTCGTCTCTGGCGACGGCAAGTTCTTCAACCAGTTCTTCTACCCGATGAGGGGCGATTTTTACCTGCCCACCTCGCCCGCCAACGGAACCCCCGTGGCATGGCTGCCAGACACCCGCGTCTTTACCGGCACCGGCACCAGCATCGAGCCAGTCAAAGTCATCTACACCAGCAAATGGCGCTCGAACTACCCCAAGCTCAAGCGCGGCGAAACGCTCACTTACCAAGGCGGCGAGTATTTCAATGAAAACCCCGGCTCTCAAGGTCTTCCGGCGCTGGTCGCGATGAAGGCGTCGGAAATCGTCTATGATTCCGGCACCCCGGACATGGTCATCGGGGCCGCCACGCCCGAAGCGGTCGGCAGCGCATCCGCCCAGATCATCCGCCCGCTGGACCGCCGTGAGAAAACCGCTTTCACCGCCGCGAAGATGAACGCTGCCGGATTCTCCCCGGCGGAAACCGCCAAGCTGCTCATCATCGCCGAGCGTTGGTATTTCAAGGATCTCCCCGGCTCACTCGGTAAGCGATTCTACTACGACTCGCTCGCCTCTACCCTCGTTTTCCGTGGCTATTTGAATGACAAGGACAGCGGAAATTCCGACCTCACCCGCGGCCCCGACCCGTTGAACCTGCTGGAGCCCAACGTCATGACGCCGGACGAGTATAAGGCCATCCGCGCTCTCTCCCCAGACACGACTTGGCAAGCAGCCATCGACGATATTTTCAAACTCTGCCAAAATCCGAACGGAGTCACTCAACCCGCCGCCAGCGTCACCGCTCCGGTTTTCCTTCAAGGCGTTAAATCCGCTCCTGCTGGCGGCGGCTTGCCTGAGGTGAAGAAATTCTGGAAGGCAGACCTTTCAGGTACCGTCAACAGCCCAGACCCGGTTCTGGCTCGACTGGACAGTTTCGGCGTCGGCTCTTCACTCGTTCCGAATTCCTCGCTGCTCACTCAGAACCCGAACGGCTCGCTCTACGTCACCATCGCGGAGAATAATCGCGCCGAGCTCAATGGCGCGGCGGTTTCGCTCCACATCATTGAGGTCGTGCCAGACCGCTATCGTGGCGCGATCAAAGTCATCGAAAATGCGGACGCCTTCAGCGAAAAAGTGATGCTGACCCACAACGGTGACTTCGGCTCCAACACCGGCGACATCTACTACGAATGGTGGATCAGAGACGCCGCTTCCCTGGATCTCGTGGCCGATGAAGTTTTGCCAAACGGAACCCTCAAGGAAACCGACTCCAGCGGCAGGACGCTTTGGCAGGAATACTTGCCGCAGGTCCGCATCGCAGACGGCACTCTCAACACCACCCAGAAGCATCTCGGTCTGAACTCCATCGTCTTCGAAGGCCGTCCCGATGTCACCCTCGCCGACAAGCTGGTGCTCATGCGCTATCGCCACAAGGATGAGAGCAGTTGGAATCTTGTTCCCTTCGAGTTCAGCAACGCTTCCCAATCCTGGAAACCCGGCACCCCGGCACCGTTCCAGTGGGCAGGTGCGGCAAATTCACCGCAACTCCAAGCAGACGGCAGCAAACGCTACATCCCACAACTCGTCATGGGCTGGGTGAAGCGCGTTCTTGACCGCATCAACCCCTACGAAGCCCGCTACACCGATTTCTTCTCGAACGAAAGCCCCGCCTCCTACACCAGCCAGATCCAGATCGCTGGCGGCCCGTATGCCGGCAAGGTGGCCCTGAACTCGGACAAGAACGTCATCGAAAATACCGGCCTCATCGAGCTTTACGAAACCGTTCTCCAGCGCGCCAAAGAGCTTTCCATCGATAACTCCTCGAACCCGGTGAGCACGGACGGCATCAACCAAGCGCTCCTTCTAGCAGCAACACGCCTCTCGGTCCTCTACGAACTCCTCGCCCGCGAGGCCTACAGCGACGCCCAAGACTCGACCATCACCGTCTCGGACGAAGGCGGGCTGGCCAGCGTGGCTTCCTTCACCCATGCGTTCCAGAACTTCGAGCCGGACCTGATGCACGAGGAACTCGCGCTGCTCCGCGGCACCGATTTCCGCAAGAGCTACCCGGTCTATAACCGACTTTTCTGGAACTACGCCAAGGGACTCGGTGAGGCCGCTTACAACGTGAATTACAACATTTACGATGCAAACACCGACGGCTTCATCAACGAGGAAGACGCCCGCATCCTCTACCCACAAGGCCACGGCGACGCCTGGGGCCACTTCGTCAACGCCCTCGGCAAGCACTACGACCTGCTCCGCGCCACCAACTTCAACTGGCGCACCCGCTCCGAGCTCTACTCGCTCATGCAGAACGTGCTGGAGGTCGATTTCCTCGACGAGAAAAGCTTCGCCAAGCTCGCCGCCGCCAAGGCCCGCGCCGGACGGGACATCGTTCGCGGCACCTACCGCCTGAAATACACCCAGGACCCGAACGGCCAATGGCAAGGCTACTCCGACAACGCCGATCCTGCCCGCGCCTGGGGCGTTTCCGAGTGGGGCCGCCGCGCCGGACAAGCCGCTTATTTCGACTGGGCCGTCGCCAATGCATTACTGCCAGAACACGCAACCGGTGCCACGCCGATCACCAATCCCGAGGGCCTCGACAAGATCGAACGCCTCACGGCCATCGACGAAGTCGGAGAAATCGCCGGTGGTTTCTATGAAATCCAAATGGCCATGGATGAGGCCAATGGCGGCGTGAATCCGCTTGGATTCGACTCGGACGCCATCACCTTCGACTTGGATCAGGATTTCGCCGAAAACGGTTCTTCTGGGGATAGCAAGTCGCACTTTGAGCAAATTTACTCCCGGGCCGTCGTTGCTGGGAAAAACGCTCTCACCACCTTGGATTTCGCAGCAAAAGCGGACAACAAACTGCGGCGCATCGCGGATGATACCGACGAGTTGATCCGCGAAGCCATGCGGCAAGATCTCGACTACCGGAATCGCCTGATCGAAATCTTCGGTCGTCCCTACAGCGGCACCATCGGCTTCGGCAAAGCCTACCCCGAAGGATACGAGGGCCCGGACAACCTGCTCTTCGCCTACCTCGACCGCACCAAGGTGGATCAGATCGTTCCTCCCGGCACCGGTTCGAACAATCCAGCCACGCTCGATTACAACGAGATCAAAACCTCCGTCGCGGGTCTCTCGTCGAATAGCACGCTGCTCAGTCTCTACAGCAACACCTCGGGCGGCAGCGCACAGCTCACCAACGCCGTGCAGACCTTCGTCAATGGCAATGAATATGAGGACCCCACGGCCACCTTCACCATGCCAGTCAACCGAACCGCGGCCTACGCCTACCAGTCAGCCGATGGCTGGGGCCAACGGACCAGCTATGGCAAAACCCAGCAGATTCTTGAAAATATGCTCCGCGAGGAAATCGGCCTTGAGGGCGATCTTTCCGCCTACTCGGGCTACCTCGGCGATTACCAAACCTCCTGCCGCCGTCTCCTCAACCAGATCGAGTTGATCGCCAAAAAAGAGAGCATCCAAGACTCGATCACAGGCACTCGTGCCGGCATCAACACAGGCATCGTCGCCACCCAAACGATCATCGGCACGCTCTCGATCATCGGAGACGTGGTCGGCACCATCGCCGAGGCGGTTTCCGAGGCCTTCCCAACCAGCATTGGCTTCTCGAACGATGTCACCTCGCCCGCTCGCGGTATCGCCTTGGCCGCCGCAGTGGCTGCCCGCGAGCCGATCAACGTTGCGAACGGCGTTAGTGAAATCGGAATCCGCATCGCAGAACTCGTCCGTGACGAGGTCATCGACAGTCTCGAACGGAAAGGCGTCCGAGTGGAATACGTCTCGGAAATCGAGGGGATGCTCGTGGAACTCGGAGCGGTGGCTGGAGGAGACGCTGCGCTCCGCAACGCCATCGGCGAGCGATTGCAGAATTTGGAAATCCTCCGCCAGGAGTATTTCACCGCCCAAGCCGAGGGCTTCCGCCTCCTTCGTGAGCGAGAGGCTTTCAACAAGAGCTTCGCCGCCATCGTCCAAAAGAACCGCTACCAAGACATGGTCTTCCGCCTTTCCCGCAACGAGGCGATGGGCAAATACCAGAGCTCCTTCAACAACGCGGCCCGTTACACCTGGCTCGCCGCCAAGGCGTACGACTACGAAACCAGCCTGGATCCCGGCCACCCCGCCGCGCCGACCGCCATCTTCGACAAGATCGTGAAAGAGCGCCAACTCGGCCTCTGGACAGATGGCGAACCTGCGATCGGTCAGAACGGCCTTGCGGAAATCCTGGTCCAAATGAATGCCAATTTCCAAGTGCTCAAGAACCAGCTCGGCATCAACAGCCCGCAGGGCGAGTCGGAAAAAATCTCGCTGCGCAGCGAATTATTCCGCATCGGACCGGCCGCATCTGCGGGTGGCACCGCTGCCAGTGACGACCGCTGGAAGGACGCGCTCAAGGCCCGCATCGTCCCGGATCTCATGAAAATGCCGGAGTTTGTCCGCTATTGCCGCCCATTTGCCACGACCGGCACCGCCGCCCAGCCGGGACTCGTAATTCGCTTTTCCACCAGCATCGAGCCAGGCGTGAACGTATTCGGTCGTCCGCTGCTGCCCGGAGATCACAACTACAGCACCGCCAACTACGCCACCAAAGTCCGCAGCTTCGGCGTCTGGCTGGACAACTACAACGCCGCCGGTCTCACCACCACCCCGCGTGCCTACCTGGTCCCTATCGGAAATGACTATATCCGCGAGTCCAGCTCCACCACGCCGTTCACCCGCATGTGGAGCGTGAACGAACAACGCATTCCGACTCCCTTCGTCATCAACCAGGGCAACATCACCGCGCCGGGTTTCATTCCCACCCTCAACGGCGTGGACGGAGCTTACGGCGAGGCACGCCGCCACGGCGATTTCCGCATGTATCACAACAATGGTGATCCCGACGCCGACGATAGCGAATTGGTCTTCAATTCCCGTCTGATCGGCCGCTCGGTCTGGAACTCAGAATGGATGCTCATCATCCCCGGAGCTGGACTCCACGCCGATCCGCTCACCGGCGTGACCCGGCTCTCCGACACAATTCGGGACATCAAGCTCTACTTCCAAACCTACTCGCATCAAGGCCAGTGAACCCGCCCGCAGCCGCCCATTCCCATCACCGCCAACCGATGAAAAAATTTCTCCAAATCCTCACTGCCTCGCTCCTGCTCACCGGCATGGCCGCTGCCGCTGGCTTCACGGATTCCGTTGTCACCTTCTACGGCCAGGTCCGCCAGGTCGGCGGTGCGCAGACGGTCTTGCTCCAGTCCGGCAAGCTTGAGATGACCTTCGTCAACCAAGCAAACCCAACCAACCGCGTCAGCCTCAAGACCGAGCTTCGCCCCACCGGACAAGGGGCGGACAAGCTCTACTCCTACGCCATCGACGTACCGCTCGCCTATCTCCCCGATGCGCCCCGGGTCACCGAGTTTCTTTCCATCGGCACCACCACCGCCAACTTCAAGATTCAGGAAATCAAGATCGACGGTCGCATCGCCACCCTTCCCGATGGCAGCAAGGAATTTTACGGCCTAAGCTTCGCCAGCCGGGGTGCCAACTACCGCCTCGATCTGCTCGTCGCCGGTGAGAATACCGACAGCGATGGTGACGGACTCCCCGATTGGTGGGAAAAACTCTACGGCCTCGATCACACGCTTGCTGACTCTGGCGACGATGCCGACAACGACGGCTGGACCAATCTCGAAGAATACCAGCAAGGCGGGAATCCCACCGTCAGCAACCGCAAGCCCACGCTCGCCACCGCCGAGATCCTCGTCTCCGAATCCGGCGAGGCTGGAGTCTACCTCCAGGTCCTCGACTCGGACACCCAACCCGACGGTATCCAGCTCGAATTCACCGGCAGCGCCAGTTCCGGCTTCACGCTGAAAGTGGACGGCGTACCGTTGGCCGACGGCCAAGCCAGCATTCTCACCCTCGCCGACCTGCGCGCCGGACGCCTCACCGTCCGTCACTCGAACCGCGCCTCAGCCCTCGTTTCCCTCCCTGTCCGCCTAGGGGATGGTGGAGAAATGACGACCGGAAATGTCATCGTTCGTGCCGCCGCTCCGAGCACGCGGGATGGCAATGATTCCGCCCTCTGGCTCGACGGCTTGGATCTCACTGGCACCCGCATCAGCACCTGGCTCGATCGTTCTGGAAATGCCCGGAATGCCTCGCAACCACTCGCTGCCTATCAGCCCGGCGTGAAAGACGGCTCAGCGGATTTCTCGGTTTCCTCCTCAGCGCACTTGTTTTTCCAAGACCTCGCCATTTCCACCGCGAACCACACCGTGCTCGCTGCCTACAAATCCGCCAGCACATCGGATGCGCCGCAGACCTTGCTTTCGACCAACCGCGGATTCATGAAAATCGCCCCCACCAGCCAGGCGATTTCCTATCCCGGATCACCGACCTACCAAATGGACGGACTCTCCGCCCAAGGCTACGTCAACGTCGCAGGCCAGCAAGCGACCTCCATTTTTCGCCGTGAGGGCACGCTGCTCCAGAACGTCTTCGGCCTCTCCTACGATGGCCAGAACATCACCGCCGCCGCCCTCGATCCCGTCCTGCCGACGCTCGGTGGCCGTCGTTCCGCGATCTCTAACGCTAGTGGCCCGCTCGACGAATCCTTCGCCGGTCAACTTCAAGAACTCCTCGTTTTCCCGACCGCCCTCGCCGAGCAGAAACTCCGCGACGTGAACGACTACCTCGACTCCAAGTGGGGTGGCTCCATCATCTGGGATCTCAGCACCGAACTCAAAGCGGTGAATCTAACCGCCGCTTCTTCATCCCATCCACAGACGATCCGTGGCGGCCATGGCGACGACCGCATCGGCGGCGGCGCACTCGGCGACACGCTTTCCGGCGGTCCCGGCGCAGACATTTTGACCGGCGGGGCAGGGGCTGACCGCTTCGTTTTCGGCGGACTGGATACCGGTGCGGATCACATCACCGACTTTGATCTCGAAAATGACATCCTCGATCTGTCCGCCCTCTTCTGGGGCAAAACCGGCGACGCCCGCCAGTTCATCTCCGTCCGGCTGGATGCGAATTTCTCCACTCCCACACCCACGCTCAACTCCGTCCTCATCGTCACCCGCCCGGACGCCACCATTCAGGAAATCACTCTCGATAACAAGGTGGTCGGCGGCAGCCAGCTCATCCAACTCATCGCCGAAGGCCGCATCCGCATGGGTGGCCTGAGCATTCCATCCACCGTCCAAATCGCTCTCGCTCCCGGCAGCCCGGCAGGCCCGACGGGCGAGTCGATCAGCGAGCCATTCAGCATCGTCATCACCCGCAGCGGCGCGGGCACGGCTGCCGCCCTCGATGTGCCAGTCGGATTCTTCGAGGAAGCGCTCAGCGGGAAATTCGTCATCGACTCCGCCGTGCAAAATGAAAGCCACCGCGCCGTGATCCGCTTCCCTCGCGGCGTGACGAGCAAGACCGTCACCGTCCGCCCGGTGCCGGATCTCCAGACCGTTGGATCGAAAACCGTCCAGCTCGCGGTCCTGCCACAATACAAATTCACCGTCGGCGGCGCAGCCCTCACCCGCACCATCACGGATCGCCCGATGGTCTGGTTGGAAGTCGTGCAACCATCCGCCATCTCCAGCCTCTCCCAGCCCGCCATCGTCCGAGTCCATCGTGACGGCTCACTCGCTAGCTCTCTCAGCATCCCACTCGGCCTCGGCGGCACCGCCATCGAAGGCACCCACATCCAGGACGTGCCGGATGCACTCGTGATTTCCGCAGGTCAGAGCTTCGCGCAAATTTCCATCCAGCCACTGGCGGCGGGTCTCGTGAAGGGTCCGAAGGTCGTTCATTTCAAACTCCTGCCCGGCGATCTCTATCAAATAGGAAATCCGAACGAAGCGGTCATTTACGCCGCCGCATCCGCCACCGAGGCGAATGGCGCTGGCTTTGATCGCTGGCTTCAAGCCTCCACTGGCGGCGCCATGCGAAATCTATCCGATCTCTCGAATCTGTCGCCAGAAGCCGTTTCAAAATACCTCCAAGCCTATGCGTTCAGACTCAACTCCGTCGATGATCTTGCCTCGCATCAGATTTCGTTCCGCGTCGCCAGCGGCAAGCCCGAAATTCTAACGCAAAGCCCGATGAATGCCGCCGATGTCCGCTGGAATGTGGAATCTTCCTCTGGCCTTGGCCAATGGTCGGACTCTTCCTCCACCTTCACCGAATCCGCCGACACCACCGGCGTGAAACTCGTCGGCCAGACTCTCCCTGCCACCGCCACCAGCCGCTTTTACCGCTTGAGCATGAACTTAGAACCCGGCGTGCTTGCCACTAACACGATCGGGAAATTGGTCGGAGCCGCGCCATTCGGCATCAGCGGCAAGTCCGTTTGGAAAACCAACCAAAGCACCGGAGATCTCACCAGCTCCGGCGATTCCGGGCGCATCGTTTCAGAAATCACCGACGGCGCGAATCTCGATTTCGAGCTGCAAGTCACCGGTGGCAGCCTAGGCGATTTACTCACCTTCTACATCGACGGCATGAAAATTTCCGAAACCTCCGGGCCGACCGCCCGCGTCCAGCGCGAGTTGACCGGCAGCCACGTCATCATGTGGGAATTCAAACGCGTCACCGGCAACGCCTTGATCCGCAATCTGGCACCATGATCCAACCGAGCATCCACACCCTGGCACTCGGCTGCCTGCTGGCCCTCGTCTCCTGTAACCGGGACACGCGGCAGGAAGTTGCGAATCCTTCGCCTGCCGTGGCGGAGCGGGGATTGCTACGGATCGGATCGATCACGATCACTCAGGAGGATTTGGACCTTCAGCTGAGAGAAAAGCATGCCAGCAGGACCGACGCGGAAACCCGCAAAACCGCGCTGGATGAGTTAGCCGAGCGGGCCAGCCTCACCCAAGCCGCGCATGATGCAGGGTTGGAAAATGACCCCATCGTCCGTGCCGAAATCGCCCGCATCCTCATTTCCCGGCTCCGCGAAACCGAGCTGACTCCCAAGCTCCGAGCCGTCGCCGCCGAGCCAATTCCCGATTCCCGATGGCGCGCGATTTACGAATCCCGCATCGAGCAGTTCCAGTCCTCACAGAAGCGCCAAGTCGCGCTGCTCTGGCTCGATCCCGGCCAGGATCCCGAGCGGCTCGCCGCCTATCAGGAAAAACTTTCCCAAGCCCGGACCTGGTTCCTCGCCAACGAGGATCTCAGGAAAAATCCAGATCAAGGTTTCTCAGTTCTTGGCGTGGACTATTCCGAACACGCGCCCACTCGCTTCAAGCAAGGCGTCCTCGGCTGGCTCGATCAAAAAGGAGGCGCGGATCCACTCGCCAAAGCCGCGGCGGAAATCGCCTTCGCGCTCGAAAAACCCGGCGATGTCAGTGACGTCATTTCCCGCCCAGAAGGCATTTTCCTCGTCCGCTTCATGGCCGAGAAACCCGCCTTTACCCGTCCTTTTGAATCCGTATCCGCCGAGCTGGAGCAGTCCGAGCGCCGCCGGATGCGCGAATCCGTCGAGGCGGATTTCATTTCATCGATCAAAACTCGCTATCCCGTCAGCCCACTCGCTGGCGACGCCCAAGTTTCAAACGTCCCTTAATCTCAACACCCGCTAGCGTCCCTGCTGTCACACACCTCACACCCACCATGAAACCGTCCCGCAAATTCCTCGGCTCCGTCATTTTCCTCTGTATGGGGGCTTCTTCAGTTCACGCATCCGGCATCCTGACAATCGGCGGGGGTAGCAGCAACATCTCCGGCGGGCCGTCCTTCGCGCCGCTGATTGTTGCTAACAATTCAAGCGTTCTCGAGGCTGACATCGTCAACGCGCTCGCCGTGAACCCTGTCGTAACCGTTAGCAACCTCGGCGGTGGAGCCATCAACGTCATCAGCCCGGTTTCATGGCTGAATGCAAACACCTTCACGGTGAATGCCGCCACCTCGCTGACCGTTTCCGCGAATATCACCAACATCGTCGGTAATGGAACGCTCAACCTCTTTGCGAGCAACGGCAGCGTCGCTCTCAACGGAGTGGTGGAAATTTCCAACGCCCTCACGGTAAATGCCACTGCGGGAATCACTCAGGACAACTCACACATCCTGAAAGCGACCGGACTCGGCACCTTCAACGCGGGATCTTCAAACATCACCTTGAACGGCCCGGATAACAACTTCGGCAGCCTCAATCTCACCGGAAATTCGGTTTCCATCACCGAAGCGAGTTCCTCGCTCCTCGCTGCCGTCAACGTGGGATCGTTCAGCTTGATTTCCAGCGGAGCGATCACCCAAACAGGTTCCGCCCAGGTCGCCGGTGCGGCGAGTTTCAATGCAGGAACGAATGCCATCACTCTCACCAACGCTGCTAACAACTTCGGCAGCGTCAGCCTCAACGGCACCACCGTCGCACTCAACGAACAGGGCGATACCGATCTCGGCACGGTCAATGCGACCACCCTCAACATCACCTCCGGCGGCGCGATCACGAACTCCGGCAACGTCGCCGTCACCGGTGCCGCCACCCTCAGCGGCACCTCCATCAACTTCGGCGGCGGAGTCGGCACGGCCACGGTGGGTTCTCTCAATTTCAACTCCACCGGCACCGCGTCGTTCAACCTGCTTTCCGGCACGTCCATCACCGGCGCGAACACCGCGGGGAATTTCATCTGGAACACCAACGGCACTGGATTGCTCGCCCTCGGTTCCACCATCACCGCCACCTCGGCTGAAATCCAACAAGGTTCGATCACCTTCTCGGCGAACAACCAGCTCGTCATTTCCGGCGGGCTTTCACTGCTCTCCGGTGCGACCCTCAATCTCGGCACTTTCAACAACACCGTCGGCACCTACAGCCAGACCGGCGCGGCCAATCTCAACGGTACCGGCACGCTCACCGCCACCACCTACAACCTCAGCGGCGGAAATGTGAACGCAAACCTCGGCACCGGCACGCTCAACCAAGTCGGTAACACCACGACTTTCCTCAACGGAACTTCCGCCGCATCCGCCGTGAACGTGAACGTCGGGACCCTCGCGCTCGGCTCATCCAATCGCTTGAACGATAGCGCGGCAGTGACCATCAACGGCGGGCGTCTGAATTTACAAAACTTCAGTGATACGGTCGGCACCTTCGCGATCAACACCGGCACGCTCGACGGCGCCGGCACGCTCACCGCCGCCACCTACGGTCTAAATGGCGGCACCGTGAACGCCAACCTCGGCCTCGGCATCATCAACCAAACCGGCGGCACCACTCTGCTCAACGGCACCGCCTCTGCTCTAACCGTGAACGTGAACGGCGGCACGCTGCAGCTCGGTGCTTCAGACCGATTGGCAAATGGAGCCGCGCTCACCTTGAACAACGGCACCCTCAATCTCGCCGCGTTCAACGACACCGTCGCCAGCCTCATCCTCAACGGCGGCACGCTCAACGGTACGGGAACTCTAACGGCCGCCACTTACGGCCTGAACGGAGGCACGATCAACGCGAATCTCGGTGCTGGCATCCTCACCCAACTCAGCAATACCACCACCCTCAACGGCACCTCCTTGTCGGTCGACGTGAACATCAACGGCGGCTCGCTCACCCTCGGAGCAGCCGAGCGATTGAACAACTCCGCCGCCCTCAAAATCGCTGGCGGCAGCCTAAATCTCGCGGGTTTCAACGAAACCGTTAGCACCTTCACCATCAACACCGGCACGCTTGATGGCACCGGCACCCTGACCGCCGCCACCTACGACCTAAGTGGTGGAGCCATCAATGCCAACCTCGGAGCCGGAGTCCTGACCCAGATCGTCAACACCACCCTTCTCAACGGCACCTCCGCTGCCGCGACCGTCAACGTCAACGGCGGCACTCTTTCCCTTGGAGCCGATCAACGCCTGCTCGACAGCGCGGCAGTCACCGTTTCCGGCGTAGGGATTCTCAACCTCGCCACCTTCAGCGACACCGTTGGTTCTTTCACGCTCAACGGCGGCACGCTCAACGGCACCGGCACGCTGACAGCCGCCACCTACAGTCTCAACGGCGGCAACATCAACGGCAACCTCGGCGCAGGGACGCTCAACCAGCTTTCCAACATCACCGTCCTGAACGGCACTTCCGCTGCCGCCACCGTCAACGTCATTGGCGGCACCCTCACGCTCGGCTCCTCAGACCGCCTCTCCGACAGCGCGGCAGTCACCGTAAATTCCGCCATTCTCAATCTCGGTGTTTTCAATGACACCGTTGGCACCTTCACCCTGAACGCTGGCACACTCAACGGCACCGGCACGCTCACCGCCACCACCTACGATCTCAACGGCGGCACGGTGAACGCCAACCTCGGCACCGGCACTGTCAACCAGCTCACTAACACCACCACCCTCAACGGCACCTCAGCCGCATCCATCGTCAACGTCACCGGCGGCACCCTCGCTCTTGGCGCGGCAGATCGCCTCTCGGACACGGCCGCCGTAAATGTAGCAGCCATCCTCAATTTAGGATCTTTCAGCGAAAGCGTCGGTAACTTCACCCTCAACGGCGGCACCCTCAGCGGTAGTGGCACGCTCACCGCGACCACCTACAATCTCAATGGCGGCACCGTAAATGCCAACCTCGGCAGCGGCACACTCAACCAGATTTCCAACACCACCACGCTCAACGGCACCTCCACCGCATCCTTGGTCAACGTCAACGGCGGAACCTTGACCCTCGGCGCGGCAAACCGCCTGTTCGACAGCGCGGCTGTGACCGTCAACGTCGGCACGCTCAATCTCGGGACATTTTCCGACACCGTCGGCACCTTCTTACTGAATTCCGGCACCCTCGACGGCAGCGGCACGCTCACCGCCACCACCTACACGCTCAACGGCGGCACCATCAACGCCAACCTTGGCACCGGCACTGTCACTCAGATCGGAAACACCACCACTCTCAACGGCACATCAGCCGCCACCACCGTGAATGTCAACGGCGGCACACTCTCTCTTGGTGCTGCGGAACGTCTGGCAAACACCGCCGCACTCTCGATCAACTCGGGAATCCTCAACCTGAGCAGTTTCAGTGAAACCGTCGGCACCTTCACGCTCACCGGAGGTTCTCTGAATGGCACCGGCACCCTCACCGCCGCCACCTACGATCTCAACGGCGGCACCGTAAATGCCAACCTCGGAGCTGGCATCCTCAACCAGCTTTCCAACACCACCACGCTCAACGGCACCTCAGCCGCCGCCGCCGTGAACGTCAATGGCGGCACGCTCACTCTTGGTGCTGCAGATCGCCTCGATAACACTGCTGCCGTTTCCATCAACTCCGGTGTCCTGAATCTCGGCACTTTCAACGACACCGTCGGTACCTTTACGCTCACCGGAGGATCTCTCAATGGCACCGGCACCCTCACTGCCGCCACCTACGCGCTCAACGGCGGCACGGTAAATGCCAACCTCGGAGCTGGAATCCTCACCCAGCTTACCAACACCACCCTCCTCAACGGCACCTCGGCCGCCGCCACCGTGAACGTCAACGGCGGCACACTCGCGCTCGGTGCTGCAAACCGCTTGCTCGATTCAGCAGCAGTCACCATCGCCACTGGAGCTTCGTTGAATCTCGGCACCTTTAACGACACCGTCGGCACCTTTACCCTCAACGGCGGCACGCTCGACGGCACCGGCACGCTCACCGCCACCACCTACAGCCTCAACGGCGGCACCGTGAACGGCAATCTTGGAGCAGGCATCCTCACCCAGCTCTCCAGCACCACTCTCCTCAACGGCACCTCGTCCGCCGCCACCGTGAACATCAACGGCGGCACGCTCACACTCGGTGCTGCAAACCGCCTGCTAGACACCGCTGCGGTCGCGATCAACTCCGGCACGCTCAATCTCGCCACTTTCAGCGACACCGTTGGCACTTTCACGATCAACGGCGGCATCCTTGAAGGCACCGGCACGCTCACCGCCGCCACCTATGATCTCAACGGCGGCACCATCAACGCCAACCTTGGAGCTGGCATCCTCAACCAACTCACTAACACCACCACGCTCAACGGCACCTCGGCTGCCGCCACCGTCAACATCAACGGCGGCACCCTCACTCTGGGCGCTTCGGATCGTTTGTTAAATTCCGCAGCAGTCACCATCGCCAGCATTGGAACTCTGAATCTCGGAGCTTTCAACGACACCGTCGGCACCTTCACGATCAACGGCGGCATTCTTGACGGCACTGGCACGCTCACCGCCACCACCTACAGCCTCAACGGTGGAACGGTGAACGCCAACCTCGGTGCTGGCATCCTCAATCAACTCACTAACACCACCACGCTCAACGGCACCTCGGCTGCCGCCACCGTCAACGTGAACGGCGGCACCCTCACCCTAGGTGCTTCAGATCGTTTGTTAAATACAGCAGCAGTCACCATCGCCAGCTTGGGAACCCTGAATCTCGGAGCCTTCGACGACACCGTCGGCACCTTCAAGATCAACGGCGGCATCCTCAACGGCACCGGTACGCTCACCGCCTCCACCTATGACCTCAACGGCGGCACCATCAATGCCAACCTCGGAGCCGGCAGCCTCACCCAACTCACCAACACCACCACGCTCAACGGCACTTCAGCCGCCGCCACCGTGAGCATCAACGGCGGCACGCTCACTCTCGGTGCTTCGGATCGTTTGTTAAATTCCGCAGCAGTCACCATCGCCAGCTTGGGAACCCTGAATCTCGAAGCTTTCAATGACACTGTCGGCACCTTCACGATCAACGGCGGTATCCTCAACGGCACCGGCACTCTCACTGCCGCCACTTACGACCTCAATGGCGGCACGGTAAATGCCAACCTCGGAGCCGGAATTCTCACTCAGCTTTCCAACACCACCACCCTCAACGGCACCTCAGCCGCCGCGACCGTCAACATCAACGGTGGCACCCTCACCCTCGGTGCTTCAGACCGCCTGCTCGACACCGCCGCAGTCAGCATCGCCATCAATACCACGCTGAATCTCGGCAACTTCAACGACACGGTTGGAAGCTTCAGTCTACACGGCGGTTCCCTCAACGGCACAGGCACCCTTACTGCCGCCACTTATGCCCTCAATGGCGGCACGGTAAATGCCAACCTCGGAGCCGGAATCCTCAACCAGCTTACCAACACCACCACCCTCAACGGCACTTCAGCCGCAGCCACCGTCAACGTCGATGGTGGCACGCTCGCCCTCGGTGCTTCAGACCGCCTCGCAAACAACGCCGCAGTCACCATCAATTCCGGGATTTTAAATCTAGCCACTTTCAACGATACCGTCGGCACTTTCACCCTCAACGGCGGTATCCTCAACGGCACTGGCACCCTCACCGCCGCCACCTGTAATCTCAATGGCGGCACCTTGAACAGCAACCTCGGAGCTGGAATCCTCAACCAGCTTTCCAACACCACCAACCTCAACGGCACTTCAGCCGCAGCCACCGTGAACATCAACGGCGGCACGCTCGCTCTCGGTGCCTCCGATCGCCTGCTCAACACCGCAGCAGTCACCATCGCCGGCTTGGGAACCCTCGACCTCGGCACCTTCAATGACACCGTCGGCACCTTCACCCTCAACGGTGGTATCCTCAACGGCACTGGCACACTTACCGCCAGCACCTACGATCTCAATGGCGGCACCGTCAATGCCAACCTGGGCGCCGGCACCCTCAACCAGCTTTCCACCACCACCACCCTCAACGGCACTTCAGCAGCAGCCACCGTGAACATCAACGGCGGCACGCTCACTCTCGGTGCAACCAACCGCCTGCTAGACACCGCTGCCCTCACGATCAACACGGGCACGCTCAACCTCGCGGGCTTCAATGACACCGTCGGCACCTTCACTTTCAACGGTGGCATCCTCGACGGCACCGGCACTCTCACCGCCGCCACCTACGATCTCAACGGCGGCACGGTAAATGCCAACCTCGGAGCTGGTATCCTTACTCAACTCACCAACACCACCACGCTTAACGGCACCTCGGCTGCCTCCACCGTGAACATCAACGGCGGCACGCTCGCTCTCGGCGCCTCAGATCGCCTGCTCAACACCGCCGCAGTCGCCATCGCCAGCTTGGGAACCCTCGACCTCGCCACCTTCAACGACACCGTCGGCACCTTCACCCTCAACGGTGGCATCCTCAACGGCACCGGCACCCTCACCGCCGCCACCTACAGCCTCAACGGCGGAACCCTGAACGGTAACCTCGGAGACGGTATCCTTACCCAGATTTCCAACACCACCACGCTCATCGGCACCTCGTCCGCCGCCACCGTGAACATCAACGGCGGCACCCTCACACTCGGTGCTTCAGATCGCCTGCTCGACACCGCCGTAGTCACCATCGCCAGCACCGGCACCCTCAACCTCGGCACCTTCAACGACACCGTCGGCACCTTCACCCTCAACGGCGGCATCCTCAACGGCACCGGCACGCTCACCGCCACTACCTACAGCTTGAACGGCGGCACGCTCAACGGAAACCTTGGCGAAGGAACCCTCACCCAACTCACTAACACCACCACGCTCAACGGCACTTCAAACGCCTCCATCGTCAACATCAACGGCGGAACCCTCGCCCTCGGTGCCTCCGATCGCCTTTCAGACACCGCTGCCGTCACCGTCAGCAACGGCACCCTCAACATCGGAGCCTTCAATGACACCGTCGGTTCCTTCACCCTGATTTCCGGCGTTCTCACCGGCACTGGCAGCCTCACCGCCACCACCTACAACCTGAGTGGCTCCACCATCAACACCGACCTCGGCACCGGCACGATCAATCAGCTTGCTAACAACACCATCCTCAACGGCACCTCCGCCGCCAGCGCGGTGAACATCAACGGCGGCACGCTCACTCTCGGTGCTTCGGAACGCCTCTCAGATACGGCCGCGCTCACAGTGAACTCCGGCACATTCGACCTGCAGAATTTCAATGAAACCGTCGGCACCTTCGCTCTGAATGGCGGTATCCTCAACGGCACTGGCACCCTCACTGCCGCCACCTATGACCTCAGCGGCGGCATCGTGAATGCCCTCCTCGGCGACGGCATCATCAACCAGCTTGCAGGCACCACCGTCCTCAACGGCACCTCGACTGCCGCAGCCATCAACGTCAACGGCGGCACCCTCACGATGGGTGCATCCGACCGCTTTTCCAACAGCGCCGCCCTCGTCATCAACGGAGCAACCCTCAACCTTCAGGGCTTCAGCGACACCATTAGCACCTTCACCCTCAACGGCGGCACCCTCAAAGGCACCGGCATCCTCACCGCCTCCACTTACGACCTCAAAGGTGGCACTCTCAACGCCAAACTCGGCACGGGTGCACTCAACCAACTCAGCGGCACCACCCTCCTCAACGGCACCACCGCCTCACTTGACATCAACATCACCGGCGGCAGCCTCGCCCTCGGAGCTTCTGGAAATCTCGCAAACAACGCCACCGTCACCGTCACCGCGCCCGGCAGCCTCAACATGGGAATCCACAGCGACGTGATTGAAGAGCTCATCCTCAACGGCGGCACCATCAACGGCACCGGCACCCTCACCGCCACCGACTACACCTTCAACGGCGGCACCGTGAATGCCAAACTCGGCACCGGAGTCATCACCCAGCTTTCCAACACCACCACCCTCAACGGCAGCGCGGGCGCCACCGAAATCAACATCGACGGCGGCACCCTCGCCCTCGGCGCCTCAGCCCGCCTGTCTGTCAACGCAGCCGTGCGACTCAACGCCGGCACCTTCGCCCTCGGCACCTTCTCCGACACCGTCGGCCAATTCACCCTCAACGGCGGCACCCTGTCCGGCACCGGCACCCTCACCGCCGCCACCTACTCGCTCTACGGCGGAAACATCGATGCCAACCTCGGCACCGGCACTCTGACTCAGCTCGACGGCATCACCACTCTCACCGGTAGAGCCTCGGCAGGAAACGTCAGCATCAACGGCGGAAAACTCGTCCTCGCCGCCTCTAACCGCCTTGCCGACGAGGCTGAAATTTCGATCAACAACGCCACCATTGACCTCGGAACCTTCAACGACACCGTCGGCACCTTTACCCTGAACGGTGGCTCGCTGGATGGCACCGGCACCCTCACCGCCGCCGACTACACCTTCAACGGCGGCACCGTGAATGCCAATCTCGGCACAGGTATCCTGACACAAGCAACCGGAGTTTCAATTTTGAACGGCAGCTCGGCAGCCGCACAAGTCAGGATCGTGGGCGGCACCCTCAGTCTTGGCGCTTCCGAACGCCTCTCAGACACCTCTGAAGTCAGTCTGATCAGGGCCGAACTCAATCTCGGTAGCTCGGATGAAACAATATCCACCTTTACCTCCAGAGGCGGCCTTCTATCCGGCACTGGCACACTCACCGCTACTTCCTATTTACTCAAAGGCGGCACGCTTGTCGGCAATCTCGGTGAAGGCTTCATCAACCAGATAGATGGAGTGACTGAATTGGTCGGAACTACCGCTACCCGCAGAGTTAGAATCGCTGGCGGCACGCTCAAACTCGGTGCCTCAGACCGTATCGTGGACAACGCCAATCTCCGTGTCGTCGACATCGGCGTCTTTGACACCGGTAAGTTCGATGAACGGGTGACCAACTACTTCCAAAGTAACCAAGGTAAACTCAGTGGCAACGGCGAGCTTGTCGTCTCTAACCGGGCCACGATCACAGGTGGTAATATCGCCGGCGTCCTCTTAGGGGATATCGAGATTAAGGGATCGTCCAAGATTACCGGCCGCGTTGGGGGAGGGGATCTCGTGGTAAATAATGGCGACCTCACTCTCACCGGCATTGCGGAATCCAACACTCGCGTCAGTGCCAATGGCGCTCTCCTCGGCACAGGCAGTATCGACGGAAACCTCAAAAACTTTGGAAATCTCGCGGTGGATGCGGGCGGCAAAAGCAAAGATCTGAGCATTTCCGGGAATCTCCTCAACAAAGGCGAAGTGACGCTCTCGCTTAAAAACAAGAATACCTTCGAGTCCATCAATACCCAATCGGTGCAGTTCGGTGGAAAACTCATCGTCGTCAACACCGGCAAAGGACTGAACGTAGGAGATTCCGTGAAACTCTTCGACAGCGGATCTTACGCCAAAGCATTCAAATCAATCGTCGCCGTCGGCTTCGAAGGCAAAATCGTTTTTAACAAGGAAACCGGTGAACTGGTCAGGCTTCCCACCGGAAGAGGGATTGAAGGACGCCAGCTCGCTACCATGGTGGATAATTTGCCGAGTTCCAAATCCAGCCAAGCTGCAGCCGCGAAAGTCAAAGAAGACAAAAAACTCATCGCCGCGAACACTCCAGCCAGCGGACGCACCAGCAAGTCTGCCGCCGTTTCCTCCTTCGCTAGGAATCAAGCGAAGTCCCTCGCCACTCCGGCTAGCATGGTCGCTCCTCTGCTGCCAGCCGCTCCCGTTCCCAACCTTAAATCTCCAGAAGTCCACCGCAGCCTGGCGGACTACACCGAGCAATCCCTCCGCTCCCACGTCAGAGACGCCATGGAACAAGCTCCCACTTCCCGCGTTGGAGACACCGAGGCCTTCGCCACCACCAGCTACCACTCATCCGGAGTCGATGGAAACGCCACCAATGCCGGCTACGACATCAACTCGTTCGGTGCCACTCTCGGCGCCCGCCACGACCTCAGCAAACTCGCCCAAATCGGCGGCTTCTTCGGTTACGATGATGGTAAGATCGAAGGAAATCTCGTCGATACAGATGCCTCAGGTTTCACCCTCGGAGCCTTCGGCAGATACACCATCCATGAGTCCACCAAGACCCAACTCATCGCCAGCGCCACCTATGGCAACTACGATTACGACATCACCCGCCATAGTGCTGGCGGAGACGTCCATGCAAATGGCGTCAATTCAGACGCCGTCGAGTTGACCCTCGGCATGACCTCCGTCGTTTATGAAAAAGACGGCTTCCGAGTGACCCCCAGCGTCATGTTCCGCTACCTGACTGGAGAAGTGGATGGATTCACCGAGTCCGGCCCAGGCACCACGCTCGCCGTTGGCTCGCAGGACATCAACTCGCCACTGCTCGATCTCGGAATCGACTTCGAATACGCCGTCCAACCGAAGCTCACCCTCGTCGGCCACCTCGGCTACATCGTGGATTTCGATAGCGACTCGGAAACGATCAAAGCCACCAACACTGCGAAAGGTGGTGCATTCTCGGTCAACGCACCCGGAATCGACAACGAAGCCTTCGTTCTCGGTGCGGGTGCCTACTACGACCTCAGCGATAGCCTCCGCATCGGCCTGACCTATCGCGGGGAGTTCCGCTCCTCAGACTCCGCATCTTCCCAAAATATCGGCATCGGAGCTTCCCTTTCCTTCTAACCAACTCTCGGTTACCCACGAAACCCCGGCTTGGCATTGCCCTCGACTGCGGCAGCGATTTTCGGAAGAATTTTTCAACCGGGTGGCATCGCAGATTTTGGCGGGGAAAGTAGTTTTTTGCAGATGTTCTTGCCCCCAGCCGAGAGAGTTTGCAGGCCAATTCCAAATGACGGTCCAAATACAACCATTTCCTCAGAGGCCCCTTGATTGCAAGGAGATCTGGATCCTGAGAGGCCGAAGTCTTCTTTTCACTTGCGTGCGTCAGTAAAGCTCCTCATTACTTCGGTGTTCGTATGATTACCCGTGTATTTTCAGCTGCTCTGCAGGGTGTCGATGCCCAGGAAGTTGAAGTCGAGGTCAATGCCCGTGGCGCGGACAAGCCGATTGTTATCATCGTGGGCCTGCCAGACGCTGCGGTGCGGGAATCCTCGCAGCGTGTCATTTCCGCCATCGGCGCCTCGGCGCTCTATCTGGACGACGGTATCAAGACGGTGAACCTTGCGCCCGCCGATTTGAAAAAGGAAGGACCGTCGTTCGATCTGCCCATCGCCCTCGCCATGATCGCCGCCAGTGGGACGAAGCCATTTAATGCGGATGACTGCTGCGTCGTCGGCGAGCTCGGCCTCGATGGCGCGGTGCGGCCGGTGAAAGGCGTGTTGTCCATCGCGCTGGAGGCAAAGCGCCGCGGTCGGACGCGCCTGCTCGTGCCGGAAGCGAATGCGCCGGAAGCGGCGGTGATCGAGGGCATGCAGGTTTTCCCGATCCGTAATCTCAAACAGGCATGGGACTTTCTCGATGAGGAAATCATCATCCCGCCCTATCAACTGGATCGCCGCGCATTTTTCAACTCTCACCGCAGCTACGAGGTGGACTTTGATGAGGTGAGAGGGCAGCACCACGTAAAGCGCGCCCTGGAAGTGGCAGCGGCTGGCGGACATAATCTCATCATGGTCGGTCCGCCGGGAACGGGGAAGTCGATGTTAGCCAAACGACTTCCTTCGATCATGCCGGACATGACGGAGGATGATGCAATCGAGACGACGAAGATTCATTCGGTCACTGGCCTGCTCGATCCGAAACGCGCGTTCCTAACCACCCGACCGTTCCGCTCCCCGCATCACACGATTTCTGATGCTGGCCTGCTAGGTGGTGGCACGAATCCGGGACCAGGCGAAGTTTCGCTCGCGCATCATGGTGTGCTTTTCCTTGATGAACTTCCTGAGTTTCGTCGGCAAACGCTGGAAGTTTTGCGAGGGCCGCTCGAGGATTTTCAGGTGACAATTTCCCGTGCTGCCGGATCGCTTACCTTTCCCTCGCAGTTTATGTTGGTCGCGGCGATGAATCCTTGTCCGTGCGGCTATTATGGAGACATGAAAAGGGAGTGCCGCTGCTCGACGAGGCAGATTGAAAACTACCGGCAGAAAATTTCGGGTCCGCTGCTAGATCGAATCGATATTCACTGCGAAGTGCCGCTGGTGGATTTTCGTGAACTTTCCTCAAACACGAACCCGGGCGAAAAATCGGAAAGCATTCGGAGCCGGGTGAGTGCTGCGAGACAGATTCAGACGGAGCGTTTTATAAAATCCTCGAACTCGACCAACTCCGCAATGGGCTCGCGTCAAGTTCGGACGCATTGCCAACTAACCCCCGAAGCAAACGGCTACCTCGAACACGCGATGGAGGAGATGAATTTTTCCGCCCGCGCGCACGACCGGATTCTCAAGGTGGCTCGCACCTTGGCAGATCTGTCTGGTTCTCCGGACATCCGCCCGAACGACATCCTCGAAGCCATTCAATATCGCTCGCTGGATCGGAAGTTGTTCTCGTGAGGAAATTCCACAGCCCTGCCGCCACCTTCACCCGCCCGAAGCACTTCGGGTGAAATTCAGTTCGCTGAAAACGTGTCAGTTCAAGTGCGACTTCTCATAGGAAACTCAGAAATTCAGTGATATGGTGGCATACCACGGGGAACTTGGATCAAAATGGTGGATGAGGATACATCAGCTCAAAGATCCTTGCGGCGGAAGATCACAAGGGAGAGTGATAGGGGAACCACCACCCAAAGAGCCAGAACCCCGATTCCGCAGGCAGTTCCCAGTGTGGAACCTAGCAGATCTTTCATTAGAGCTCCGGTAAAACCCATCAGCGCGGAAACATCCATTTGCAACAGAACGACCACGCGCCCTAAATCAATGGGATTGAGTGAAATCATGGCCATCGTCGCTTTTTCCAGAGGGTAGTCTTCAAAAGTGAACATCACAAAGAGCATCACCCCGCCGTGCAGCAGTGCGAAATAGAACCACAGCAGCATCGCTAAGCCGATCCCGCGCGCCTTGTCCCGTGTGGCGACAGCGCCGAGAAAGGCGATGCCGACAAAGATCACGGTCAGCACCATTCCAACCCCTAACAGCGTAAGCCCGGTTGCACCGGTTGCATAGAGTATAACCGGCAATCCCACGCCAAGCAGCAGCGCGCCACACAGGGCTGCAGAAACACCAAGGTATTCCGCTAACAAGATCGTCCGCCGCTTCAGGGGCTGGGAGGCGAGAAGTTCGATGAACTCATAGGAGTTATAGAAATGGACAGTGCCGAAAATCAAGCTGATCAGCGGCACCACCATCAGAACCAGGCTGAGCAGTCCGATCAAGCCCTTGGCGCTGTCTCCTCCCAGGTTGAAAAGTCCGAATGAGGCGACCGACATGAAGATGGCATAAGCCAGAACGATCTTGCTGCGGATGATGTCCTTGACGACGTATTTGACGATTTTCAACATGGGTATGTCAGGCATTCGCGTTCTCTCTCATGATCTTCGCAATCACGCGCCCGAGTTTTTCCTCACCGTGCTGGGACATTAACTCCTTGAGTGGGTAGTAAAACTGCAATTTACCATCCATCAGATACAGCACGTCGCTGGTGATCTCATCGAGATCGCTGAGGATGTGGGAGGTCATCAGGATCAGCTTGTTCCTTGCCATTTGTTCACGGACCTTGTCCTTCAGGATCTCGGCGGCGACCGGGTCGAGCCCGGCGGTGGGCTCATCGAGAATCAGGATTTCCGGATCAAACAGAAACGCCAGGGCCGCACTCACCTTTTGGCGGGTGCCGCCTGATAGGGTGCGCGCGGCCTTGTGGGCGATCTTTTGGATCTCAAATGCCTCGAACAAATCCTCGTCCGTCCGGGAAAACGTGCCCTTGCGGATTTCCCGCATCATCTCGAAAATCTGGCCCACCCGGAGGTGATCGGGAAAGCGCCCGATCTGCGGCATGTAGCCGATTTTTCGCCGTAACAGGGGATCGCCTAGCAGACTGGCTCCATCGAGTGTCAGCAGCCCCTTGTCCGGGATGACCAGACCGAGCACGCACTTGATGAAAGTGGTTTTGCCTGATCCGTTAGGTCCGATGAGTAGCACCGATTGCCCGCGCTCCATGGAAACACTGAAATCATCCAGCGCCTTGAGCCGCCCGAAGGATTTGGTGAGATTTTGGGACCGGATCATAGCGCGGACGTTTCCTTATTTCGCGGCTGGTTGCAAGAGCACACCATCGATGACATGCACGATGCCGTTGGATGCCTTGACGGTTCCGGTGAGGGTCGCCGTGCCGTTGAGGATGATTTTGCCATCCTTGATAGTGATGGTTACATTGCCGCCGTTGGCCATGTTAATCACCTTACCATCAGTCAGCATCTCCGCCTGATAGCCGCCCACTGCGACGTGGTATTGTAGGATGTCCGCGAGCTTGTCCTTGTTCTCGGGTTTTAGAAGTGTTTGGACGGTGCCAGCCGGAAGCTTGTTGAACGCGTCGTTGGTGGGCGCGAATACGGTGAACGGACCCGCATTGGAAAGCACGTCCACCAGTTCGGCCGCTTTCACAGCAGTGACAAGTGTGGTGTGTGCCGGACTGCCGACGGCAACTTTGACCACGTCTTTCTGGGAGAGGTCGTCGGATACTGCGGACTGCCCGGCAGCGGGGGCGACGGCATCGCCTGTCTCAGCGGAAGCGGCCGGAGATGATGAGCGGTCGCATTGGCTGAGAAGCAGCGCGGTGGCGGTGGATAGCAGGAACTTCAGGATGCATTTTGTTTTCATGGTTTTCGATGGTTGGGGTTTGATTGCATGTGGAAAGGCACGAGCGGGTGACGGTGCATCGCAGGTTTGTCATCGAGGACGCGCTCGGGAGTCATCGACGGGAACGCCTTCTCGGCCTGGTCCAACAGCAGGACAATCGGGCTGCGGAGCAGAAGAACGGATGCGGGCATGCGTCCGACAACGATGGCATATAGACTAACTGGGCGAAACGGGACGTCACCGATGCCGTCATGTTTCAAATCATAGCCATCGTATTTGTCCCAGTAGTTGTTTTCAAACACATTGTTATCGAGTTCACCATCTGCCGCGACATCGAAGGAGTTTCCAGAGAAGTTGTTCGTGCGGAACGTGTTGTCCGAACTGCTCGACAGCACCTGGAGAGCCCAACCGTTTTCGCTAAACTGGTTGCGCTCGATCGTCATGTGATTGGAGCCATGCATCGATATGCCCGTAGAGTTGTGCTCGAAGGTGTTGTCGCAGATCCGGCCACCGGTCATGTCCTTGAGGAGCAGGCCGTAGGATGCACTGCCCCAGTTATGACCGAAGTAGTTAGAGGTCATTTCCACATGGCGGGAATACATCACGGCCACGCCCGCACCATTGCGCTGGAATGAATTACGGCGATAGGCATTGCCGTGGGAAAACATGAAATGTAGCCCATAGCGCAAGTTATCCTCCACCAAGTTGTCTTCCACGTCGGATTCCGTGGCGAATTCCAGATAGATTCCATCCCGGTGGTCGCGGACTTTGTTACCGGTGACGGTGACACGCTCGCAGGACCATAGATGAATGCCGTTGCCCGAGTTTTGCTCGTTGCTGGGAAGGCCGTGGACTTCGTTGTCAATGATCCGGCAGTCCTTCGATTTTGACAGATAGATGCCGAAGGTGCAGTGATTGACTTGGTTGTCCTTTACCGTCGCGTGATGGGTGTCGGTAATCCGGATTCCCGCGAAATCCTCAAGGCTGCCGATTCCACTATTTTTGATTTCGAAACCGCTGATGGTAACATCAGGTGAGGTGATGGTGACGACCTGATATTTCCCCTCACCATCTAAGACAGGGCGGCCGATCCCTTGTAGAATGATGGATTTATCGACGCGCAGCGCACCTTCCCGATAGATCCCCGCATGGACTGTCACTGTGTCCCCCGCAGTGGCAGCGGCGATGGCGGCGGACACGGCGGCAAAGGGTTGGTTCGCTCCGACGTGCAACTCAGTCCCGGGAAGCAATCCGGGAGTCAGACTGAGAATCAAGAATGGAAGCAGGCGTTTCATCGAATTCTCAAGGTTCGCTGATCGCCTCGGACCAGCGCAGAATCCTGCCTCCTCCACCGAGACTGCTGTTGATGGCGTCAGCCTCCTCCCGGGTTCCGAAGGCAGCGATGTGGCTGCCCATCGGAGAGCGGAGTTTCTCGTGTTTCAGAAGGATGGCGTCACTGGCGTTCAGGAATTGGTTAGGGTGGTTGAAATCAATGATGAGAGCTTGGCCATTTGCTGGCTTGTGGTGAAGGAAGCCAATCAGGCAACTCGCGTCATCGAACTTGAAGACCTTGCCTTTGGTGGTGATGAATTCGCAGCCGTAATGCTGATCTGTCAGTGTCATGGTACAGCCGGAGCAAGTATCTTTTCCGTAAGCGAGCGGTTCCGGCCCGCTTTCGCATCCGGGCAGCAGAAGCAGTAGCGGAAGTAGCAACAGAGCGTTCGCCGCCTGACGTAACCGCTTTTTCCTAGCGAGCAGTATTTCCAATAACAGCAGTGCGGTGGAAACTCCCCCTGCGCCGATCAGAACCCATCCGCCTTGATCGGGGCCCGAGTAGGCGACGAAATTCAGCAGGCTTTTGTAGCCGATGAGCGGCGGATCATAGCTCATTCCAGGCACCGAGATAGCGGCGTGGGGATCGAGATGGTGACCGTAGTCGTAGCCCCACCGATAGAAGTCAAAGATCCCGAGACCTGCGCCGAGGAAGAGAGTGATCACAAAAACTATCAGCCAGATCCTTTTCCCAAGAATCACCGGAAGCAGGCCTGCAAAAATTAGGAAGCCGAGCACGTAGCCCATGAATTTGAATTCGGGAAACATCTCCACCTTGATCTGCCTCATGCCGATGTAGTGGTTCAGCCCGTTGATGATGTCAAACGCACCGCTCAGCCGATCAAGCCAGATCTTCATATTCAGGCCCTCGGGATATTGTGGAGCCCAGAGCTGGATCTCCCAGAGCGGAAGATAGAATCCAGCGATCATGGATAGCACGGCGATTGCAAGAATGATTCGGGTGATGGGGCGTAGCTGTTTCATGAAAATCAGTTCGTGAAATGAGACTCCCTGGCGGTGATGTCCGGAATGGGCATCACCGCGTGGAGTTGGAATGAAACAGGGCTTACTTGTCGGCGGTGTCGCCGATGCCGAATTTCAGAGGAACATCGGAACCCGCCGGGGAGACGCGGGCGTATCCCTGCATTTCCTGATGGAGTGCGGAGCAGAAGTCCGTGCAGTAGAATGGCGCGACGCCGACTCTGGCAGGCAGCCATTTTAAGGTGCAGGTTTCACCTGGCATGATCAGGAGTTCAGAGTTGATAGCACCTTTGACTGCGAAGCCATGAGGCACATCCCAATCCTGTTCGAGATTGGTCACATGGAAATAAACCTCGTCACCGATTTTGATCCCCTCGATATTGTCCGGCGCGAGGTGGGAGCGGATGGCGGTCATGTAAACATCCACCCGATTGCCGTCGCGGATAACCCTGGCGTCCTTTTCGCTCTTGGTCACGTAAGCGTGATGGTTGTCTTCCAATTTGTAGAACTTTTTGGACTTCGGTTCTACCAGTGATGCGGGGATTGCTTCGGCGTAGTGAGGTTCGCCCACGGTTGGGAAATCGAGCAGGAGTTTGATCTTATCGCCCGAAATATCATACAACTGGGCGGATTGGGTGAGTTCCGGGCCGGTTGGTAGGTAGCGGTCTTTGGTGATCTTGTTATATGCGATCGCATACTTACCCCATGGCTTGGCAGTGCAGCCGCCTGGTATAGTCATGTGCCCAACCGAGTAGAATGTCGGGCTGCGATCCACCACTTGCAGGGTCTCGATGTTCCATTTTACGATCTCCGAGGTAACGAAGAACGAGGTATAGCCGAAACCCTTGCCGTCGAACTCGGTGTGAAGCGGGCCGAGTCCAGGCTTTTTCACTTCGCCATGAAGCACAGATTCATATTTGAGGACAGGAATGCCGGAGAATTCACCTTCATAGTCCTTCGCCGCGATGGCCTTCTGTATTTTGTCGAATGAGAACACGGGGATCAGAGCCGCTAATTTTCCGCTGCCGACGATATAGCTTCCTGTTGGATCGGTATCGCAACCGTGGGGCGACTTGGGACATGGCATGAGATAAACGATGCCCGGCAACTCGGCGGGATCCAACAGTATAGTCTCGTCTTCTACCGTAGAGATGGCCGATTGTGTCTTTTCATCCCACACGTTGTGAACGTGCTTCGCCTTGGATTTCCGGCCCTTTCCGGCCTTGACGTATTCCTCGCACTTTTTCCAGTCCACCGCCCCGATAAAGTCCTTGTCCTTCTGGGAGGCATTCACTTCGAGAAGTGTGTGTGCCTGCTCGCTGTTATAGCAGGTGAAAAACATCCAGCCGTGGGATTTCTGTTTGCCGGCGCGCGCGAGATCGATGTCGATGCCGGGCAGGAGGATTTGGAAGGCAACCTTCAAACGACCAGTGTCCGGCGCCACGGAGATCATGCTGAGGGTGCTCTTGAAATTCTTCTTGAAGCTGGAGATTGGCACGTCCGGGTTGGAGCCCTCATCATCCAGTGGATAGGCAAAGCGGGTGCCCGCCACGATATATTCTGAATTCTCGGTGATGAAGGGCGAGGAGTGGTTGCCCGCGCTGTTGGGGATTTCGAGAATTTCCTCGGTGCGGAAGGTCTCGAAACTGATGCGGGCGACGCGTGGAGTGTTGTTTGCATTCGCGAAAATCCAACGTCCATCGTGGATGCCTTTGGTCTGTGAAAGCGAAACGTGATGTTGGTCATCCCATGGCTGATAGCCGTAGGAGGTGTTCAGCATGGCTTTGGTTTCCTCGCTGTAACCATAGCCGGATTCCGGATTCTGTGAGAACACCGGGATCTGGCGGAACAGGCGGCCCGAGGGAAGCCCGTAGACCGCGACGCCGCCGCTGAATCCTCCAGAAACAATGTTATAGAATTCATCGTGTTTGCCGGGTGGGACATAGACCTTTTCGGCGGTGCCGCTTTCGACTTTCTGTATCATGCCCTTGGGCTTGCAACTCGTCGTGAACAGGACACTGGACAATGCCAGGATGCCTGCGACTGCGTATGGTGTTTTCGTTTTCATCGGTTTGGAATTGGTGAGAATTTCGAATGAATCATCCGCATTATTTTTCGCCGTCGTTCGCACGCATGAACTCCAGAACGTGGCGGGTCTGATCTTGGCTGAGACTGAGATTCGGCATCCGGACCAGACACTGTTCGAGCATCTTCTGAGCCTCTGGATCTTTCTCCAGCATCATGTCCACATTGGTCACCATGTTCATGATCCAGATAGGTTCACGCCGTTTGGTGACGCCAAGCCATCCGGGACCGACGACCTTGTCCTCCGTCAATTTGTGGCAGGCGAGGCACTTCATCTCGTAGGTCGCCTTGCCGTCAGCGATCCAATCTTGGTTCAGCGGAGTTGTCATTTCAATTGCCTTGATTTCCACTCCGTGGATTTCTGGTTTTCCTTCCAGAAGCTCGGAGGGTGTTGGCGAGGCTTCCGCAGTTTTCTCGGCTTCCTCTTTAGAACTGCAACCGATGGCGAGAAACGCACAGGCGGCCACAGGCAGGATGAAATGGAATTTGGACTTGGTGGTGATGGGGCAGGATGGAATGTCGGGAATTGACACCGTGAAAGTGTCGTTACGTGTCAAATCAAACGCTGACCCCTGAGTTAATTCAAGAAAAAAGCTTCATTAATTCTTTTTTCTGGAATGATGCGTAAGAATCCGCAAGATCTGCGCATGTTCCGATACGGTAAATTAGCAAGGCAGGCGGTTTCGGCGATGAGTTATCTAGCAGAGCGTTACACTCCGGATGTGGCGTGGATCTCGTCCGCGGAAGTGGGAAGGGTCAGGAAGATACCGACGGCACTGGCTGCCAAATTACTCAGCGAGGCTGCCTCGGCCGGGCTTGCCAAAGGTGTCACCGGTCCAGGTGGTGGTTATCGATTGGCCCGGCCGCCAGAGAAAATCCGCCTTGCAGACATCGTGGGAATTTTCGAACGGGGACCCACGGAGAATCCCTGTCCATTCGGCGCGGGTTGGTGCGGGACGGGAAATCCTTGCCCGCTTCATGATGATTTCCTGAGGTTGGAGGAAACCGGACGTCGATTTTTGGAGGATACGACTCTCGCGGTGTTTGTCAAAAAGACAGCAAAGAAGCGGTGACTCTGAAATTTCCGAATGAGTCACCCGGCTTTCGACAGCGCGAGAGCTTGCGGAAACAACACCGAGTTCTCCAGATGGATATGGCGGTGCAGATCTTCTTCCAGTTCCGCTAGACCTGCGAACAGAGCGCGGTAAGTGTTGCACGCTTCTGGCGGTGCGGTGAAGCCATGGGTCAGTTCCCGGATCCGGGCAAGAGCGTCCCCTGCGTCTTCATGTTCCTGGAGCATGACAGCCACCGGTCCATCGAGTGAGATGCCTGCCGCTTGTCCCGCATACATTGTCTGGATTGCCGGAAATAGCATCTTCTCTTCCTTGATGAGGTGCCCCGTTAGTTCATCGGCCATTTCACAGAAGATCCGATAAACCTCAACCAGCGAAGCCGTGTGTCCGCCATGGACTTTGGAGACCCGCTCAGACATTGCCTGCAAGCGTGGAAGCTCATTGCGCAAATACTCGTGATGGGTTTCCACGATGTAGTTGATCAGTTCCACAGGCGGCAACAGGGCAGGGTTGTTTTCGGGCTCTGTTTTCTCCGCGTTTCCGGCTTCCAGTTGTTCAAGAACCGATTGGATTTCGATCCCCTTGATCGTGCACGCTTCGCGGAGTGTTCTGCCTCCCTGACAGCAGAAGTCGATTCCGAATGCCTGGAAAACCCGGGCTTGCGATGGTCTCTCCGCAACGATCTCCCCAACGGTCCGTTCGAACAGGGACGTTCCAGCGGGCGTGAATACGGTGGCTGTGTGGCTCATGGTGAGACCACTTTCTGCAAAGTTTCCCATTAAACAAGAAAAAACTTTCTTTAATTCAGAATGACGCGTTAAATCGCTGCGTGAGCGCCAACGGAATACTGGAATGCCCTCGCTTGATTTCATGATGACAAAACCCGACATTCTTGGTCGTCCCGACATTGAGCGACTTGTAAACGCCTTCTACACCAAGGTTCGCACCGATGAGCCGCTGGCGCATATTTTCGACGGGATTGCGAAGGTTAATTGGGAAACTCATTTGCCGAAGCTCTATAACTTTTGGGACACCGTGTTGTTCCGCGCTGGAACTTTCCGAGGGAATCCCATTGCGGCACACATGCAACTCATTGAGCACGCGGATCTGAGTTGGCCGATGTTTGAACGTTGGCTGGTTCTTTTCCGCTCTACCGTGGATGAATTGTTCGTCGGAGAGAATGCGGGCCACATCGTTCGCTGTGCCGAGGACATGGCGCAGGTGATCCATTCGAAAATTCACGCCATCCCAAATCCTCGCTTCGATCCTGAACGATTGACACCCGAACAACAAGCCCGCTACGCCAGTTACCGGGAATCGCCGCAAAATCCATGAGCTTCCCCAACTGTCGACACGCAAAACGCAAGCCCCGGAAATTTTCTAACCCGCTGATATGGCTCGGCAGCGAACCTTATCGAATTTTTTTCCTGAGCGGGATTTTATTCAGTATCGGCGGCGTGTTGATGTGGCCACTTTTTTATAAGGGGCAAATGAGTTTCTATCCGGGCGTCAGCCATGCGCGGGTGATGATACAAGCGTTCGCCGGTGCATTTGTCGTGGGGTTTCTGGGAACCGCTGGGCCGAGGATGTTGAGTGCTCCCCGGCTGAAGTCGTGGGAACTGGTTCCCTTGTTTTTGCTGCATCTCGGTGGCGGCATCTGCCATCTTCGCGGAGTTACGTTTTGGGGCGACTGCTTGTTCCTCGCACTCCTTCTTGGATTCGCCGTGGCCCTGGGAGTGCGTCTTGTTTTTTTCCGCAAGGAACTTCCGCCACCGCCATTGCTGCTAGCTGCCACCGGATTGATTTGCGGGATTGCCGGGACGTTTTTGTGGTTGAATCCGCAGTGGTTGGTTACCGCGCACATGCACCGTCTGGCGGGTTTGTTACTCTATCAGGGGTTTTTGTTGGGACCGGTGATGGGAGTCGGGATCTTTCTATTTCCGAGATTGTTAGGAAACGCTTTTGGCGAGCCTGAACCGGGGGTGGAAACTCGTAAGTCCTGGCGGAACATGAACCTCACGGCATTGGTGTTCGTGGCCAGCTTCGGAGTGGAAGTCTGGGTGAATGCAAATGCAGGCTTGTTGCTGCGGGTAGCCGCGTTTGTGTTCGCACTTTCGAATGTGAAGTGGAGATCCAAACCCGGTTCGCCGAAAGTTGGCACGCTGGCCAACGCGTTGCGAATTTGGTGTCTCCCGCTGTCGCTCGCCGGGTTGATCGCCCCGGTGTTCTTCTATTCACGACACATAGCGGTGGACCATCTTCTATTTGTTAGCGGGTTCGGACTGGTTTGTCTGATCGCGGGCAGCCGGGTGTTGTTCGGTCACAGTGGGCGGGTGGAACGTTTTGCAAATCGCTCGTGGACGGCGCGGATCATCGTGTTTGCCATCGTGCTGGCAGCGCTCACTCGTGTTTCGGCGGACTTTCTTCCACGGGTGACGATCACTCACTACGAATACGCCGCGTGGTCATGGATTGCCGGAGCCGCGCTTTGGGCGCTCTGGCATGCGCCCCGGTTTTTCAAGAAAGACGATGAAGAATGAGTGCGCGTCAGTGGCCGTCAGCAGAGAAATTGTGTTCGATGTGGACGCTACGAAAAAGTCCTCCGGGTAGCGGCATCACGGTGCCCCACCAGGTTTTCCCCAGATGGCGAAAGCGCAGTTGGAGACCGCGCACGCTGCGGGCGATGAGCATGATGTAGGCCTCGTCGAGTTGAAGAGGAGCGGGGTTTTCCTGGACGTATCCTGGGGCGTATTTCGGGATGGGGCAGACCTCGTGGCAGATTTTGCAACCGGTGCAGAAATCTGGATTCGCGCGGGGTTTGCCTTCCTCGACGGCGATCCGAATCGAATGGCAAGGTTGGCGACCGCAATCGATCTATGCGTCCGCCGGAAACGTCTGGAGAACACCAAGCTCTGGGCCTCGCACCTTGGCAGATCTGTCTGGTTCTCCGGACATCCGCCCGAACGACATCCTCGAAGCCATTCAATATCGCTCGCTGGATCGGAAGTTGTTCTCGTGAGCTACCGCCTTATTTCTTCTACCAGCGGAAGTAGGCCTGTTCGCTGATGCTGTGAGTATGGCTAGAGTCCGACACCTTCAGGCCGCTTTTCTCGATTTTCCAAAGGATGCGGATGATCTACTCCGCGCGGTGTTTTTTCATGTGTCTATTTCAGTGGAACGGCGGTGTATAGAAAGACGTTCGATGCTCCGCTAAAAAATCTCGTGCTGGATCTCGGCGTGGTGAACCACACGGCGCGCGTGCGCTTGAACGGCCATGACCTCGGGGTGCTCTGGACCGCACCGTGGCAAATGAAAATTCCACCCAGACTGTTGCGTGAACGTGGCAACGAACTGGAAATCGAAGTTGCCAACGTCTGGGCCAACCGGCTCATCGGCGACGAACAAGAGCCGCCCGACTGTGAGTGGGCCTTCCCGGCGAGCGCGGCAATAGTGGATCGCTTAAGGAATTTCCCGATTGGTTTTTGAAAAGCAACCGCGTCCATCAAAAGGTCGCTACACCTTCACTACATGGAGCTATTTCACCAAAGATTCGCCGCTTATTTCTAGTGGATTGCTTGGTCCTGTGCGGCTGCTGGTCGTTGCGGAAGCCCAATGAGCAGGACGGGATTTCGATAGCGGACCGCATTTGCTTCTGGCCCGCAGTGTTGGGCGTTGCGCTGGTCCTGCCCATTCGGGTAGTATCCTTGTGATCCGATATGGTTGATGCTTCCCCGAAGAAAATCCTAAAACACGATGAGAGAAACCTCGGCTAGCGTCATCATCGCCTTCGCCTGCATTTTTGGAATGCGAGCGTATGCTGTGGATGATTTGCGCCTATGGTATCGCCAGCCCGCGACGAAATGGAGCGAATCGTTGTTCAATGGCCACGGTCGCCTCGGCGGCGCGGTCCGGGGAGGTGTGCGGCAGGCTCTCATCGATTCGAACGAGGACACGCTTTGGTCCGGCGAGTCGCATGCGCCAGCAGTCGTGCAGCGCACAGCACCGTCTTCGGCATTGCTCGTTGGTTGCTACCTCGCGAAGGAAAGGACCCGCAGTGTGAGTGGGGCGACATGCCCGGTAAGATACGGTGAAAAGTTCCTCCAGCTTGCTACCCAGCCAGGTGAGTGCCGGAGCTTTGATAGAAGTTTCGAAATCCCTCATTGAAAGCGCCGTGAAATATCTCATTCATTGTTACTTTGCCATATTCTTGTTCTCCATCGCGGGGTATGGTAACGAATCGGACGATGCTGTCTTACGTCGAGTCGCGGATGCAGTGATGCAACAAACCACTCGGCGCTTGGTGAATGCTATTACGGGTGAAACGTTTCAGAAGAGCAACAATCTTGCACCCAGTCCTGAGATTCGAATCGAGAGTAAGTTCAATGTGTGGTTCTATCAAACCTGGCTGCTGGCTGATGGCATGCGGCGGACTGCCGATGCGCTAGACGAACCAGCCTATCGCAACTACGGCAGGAGCAACTTGGATTTCATTTTCCAGCACATGGGATTCTTTGAAAAGCAGCGCGCCGAAGGAATGCGGATGGCTGCAGTGGGGGATGGCGGTTTGTCGCCGATCGGCTTCTATTTCAAAATGGATGCGCTATGGCACACTGGCCTCGCTCCGCTTGTGATGGAGCGTTACGATGAGACAAAAGACCCGCGCTACGAACCCTATCTGGAGCGGGTGAATGAGTTTCTTGAAACCTGCCCTCGATTTAAAGATGGAGCGTTTTATCGACCTAACAAGGGGATGATGACGGACGATCCATTTATGACGGTGCCGTTTTTATTGCGTAAATGGGAGGCCACTGGCGAGACGCGAGATCTGGATATGGCGATCGCGCAAATACTCGGAACCCATGAACGCCTCTTCGACGAGGAGAATGGATTGCTGCGGCACCTCTGGGATTTGAAGACGGAACAACCGGCCGGCGTGTTCTGGGGTCGCGGGAATGGTTGGATGGTGCTGGCACATGCGGAGTTACTAACAAAGATGCCTCGTGAAGATCCACGTCGCGCCGCCGTGCTTAATGAGTTTGTTAGGCATATGGAGGGTATCCGGCGTTGTCAGGATTCGGCGGGTGGCTGGCATCAGGTGCTCGATCACCCTGAGTCCTGGATCGAGACATCTTGCACCGGTATGTTCGTTTACGGGATCGCTCGTGGAGTGAACGAGGGGTGGCTGGATGCATCTTTTTCCGATTCTGCGCGCAAGGGTTGGGAGGCGCTCAAAACCAAAGTCACTCCTGACGGCGACCTCGTGGATGTTTGTGGCTCCACTGATGTCGGCGATCTTGCATTCTACCTTAACCGCCCACGCCTTCAGGGCGATCTACATGGATTTGGAAGCTTTTTGTTAGCTGGGGCTGAAATCATCCGCATGAACCGAAACCACTAGGCAAATCCAGTCGCACCCCGATGAAATCCATATCATGAAAACCACTCTTGTCTCATGGCAAGCACTGATCGGTGCGGCTATCTTCTGTCAGTTCAATCTCCTTCAGGCGGTTCAGGTAATAGAGCCTCTCCGTCAAACTAGCTTTGATGCGGATTGGCGGTTCTTCCGGGGAGATGCGCAAGGCGCGGAAAATACCACATTTGATGACACGGGTTGGCGCTTGCTAGATGTTCCACATGACTGGAGCATCGAGGATGCGCCGTCACCTGCCAAACAAGAGCCGCCTTTCATTCCGCCGCTGGACGGTTGGAAATTCGCGCGGGGTGATGACCCGGGATGGTCCGCACGGGAGTTCGACGAGAGTTCGTGGAAATCGGTCAAGGTTCCTGCGAGCTTCGGAAGCATGGGATACACGCATGAGCAATCTATGGGTTGGTATCGCTGCAAGGTGGTGATACCGGAGAGCCTTCGTGGGAAGGATTTTCTCCTGAATCTCGGTGTGGTGGACGATGCGGATGAAACGTTCTTCAACGGCCGTAAAATCGGCGGCACCGGTGGAATGCCGCCTAAATTCGACGGATCGAATGCGCCGTGGACCAAACAGCGCTCGTATCGGGTGCCGGCCTCGCTTGTAAGCGACGGCGAGAACGTGGTGGCAGTTCGGGTTTTTAATAACTCCGGCGATGGTGGCATTACGTCGAATCCACCTACGTTCGAGGTTGTGGGGCCGTTTTCTCCAGAGAGCGCGGGTGGTCCGGCGACGGGGCACACGTTGGGTGGCACCGGATGGTATCGCAAACATTTCAAGTCGGATCCATCCCGTGCGGGTAAGTTGACCTCCGTGATGTTTGATGGCATTTACATGGATTCAGATGTCTGGATTAACGGCCATCATCTCGGAAACCACCCCTATGGCTACACGGCCTTTGGCTATGATCTTACGCCGTTTTTGAAAGCCGCCGACGAGGAGAATATTCTAGCAGTCCGGGTGCGAAATGAAGGCAAGAACAGCCGCTGGTATTCAGGCTCAGGAATCTATCGACACGTCACACTGACGACGACCGACCTGCTGCACATCGTTCAGTGGGGAGTTTCGATCACCACTCCGCAGGTTTCGAATACATCTGCAACGGTAAAGATAGTTACCTCGGTGGAGAACTTCCGCGCTGCTGAGTGCAATGCAAAGTTGCTCGTCAAACTGTCGGCCCCTGATGGACGGGAATTGCAACGTGCCGAAGCAGTGTTGCCTGTTGCCGCGAATGGGCGCATGGATATTCCACTGAGCATGGAGGTCGGATCACCGCCTCTGTGGTCAACCGAATCTCCGCAGCTCTGCCGTGCTGACGTGCAAGTGTTGGAGGGAGAAAAGGTTGTTGACCAAAGCACCACCAATTTCGGTATCCGAGAGATCCGATTCAGCGCGGAGAAGGGTTTCACTTTGAATGGCGAAGCCGTCGAACTGCGCGGTGCCTGCCTGCATCACGATAACGGTCCGCTCGGAGCGGTGGCCATCCGCCGCGCCGAGGAACGCCGCGTGGAGTTGATGAAGGCGCGGGGATACAACGCGATCCGCACCAGCCACAATCCACCATCCGCCGTGTTCCTCGACGCGTGTGATCGGCTTGGCATGTTGGTGATGAACGAGGCGTTCGACTGTTGGGAAAAGGGCAAGAACCCGGACGACTACGGCAAATACTTCAACGACTGGTGGCAGCGTGATCTCGCCGCGATGATCCGGCGCGATCACAATCATCCCAGCGTGATTCTCTGGAGCATTGGCAACGAGATTCCGCAGCGCGCCGATGAACGCGGTTATGTCATTGCTCAGAATCTAGCAAACGAAGTCCGCCGTCTCGATCCCACGCGTCCGGTGACCGAGGGGGTCTGCAATTTCTGGGATCAGCCCGGTCGTCCGTGGTCGGACACGGATAAGGCATTCACCTACCTGGATGTGGGTGGTTACAACTACGAGCCGATGAAATACGAAGAGGATCACCAGAAGTTTCCCGAGCGCCTCATGGTGGGCACTGAATCCTATCCGGGCGAGTTGGTGGATTACTGGAGGCTAGTAGAGAAACATCCTTATGTCATCGGCGACTTTGCCTGGACCGGCATGGATTATCTCGGTGAGTCTGGCTGCGGCCACATGAACTTCGACAACGAGCCCTCCGATTTCGGTCGCGGCTGGCCATGGTTCAACGCTTTCTGCGGCGATCTCGACATCTGCGGATTCAGGAAGCCGCAGTCGTTTTTCCGGGATGTGGTATGGGGGCGAAGTTCGCTTGAAATGATGGTGCATCGTCCGTTGCCGCCCGGGAGGACCGAGCAGTTAAGCCGCTGGGGGTGGCCGGACGAATTGCCAAGTTGGACTTGGCCCGGCAACGAAGGAAAGTCGATGCAGGTCACGGTCTATTCAGCTTGCGAGTCGGTGCGATTGGAGTTGAATGGCAAGGAAATCGACACGCGGAAGTTAGGTGAAAATGACAAGTTTCGTGCCAGTTTCGAAGTTCCTTATCAACCAGGCGAACTCCGTGCCGTTGGATTGAATCAAGGAAAGATCGTTTCCACAAAAAACCTCCGCAGCGCAGGGCCCGCGGCCAAAATCCGACTGGTTGGGGATCGCGATACCATCCGTGCTGACCGGAATGACTTGTCGTATGTCACCGTGGAGATCACGGATTCCCAAGGCAATCTGTTACCGGATGCTGCACAGCGGGTTCGCTTCTCCTTGAGCGGGGAAGGGGAGTTGGCGGCTCTTGGTAACGGTAGTCCTAACATCCCGGAAAGTTTTCGTGGATCGGAGCGCACGACTTGGCATGGTCGTGCGTTGGCGATCCTTCGTCCCAAGGGCGTTCCCGGTAGGATCAAGCTCCGTGCTGAAGCTGCTGGGTTGGCCGCAGGGGAAATTCAAATCCAAAGCAAATGAACCTAGTGAGAAGGGCAGGACCTATTCTAAAATGGGTGGTCGTTGTGAGCTGGCTCAATGCGACCGGAGCTTATGCACAGACGCCGGCTGTAACAACACAGCGCGTGATCACTGCCGATTTTAACGATGTTAAAGGGCCACGCAGTGAAGTCTGGCGTGAATGCATCGGAGCTGGCCGAGCGGCGGAAGGTTTGCGTGCAGACTGGCAGGAACAACTGAAGGTGTGTCAGGACGAAATCGGTTTTCGGTCCATTCGTTTCCATGGCTTGTTGCACGATGACATGGGCGTGTATTCAGAAACGAAGGACGGCAAGCCGGTTTACAATTGGCAATACATCGATACCCTTTATGACCGGTTATTGGAGATGAAGTTGAAGCCATTTGTTGAGTTTGGATTCATGCCTGCGGCGCTCGCGAGTGGAAGCAAGAAGATGTTCTGGTGGAATGGTAACGTCACTCCGCCGAAGTCCTACGAGAAGTGGGACGGCCTGATCGAAGGGCTGGTGGGGCATTGGACAGAACGCTACGGCTCGAAAGAGGTTAGAAGTTGGAATTTTGAAATTTGGAATGAGCCGAACTATCCGGGCTTCTGGGGGCCACGCGACCCGAGCCGTCCCAAGGAGGAATATTTGGAATTGTATGCGCACACGGCGAATGCAGTGAAGAAGGTAGATGCGGCTTATCATGTGGGTGGCCCCGCCGGTGCCGGGCCGGACTGGGTACCGGATCAACTCGCCTACTGCGCTGCCAATTCCGTTCCCTTGGATTTCATCAGTTATCATGCCTACGGTCTGGGAGACGGGCCATCGGGGCTGGACCCTCATGGCGACCGCTTGCTGTATCTCAGCCCGAACCTCCATTCTCCCGCTGATATCGCCAACAGCCAGCGCGGCGTGATAGATCGCTCCGCGAGCCCTGATCTGCCAATTCATATCACGGAATGGAGCGCATCTTATTCACCGCGGGATCCTGTTCACGACACATACTTTTCCGCGCCATATATTTTGGAACAGTTAAAACGTACGGAGCAGGGTATTGCCTCGATGTCCTATTGGGTCTTCACGGACATTTTTGAGGAAAATGGCCCAGCGACCACTCCGTTTCATGGCGGCTTCGGACTGATGAATTTACAGGGCATCAAGAAACCCGCCTACTACGCCTACCAATTTCTTAGCCGCCTCGGAGAAACGCAGCTTCAGAGCTCGGATCCGTCCTCATGGGTTTGCTGCGACGGGCATGGTGGTGCGCAGGTGCTTCTATGGAATCTGACGCACCCGACTGACGGCAAGGTCTCCAATCAGGACACGTTCCGCAAAGTACAGCCAGCGGGCGTGGTCGGCGAGGCTAAGATTAGACTAGCAGGTCTGCGTTCAGGTCGCTTCGAGCTTGAGCTTTCACGGGTGGGCTTCGAGAAGAATGATGCATACACGGAATATCTAAAAATGGGCGCACCGTCGCAACTGAGTCGCGCTCAAGTGCGCGAACTGCGGGCCGTCGCCAGTGGCGCACCAGAGAGTCGAGATTACATCGCAGTGGGCGCGGATGGAATTTTCGAAACTACAATAACACTTCGGACCAATGAGGTATGGCTCGTTCGTTTGAATCCAAAATAGACTATGAAACGTATTTTATCACTGATTATCGCATTGATTCTAGCCAGTTTTGGTATACCTGCTTTTGCTGGCCCTGAGTCTGGGGCATCTGGCCTACGCCAGATTATTAACTTCAACCGCGAATGGAAATTCAAGCTTGGCGATGAACCGGATGCGGCGACTGTGGCTCATGATGACAAGGCGTGGGACTCGGTTGGTCTGCCGCATTCATTTAGCATGCCGTATTTCGCGTCAGAGGACTTCTACGTTGGATTTGGTTGGTATCGAAAACATTTGAATGTCTCTGAAGCGTGGCGTGGCAAGCGAATGAACCTTGAGTTCGATGGTGCGTTTCAGGTCACTGAGATATTCGTAAACGGCACGCGGATCGGTGAGCACCGTGGCGGCTACAATGGTTTCACGTTCGACATCACGGATGCAGTGAAGGTAGGCGATAATATCGTGGCCGTGCGCGTGAATAACCAATGGGATGCCAAACTAGCCCCGCGGGCCGGAGAGCACACGTTTAGCGGTGGTATCTATCGAAACGTGCGTCTCGTTGTTACCTCGCCCCTTCACGTTGCCTGGTATGGGACGTTTGTCACCACCCCGGAGTTGTCAAAGGAATCTGGAAAAGTGAACGTGAAAACCGAGATTGTGAATGATTTACTCGCGGTCAAATCAACTACGGTCGAAACGAGGGTTTTTGATGCTGAGGGGAAAGAAGTAGCAGTCATGAGTTCGACTCAAAGTATTAAAGCGAACTCCGCGATGGTGTTCGATCAGACAAGCTCGTTGATCTTGCAGCCCAAGCTCTGGCATCCCAATCATCCGTATCTCTATTCAGTGAAAACCACAGTTTTGGAGGATGGTAAAGCCGTGGATGATTTTAACTCACCGCTCGGATTTCGTTGGTTCAAGTTTACTGCGGATAAGGGGTTCTATCTAAATGGAGAACATTATTATTTCAGGGGTGCGAACGTTCATCAGGACCACGCCGGCTGGGGTGATGCGGTGGCAGATCGCGGATTTTATCGCGATGTTAAAATGGTGAGAGACGCGGGCTTTGATTTCATCCGCGGCTCGCATTATCCTCATGCTCCGGCATTTTCCCGTGCATGCGACGAGCTGGGGGTTTTATTCTGGTCAGAGAATTGTTTCTGGGGCACGGCTGGTTTCAAGCACTCATGGTGTGCCAGCGCCTATCCGCCTGAACAGGAGTATCAAACGGGCTTCGAGCAAAGCGTGAAAGACAGTCTGCGGGAGATGATTCGAATCCACCGCAATCATCCTAGCATCATCACTTGGGGTATGGACAATGAGGTGTTCTTCACTGCGGAATCAACGATGCCTAACGTGCGCGAATTACTTAAACAAACCGTTGCTTTGGTCCACGAGCTCGACCCCACGCGCCCGGCGGCCATCGGTGGCTGCCAGCGCGGTGAAATCGACAAGATTGGAGACGTCGCGGGTTACAATGGAGATGGTGCGCGCTTGTTTATCGATCCCGGTATCCCGAGCGTCGTAACCGAATACGGTTCCACGATGGCCGAACGCCCGGGTAACTATGAGCCCGGTTGGGGCGATCTCCAACAGGAACGCTTCGCGTGGCGCAGCGGTGAAGCGATCTGGTGCGCGTTCGATCATGGAAGCATTGCTGGGCGGAAGTTCGGAGGCATGGGGATGATCGACTATTTCCGCCTGCCGAAGCGCCAATGGTATTGGTATCGCAATGCCTACAAAAAAATCCCGCCGCCAGAGTGGCCGGCTGAGGGGGTTCCTGCTGAATTAAAACTAACCACAGATCAGACGACTCTCAAAAGTGCAGACGGGACCGACGACGCACATATCGTCGTGACCGTTTTGGATGCAGCGGGCAGAGCGCTGAGCAACAGTCCGCCAGTTACTCTGACCGTCGAATCTGGTCCCGGAGAGTTTCCCACGGGGCCGTCGATCACCTTTGCATTGGGTTCGGATATCGCCATCCGCGATGGGCAAGCTGCAATCGAGTTTCGCTCCTATCACGCTGGGAAATCGCTTATCCGTGGCACCTCTCCAGGCATGAAGGATGCGGTGATAGAAATTTTCACGCTTGGCGCACCGCAGTTCGTCGCCGGCGAAACTCCGCTTGTGAAGCCACGTCCTTACGTGGGTTTCGCCGCCCCGCCCGAGATGTCAGCCTTGTCCATTTTCGGTTTAGAAAATCCCACCCGAGCCAGCAGTGAAGCAGCGGATCACAGCGGTCGGTTTGCTAACGACGGTAAAGTTGACACATTCTGGCAGGCGGCAGACGAAGATGAAAATCCTTGGCTGCGAGTGGACCTAGAACGCATTGTGACGGTTCGAGGAACCAAGCTCACGTTCCCCGCAGCAGGCGACTGGCGTTACAAGATCGAAGTCTCGGACGATGGCGAGAGCCATTGGAAATTGGTTGCCGATCAATCGCAGATGGCAGTTGCCGAAGGCGTGCGTCAGGACTCCGCAGCCCCGGCGGCACGAGGCCGGTTTTTGCGGGTGACGATTTTTGGCTATCCTCATGGCCATCCTCCCTCTCTCTCGGAAATAGAGGTGTCAGGTGTCTCGCAATAGTGTGGAGTCGCCATTAATAAGTTCTAACTATCATAATCAATCACCGCCCAGCAGTAACAAATTGTGAGACAAAGCGTCATCGTATTTTTAGTAATCGCCATTGGAGTGAGTGCGGGATTCGCCATGTTGACCGTCGCCGCCGATGGCCAGGGTAATTTCAAGACCGTGCAGGAGGCGGTGGACGCCGCACCCGCTAACAGCGATGAACCGGTGGTGATTCATCTCAAACCGGGCATTTACAAAGGGCATGTCACGGTGCCCGCTAACAAGCCATTCCTCACCTTCGAGGGCGAGAATCCGGAAACCACGATCATCACCGATGACAAGAACGTCTTTTCCCTTGATGCCACCGGAACGAAACTCACCACCCATGCGAGCTCTACGCTGCTAATCGAAGGGGAGCATTTCTCGGCGCGAAATCTAACGATCGAAAACACCGCAGGAAATCACGGCCAAGCATTGGCACTGTTTGCGAATGCGGATTGCGCGGCCTTCGTGAACTGCCGCTTCCTCGGCTGGCAGGACACTGTTCGCGTGGAGCGCGCCCGCCAGTATTTCCGCGACTGCCAGATTCAAGGCCACTGCGATTACATCTACGGAAGCGGCACTGCAGTCTTCGAGCGCTGCCATCTTCACTCCCTTGCAGACGGATTCATCACTGCCGCCTCCACGCCGGAGGATCATCCCTTCGGACTTGTGTTTCTCGACTGCCGGGTGACTACGGATGCGGCATCGAAACGGACTTATCTCGGTCGGCCCTGGCGTCCGTTCGCCAGCGTTGCGTTCATCAACACCGAACTCGCC
>JBBRYQ010000031.1:0-55524 GCA_038237425.1 Verrucomicrobiales bacterium
GCTGGCGGTGGCGGTGACGGTGGCGGTGGAGCCGATCATATTGACCGAGAAGATCATCGTCGGCCCGCCCGGCGGACCATCCACGCCATCCCCGGCATACCAGTCCACGAGGTTGGGTGACCACTGATAGAAGCCGGTCAGATTCACCAACCCCCTTTTCCCCGCCCTCCGGTCTAGCCCTTCGGCTGTTCAGGAGCCTCCCGCAAAAAGCAAATTCCTAGCAGTTCCGCACTGTCTTTCGATCCGGAGATTTAGGGTGGATGCTTTCATTTTTCGGAGTTTCATCGGCATACTACTTGGGTTGCCGATCGGCATTCATTCTCCACCGATTTTGGCAGATTGAAATGGGGTGAAGACCCGATGTTCTAGAATGGATGGGGCGGTCAGGGTGACCGGACGCTTTTCATGCCTACCACAACACCTAGCCCGAATCCTCTCACCAAGGACGAGGCATTATGGCGCGGCAAAATATCTATCGTTCGGTCGGTAATAGCTCTTCGAAAACCGTCGAACCATCCTCGTCAGGAATTCCTCAGATCGAGTAATCGATCTCTCCCCGGCTACTTTGATCCGCATTCAGTTTCCTGCAAACCAGATGGCAGAGAGAAAGCACCATTTCGTCCTTCAGTGAGTAAAACACCTTCACTCCTTCCTTCCGCCGAGAGAGAAGCCCTGCATCGAACATCATTTTCAGATGTTTTGAAACACTCGCCTGCCCCTGACCACTCGCCTCAACCAGCTCTCCAACGGTATTTTCTCCGGACTTCAGCTCTTGTAGAAGTGAAAGCCGTCCCTCTTCACCGAGAACGCGAAAGGTTGCAGCCACTTTCTCCAAAGCTTCCGCTCCCATCTTCAAATTACGGCTGGACTTCACTCTCATTTATTCTTACTTAGGAATACATTCATCTATGGCCACCTGCAATCTGAAAATAAACCCTTCATCGCCGCAGGCGAGGCCGTTCCGAAGAGGGGCAAACCCAGCAGGTTTGTCGCGGGAATGTTGAGTTCACGAATGATCAATCGCGATCCACCTGAAGCCACCCTGATCCCATGCTGACCGCCGTCATTGTCATTCTCATCGTTATGCTCCTCGGAAGCCTCGGCTCCCTTTTCGCATTTTCATGGGCTGCGAAGAACCACCAGTTCGAGGATTTGGGGCAAGCTGCCGAAACGATTTTCGACGCCGACGAACCCATCGGCAAACCGACTGACCCACTACTTTCAACAGAAAATGACCGCTGAAAACGTCACCACCCAGGATTCTGAGGCCATGGAAAAAAGCCGCCAGCAACGTCTCGAAATCGATCGCGCCGCCCGTTGGCCGGTGGGTATTTTCCTCGGTTCGTCAATATTCTGGCTCATACTCGGCTCGGTCATCGCCATCGCGGCTTCGATCAAGCTTCACGACCCGGAGTTTCTTTCTAAGAACGCATGGCTGACCTTCGGCCGGGTTCGCCCCGCCCACCTGAACATCGTCGCCTACGGCTGGCTATCCACCGCAGGCATCGGCATCGGCCTCTGGATCCTTTCGCGTCTCTGCCGCGCTCCCATCCGTGACAACCGCTCGCTCACGCTCGCCGCCGTCCTCTGGAACATGGGCAATGCCGTGGGTGTCTGGGGTATCCTCCGTGGCGATTCCACCGCCATCGAGTGGTTGGAATACCCGACCTATGCAGCGCCCTTCCTTCTCGCTTCCTTCGCCTTCGTCATGCTTGAAGCCGTCGGCCTCATCCGCCGCCGTCCGCCGGGTCACATCTACATTTCCCAGTGGTATATCATGGCAGCCTTCTTCTGGTTTCCTTGTCTCTTCTTTACTGCGCACGGCCTGCTCGTTCTCGCACCTGTTCAGGCACCCGCACAGCCGCCGATCAACTGGTGGTTCGCCCACAACGCCCTCGGCCTCTGGTTCACACCCATCGGCCTCGGCGCGGCCTACTACCTGATCCCAAAAATCATCGGCCGCCCCATTCACTCCTACTACCTCTCCATCATCGGATTCTGGTCGCTCGCCTTTTTCTACGCGTGGAACGGAATGCACCACCTGATCGGCGGCCCGTTTCCCGCTTGGCTAATCACCGCGTCAGTTGTTGCCAGCGTGATGATGTTCATCCCGGTCATCACGGTCGCCATTAACCACCATTTCACCATGGTCGGCCATTTCAAGAAGACGATTTCGTCGCCCACCCTGCGTTTCGTTGTGTTCGGCGCGATGTGTTACACCCTCGCTTCCTTCCAAGGCTCCACCATGGCGATCCGTCCTCTGAACGGGATCACGCATTTCACCCACTACACCATCGCCCACGCCCACCTCGGCGCGTATGGCTTCGCCTCAATGGTGTTTTTCGGATCGATCTATTACATCATGCCGCGCCTCCTTGAGCGCGAATGGCCATCCCGCTTTCTCATCCGCGTCCACTTCTGGGGCAGCGCCATCGGGTTCATCTGCTACTTTGTATCCCTGAGTTGGGGAGGGTTCCAGCAAGGGCTCAAGTTGAATCAGGATACCACCCCATTCTTGGAAATCGTCGCCGCCACCATTCCCTACCTGAAGCTCCGCACTTTGTCCGGATCGCTCATGACACTCGGCCATATCGCCTTCGCCATCTCCTTCTCATGGATGGTCATCCGCCACCGCGCCGGCAACGGAGCTCCCACCCTTTTCACCAAACGCATCCCCTCAAACTGATCCCGCCACATGAACAAATTCCGATACATCTTCATCGGCTTCATGCTCACCTTTCTATCCTCATGGGTGGGGCTGGTGCTCCTGCCGGTATGGGGGCTTGGGAACTTCAAGCAAACGCCCGATCCGAAAACAGGTGAAATGATCCCACCGAAGCTCACATCGCTGGAAAGGCAGGGCCGCGATGTCTATATCGCCAACGGCTGCGTGTATTGCCACTCCCAGCAAGTCCACCCAGCGCGAGTCCGCACAGACATCGAGCGTGGTTGGGGAGTCCGCCGCACCGTCGCGCGCGACTACATGAACCAGGAAATCGCCCAGATGGGCACCATGCGCACCGGCCCGGATCTCGCCAACATCGGAGTCCGCAACCCATCGGAAACCTGGAACTACCTCCACCTCTACAATCCCCAGATCACCTCAAAGGGTTCCATCATGCCTCCCTTCACCTTCCTATTTGAAACGAAAAAGAAGGATTCGAAAAACCCATCCAAGGACGCCCTGAATCTTCCGGAGGGCTTCGGCCCCGGCTCGGAATACGAAGTCACGCCCACCCCGGAAATGCGCGCCCTCGTCGCCTATTTGCAATCCCTGAAACTTTCCTCCTACGAGATCCCCGAGGCCGCCGCCGCCCGCGCCGAGTCCCAAGCCGAATAGCACTATGAAACCTGGAAACGAACCTGGCGAAGACCTCGACACACGCCAAGTCCACGGTGCCCTGGTCCGCGAGAAGGACGAGCCCATCGAGGCCATCCGCCGCGCCCCGTGGTGGCTCGTTCACCTCATTTACGCCCCTCTCTGCATCTGGGGCATCTGGTATCTCATCGTCGCATCCGGCGGCTTCCGATGGGACGAATACAGCGAGGGGTATTTCCGCACTTACGTCCCGGACACCACCGGAAAAGTAGTCCCAGCTCCAGTGAGTGACGATCCGCAGACCTTGCTCACGGAGGGGAAAACCGTTTTCACCACCATCTGCGCCGCCTGCCACCAGGCCAGCGGCACCGGCCTGCCCGGAGCATTCCCTCCACTCGCCGGCTCCGACTGGGTGAACGGCCCGGAGCAAAAAATCATCCTGGTCGTCCTCCACGGTCTTGGCGGCGAAATTGTCGTCAGTGGCGAAAAGTGGAACAGCGTCATGCCCGCCCAAGGCGCCACTTTGGACGACAGGAAAGTTGCCGCCGTCCTATCCTACATCCGTTCGGAATGGGGAAATTCGGCACCACCTGTCAAGCCGGACACCGTCACCGCCCTCCGGAAAAAATTCCGAGACCATGCCCCCTGGACCGCCTCCGATCTGGAAGCCATCGCGGAATAAGGCCATGAGTTGCTGCCAATGCGCGCCCGATCCACCGGCAGTTTCCGCGGAGAAACCAGAAACGGTTTCATGGCTGCGCATCGGTGCGCTTATCATGCTCGGTGGGCTATCGATGTATCTTTCACTCGCGATCAATATCTCCCCCTCGATCGGATCGGCAAGAACCATCATCCACGCCATCCTCGCCAGCGCCAGTGGCCTCGCGCTCATCCTCGCCGGGCCACCCATTTTGAAAAATGCCCTCGTTCCACGCATCACCCTTGAGCAGCTTTTTCTCATCGGCCTCTTGGGCAGCTTCGCAGCCTCCCTCTACTCATCGTTCACCGGCATAGGGCACATCTATTACGAGGTCGTTATCATCCTGCTCGCCATCTACCACCTCGGCCAAGCCGTCACCCGTCTCCAGATCGCGCGCTTCGGTCATTTGGAAAACCAGATCCCCGGTCTCAGCTCAACCGCCAGGATCATCTCCGAAAACGGCATCACCGAATCCCCGATTTCACAAATCACGACCGGTCAGCTTCTCGAAATTCGCCCCGGTGAAGCCATTCCTGCCGATGGCATTATCGAAAGTGGAGCCGCCTTCATCGAGCAACTAGCCCACACCGGAGAGCCATTCCCCAGCCCTCTCGAAACCGGGGCAAACGTCCTCGCCGGATCACGGGTTCTCGATGGCACGATCCGTCTCCGCACCACCTCATCCGGCACCGACCGCGAACTCGACCGTCTTCTGGCATCCTGCGAAAGCACCATCCAAACCCCTGTGGACTCCCTCGCGGGGAAAATCCTCCGCTTCTTCATCCCGTCCGTCATCATCATCGCACTCCTGACCGTCTTGGTCTGGTCATTCATCGGCAGCCCCTCCCAAGCCCTTTTCAACGGCCTCGCCGTCACTATTGTCGCCTGTCCCTGCGGCATTGGACTGGCCATTCCGCTCGCCATCCGCAGCAGTCACGCCCAGCTGCGGCTTCTCGGTCTGGTTCCCCATTGTCAGGATTTCCTGGAGCGTCTCGCCTCTGTCGACTGCATTGCCTTCGACAAAACAGGCACGCTTTCCAGCCCGTCATTGACTCTGGAAAATATCTTTATCTCACCATCCGCCCCAAGCGAACTCCTGACATGGCTCGCAGCCATCCAGCGGCACTCCACCCATCCAATCGCCCGCCCCCTCTGGAAAATCGCCGAAGCTGCCGAGCTGAAAAATCTCAGCATCACCCCCATCCCCGCACGCGGAATCAGCGCCACATTTTCCGCAGGGGAAACCTCTCATTCCCTCGTAGTCTGCAACTCCCTCTACCTCGCAGAGCACCATCCCCTCCACAAAATTGAAAACCCTAACAACCGCTCCATTCATTTCGTTCTAGATGACAAGATCGCAGGGCACGCCACTTTCATCGAAGAGTCCCGCGAAGGCGCAGTGCAGGCCATCGACCAACTCCTCTCGAAGGGCTACCACGCCGAAATCCTTACCGGAGACTCGACCGTCCCGGAGATTTTCAGCTCCCGCATACACTGCTCCACCGGCCTCACCGCCGAGCAAAAAGCCGCTATCGTCCGGGAAAGGCAAGATGCCGGACACCGGATACTCCTTGTCGGTGATGGGCTCAACGACACCGAAGCCATGCGCACCGCGCACGCTTCCATCGCCCTCGGCGCCGAAGCCCAAGCCGCTTCCTCCGTCGCCTCTGCGACACTCATCCATCACGACTTCGCGGTTCTCACGAAAGCCCTGGGGCTTGCCCTATCCACAAAGGCGAAACTCTCTCGCCTCCTGGCCTTCACCCTCATCTACAACTTCATCGGGATCGCCTTTGCAGCCAGCGGCCTACTGCATCCCGTGATTGCGGCAATCCTCATGCTTGCCTCCAGCATCACCGTCCTGTCGATCGCAAACCGCGCCCAGGAAAGTCGGGTCTGATTTTCTCCGGCCGCAAAAGTCCGGATCATCCCTGATTCGTGCGGGTTTTACCCCATAGTAAATTCAGGAGGCGTGTTCGAATATCAACCATCCTCATGAACGCCACCCACCTCCACCTTCTCCTTAATCATGTCCCGGTGCTCGGCTCGGTCTTTGCGTTGGTAATGCTCATCTTCGGGATATGGCGGAAGGTAAGCGTCCTAAATCCATCCCCCTGATTTCACTCCGCTTGGGTGGTGGTGACGCATCCTGTCAGGCGACTTCTTTGAGCCCTGCTTTTGACTTATGCTCGGCTGCGATGTGGCTGGGCGTCAGTTGAGCGGCTTGCTCTTGAGTGGCGTTTGGCGAGAGCCGCTTGATGACTTCGATGAAGTAGTCTTCGGGATCAAGATCATTGGCGCGGCAGTTGGCCAGTAAGGTGTAGATGAGCGCATTGTTCGTTCCTGATTCGAGACTGCCGAAGAACATCCAGTTTTTCATGCCAAGTTTGGTGGGCCGGATCATGTTTTCGACGAGGTTGGTATCGATTTCTAATTCTCCCTTTTGGAGACAGACGAGGAACTTTGGCCACTGGTTGAGGGTGTAGCTGAGTGCTTGGCCTAGATTGCTGGATGGCAAATGATTCTTAATTTGCTGAAGGATGAAGCGGTGGAGTTCGTCTGCTAGAGGGCGGCTGCGACTCCGACGAATGAGGGCACGACAGGTGGGCGGGGCTGCGGTGAGGCGGGTTTGTTTTTCGATGAAATAGATCTGCTGGATGTAGAGAAGTATGGGAACGGTGACTGCGGGATGAGCCGTGCCGAGATCGGTAAATTTCCGACGAATGTGAGCTAGGCAGCCTGCATGGCGGAGTCCGTATTTTTTGGCGATGGTATCATATACGATGTAGCCGTCACTATGAAGGGTACCTTGGTAGGAAATGGTGTTAGTTAGCTCGTCGTGACCGAGCATTTCTAGCAGGCAGGCTGCACCGCGCCCGGCATGCCAGTCAAAATAACAGGTGCCTGCGATGGGGTCTCGGTAAGCCCAAAGGCGTCCTTCCTTAACGGAGCCGTGGCCGGGATCGAGGTAGTCGATGGGTGTTTCATCAACCTCCATTTCCTTGGATTCGAGAAGCTCAGCTCGGATGGCTTGACCGATGGGGGCGAGGTGGCGGGCGGTGGCGTGGGTCCAGGCATTGAGGGTTTGACGCCCGATTTCAATTCGGTGTCGTCGTCGAAAGCGTTGGGATTGGCGGTAGTGAGGGAGGTGGTCTTGGTATTTGTCAGTGATGATCTGGGCGGCGAGGGTGGGCGCTAACAGGGTGCCTGGGATGCTGGGAAGTGGGGCCGGCGCGATGACGGGTGGCTTAGCTTTATCGGCCTTGTTTTTGAATTTTTTCCGAATCGTGCGACGCCAGAAGACCTCGGCTTTGGTGACGTCTAACTCGTCGTGGTATTCTTCGCCGATTTCCTCCCAGTCCTCGGGGTTGGCTAGGACGGCTTCGGGGATGATGGTGCTTTCAATGAGGATTTTGAGGTTCTTGGGGAAGAGTTCAGCTTTAGTGCGCCTAGCTTTTGGGGCGCTTGATTTTGCCTCCTCCAGTGCGGATGTTTCGCCGCTTGATTCTGGAGGAGGCAGGGGTTTTCCCAGCACGATCTCGTCGAAGAGCAGCTGGAGTTGCGCGGGATCTAACTTTTCGGAACTGGAACCAAAGAGGCGTTGTTGGAGGCCGGCGATGATCTTGTCTTTACGGACAAGTTCGGCCTTGAGGTGGGTATTTTCCAACTTGAGATGAGCAACCCCCTTTTCCCCGCCCTCCGGTCTTGCCCAACGGCTGTTTCAGGAGCTTCCCGCGAAAAGCAAATTCCTAGCAGCCGAAATAGGAAGAAAATTATGGGACTTTGGTCCGATGGACATGTGGTTACTGGAATGATTAGATTTCTTAAGTTTCAGTAATTTTCAACGAATCATCAACCTCCATGAAAGCCACTCTCATTTCCCTGTCATTCGCTTCGGTGATGACCTGTCACGGCCTCGCGCAGCCGTCCGAAGCTAAACCCGCTGAGGTCTCACCAGAAATGGCAGCCGTTCTCGCCAAGGACCGGGCGTATGAAGAGGCCTATGCGAAGGCTGATGTCGCGGCTTTGGGAGGCTTTTTCACCGAAGACGCGGAATACACTTCTGACGATGGTCAGATTTTCAGTGGCCGCGCCGCCATCGAGGCCTGTTTAAAAGTCTCTTTCGAACTGAGCAAGGGTTCGAAAATCGCGATCCAAGCAGATTCCGTGAAAGTTCTAACACCCGAAGTCGCGGTGGAGAAGGGCTCGACCGTCGTGCTTTCAAAAGCAGGTGACAAGTCGGAGGCTCACTACACTGCGATCTATTTAAAAAAGGATGGGACATGGAAAATGAGCCAGCTCATCGAGACACCCGTGCCGAATCCGACTCCGAACGAGATGCTCTCAGAGCTCACGTGGTTAATCGGCGATTGGACTGAGGCGGACAAAGACGCGGGAGTCTCCGTGCACAGCAATTACCAATGGGCACGCGGCGGTAGTTTCATCACTCGCAACGTCACTGTGAAGCGCGGCGATGATCCGATCTTGGAAGGCTGGCAGATCATCGGCTGGGATCCGGTGGAGGAGGAGATTCGCTCGTGGACTTTCGACGATGAAGGCGGGTACGCCGAGGGCAAATGGACCCGCGAAGGCCAACGCTGGCTTGTGCGTGAGACTGGGTATGCTTCCGATGGGGGCCGCACCGCTGCCGACAACACGATTTCAAAAGCCAGCGACGATTCCTTTTTCTGGGAATCAGGTAATCGCACGCTCGACGGTGATCCACAGCCGGGCATCGGACGGGTAGAAATTCATCGCGTGAAAGGAAATTAACGTCATGCGCTCAAAAATTGGTTCCTTCTCAACGTTCTTGGCGGTTTTCGCCCTGATTCTTCAATCGATTCCCATTGCCGAGGGCCGCGGCGGTGGGCGCGGTGGTGGTGGCGGTGGTGGTGGAGGAGGTGGTGGCGGTGGCGGTGGCAGCAGAGGCGGCGGGGGCGCATCTCGTTCCTCAGGCGGCGGCAGTTTTTCCAGACCTTCAAGTGGAAGCTCTTCACGCTCCACCCCATCGAGGTCTGTGCCCTCGACTCGTCCGTCAACTCCATCGCGGCCTTCAACTCCTTCACGGCCTTCATCGTCCGGCTCGTCATCGCGACCGTCGTCGGGCAGTGTTGCGCAACGTCCGGCAAGCGGGACAAGCCGTCCCAGTGCCGGACGTGTTCCGAGTTCTCCGACCACGCGTCCGTCAACTGGTTCTAAGCCATCATTGGGGAGCGGAGCATCACAACTACCGTCGGGTGTTACTCGCCCCTCAACTCGCCCAAGCAGCCCCGGTAAAGACACTCGCCCAAGTGCGGGCAATCGGCCCAGCACCGGCGATGTCGGTAATTTCCTCGGAGTCGGCGGAGCAGGTCGCCCCGGTGGTGTCGGCGACGCAGGCCGTCCCGGTGGAGTTGGTGGCGCTGGTCGTCCCGGGGGAGTGGGCGATGCAGGTCGCCCCGGTGGAGTCGGCGGAGCGGGTGGCGCTGGTCGTCCTGGCGGTGTTGGTGATGCAGGCCGCCCAGGCGGTGTCGGCGGAGCTGGCGGCGCAGGTCGCCCCGGTGGAGTGGGTGGAATCGGTGATGCAGGTCGTCCCGGCGGAGTTGGCGGAGTCGGAGTCGGAGGCGCAGGTCGTCCCGGTGGAGTTGGCGGAGTCGGAGGCGCAGGTCGTCCCGGCGGTGTTGGTGGCGCAGGCCGCCCTGGTGGTGTCGGCGGACCCGGCGGACTCGGAGCTGCAGCCGGGCTTGGCGGGCTTGGCGGTGCGGGTGGTCTTGGCGACCGTGGTGGTATCGGTCAGAATCGTCCGCAGGATAGACCGGACTGGAGCGAGCGCTCGCAGAACCGGAATGAAAACTGGAATCAACGCGTGGACAATCGCCACGAAAGCATGCAGAAACGCAATGAGGGGCGACAAGACCGCCGCGATGACTTCTCGAAAAACCGCGAAGACCGTTGGGACAATATCAGCAACAACCGTGAGGATCGCCAAGACTGGAGAAATCAGAACCGTGAGGATTGGCAGGACCACCGCAAAGACATGTGGGACTACCGCTTCGACCGCGCTGATGAAGTCTGGGACAACGTTGGGGATCGCTACGACAACTGCTTTGACGATCACTGGTGGGGCGGTTGTGGCTGGGGTCACGTCGGCTACTATCCGTCCAATCCATGGTGGTGGTGGCGTCCCGTTTCTTGGGCGGTGGCAACCTCATTTGTCTATGCCTCCGCGCCTCCGCAGCCGATCTATATCGACTACGGCACGACCGTTGTTCAAGAAGGCAAGACGGTCTATGTGGACAACAAGCCAATTCCTGCTGAGCAATACAACGAGCCACTGACGAATCTGGCTGTCAACGTCGAGCAACCCCCGCCGCCGACTCCCCCGGCGACGGACGGTGCTCCTGCCGAGTGGATGCCACTCGGAGTCTTCGCCTTGGCGCAGGAGGAAAAGGGCGACCCGGTCATGTTCTTCCAAATTTCTATCAGTAAGGATGGCAAGATCAGCGGCGGTTATGAGAGCACGCTCACGGGTGACCAAAAGCCCATTGCCGGACAGATCGACAAGGAAACGCAGAACGTCGCTTGGCGCATCGGGGACAATGTGGAAACGGTCTATGCAACCACGCTGGCAAACCTGACCCAAGACGTGAGTACCGTGGCGATTCACTTTGGCAAAGATCGCGTGCAGAACTGGCTTCTCGTTCGGATGCCCGAGCCTCCTCCAGCGGACGAGCCGGTCAAAGCTCCAGAGCTCGACCGCAAGCTTCCACCGGTGACGCCGATCCCGGTGAAAATGACCACGAAATAACAGTTCTCACCTAGCCAAGAAAATATGAGCTACGACGATGGTTGGCCGGATCAAACTTTGGAAGATCGCAGCGTGATGGTTCACAAGACCGTCCGCAGGGCGACCTTGGATGAGTTAAAAAAACTAGGAGAACTGCGATTTCCGATCGTTACTGACCCTTGGTGCGTGCGATACAATGATTTTCTAACACAGCATCCAGACGCGAGTTATTTCAGGGCTGAGATTCCTGGGAATGTGGAAATCATTTATTGCCGGGATTCCGGCAAAGGCGTCTGGTTTTTACCAGAGAAGGGCATGGGAATCTTGCAGGCCGAGGGCGTGGAGATCATGGCTGAGGCTGTGGCGAAACTGTGAGCCTCACTTTCAATCTTCGTGCTGGATGCCAGCGATGAAACCTTGAGCTCCATTTTTTAAATTCGCTGCGTTCGCTTCATCGGTGTCGATGTGCATGGCGAGTGCGAAATTCGCATCCACGCGGATGCGCACGTCGCCGAAGAGCAGTTCGCGGTCTCCAGGGACGCGGACGTGGACGGTGCATTTGTCTCTGAGTCCATAGCGTAGCGCGTCTGCAGGCGTCATGTGGATGTGGCGCAATGCACAGATCACTCCACGCTCGATGGTGATGCTGCCGACTGGGCCTTCAAGTGTGCAACCGGGCGTGCCTTCGATGTCGCCGGACTCGCGGATCGGTGGATGAATGCCGAGCTTGAATTGCTCTGTCATCGCAATCTCGATCTGCGTGGATTTGCGTGCCGGACCTAGGACCCGGACGCGCTCGATGCGGCCTTTCGGTCCGACGATGGTCAACTGTTCCTTGCAGGCAAACTGGCCGGGCTGTGAGAGATCGGCGTGCTTCGTAAGTTGATGGCCAGAACCGAAGAGTGCTTCGACATCCGCCTGCGCGAGGTGAATGTGATGCGCGGATACTTCGATCATGATCGGCTCGTTGCGGCACGCCGAGCTTGCGTTTACGAGGTAGGCACGGCTCAACGTGCGTAATGTCTCACGGGCGATCATGCGTTCCTCGTCGGTCGGGACAACAAGGACGGTGACGGGCGATTCATCGGTAGAGATACGCGTGATCTCAGTGCCACCGCACGCATCGCGGTTTCGGCGTTCGTCGAGGTGGATGCCCATGCAGCGCAGGCCTTGCAATGCGGTGGCACGCACACCAGGGCTCCCTTGTCCGATTCCGGCGGTGAAGATCAGGACGTCGAGTCCGCCCATCGCGGCGACATAGGCACCGATGTATTTCCTCACGCGATAGCAAAATAATTTTAGTGCCGTTAGAGCCTCTGCATCGCCGGAATCGGCCTCCCGTTCCACCTCGCGCATGTCGCTTGAGATGCCGGAAAGTCCGAGCAGTCCGCTTTGATTGTTGAGCAGTTCATCGAGTTGCGCTGCGCTCAAATTTTCCGTGCGGGCGAGGAAGGCAAGCGCACCGGAGTCTATGTCGCCACAGCGTGTGCCCATGACGAGTCCTTCTCCCGGGGTGAAGCCCATCGATGTGTCCACAGAGCGCCCATGATCGATCGCGCAGACTGACGCGCCGTTTCCGAGATGACAACTAACCGTTTTCAACTCGCGAGGACGCCGCTTTAAAAATTGTGCCGCTGCTAGAGAGACGTAGTTGTGTGATGAACCGTGGAATCCATATCGGCGTATGCCTTTTTCTTGGTAAAGCTCATAGGGTAATCCGTAAAGATAAGCATGCCTCGGCAGCGTGGAGTGAAATGCGGTATCGAACACCGCGACGTGTGGCACCGCTGCGAAGATGCGTCGTGCTTCCCGGATGCCAGTCGCGTTGACTGGATTGTGCAGGGGCGCGAGCGGGCTCAGTGCTTCGATCTCATCTAACACCGAGTCGTCAATGAGCACCGCACTGGTGAATTTCTCCCCGCCATGCACAACCCTGTGTCCGACTGCGCTGATGGCAGATGCGTCGTGAATGACACCTGCGGTTTTGTCCATGAGTGCCGCGAGCATCGTTGCGAAGGCCTCCGTGTGATTGCCTTGTGGCAGTTCGCGTGCGAGCACCCCTTTCACACTCCGTTGTATGAGCCTCGTACCGCTGGTGCCGATGCGCTCGATGCTTCCCCGAACCACGTTTTCTGGATGCACGGTGTCGAAGAGGCTGTATTTGAGCGACGACGAGCCGAAGTTGAGCACGAGGATGCACTCGGGTCGTTCGCCTTTGAGTTCTAGCAGGCCGGCCAAGTCTTCCTTGCGAGTCACTGCCGCTGCCTTGGCTGGATCGCGCATCACCTGCTGGAAGCGCTCACTGATGGTGCGCGAAATGTGCTGCAAGGCACGCGGCTCGGCCATGATGTGAGATTGGAAAAGGGTGAGTGGTATGTGCATCACCCGGCTAAGGGATTCGGCTGTTAGGTCGGCCAACATCGGATCACCACTCATCAGTGCCATTTCGCCGAAAGTATCACCCGCCCCCAGATACCCGAGGAGTTGATTGCCGTGGTCTGCCGTCGGGGCTGACACAACAATTTTTCCCTCCATGATCACGCCGAGGAAATGGACCTCGTCGCCTGCGTTGACGATGACTGCACCCGGCTCGTAGATCTCGACTCGCGAACCGGCGGCTATCTCCCGACGCTGGACATCCGAAAAGTCCGCGAGCAATTCGATGTTGGCTTTCAGAAAAGCAAGATCAGTCGCGTTCATCGTCATTACACCGTCCGTGGGTGGGTCATATTTTCGGGTTTGAGTAAATCGTCGAGCCGTTCCTTGGTGAGCCAGCCCTTGGCGAGCACGAGGTCGTAAACACTGCCGCCAGTCTTGAGTGCTTCCTTGGCGATCGCGGAGCTCCGCTCGTAGCCGAGAACCGGATTGAGAGCGGTCACCAGACCGATTGAATTTCGGACGTATTCCATACAGCGCTCGCGGTTTGCCTCGATGCCGGCGATGCAACGGCTGTGAAGGATGATAGCCCCGTTTCGCAAGAGTGTGAGACCGAAGAACAGATTGAACGCAATGACTGGCTCGGCCATGTTGAGCTCAAACTCGCTGGCTTCGGCTGCCATGGAAATCGTCATGTCGGCACCGATGATTTGGTAACAAATTTGGCTGACCACCTCGGGGATCACCGGGTTGACCTTACCGGGCATGATGGACGAGCCGGGCTGCATCGGGGGCAGGCGGATTTCATAGAGGCCGCAGCGCGGACCAGAGGACATCCAGCGCAAGTCGTTGCAGATTTTTGAGAGCTGCACGGCGGCGGTCTTCATGGTGCCACTCATCAACGCGAAGTCGCCGGAATCTTGAGTCGCCTTGACGAGGTTAGTTGCTAGAGTGACGGGCAGGCCACTGACTTCGGCGAGTCGCTTCGTGCAGAGCGCGGCGTAACCGGGTGGGCTGTTGATGCCGGTGCCGATGGCGGTTGCGCCCATGTTAACGGATAGAAACTCCTCGCCCACGCGAGTCAGATGGCGGATGCCGTCGTTGATCATTTCTGAATACGCGCCAAATTCCTGCCCAAGCGTAATCGGCACGGCGTCTTGATTTTCCGTGCGGCCCATTTTCAGCGCGTCAGCGAATTCCTCCGCTTTGGCGCTCAGAGCATCGCGGAGTTCGCGCAAGGCAGAGAGCGTGTCGCGCAACGTGAGGATCACGCCTACCTTGATCGCGGTCGGATAGGCGTCGTTGGTGGACTGCGAGCAGTTGACGTGATCGTTGGGGTGCAGGTGTTCGTATTGCCCTTTGCGATGACCGAGAATTTCCAGCGCACGGTTGGCGATGACCTCGTTCGCATTCATGTTAGTGGACGTGCCGGCTCCGCCTTGGATCATGTCGATGACGAACTGGTCGTGTAGCTTACCCGCGACGATCTCGTCGCATGCTTTCACGATGGCGTCCGCCTTCGCAGGGGCGAGCACACCGAGTTCGCTGTTAGCGAGGGCCGCAGCTTTTTTCACAAAGGCGAACGCGCGGATGAAATGTTCGTAGTGATACATCCGGATGCCGGAGGTGCGGAAATTTTCCACGCCTCGTATCGTCTGCACGCCGTAGTAGGCATTATCCGGGACCTCGCGGTCGCCCAGCGAGTCGTGCTCGTGGCGGACGGCGGCAACGATGGTCGCGGACTTCTCGCCGGTGATGCGCTCGTCCGCCATGCGCAGCCGCTCGCTGAGCCGCGCGGCGACGCGACCGACGATCCGATAGAAAATCTCTGGCTTCTCCTCGCGTGCCTTTTCCAAAACTGCGCGGGAAATTTTCCATATCTTTGCGCCCTGCCGTGTCACCGCGCTCGAGGCGTGTGGCGAATCGTCGAGCATGACCCCTTCGCTGAAAATAGCACCTGGCACGAGTGTCGCGAGGTGGATCGTCCTCGATTGCGCGCCGCGGATGATTTCCACTTCTCCTTCTAACACGATGCCAAGCCACTCGCGTGGTGTGCTTTCGTGAAATAAGTAGTCACCGGCCTGATAGGTGGCGTCCCTTCCCGCTTCGACGGCGGTGGTTAGGTCTTTCGTGGAGATGCCGATGCGTTTCGCAGCAGCAGCGATGGTTTCTTGAGGCAGTGGCATAGTGTTAGAATCTATTTGGGAAAGAATGAACCGATGAGCAGGCCGATGGTGACGGCACCTATGGTGCAGATGAGGCCAGGAATCATGAACGAATGGTTGAGTAAATATTTGCCGATCCGCGTTGTCTTCGAGCGGTCGAACTGCATCGCGGCGATCATCGTACCGTAGTTTGGGATAAAGAAGTAGCCGTTTACTGCGGGAAACATGCCGATAAGAAGCGGCGCGGGAATACCGAGGGAGAGGCCGAGAGGCATGAGCGCACGCGCAGTGGCGGCCTGGCTGTAGAGCAGCATCGAGGCGACGAAGAGACCGATGGCGAAAGTCCAGGGTTGGGCCTTCGCCATGTTACTGAGGCCACCAATGATGAGTTCGCGGTTGGCGCTGATGAAGGTATCGCCGAGCCACGCGAGCCCGAGGATGCCGATCATCGCGGTAACGCCAGACTGGCATGTCTTACTCTTCGGCACTTCACCGACCGGTGCTTTCGTCACGGCGAGAATGATCGCCGCGATGGCGAGCATGACGATGGCAATGGCGACAGGCATCGTAAGTGGTTTATCCGGCGCACTAGCGACCGTCCGTAAGGCGGGAAAAATGCCCGCAAGCACGATCATCGCGACGCCAGCGAAAAAGATAAACGCACTCGCCTTCGCGCCTTTTTTCAACGGCAGTGGCGCGGCACCTGAAGTCCTTCCCGGTGCTTGGAGTTCACCCGAGGCGAGCAGACGCTGATACTCGGGATCGTCCTTCAGTTCCTTGCCGACGCGGAGTTGCACGAAAGCGGCGATCAACACTGCTAACAAAGTTGACGGAACGCAGATAAGGAGAATCTGCACCAGCCCGCAACCGTGGCTGGACATTATCCCGATCATCGCGGCTGTCGCCGCCGAGACCGGGCTGGCAGTGATGGCCTGCTGAGAAGCGATAGCGGCCACTGCCATCGGCCGCTCCGGGCGGATGCCGTTTTCATGCGCCACTTCATAAATCACCGGCAGCAGGGGATAGACGATGTGCCCGGTGCCTGCTGCGAAGGTGAATGCATACGTTACCAGCGGTGCAACGATGGTGACCTGCTTTGGATTTTTGCGAATAATTTTCTCCGCGACACGCACGAGGAAGTCGATTCCCCCCGCCACTTCCATCGCCGACGCAGCCATAATGACCGTGAGGACGATGAGCAGAACTTCGCCAGGGAGGGCCGCTGGGGCGATGCCGAAGCCCACCACGAGAACGAGTAACCCGACCGCGCCCCATAAACCGAGGCCGACTCCACCCATCCGCGCGCCCATCATGAGGGCACTGAGAATGACCAAGAATTCGAGAATAAATTTAATATCCATGATGGGTAGCTGTTAGCGGACGAGATCGTAGCGGACGACGAAGTTCAGGCGGTTCGCGTCGGCATCAGAGCCGTCGAGCGTTTGCTTGAAGCCGTAGAGGTATTCGAGCCCCATGCGGAACGAGGTGGTAGGATGCCACATGAGGTTCAAGCTGCTGTAGATGGTGTCTTCGACCGTGAACGGATCGAGCGAATTGGGGACATCGACATGGACGTAACCGCACGAAATCGTTGAACGCCACTGCTCGCTCCATGAGTGGGTGTAACCGGTCATCACGGCAAAAACAGGGATCGCTTCGAGGTTTCCATTCACGATCGCCGCATCGAGATTCTCACCGCTGAGGTCGTTGATGTAGCGTGCGACTCCTTGGCCGTAAGTCACCTGTGCCATGAGCTTGTCGTCCTCACAGACGTTCAGAGCACCCGAGAGCGTCACTCCCCAGCCGAAGGTGCTGCCATTCGGTCCGGCGTCGGATTCATAGGAAAGATCGCGAAACAGACTGGCCCCCTTCACATGACCGAGCGGGCCTTCCCAGAGGAAGCCGACAACTCCATCCGGCGTGTGATTCACTGCGGACAAATCCACACCAGACGTGTTGTTATCCGTGTCCAGTTGACCCTCCGGCAGTTCAACGCTGGCGAAAAGTTGGAAGTTTTCATCCCCGTGGTCATAGATCGGATGCGTGTAGCGGATCTGTGGCTGGCGGCGGTTGACGATTCCGTTAGGCCCTTGGTAATCGACCACATCAGGAAATACATCGATGTCTTGAAACGCCGAGTAGGTCTGCCCGATGAGGAAATTCCAAGCCTGCCCATACAAATGGCGGACACGATAGTTCATGGTGCTCGATGTGGAGTCGTTGAAGAAATCGTTCTCGTAGTAAATGCGCAGATTCCCGTCATCCGCTGCGGGTCGGCGGATTTCGAAGCTCAGGCGCGTTGCTTTCGATTGAAAGGCTGTGCGCTCTCCGCCATCCCATCCGGGTTCCCCTCGGACCGGGATGGAGGAAGGGGTAAATAGGTTCGGATTTCCATTGTTAGCGAAGTCCACAATCGAGTCGATGCGTGCCGAACCGCCGATTTTCACCATGGATTGAGTGCCGGGAATTGGGATGAAACCTTTGAGCTTGGGATCAAGCGGAGCATTGTTCAAGCGAGCGGCAGCTTGCTGGAGATCCTCGAACATATCTGCGTCCCTAGCAGCGCTGCGATGCTGAGGAATTGTCGCGGTAGGGGGCACCTCATCCGGGGGGCTGGCTAGGGCGGCGACTTGAGGTTTAGTGGTCAGCGGCGCGGGTGTCCTTTTCGCAATCGGTTTGGATGAGCTGATGGCTGGCGGTTTAGCCACTTGATCAGCCTTCTGATTTTCAAGTGTCGCAATGCGTGCGTTTTGTTCGGCGATGGTTTTCTGCATCTCTCTAACCATCGCCTTGAGTTCGTCGACATCGCTATTTTCGGCAACGACCGACGGAGTATTGGCGAGAAGTGCGAGCGCGATGAATGCTAAGGACGGATGGGTTTTCATAGGTTACCTCGAGGATTCAGTCAGCGAATGTTAGAAAATCTCGGCCCGTCCACATGGGCTGATTGAAATGTTGAATAGGAAGATCAAATTAGTGATTTAACTATGTCGAAATTCCCAAATTCCGGGAGTTTTGGTCAATCGGACTTTGGTCGTATTTGACGGGTTAGGAGAGACGCCACTCTGAGATTTTAGAGATTGCGTCGGGGTCAGTCCCAAATTGCGTCGGGGTCAGTCCCAAATAACAGACATTGAGCGTGAGTGCGGTCGGCACACGTGACACGAGCGGCAGTTGATTTTTGCGAGAATGGGAGGCAATCCATTCCAACTGGAACGCCAGCAAACCCCCTGCAATTTTGAGAGGACTTGAAGGATCGATGCGCTTCCGCGCTTGCCCTGAATCCCGGAGAGGGTAATTTAGCTCATGATTCAGACTGTCGAAGCCGTCGTTGACGAGTCCGGTGCGGTGCGCCTGCTCGAGCCGCTGCATCTGGACAGGTGCCATCGCGCGCTCGTGACCATTCTCGCGGATGAGCCTTCGGAGGCCCATGAGACGGCGCTTCTCAGCGAGGCGGTATTGGCAAAAGACTGGAACCGCCCCGAGGAGGATGCCGCATGGTCACACCTTCAGTAGGATCCGTGGTGCTTGTGCCGTTTCCTTTTTCGGATCTGTCGCAATCCAAACGTCGTCCCGCAGTGGTGCTCGCCAGTGCGGAACGTGGTGACTGAATTCTCTTTCAAGTGACCAGCAAGCCCTACGCTGACGCTCGCGCGGTGGAACTTGCGGATAATGATTTCGAGCGGGGAAGTCTTCGCCTTGTGAGCTACGCACGACCTGCCAAGCTCTTCACCGCGCAAGAGTGGCTTTTTGTTTTAGAGGTGGGTCAGCTCAGTGCTTGCCCGCTCAAGAAAATCGCGAATGAGGTCGTCTCCTTGATTCAAAAGGGTCTCTAGCGGTGCTGTTGTAAAGGCTGGTACGCGGATGAACGGCAGATCGCGCTTGGAAGTGGCGGAATCGTTGAGCAACCTTCCGCGCCCGGGTGCGCGGGCCGCAGGAATTTAGACGAGGGCGGGACCGCACGCCGCTGAATCCGCGAGGTGCCGCGCACCCCGATCCTTTCAAAAAAATCGACTCCGAATCATGACCAACGACACGCAAATCAATCCCGCAGACACCGAGGCGCTCGTGCGCGAGGCCTCGCATTGGATTCATCCTCTCAGAAGTGAGATCGGGCGCTATCTCATCGGCCAGAACGACCTGGTGGACCGCTTGCTGATTTCCCTGATGGTAAAGGGCCACATCCTGCTGGAAGGCGTGCCCGGACTGGCGAAAACGCTGGCGTTGAAAACCCTCGCATCGCTGGTGAACGCGAAGTTCAACCGCATCCAGTTCACGCCGGACATGCTCCCTGCCGATATCGTGGGCACGGAAATCTACGATCCTCGCGAGGCGCGGTTCCGCGTAAAACACGGCCCGGTTTTCGCCAACTTCATCCTCGCCGACGAGATCAACCGCGCGCCTGCTAAGGTGCAGAGCGCGTTGCTCGAAGCGATGCAGGAAAAGCAGGTCACCATCGGCGAGGAAACCTTCGCGCTGCCGTCGCCGTTTTTCGTGCTCGCCACCCAGAACCCGCTCGAACAGGAAGGCACCTATCCGCTGCCGGAAGCCCAGCTCGACCGCTTCATGATGAAGGTGATCATGGACTATCCGACGGAGGATGAGGAAATGCGTGTGCTCGATCTGGCAGGCACCACCGAGGAAATGCCGGTGCCGAAGCCGATTGTTAGTCTCGAAGCCATCCAACAGGCGCGCACCGTCGTCAACGGCCTCTATCTCGATGAAAAGGTGAAACGTTACATTGTCCGCCTCGTCCACGCCACCCGCCGTCCAGACGAATACGGCGTGCACATCAAGCCGCTCATCCGCGTCGGTGCCTCGCCGCGCGCCACCATCAACCTCGCTCTAACCAGTCGTGCCCACGCCTTCCTCAGCGGCCGCGCCTACGTCACTCCACATGATGTAAAAAGCGTGGCCATGGACGTTCTGCGCCACCGCGTGACCGTCACCTACGAAGCCGAAGCGGAAGGACTTAACAGCGAGCAAATCATCTCGCGCATTCTGGACGAACTGCCGGTGCCTTGAAGAGGTTGAGAGTTGAGAGAAAGAGAAGAATTTGCAGGCTCTCAACTTTTGCTATGAACTAACAAATCTCAAATTTCAACTCTCAACTCTCAACCACTTCCCTAAATGATCCCCCACAAGCCCAGCACTCCGATCAGCGTGGCCGATGAGGCGCGCGCGGCGGAAATCCTTGGCCGCGTCCGGCGGATGGAAGTCCGCACGAACCGGCTGGTGGATGATTCTCTGGCAGGCCGCTACGCCAGCGTTTTCAAAGGCCGCGGCATGGACTTCGACCGCGTGCGGAACTACGTGCCGGGCGATGACGTTAGAACGATCGACTGGAACGTCACCGCGCGCACGGGTGATCCGCATGTGAAGCTTTTCACCGAGGAACGCGAGTTGACGATCCTGCTGATGATCGACGTCAGTGCGTCATCGGATTTTGGCTCTGTAGTGGATTCAAAACGTGAGCTCGCCGCCGAAGCCGCAGGAGTTCTCGCAGCCTCCGCGATTCGCAACCGCGACAAGGTCGGGCTGATTCTTTTCAGTGATGCGGTGGAACTCTACATCCCGCCGGGCAAGGGGCGCATGCACATCATGCGGCTGATTCGTGAGACGCTGTTTTTCCAACCCGAGCGCTCTGGCACTGACATCGCACAGGCGTTGGATTTCGCTAACCAGGTGATTCACCGGAAGTCGGTGATTTTTCTCGTCTCCGATTTCTGCCTTGGCGCGCCTTTCGAAGAGCGTCTTGCAAAACTCCGCAACAAGCTCCAGGTGACCAACCGCCGCCACGACGTGATCGCCGTTTCCGTGATGGACCCGCGCGAGGAAACGCTGCCCGATGTCGGCCGTATTCGCGTGCAGGACGCCGAGAGCGGCCATGTGGTGGAGCTCGATACCGGCAGCAAAAAAGTGCGAGAGGCCTATGAAAAACAATCGCGCGCCCGCCGCGAGCTCACCGCTGCGAAGATCCGCTCGCTGGGCGTGAATCTGTTGGAGTTCGTCAACGGCGAAAACTGGATGCCGGAGCTGATGGCATTTTTCCGATCCCGCCGCCAGCGTTCGGGCTGAAATTTTCTGATCCATGTTTGATTCTTTGTTCATCTCCGGCATTCGGAAATCGCGTCGTCTCCTCGTCCACGCGGCGGTTTTCTGCTGCCTGTTGTCTGCTCTATCAGCACAAACGCCCGAGACCGAGGACATCCGCGGGCCCCGCGATTTGGTGGAAATTCCCGCGCCGAAAAAAACTCCCGTCGCCATCTGGTGGGGCACCGGCGGCGGCTTGTTAGCAGTGGCTGCTGTTTGGTTGTTGATGAAAAAACTCGAAGGTGCGAAGAAGCGGAAAAGTCCGCCGGCCCTTGCCCTCGCATCGCTCACCGAGCTCGCCACCACCCGCGAAGCCCTCGCTGCCGAAGCCTTCGCCTATCAGGCGGCGAAAACCGTGCGTCAGTACATCGCCGAGCAGTTCGGACTCGCCGCACCGCGCCGGACGACCGAAGAATTTCTCCATGATCTTGCGAAGGATGACAGCTCGCCACTCGTCAGTGAGAGCGATCACCTGCGCGTGTTCTTGAAATCTTGCGACCTCGCGAAATTCGCCGGAACCAACCTCACCATGGCCCAGCGCGACGAGTTGTTAAGTGCTGCGCGCGGATTCATCGAAACGACCTCCGCACCGGTAATCAAAGCGAAAGGAGGTGCGGCATGAACGGCGAATTTCAATTCCTCCATCCGGAATTTCTCTTTCTGTTATTGCTGCTGCCGGTTCTAGCAATCTGGAAAGCGCGCTGGGGCCAGCCGGTCGCCGTGAAGATTCCCAGCACCGGGGATGCGGAAAGCATCGGTGCCAAGCCGCGCTCGAAAATCGGCGGCTTCATGCTGCTGCTCGGGTTGCTCGGACTCTCGCTGCTAATCACCGCATTCGCTAGGCCGCGATTGGGCAAGGGCTCTTCCGAAATCGAATCCAGCGGCATCGATATCGTTCTCACCTTGGACGTTTCCGGCTCGATGGAAGCGCTCGATTTCAAACTCGAAGGTAAGCCCGCCAACCGTCTCGAAGTGGTGAAGGACGTGGTCGATAAATTCGTGGGTCAGCGGCCTAACGATAAGCTCGGCATGGTGGCGTTTGCCGGGCGCCCCTATCTGGTCAGCCCGCTGACGATGGATCACGAGTGGCTGGCGAAGCGTCTCAAGGAAGTGAAACTCCATCAGATCGAGGACGGCACGGCGATTGGCTCGGCCATCGCCTCATCGGTGGATCACCTTCGCGATTCACAGGCGAAGTCGCGCATCATCATCATGCTAACGGACGGCGTCAACAACGCTGGAGCCGCGAACCCGCTCACCACGGCAGAAGCGGCGAAGGCGCTGGGCATCAAGGTTTATACCATCGGCGCGGGAACTCAGGGTGAAGCGCCGTTTCCTGCACAAGACATGTTCGGCCAGACGCGGTTGCAGATGGTGAAGGTGGAGATCGATGAAAAAATGCTGACCGATATCGCCAATGCCACCGGCGGCCAGTATTTCCGCGCCACTGATACCGATTCGCTGACGCATATTTACGAAGAGATCAACAGGCTGGAAACCACCACACGCAAACTTAAGAAATATCAGCAATACGAGGAACTCTATTTATGGTTCCTCGTTCCCGGTCTGCTGATTCTGCTAGTGGAACTCGTCCTCAGCCAAACCCGTTTCCGGCGTCTGCCATGAATCCGAAAATCCAACAAACTCTCGAAAGCAATTCGCTGCATTTCGCCCAGCCGCTGTGGATCGCCGTGGGTGTGGTCGTTTGCGCGGCCATCGTGGCGTTGTTCATCCGCTTCGATAAACGCCGTGAATCGGATTTGGCGAAACTAATCCACCCGCGATTCCGGCAGCGGCTAACAGAAGGCTTTTCGCCAGCGCTGCGGAATTTGAAACGGATGCTGTGGCTGGTGGCTATTCTTCTGGTTTTCACCGCCATCGCGCGTCCGCAGAAGGGCTACGAATGGCACGAGGTGAAGCGCAAAGGCATCGATATCCTGTTTGCCTTGGACACCTCGCGCAGTATGCTGGCGCAAGATCTCACGCCTAACCGGCTGGAGCGGGCGCGGCTGGGCATCATTGATTTCGTCGCACGGCTGGAAGGCGACCGAGTGGGGTTGATTCCGTTTGCGGGAAGTGCGTTCGCGCTTTGTCCACTGACGCTCGACTACGATGCGTTCCGTGAATCATTGAACGTGTTGGATACCGATCTGATCCCGCGGCAAGGCACGGACCTCGGCAGCGCGATCAAGGAGGCAGAGCGGCTTTTCGATGAAAATGGTAACAATTTCCGCGTGCTGATCCTGATCACCGACGGTGAGGATCTTGAAGGCTCGGTGATCGACGCGGCGAAAGCAGCGGCGAAAAAAGGCATGGCGATTTATACGGTAGGTGTGGGCAGTCCGGAAGGGGCGACGATTCCGATCCGACTCAACAACGGAAGAACGGACGTGGTGCGTGATGAAAATGGCAAGGAAGTGCGGACGGTGCTGGATGAATCGACGCTGAAAAAAATCGCGGAAGCGACTGAAGGACTCTACGTCCCACTCGGTCGAGGTGCGGAGGGGTTGGACCGGATCTATCAAGAGCGGCTGCGGCTGGTGCCGAAGAGCGAGCTGAACCAACGGATGGAGCGCATCGCGTTAGAGCGATTCGAGTGGCCGCTGGGTGCTGCGATTTTCCTGCTGGTGTTGGAGTTTTTCATCTCGGACCGGCGCAGGGCGAAGAAGGCGCGCGCGTTGCCCTCGGCAGCGCGGCGGGTGAAACTTTCTCCGCAGACGACGGCGGGGATTGCTTTGGGGATACTTTTGGCGGGAGTTTCGAGGACGCATGCCGCCGAGACACAGGACATGCGGAAAATTTATAACGAAGGCACGGCAGCCTACACAAAGGGCGATTTCCCGAAGGCGGCGGAAGCCTTGCGGGCATCGCTGAAGACGCCGGATCTATCGCTCCAGCAGCGGTCGTATTACAATTTGGGCAACACGCTCTATCGAACCGGGCAGGGGACTTTGGAAAAAGATCCTGAGGCGACGATCAAGACGTGGGAGGAGTCCGTGAAAGCCTATCAGGACGCGCTTTCGCTGAATGCATCTGATGGCGATGCGGCTTTCAACAAGGCGCTGGTGGAGAAAAAACTCGAGGAGTTGAAGAAGCAGCAGAAGAAGGACGACAAAAAAGACGACAAGGATAAGAAGGACGACAAAGACCAGAAGGACCAGAAGGACCAGAAGGATCAGAAGGACGACAAAGACCAGAAGGATCAGAAGGATCAGAAGGACGGCAAAGATTCCAAGGATCAAAAAGACGGCAAGGATGGTCAGCCGAAGGATGAGAAAAAATCTAAGGATGGAAAAGACTCAAAGGAGCAAAAGCCGCAGGATGGCAAGGATGGGAAGCAGGATGAGAAGAAGCCGGAAGATGGCAAAGAACAGTCCAAGGATGGAAAAGACGGTAAGGATCCGAAGGATACCAAGGACGGTAAGCAGGAGCAGAAGCCTGGCGAACAGAAGGACGGCGAGAAGCAGGACGGCAAACAGGAGCAGGCGCAGATGAGCAACGAGCGTCAGCAGAAAACCGAGATGACTCCTGAGGAAGCACGACAGTTGTTGGAGACGCTGCGGAGTGACGAGAAAACAGTTATTCCCATTCCCCAACAGCCACGTTCGCGATTCCTGACTCCCGACAATTCGACGAAAGGAAAAACATGGTAACGTCATTCCATTTCACGAAACGCTTTTCAAAATGGGTTGCAGCGGTCGCTCTAACCATCGCGGCGACGGCGGGCATGACCTTTGCTGCGGAGCTCGAGGCCACGCTTGACCGCGAATCCGTGATTGTGGGCAACGGCGCGATGCTGACCGTCAGTATTTCCGGCGGGCGAACTCAGCAGCCTGAAATCCCCGCCGTGGAAAACCTCATCGTCCAATCCCGCGGACGCAGTCAGAACGTGCAGATTATCAACGGGGTCAGGAAGGATTCCCTGATCTATCGATATGTCGTCGGCTCGGAAACTCCTGGCGACTATCAGATACCATCATTCGAGGTGGTGATCGATGGAGAGAAGCTCAGCACGAAGCCGCTCAAGCTCAAGGTGCTGGCGGATACCGCCTCGCAGCCGCCGGCGGGAATGCAGAACCAGCCGACCACCCCGTCTGCGGGACAGGACAATACGGTCAGCGAAGATCAGTTCGGATTCCTAACGGTCGAGCCCGCCGCAAGCGACCGCAAGCACGTCTATGTCGGTGAGATCGCCCCTGTCCGCATCCGCGCGTGGCTGCCGGCGGATTCGAGGGCGCAGCTCCGCAGCGGTATCCAGCCGGAAGGGAAGGCATTCACCTTGCACAATGTGAGCGGGGAACCGCAGCAGACGCAGGAGGTTAAGGATGGCAAACGCTGGTTGGTCGTCACTTGGTATGGTGCTATTTCCGCGACGAAGGCCGGGACCTATCCGGCATCTCTATCACTTCAGGCGACAGTCGCCGTCAGAGATGAATCTGCTCCGAAACCGCAGCGGCAGAGGGGTGGGCCTTTCGACGATCCGTTTTTCGATGATGCGTTCGACCGCATGAATGCGCGCTACATCGAGAAGGAGGTCACCCTCACCTCGCGCGACCAGCAAATCGAAGTCCGCCCGCTGCCTGCCGAGGGAAAGCCGGAAGGGTTTGGCGGTGCGGTGGGTCAGTTCAAGCTGGATTCCTCTAGCATCCCGTCCGAGTGGCACACAGGCGATCCGCAGCAGATCACGGCGCAAGTGAGTGGAGCGGGAAATTTCGCGCTGGTGGACGCACCCGATCTAACTCCGCCTGCGAACTGGAAGAGCTACAAGGGAAAAGATGAATTCACGTCCGGCGATGTGGCGTCTTTTTCCGGCAACAAGAAATTCCAGTTCAACGCCGTGCCACGCAAAGGTGGCGATCAGGAGGTGGGGCTCACGTTCAGTTATTTCGATCCCACCGACGCCAAATACAAGACGCTGGCTAGTCCATTGCAGAAAATCCGGGTGGCGGGCGAGGATCTGGTAGAGGAGAAAAAGGAATCGCCCGAGGTGCCTGAAAAAGCGCCTAAGCCAGCAGATAATCTGGTCGGGCAAAAGGCGGTTAGCTCACCGGTGCGCTCGCTCATCGCGTTGTTCAATCGTCCGGCGTTCGTTTCCCTCCTTGAGCTGGCGGGCGGGCTGTTGATTGCAGGGCGATTGATCGCACTTCTCCGCAGGCGTCTGAGCGACCCGCGGCGTCTCGCGAATGCGGCGATGGAAAAGGCCACCCGCGAGGCGCTCAAGGCGGCCGGGGAACGCGCTGCTGCCCATGATGTTTCCGGCTTTTTCGCCGCCGCGCGGCTGGCGCTCCAACAGCGCCTCGGCACCCTCTGGAATCAACCCCCGCAAGCGATCACCTCCGCCGAGATCGCGGAGCGCATCCCGGCGGATTCGCCGGTCTCCGAGTTTTTCCGCGAGGCGGATCTTCATGAATACGGCCGCCATGCTGCTGGTGAGATGTTCCCGCGTTGGCAGCAGTTGCTCGATCAGGCGCTCGCCTCACTCACTCCTTCTACCCGCTGAGATGCACGTGAAATTTCCCAGAATCCTCCTCGGTCTTCTCACGCTGGTCTTCAGCACTGCAGGCGCGTTTGCCGGTATCGGCGAGGCTAACAAACTTTTTCAGTCCGGGGATTTTCCCGCTGCCGCGAGTGCCTATCAGAAAATTATCGACGTCGATGGTCCGAGCGCAGCGGTGCTCTATAATCTGGGAAACAGCCACTACCGGCTCGGCCAATACGGACCGGCGATCCTCGCTTACGAGCGGGCGAAACTGCTGGCTCCGCGCGATCCAGATTTGCAGGCGAATCTCAATCTCACGCGCAAGGCGGCGACGGTTTTCGACAAGAGCGCGCTGGACCCGCGGCTGGAAGCGGTGGTGGGCTATCTGAGCCTGAACGAATGGTCCTGGCTGGTGGCAGGCGCGGCGTTGTGGATCGGGGTTCTATCAGTGGCGGCGGGAGTGGTCCGGATTTCGAATCCGATGACGCGTCGGTTAGCATGGGGCAGCATCGTCCTTTCGGGATTTCTAATCGCTACGGGTGCAACGGCGCTGGCCCTACGCCGCGACGAGGCGGCGCGGGGCATCGTGCTATCGAAGGACGTGCCGATCCTGCTCTCACCCTTTGAAAAAGCGGAAACCGTCGGCACTCCCGGCGCGGGGAGAATTGTGAAGATGGGGGTGAAAAACGGCGGTTATTTCCATGTGGAGGTGCCGGGAACGGAATTGCGCGGGTGGATGTTGGAAACGGACGTGGCGGGGATTGTGAGCAAGTAGGAATTGGACTGAAGTCTTGGACTGCTTTTGAAGATGATGCTTGGAAGGTGCGGCTGATTTCCGCAGGGTTTTCCCATGCGAACGAAAGCCGTTTCATTGTTGCAGGAGCTAACGGAGGCCCATTCGGTCTCGGGTCATGAGGACGAGGTGCGGGCGATTTTCGTGGATGAGCTGGAGGAATGTGGTGAGCTCTCGTCTGATAACAACGGATCGGTTTTCTGTGAGACGGACGGTGCCGGGCCGCGCGTGATGGTGGCGGGGCACATGGACGAGGTGGGGTTCATGGTGCAGAACATCACGGGAGATGGTTTCATCCAGTTCGTTGCGATCGGTGGCTGGTGGGAGCACAACCTGCTTTCCCAGCGGGTGGAAATCCTCACTCGCGGCGGCGATAAAATCCTGGGCGTCGTTTCCTCGCGACCACCGCATTTCCTGCCGGAGGCTCAGCGCAGGCAGGTGATGTCGATTGATCAAATGTATATCGATGTCGGCGCGGACTCGCGACGGGACGTGATAGAGGAATTCGGGATTTCGTTAGGCGATCCGATTGCCCCGAGCTCTGAGTTCACGCCGATGGCGCGCGACGACTATTTCATGGCGAAGGCCTTCGACAATCGTGTGGGCATGGCGGGAGTGATTCAGGCAGGGCAGATTCTATCACAATCGAAACACGCGAACCGCCTGATCCTTTGCGGCACGGTGCAGGAGGAGGTCGGCCTGCGCGGGGCGAAAACCGCGGCAAATTTCATCAAGCCTGATGTCGCAATCGTATTGGAAGGACCGCCTGCGGATGACACGCCGGGATTTTTCCGTCCGGACAGCCAGGGCAGGCTGGGCGGCGGAGTGCAGATCCGGATGTTCGATCCCACGGCGATCACGAATCCGCGCCTTGCGCGCTTGGCGATAGAGACAGCGAGGGAGGAGGGGATCCCCCATCAGGTCACGGTGCGGCGCAGCGGCGGCACGGATGCAGGCTCATTTCACCAAGCAAACCATGGTATCCCGAGCATCGTCTTGGGAGTTCCGGCACGCTATATTCATTCGCACAACGCAATCATTGATATAAACGACTACCTCCACATGATTTCGCTCACTATCGCACTGGCCCGGCGGCTGGATCAGCCCACCGTCGAAGGGCTGGTGACGTACCTTTAGAAGTGGCGTTTTTTGACTGGATCCGGCAGGTTAACTGCGCTTTTCTCAAGTGATGAATGTTAGTAAATCCAGAGCAGGCGCTTTTGCAGCAATGATCATGGGCGTTTTCGGTAGCTATACCGCCAAAGGGGCGCTTCCTTCGCTGGATGATCGGAAGTGGGTAGGCAACTTTGTGGCATTTGAAAGCAAGGATTTCCAGTTTTCTCTATCCTGTGAAGGCAAGGGGAGGATCTCGGTGATGGGAAAAAAGGGCACGCCTATCAGCGATCGATTGGCGGTTTCCCTGGAATTTTTGGTCCAAGAGACGCTGCCGGATGGAAAAATTGTCACCAAGGCCATTCAGTCAGAAAGTTTGGAAAGCAGCCAGACGGCCACCCTAAAGCCTAAGGACATCGTGATCCGCGGAAAAGTCACGGGTGATGCAGGATTTGAGGCGTCTATCACGGAAGAACGCGGCGTGATTTCTGTCGGTGGAAAACTACTCGACCCAGGAACTTTGACCAAAAATCCGCTGCGTTTCGCCATCCGTGCGACTTTCCCAAATCCTTATGGCGACGTGAAAGAGAAAGCGCCTGAGAATGACAAGGCGGCAGTGAAAAAAGAGGCAAAAGCCTTGGAGAAAAAAATGCAGAACGATCGACTGCAATTGAAATGGACTGACGGTAAAAGCACCAAACTTGAGTTGATAGAGCCTGTAGATACCTCCTCCAAGGAAATCAATGGCCCGGGAATCTCAGCATTGAGTGCGGAATTCAGCACCTATCAGGAAAAAAAATGTATTTTGATGGCCTCGGAAAATTCATCGATGACATTATTTAATAGTGCCCCTAAGCCGCTCAGTGGTGGCTTTGCGGTGATTTGGATGGCGGACGCCGTCAAGGACCCGGGCGCTAAAGCCCGCCTCAATGTGAATGTGAAATAGCTGCTAGTTTGTTAAGGTTGTCACTTTTTTGTTCGAGCGAACATCTTTTTTGTTGCGTTCCATCGGAGGATGCGCCAAACAGTCTGCAACTCAAAACACTGCCATGGCTGCCAAACAATCCTCTGAAGAATCCGCAAACGAAAAACTCAACGAAGCCCGCAAACGCAATCTGGATCTTGCTATCTCACACATCCAGAAAGAGTTCGGTGAATCCGCTATCATGCGCCTCGGCGATGATCGCTGCGTCGATGTCGATGTCATCCCGACCGGAAACCTGCTGATCGACCGCGCTCTCGGCGTCGGCGGCTTCCCGTGCGGCCGGATCGTCGAGGTGTTCGGCCCCGAGTCGTCTGGTAAAACCACTTTGACGCTCACCGTCATCGCTCAAGCCCAGAAACGCGGCGGCCTGGCTGCTTTCATCGACGTCGAGCACGCCCTCGATCCTCAATACGCCCGTAAGCTCGGCGTGAATATGGATGACCTCCTCGTTTCCCAGCCGTCATCCGGTGAGGAAGCCCTGCAGATTTGTGAAGCGCTCGTCCGTTCCAATGCGATCGCCGTCATCGTGCTCGACTCCGTGGCTGCACTTGTCACCAAGCAGGAACTTGATGGCGAGATCGGAGATTCCACCGTCGGTGCCCAGGCCCGCCTGATGAGCGCCGCGATGCGGAAGCTCACCGCTCTGATTTCCAAGGCGCAGACCTGCTGCATTTTCACCAACCAGATCCGCGAAAAGATCGGTGTTATGTTCGGCAATCCGGAAACCACTCCCGGTGGCCGCGCTCTCAAATTCTTCTCGTCCGTCCGCGTCGATATCCGCCGTATCGGTGCGATCAAGTCCACCGACGGCACGGTCACTGGCAACCGCACGAAAGTCAAAATCGTCAAAAACAAGGTCGCCGCGCCATTTACCGAGGCCGAGTTCGACATCATGTATAACGAGGGCATTTCCTCGACCGGCTCGTTGCTTGATCTCGCGCTTGAAATGGAAGTCGTCCAGAAACGTGGCTCGTGGTTCAGCTACAACGGCACCCAAATGGCCCAAGGCCGCGACGCCGCCAAGGAACTCCTCAAGTCCGATGCCGCCCTATATGGCGAAATCGAAGTTAAGGTGAAGGAGGGTCTCGAAGCGAAAAAGAAGAAGTAAGGGACCCGGCCGAATGGCACGTAGTTAAGCGCAACGTAGCTGGAGTGTCTCGCTCTTGGCCGTTGTCGGAGCATCTTGCTGCGAGTTTGATTCTTCGTAATCGGCCTTATCTACGTGCCATTCTGACCCGGCCAATAATAAATAAGCCAATCGCGCGAGGGGGTGATGCACCTTGGAATGTGAAAGCCTGCTTCCGCTTTCCCACGGCAGCCTGCCGTCGGCGATGCCTCCCTAGACGCCCGCAGCTCTCCTTCGCCAAGGCTACGGCGGACAAGCAGGCTGCGCGCAGTCCATGGACTACGTTCCGAATGCGCGTTTATTTTTGGTAGAGTCCCAAAGCTCATTCCGATCAATCCAGGTGGCGTGAGGTGATTACGATGCCAAGGACATGGGAATCACGTAGTCAGCACAGTCCTCTGTGTGGTTCTTGGTGCGCGTGGTTTCCGGAAAGCGGCTTTTCAGTTAGCGGCGGTCGCAGACTCGCCTCTACATGAAGGAAACGAAAAACGCCCGGCTCCTTGCAGAGACGGGCGTTTGATAGAATGAAGAGCAGGCAGGAATGCCTGTAAAACGTCACTTATTCGCCGAGGCCGAAGCGGACGAAGCGGGTCACCGTGAGGGTGTCGCCGAGTTCCTTGCCCTTGGCTTCGAGAAGCGCGGAGATCTTGATGTCCGGGTTTTTCACAAAACCTTGCTCTAGGAAGCAGCTTTCGGCGAAGAACTTACCGATCTGACCCTTGAGGATGTTCTCGATGATGTTCGCTGGCTTACCTTCTGCGGCGAGGCGGACGCGGAAAATGTCGAGTTCATTGTCCACCACAGATTGCGGGATGTCATCGCGGGAGAGTCCCTTCGGCGCGCAGGCGGCGATGTGCAGGGTGAGATCCTTGATGAGTTCCTTGAAGCTGTCCGTGCTGGCCGTTTCGGGCTTGGTCGTGCCGACTTCGATGAGTACGCCGACCTTGCCACCGAGGTGGATGTAGGAAGCAACAACACCGCCGGTAGCTGCGTCGTAGCGGACATACTTGCGGAACTGGAGGTTTTCACCCACTTCGCCGACCTTCGCTTTGATCGTGTCTTCGATGGATTGTTCGCCGTGTTGATGGGCGAGTGCAGCCTCGTGATCGGCGGCTGCGGAAGCGGCGAGCGCGTCGGCGATGTCACCGACGAAGGCTTGGAAGCTTTCGTTTTTGGAAACGAAGTCGGTTTCGCAGTTCAGTTCGAGCAGGAGGCCGGAGGTAGCGCCGGCATTGATGCGGGCGGTGATGACGCCTTCGTTGGCGGCGCGGTCGACCATTTTTGCGGACTTCATGATGCCGCGCTCACGGAGGAGCTTGATGGAGGCTTCGATGTCGCCGTTGGTTTCGGTGAGGACTTTTTTGCAGTCCATCATGGGGGCGCTGGTCTTATCGCGGAGTTCTTTGACGATTGATGCGGTGATCATAGTAGGAAAAATGTTAGCTATTGAGAGAGAAAAAGGGCGGCCTGTCGGGAGACAGACCGCCCGTTGGATTGAGGAATTAGTTTTTGCGGCCGGCAACCATGGCATCCACCAGATTCTGGAGGATGATGCGGATCGAGCGAATCGCGTCGTCGTTGCCCGGGATCGGGTATTGGACGAGGGCTGGGTCAGCATTGGTATCCACAATCGCGATGATCGGGATGTTCAAGCGGCGAGCTTCGGCCACGGCGATGGTCTCACGAGCGGAGTCCACGATGACGACAGCGTCAGGCTTTTTGTCCATGTCGCGCACACCGCGGAGGTTGCGGAGGAGCTTTTCGCGCTCGCGGCCGAGGGCGGCGAGTTCCTTTTTCGACATGGCCTTGAATTCAGGCTGCTTCTCGATGTTTTCGAGATACTTGAGGCGCTCGACCGACTTGCGGACGGTGAGGCTGTTGGTGAGCATGCCGCCGAGCCAACGGTGGTTGACGTAGTGTTGGCCGGTCGCTTCCGCGGCTTCGCGGATGGCGTCCTGGGCCTGGCGCTTGCAGCCGACGAAGAGTACTTTTTTGCCCTTGCCGACAAGGTCAGCGAGGAAATCGGAGGCTTTATCGAGCTGCTGGACGGTTTTTTCCAGGTCGATGATGTAGATTCCGCCTTTGTCCTTCATGAGGAAGGGCTTCATGCGGGGATTCCATTTTTTGGTTTGGTGGCCGTAGTGGACGCCAGCGTCCACCATTTCGTTGATTAGGTCGTTGATCATTGTAGTTACGAGGTTTCCCGCCTTGAAATCAGGTCGGGCGATGGTGAAGATTTGCCACGTGGGGTCCCTCTGGATCTTCGTTGGTGAATAAGGCGGCTTGAAGAGGGGCGGGGAAACTGGGAAATCCCGTCCGGGTTGGCAAGGGAAATCCTGATCATTGCGCGTACCCCAGAATTTCCCGGAGCTCTTTCCGCATCTGCATGGCGACTTGGTATTCGAAGCGGCTCCAGCCGGGCTTGCTGGCATCGGCCTTCGAGAGCGTGTCCCGATCAAACCAATATTGCTCGGATGCCTTGAAACCAACAGCCGCCAGCGCTAGCATCAGCATCACGGCCGCATACACCCGGACCAGTATCAACGACGTCGCCGCCCGCCCGATCAGGCGATTTGCGCGGCTAAAAATGGCGGATGAGATCTGGAAAATCACCCACAGTAGTGAAATTCCCAGCAATCCCAATGTCACATAAAACACAATAGGTGAAGCTTCTGCGTCCAACTCAACCTTCAATTGATTCATCAGCCAAATCCGGCTAAATCCATCGAAGGAGCGCGAAACCACCGTCCAGCCGACCATCGGCACAAATGCTGCCGCGCAAACCACTGCCAGCCAGCCCACCCACGTCGTTCTGGGAAATCCAAATACACCCGCCCGTTTCGCCAACCGCCAGCGGACCACCTGCACGGGCACGATCAGCCACAGGACCAGCAGCCCGAGAAAATGCACCGCCGGCAGCGTCATTGAATTCCCAACCACCCCAAACTGCCGCCCTCCCAGCGGAGTCAGCCGATTCACCGCCATCACGAAGGCAAACGGCAGCAGCATTCCCGCGCCCATCACCCAGCCCCAATCCACTGCATTCAGCAGCTCCTCCATCCTTCCGGCCAGCCGCCGTGCCATCTTGGAAACCCGGAACCGATACGCCGCGACAAACCCAAGGCACACCGCTATCAGAATCCAGGAGGCATAGCTGAAAAACCGCGATAGGATCTCATGGTCCAACAGCCGCCCGGGTTTCAAATCCCCATCGGTCAGCGGCGGCTGATGTTTGGCTCGTCGGGCCAGCATTTCGATACTCCCTCCCATCAAGCCCCCCGTCACCGTCCGGGCTTCCACCGCTTTGCCATCGACGATAAATTTGCGGGAGTCCCGCTCTCCTTTTTCCGCATAGAGTCGCTCCGAGACATCCCCCCAATGCGCCGCTCCATCTTGAATTCCGAGTTTTTTAGCTGCGTCCGCGAAACTTTCCGAAAGATTCGATGCACAGACTTGTGCTACCAGCTCGTCCACCAGAGTTCCTGCATCACGATCGCAGATTCCCCGCAGAAAGTGCTCTCCATCTATTGAAATCTGGCGGAAACCCGGCCCATCGCCAGCCTCACCCAAGCTCCAGGCCTTCGCCGCAATGACATCCGAAACCAGCCTCAGCCGGATCGCTGAACCCGACATGTTGTCACCGAGAACGCTGCCCATATCCATGCGCTCGATGAAATTCCGCTGGGGCAGCAGGGAAATGCGCTCCATCAGCAATCCGGCAGAATAATCATTCCACATCGCTTGTGTCCGCGCTTCACGTATTAGGTCCAGCGACCGATCCATCCGCCCCTGATCCAGTATGTCCCAGGACTTCGGCGCTTCATACACCCTCTTGCCATCGACTTTTTTGCTTTTGCGGGTCTTCGGTTTCACCGCGTCCCTCGCTTCGAGCGCCGCTGCCTGATAGCTGAACCAGGCGTTCTGCGGATCCAAACGCTTGGTGATTTCCCGCCAATCCGGTGGCATGCGGTTGTTGTTGCTGGCATAGGCAGACACGTATTCGGCGAAAAAGGCGATGTTCTCCGGCTCGCTCTGCCAGAGTGCTTCCTTTTTCTCCGAAATGCTCGATTTCGTCGGATCGCCAAAAAGCAGCAACTTCTGCCGCGCGGTGTATTCGCGCTCCGGCTTCACCACGGGCAACCCAGTCGGTGAAAAAAACGAAAACCCGTGTGCCCATCGCGCCCACTGCACATAGCGGACGACTTCCCGAAAATCCCGGACACACACGCCGGCTGAAACGACAATCAGCAATACCAAAAGCAGGATCCGCCAAGCCGGCCTGCGCTTTTTTGCATCTACTGCATCCCAGCGCTGGATCGCTTCTTCCGTAGCTCCGGGATCGGTTTTCACGAAATTGCTGAGCAGGTGCGTGGCAGCGAGTTTCATCTCCGCGTCATCCGTTAGCGGGCGGACGGCAGTTTCTATCAGGCGGGATTTTGGATCGGGCATGGCGTACGCGCTGGATTCACTTCCTGCTTGGATTGCTTTCGGGCAAGCCGACCTGCTCCTCAATCCCTAATTCCAAAGTTGGGTGATTTCGGGCGATGCTGCTTGGCTTTCCTGATTCCATCGGGAGTCGATCCCGGACGCGTGGCATCCGGAAATGGCTGGCGATGCCGCGTTTTCGTGCCTATGAAGAAGCCGTGGCAAAAATGAACCAACGTCGTTCCCCCGAGCGTCGGCGTGAAAAAGGATTCACGCTGGTCGTCTGCCTGGTGCTGATGATTTTGCTGGCAGTGGTGGCAGTGGGATTGATGGGGCTGGCGTCGATTGAGTTGCGGAAATCGTCGCGGGATCTGCAAATCCAAACTGCCCGGACGAACGCGCGGCTCGCGATGGTGCAGGCAATCGCCCAGCTCCAAAAAACACTGGGCCCGGACCAGCGGGTTTCCGCGACGGCGGACATCCTCAAAAGCGGCACGAAACAACCCCACTGGACCGGTGCGTGGCACAGCACCCAGGCAAACGGCGATCCACTTTTCTCCCGCGATGACCTCACCGGCGGCCTCCGCGACAGCCGTTGGGAGCAGAAAACCGACCCCGCAACGCAGGTGATCGAGTGGCTCGTGAGTGGCAAGGGCGATCCGAACGCCGCTCCCACAGCCGATACCGTTTCCCTCCTCCGGCAGGACAATCTCTCCGTCGTGGATGTGCCGAAGGTGAGTGTCGGGAAAAGCGGCCACTGCGCCTGGTGGACCGGCGATCTCGGCGAGCGCGCGAATCTAGCAACCGCTGATCCTCGTTCATCGGTCACCGCCGACCGCAAATCTCCATCGGACGGCGGTCTCTATCGGGTGATGGCATCGCAAGCCGCCGACATCGCGATGATGGAAGGAAAAGTGGATGTCGATGACGCCCACCGCGCGAAACTCGCCAGCTCCGGAGCGATGGCGCTGTCCACTGCGGGAAAAGATTGGGCGCGGAAGCACGCGCTTGATTTCACCACCAGCTCATACGGCGTGCTCGCGGACGTGGCAGAAGGCGGACTCAAGCGCGACCTCACCGCCTATTTCCAGAGTGACGGCCGAGTGCCGGATTTCAAGAACCTCAAAGGGATTTCTGATAGTGATTCTCTCGTCGCCACCGGTGACGCCGCATCGCGCTATCAGCTCGGCGGGCCGCGATTCGGATTGCTGCGGGATTGGGCGAGGTCGGCGGTGCCGTATTCCGGGAAGAATGTGGCTGCCCGATCACCGGATTTCGATCCATCAGCCGGCAAGGAGAGTGCCTCCCGTGCGCTGGCAAACGAGAATCCGGTCAAACTAACTGGAAACCAGCGGGCCGGTCTGCAGCCAATTCTCGTTGAGGCCACGAATTTTACGCAAATGAGCACCTACTTGAACAAGGGTGGTTCACCAAACTACTATCAGTTGAGGACGCTGTTGTATCCCCGCGTGGTTTTGTGGAATCCTTACAACTGCGACCTCAAGTTCGAGCCCTCGATCGTCATGATCCAAGGCAACGGAAGACAGGAAATGAAGACCCGGAACAGGACATCTGACGGGGGAGTTTTCGTGACAGATTGGCTGAACTTTGAAGGCGGTCGAAATATCAGCTTTGGTGGGGGAGGGATTGCGGGAATCATGAATTCTGCAGCCTATGCAGATCCCTACATGGGCTCCTACTACTTTTCCATCCCTGAGACCATATTCAAGCCGGGTGAGTGTCTGGTGTTTTCCCCAGCCAAGGCTGCAGAATATGACGGTTACAGCGCCTACCGACCGACCGACTACAATCTTAACGAGAACGTCCTGAGCTGTGAAGTTCCTCCGGATCCTGCCAGATGTTACTATGTCTCTGCTTCGGATTATGACGATCCAAATGACCCTAACGAAGACTTTGGGATCGATTTCCTCCCTTACGAGTTCTGGTATGCCCCGACTTATTTCTATGTGAATGGCAAATATACCACGATTTCGAATCAGGGCGACGACACCCGGGCGATTCTAAAACAGCTGGGAGAAAGTTCCAAAGTCACTTTCGAGAGTTTCGATAAATTGCAGCAGCTTTGCGTGCTCTCGGGGTCCTCGCAATATGGTGCGGGCCGAGAGCCGAGAATTTCATGGAATGCCAAAGATCCAATGCCGATGGAATTGTTGGGCAAAACAAATCCAAGGCCCACCGTGAAGCCCAACGTCCGCACACGCGAGGGCATCCGCTTGCGTTGGTTTGATGAACATCGGTCAAACACGGAGTCGGGCTTTTTGGCAGGCACGGCCTATTTTCAAGATGCGCTGCTGGCGAACTGGAATCCGCGCGCCTCGTTCATTGTTCGTTCGCCATGGGAAAATATCGGAGGCGTCGCACCTTGGTTTTTCGGTGCCTACACCCGCGACCTCTACGACCAGGCGGTGAGCTGGGACGATCAGGTGCCCGTGCCGCGTAACGGCCGCTATCATGGAAATCCCTTCGGCCCGCCGCAGGAAGGAGAAGAGCGGTATGTGCTTTTCGACGTTCCACGGAATGAGACTGGCATCGTTTCGTTAGGCCAGCTCCAGCATGTGAAACTCTCCGAGCTGGTCTGGCAGCCGTCGTATGTTGTCGGGAACTCGCTGGCAGATCCACGTCTCGGCACCGGCGGCTACAAGGGGCTGGCCCGCACGTCGCCGGTGTTGGCGAAATCGGATTCCGCGAAGCTTGGCGGATTCTATCAGGATGAAATCGGCTGGTCGAGCGACGTGCAGCGCTCCGCGGGAAAGGGGGATTGGGCGGACACCGGACGCGCGATCCTTGGTGGTCTGCCCGCAGGCGATAACGTGGTCTATGACCTCTCGTTCGAGGCGAATCGCGGGCTGTGGGATAAATATTTTCTATCAAGTGGAACCATCGATGAAAAACGGAATTTTCTCGCCGATCCCTCGAAGCATCCGCTGCCAAACGGCCGGATGTGCCTCGCTCCAGTTACCCGCGCATCCGCGACAGACGCCTCGCTCGCGGATTTCCACCAAGCCGCCTATCAGCTCATGGTGGATGGCGCGTTCAACGTGAATTCGACGCGCGTCGAGGCGTGGAAGGCGCTGCTAGGCTCGTCCCGCCGTGCGGGCTTCGGCGGCAGTGCGAACGTGCCCTTTCCTCGCGTGCTGAATCCGCCCGGCGATGCATGGAGGGACGGCGGTCCCCCATCCGGCGGCGGCGCGTGGGACGGCTACCGCGAGCTCACGCCCGACGAGATCGACCGCTTGGCGCGGGCGATCGTCGGTCAGGTGAAACTGCGCGGGCCCTTCCTCTCTCTATCAGATTTCATCAATCGCCGCCTCGCCGAGGATGAGACGGGGAAAACGGGAGCTCTGCAGGCGGCGATCGAGAGTGCGGGCCTCAATTCCACACTGACGGAGAACTACCCGCTCAATAACAAAAGCTCTCTGCCGAACTACACCCATCCCGACAACATCGCAGACGCCACCCGCATGGAGCAGACGCTCAAGCCCGCATCGAAAGCGTGGGGAGCGCCGTCCTATCTAACGCAGGCCGACTTGCTGCAAGTCCTCGGTCCGGCGCTCACTGCTCGCTCGGACACGTTTGTCATCCGCGCCTACGGCGACTCGGTGGATGCATCGGGAACTGTCCAGTCGCGGGCGTGGTGCGAAGCTGTTGTGCAACGGACGCCGCAACCGCTCGATCCGGACGACAGCGGGCTAAACCCGAAGCTCGCGGGAAAATCCGGCGATTTTGGCAGGCGTTTCGTCATCACATCGTTCCGTTGGCTTGCACCCGGGGAAATTTGAACTGAAATGGGTGTATGAAATTTTTCCCACTCCTCCTTCTTGTTAGCTCGATCGCTTCTGCGGAGGAAAAACCGAAACTACCAGAGCGTCACGTCAGGTTTCTAGCAGTCGGCGAGATGCCACCATTTCGGCAGGAAATCCGTGATGACGTCCGTTACGAACTCGAGCCACCCGAAGGCAGTGTCCCGCCGCGCGAAGTGATGACCGGCTTCGGCGGGGAGAAAAGTGAATCCACCTCCCTGCGCCTTGGGCAGATCAGCCCACCGCTTGTCGCACCTGCGGGCAGCGGCCCACTCATTTTGCGCCAGCCGGGGGGCAAGGACGATTCCCCGCCGTGGCTTCGACTCAGCCGGCCGGAGAGCGATGATTTTCTCGTCATCCTCTGGCGCGCATCTTCCAAAGGCACTTGGAAAGACGCGAGCGCACTCATCTTGCCGGACGGCCCTCTATCAGCACCTTCTGGCAGCGTGCGGGTGGTCAACATCGCGCCCGTCGAAGTTGGCATCGTCATCGGCAGCGAAAAACTCATTCTCACCGCCGGGAAAACGATCCAGCGCCAAGTGCCCGCCGGCCCCGGGGAAGCATTCCAAATCATCGTCAACGACGCATCTGGCAGTCCACGACGTTTACACTCCGGCACCATCACGCAGAACGCTGGAGAGCGCAGCCTAGTACTCGTCTATCATGCCGATGGCGAGTCTCCGCGCCGCCCCTTGAAAGTCTCTGTTCAGCGCGAACCCACACCTCCTCTGCCGCCGGTAAAGGAGAAAAAGTGAACGGAAACGTCATCTTTCCCAGTGGCAAGTTTCAGCTTCCGCTCCACTTGAATGTTCTGGACGCCAGCCACTTCCGGGGCCTTGCTTGTGGCCAGCAACATGAGCGAAGAAAACGATTCCTCCCCTGAAGATCTCCCGACACCGGCAGCCGCTAGCGAACCACGCGTTCGCAAGATTTCCACTCCCCGTCCGAAAAAAGCCGCAAAATCCGCCGCTCCCGCTGTGGAACCCGTCGCCGAATCCGCTCCTGTGGAGGTGCATAACGACCCTGCGCCGGATCATTCGGATGAACTGCCGTCCGCCGGTTCCGACAACGACTGGCCGGAACCCGAAGCTGCTTCCACTGGCAACCTATCCCAGACTGAAAGTGCCAAACGCAAGCGCCGCCGCCGCAAGGGGAAAGGCAAGGGCGATGCGCCGCAGAACGCCGCCGCACCTTCCCACGAGCCTGTCGGTGAAGCAGTCGAGCCATCCGAAGCCCCGCGCCAGCCCGTCGGCCCACCACCTCAGAAGCCCCAGCAGCCCCAGCTGGCCCAACACCAGCAGCAGCGCCCGAAGGTCGATCCCGAACTGCTGACGAAAATGGCCTGGAAGATCTATCTGGCGGAAGTCAGCGAGGAAGGCGTCGCACTCATTGGTGACAACGACGCGAAGGATCTCTCCCGCCGTTGTTTCCGCCTCGCGGAAATCTTCGTCGAGGAGCAGATGCGTCGCCGTTAGGAAGTTCGCGGCAAGTGCGGTTGAGCCAGCCGCACGCCAGAAAGGCACAATGGATCTAGCCATCCGGGGTCGTTTGAAATCCAATCCAAAAATTGATAGAATTTAACCGTGAAAAACCTAATCCCATTTGGCTTCCTCATGCTTTTGCTCGGCTTCGCGATCGGCTGGCTGGTCAAGCCCATTCCCGTGGTCAGTAGTGGCGCTCCCGCTGCCGTCATAGCACCGTCGAAATCCGCCGGGCCCGCCGCAGCAAGCGTGTCTGAGGAAATTCCGGTCCCGGGCAAACATATCCAACGGGAGTCCGTCGTGAAAAAATCGTCGGACAAGATCAGTGGTGAACAGGTGGACAAGGCGGTGGACCAAGCAAAAAAAATGCAGGCAGAAATGTCGAAGGCCATGGTCAAGCGGCAACGTGACAAATTCGAACAGCAGATCAACCTCCTTGAGGAAAATCTGAATCTTTCCGCCGATCAGAAAAGCAAACTCACCGCTTGGCTGGATGAAGGAATGAAAAAGCTGGAAGGCCTCGATTTCACCGATCCCCAGAGCGCGTCCAGTCTGCCGGAACTTTCGAAGTTATTTACCGACAAGGCGCTCGAAGATCAACTAACGCCTTCGCTAACGGCTGATCAGAAAGTCGCGCTCGCCGATTTCAAGGATCGCGAACATCGCAGCAAGGTGGATACCGCCGCGCTGAAGAGTCTCTCGAAATTGCAAGGCGTCATCCGGTTTGAAGACGGCCAGCGAGATGAAGTTTACAAGATATTGTCTGAAAATGTGGAAATGAGTGTGCAAGCAGAATCCGAGACACTGGATATAGCTAACATGTTCACCGAAGGGATGGGCATCGACATGGACCCCTACGGCCTCGGGATCCAACAAGCGATGACCGAGGCCATGAAAGATCCCACTGTCATGCAGGAAGGTGGCGCCAATCAGAAGCAAATGGTCCAAAAACTCCGGGAGACCATCGACAAGCGGATTGATGCAAAAGTGGACCTGCTCCGCCCCGTGCTCAATGAAAAGCAGTTGGAGCAATATCGTGGCGAGTTGAAGTCGAAGGGACTCGGTGTCTATGGCACCGTCCTATCAGGCATGGAGGCAAGCCAGTAGAGTGAGCTGAAAAAATGATTCATCGCGCGTTATTTCAGAACCAACTCATGCATCGTTCAATTGTTCTCATCGCCGCTGGTTTTTGTGCTCCGTTCGCCCCTGCCCAGATTCCTAGCGCCCCCGGTGCCGAACTGAAACTGGTCGCGGACGGTTACAAGTTCACCGAAGGCCCCGCAGTCGACTCGCAGGGCAACGTCTATTTCACCGATCAACCTAACGACCGGATTCTGAAGTGGTCGGTTGACGGCGGCACGGTCGTTGATTTCATGAAACCATGCGGCCGGGCGAACGGACTCTATTTCGGCCGCTCCGGCAAGCTGCTCGCCTGCGCGGATGAGAAAAGTGAACTGTGGTCGATCGATATCGCGACGAAAAAGCACGCCGTGATTCTCGCCAGCTACGAGCACAAGCTTTTCAATGGCCCCAACGATCTCTGGATTGATCCTGCCGGTGGCATCTATTTTACCGATCCATTTTACAAGCGCGATTATTGGCAGGGCCGCGAGAAGCCGGAGCAAGAAAAGCAGAGGGTTTTCTATCTCCCGAAAGGTGCCGAAAAACCAATCATCGCAGAGGATACCCTCGTTCAGCCGAACGGCATTATCGGTAGTCCCGATGGTAAGCTTCTGTTCGTCGCCGATATTGGTGCGCACAAAACGTATCAGTATGAAATTGCAAAAGATGGTGCCCTAACGAACTGCAAGATTTTCTGTGAGATGGGTTCGGACGGAATGACGCGCGACTCAGCAGGCAATCTCTATCTGACCGGCAAAGGCGTGACCGTTTTCGACAAGGATGGTAAAAAAATCGGCGAGATCCCGATCAATGAGAGCTGGACCGCCAACATCTGCTTCGGTGGGCGCGATATGAAGACGCTATTCATTACCGCCATGGATTCGCTTTACAGCCTAGAAATGGGCATTCCGGGCACCCGCTGATTAACGGACCACCCGCAGACGAGCAAATGTTTTGCCTGTTAGCGAATCCGTGGGAACCGGCACGGAGACCAGCTCGATGTTCTGCTCACCCGCTACAGCTGTCGTGACGGCCAATTGTTGGCTGAGCAAGCTCCACCCGCCTGCTTCCAGGTCGGATGAAACGAGAATTTCGTATGCTAGCTCCGGAGCGAGCTTGTTGCGGCGGTAGGTGAACGCAAGCATGCCGGATTCCTGCGTGCTGGCCACTAGGCGCGGGGTGGAAGTTACCGCGCTGTTGGAAAGTGGGTCGAGGCCGAGGGCGTAGGAGAGGAGATTGGTGATGCCGTCTTTGTTAGGGTCTGCCGTAGGTGCGCGGTCCGCCGCCGGCAGTTCAAGAAAGGCGGTATAGCTGGAAGCCCATGAATCATAGCCCGTCGGACCGGGTGGCGGATCGACCAACGATCCAGAGGCGGTGATCGCATTGTACCAAATGTCCCCCATCTGATTATACCCGGCTTGACCTGGATGGACGCCGTCACCGGGTTGGAACACATTCATCAACGGGTCTGCATTCGTATAAACCAGCAAGGTGTTCATATCCACAAGCGTCACATTTCGTCCGCCGTCCCTGTATTGTTGGACGAGGTTTCGGACTTGGACGTTGTAGGTGTTCGCGTTGTTGTTGAGCGTCGCAGCGGTCTGACCATTCCAGCTTTTTCCGCTGATCGGCAGGATGGTGGACACATAAAGCCTGCGCTGGGGGTAACCGGCGGTGATACCGTCGATCAAGGTGTTAAGGTTGTTAGTGATTGTGGTGATCGGCACACCTTGGAGAATGTCGTTGGTGCCGATGAGCATGAGCACCGTGTCCGGTTGGACGGCTATCCACGTTGAAAGGTTGGCGAGAATCTGGTCGGTACGGAAACCATTGTTGCCGTTGTGATCGGGATCCATGCCAGCGGCGGCATTGTCGGACCTGCTACCGACGAAATTGTAGGAAAAGCTGTCAACTGAGAGCCGGGCTTGAAGATTTTTTCGATAACCGCCGGGGATGTCGCTGTTGGGATAATTACTGTCGTTAGTGCCGCGTGTGATCGAGTCACCCAGCGGCATGATGTCGGGCGGCTCGGTCTGCCCATGGACCAACAATGTAACCGCCACAAATATCGCCCAGACCATCCTGATGACGGGTGGATGGTGATGAAATGGTGAGGTCATGAGAGTGGGAGGTGGAACCAATGTGCGAAACATCTAGTAATCTCTGTGCACGCAACGCGCCACATGTTTCATTCTTCCATCGCAAGGTCGCCGAAAGATTTGCCGTTTAGCGACTTGTGAATGGCTCGAAAGCTGTCTTTGCGATCTTTTGCAATCCCGGCTGCCAGTTGATAGCATGCACGATGCATCAAACAGGGCAGTATGCATCATGCAGTCACTGTGAGAGGATCGACTGATGGAGCAGGACTTTATCCGGCTGAGGCAACACCGCCCGGAGATCGAAGCCTTAAGGGGGGGGGAAAATCGGCCGACTACAGGAAAATTGACCAACCATCCCGCGTGCCCCAACATATGGAATCGTGTTGCTCAAATCCGCGCCCAGTTTCATGAAATCCGCTCTAGTTGCGCTGCTTCTGGTAACGGCGGCCGATGCACGGCCTTGGAGCGACGATGTAATGTATTTCATGATGACTGACCGCTTCAACGATGGCGATCCGTCCAACGATGTCCCTGCCGGCAGTGATCCCGCGCTTTTTGATCCGCACCAAAAGGATATTTCGCGTTACCTCGGCGGTGATTTGCGCGGCGTGGAGAAGGCGCTGCAGGCCGGTTATTTTAATGACCTCGGCATCACCGCTCTGTGGCTCACTCCGGTGGTTAGAAATGTATGGCGCTCCGGCTACGACCTCGGAGGATGGAAAAGCGGATATCATGGATACTGGGCGCAGGACTGGCTCGACATCGATCCACATCTCACCAGCAGGACATCGCTGGCCGGTGAACCCTACTCAGACGATGCGGACGGCAGGATGAAGCACTATCAGGATTTCGTAAAACTCGCGCACTCCAAGGGCATCAAGGTGATCCAGGACGTGGTCCTCAACCATGCGGGACCGGTTTTCTACTACGATGACAACGGCGACGGCACCTTCAACGTGGACAAGAAGGAGGAGTGGGTGCAGCCCTATCTAAGTAGCGGATTCCACGCAAACGCCAAGTGGGCTGACATCCCGAAGTGGAACGCCGAACGCACGCAGCCGGATGGTCCTCGCGAGCTGCTCGGTGCGAAAATCGCTACCAAGGGAACGCTTTCAAAGCTGGAAAGTTACGGACGCAAGGGGTTTTCGTCGGACAGTTTGGGAAAGACCGACGGTGAGGAGATCGCCTGTGATTTTTTCTCATTGCGGGATTTCTGGACGGATCCGAATGGGGAATATTTCGATGCGCTGGTGGATGAGTTCGTAGAGATCTATCAATTTTATCTCACCACGGTCGGAGTGGACGGCCTACGGATCGACACGGTGAAGCACGTGCATCATCAGTTTTGGGATGCATTCACGGAGCGGCTGAGGAAGCGCCTCGGTGGTGCCGCTGCGGACAAGTTGTTGTTCGGTGAAATTTATGATGGAAATCCGGCGACGCTCGGCCGCTACACTTGGCGCTCTGACTGGCCGAAAAGCACTGGGCCGGATCTCGACTCGGTGCTGGATTTCAATTTCTGCTTCAGTGCCCGCGAGTATCTCCGGCAGCCGGGCAAGCAGTTCGGCTCGCCGGTGGCGTTAGAAAAATCCCTGAGCGTCCGCACTTCCAGCGACGCCAACAGCCGTCCGTATTACAATCCCAATCCCGGTGCCGACGGTCTCAACTCCCAACAGAAAATCATCACCTTCATCGAAAATCACGACGGCCTCAATCGATTCCGCGTGGCGGGGATCACCGAGCGCCGCAACCGACTTGCGCAGGGGCTGCTGATGACGTTGCCCGGGATTCCATGTCTGTATTACGGTACGGAATTCTCGCTGCTCGATGAGAGCGGGAAAGTCGGCGAGGACAGTGAAACCGGGCGCCAGATGTTATTTCCGCGCAAGGGTGGGCCGACGATGGCGGAGGTGAAAAGCTCGGCCGCATTCCGTGATATTGCCAATCTATCAGCACTGCGGGACAGACTGCCTGTGATGCGGACTGGCAAATGGATCCCGCTCTGGGTGGACAGTGGTGTGAGCGATCAGGATGATGGTGTCTTCGCATTTGCGCGTGCTTCCGAAGATGGTAAAAAGTTTGCGGTGATCGTGGTTAATGCCTCCGACGTCGAACGCACAACATCGGCGGGCGACTGGCAAATCAAGCTGCCCGCGTCACTCGATACCGCCGGTAAAGTGCTGCGCCCTATTCTAACGATCGGTCAGGGAGATTCACCTAAGGTCGCCGATATCGATGCCCACGGGCCGCTGCGTCTGCCGGTGCCACCGTCCAGCCTGGTGGTTTACGAGGGGGTGTCTGCTGCGCCTTGAGTCGGTTCGTTGTCGTGGATTTCCCACGAGCCTGAACGGTCGAGCTTGAGTAGGCGGTCGTGATATTGGATCAATGTTTCGCGGTGGCCGACGCTGATGAATCCGATTTCCGATGTTTTGAGAATCTGGTAGAGTTTCTGCTGGTTGTCTTCGTCGAGTGCGCTGGTAGCCTCGTCGAGGAAGGCAAATTTCGGCTTGCGCAGGAAAAGTCGTGCGAAGCCAACCCGCTGCTGCTCGCCGAGTGAAAGCACGTTGCCCCAGTCCACCACGCGGTCGAGGTCGTTGTCCACCCGATCAAATACGTCAGATAGATTTACTTCGTCCACGATCGCGTGGATGGCTTCATCGGTGGTGCCGCGGTCGGGATACGGATAGAGTAACTGGTCGCGAAGGCTGCCCTCGACCATATATGGGCGCTGCGGCAGGAACATGAGCTGGTCGAACGCGGGACGTTCCAGTATTCCGCTCGCGCCATACCATAGTCCGGCGATGGTGCGCAGGACCGAGCTTTTTCCAGTGCCGCTCGCGCCCATGATGATGAGGCTCTGACCGGGGTGGAGTTCGAAGGAAAGTTCATTCACCAGCATCTTGCCCTTGCCCGGAGTGCAGATGCTGAGCTCGTCGAGTCGCACGAGGTGGCAGCTTTCCTCGGGTGCTTTTCCGGCCTCGTCGGTGATGCGCGTTTCCTCGGCATCGTGCTCGTCGAGCTGGTCCCAGAGGCTGCCGAGCCGCTGCACGCCTGCCAGATAGGCGCTCAACTGGCCGAACTGCGTGATGATCAGTGAAACCGCAGTGAGCACTTGGCCGAACGCGCCCGCCGCTTGGGTGACGACGCCGAATTCCACCTTCCCTTGCATATACATGGGAGCCACGACTAACACCGGCAGAATCAGTGCGAGGTAGTTGTAGCTATTGGTGAAAAACGCGAGGTGGCGGTTCCGGATAATGATGAGCTGCATGTTAGCAACGGCGGCGGAGAGGCGCTTGAAGAGATCGAGATGCTCGCGTTTTTCTCCTCGATAGAAAGCGATGGACTCCGCGTTGTCGCGCACGCGGACGAGGCCGTAACGGAAGTCTGCCTCTTTTTCATACTGGTGATAGTGAAGCCCGACGAGCTTGCGGCCGATGAGCACGCTGATTGCTGTTCCTGCCACCGCATAGACGACGAGCGTGATGACCAAAGTGCCGGAAATCATCCATAGCACTCCGACGAAGGCCACCAGCGTCACCGTCGAGTTCAGCACGATCAAGAGAAAGGCCAGCGAGCTGGTAGTGAAATTTCTAACGTCCTCGCTGATCCGCTGGTCCGGGTTGTCCACGCTTTCCGAACCTAGCAGCCTGAAGTAGGCGCGGTTGTTAAAATAGCGCTTTACCAAATGCTGCGCCATCCACTCGCGCCATAACAGAGCCAATCGTTCCTCGACCCAGCGGTAGTAAACACCGATGGGAATCGCGAGGGCGAAACTACCGAGATACCAACCGAGCGCCTTCCAATAGGCTGCCGGATCCTTGTGGGTGATAGCCGTCATGAAGTCTCGCCCGGCGTAGCTCATCAGCACCTGGATCGCACCCACCGCCAGCGCGAGCAGCAACAGCGCGATGAGGAATCCTCGGGCCTTGTGACGGCGCTCCGAAGCGAAGAATGCTTTTGAAATCAGCCAGAACTGGCGGCAGGTAGTTTTCAGCGTATGGCGATCCTCCGTCGGATCTTCCACAGTTGCTTTCTTAGGTGCCGGATCTTCCACAATCCGATGACTTTAAGCGGGTGTCGGATTCTCTGCACCTGATATTTTTCAGAGAAGAAAGTGCTGTCAGGGAATCCGCGGCAAGCTCGGACAAACTACCGTTGCTCCGATCAAGGCCTGGCGGGGTTCGCCTGCCGAACCTCCACGGCCCCTGACAGCCCGGAGAGAGAAAACCAGCAGCGCGATTTCCGCAATGCCTATTTTCGTTGGCAGTTCCGAATCTGCCGCAGGCAAGAAACGCGGTTTACTCGCTCCGTTTCCGCCTCCAAAGTCAGCACATGGAAGCGCGCGAAATCATGTTGGCAGACGGACCGGTCATCGCTCGAACCCCGCGCCCGGAGGATTTTCCTGAGATGATCCGGCTTCACCAGAGCTGTTTCCCGCCGACCATGGGCACCGACGAGGCATGGCGCGAGGACCAGCTCCAGTCGCATCTCGTCGTGTTCGAGGAGGGCCAAGTGGTCGTTGAGAAGGCGGGGAAAATCATCGGGGTTTCGTCGAGCTTGATCGTTTCCACCGGCCGCGATCCGCTGCGGCACCACACGTATTATGGGATCACGGACGACGGTTATTTTTACAATCACGATCCGCAGGGCGACACGCTTTACGGCGCCGAGGTCTATGTGGACCAGAAGTGCCGCGGGCAGGGGGTGGGCGCGGCGTTGTATGAGATCCGCCGCGAGTTGTGCAGGCGGCTCAACCTCCGGCGGATTCTAGCAGGTGGGCGGTTGTGGAACTACGAACGCTATGCCGAGAAATATACGCCGGAGGAATACGTGCATGCGGTGCAGGACGGCGTCATTAAAGACCCGGTGATGGGCTTCCAACTGCGTGAGGGATTCGTGGTGCGCGATGTGATGGCAAACTACATCCGCGATCCGCGCAGCCGGAACTATGCGACGCTCATCGAGTGGCTGAATCCGCTCTATCAGCAGCAGGAGGGCGTCGAACGGAAGGTGCGCGTGGCTTGCGTTCAGTATCAGATGCGCAAGATCGCTGGCTTCGAGGAGTTTGCTGCGCAGGTTCGTTATTTTGTCGAAACCGCAGGGGAGGACTATGGCGCAGATTATGTGCTTTTCCCGGAATTTTTCTCTGTCCAGTTGCTCTCCGCCATGGGGCAGATGAGTTCTCGCGAGGGCATCCGGCGTCTTGCCGAGCTTACACCGCAGTTCCGCGAGCTGATGTCCACGCTGGCACGCGAACAAGGACTGCATCTGATCGCTGGCTCGCATCCGGTGGTCCAGCCGGACGGCCGCCTTCAGAACGAGGCGATGGTTTTCCGCCCCGACGGCACCTTCGTTTCACAACCGAAGCTGCACATCACTCCTTCGGAAACCACATGGTGGGGCATCACTGGCGGCAGCTCGCTGTTAGTGATCCAGACGCCCAAGGCGAAGATCGGCATTCTAATCTGTTATGACGTCGAGTTTCCCGAGGCCGCACGCTATCTGGCAGAGCAGGGTGTGGAAATTCTGTTCGTGCCCTACTGCACGGACAACCGCCAGGGCTACCTTCGTGTGACAAAATGCGCCGCCGCGCGCGCGATCGAAAACCAGATCTACGTCGTCACCGCCGGCGTGGTCGGGAACCTGCCGGACGTTCCTGCGATGGACATTCACTACGGCCGGGCCGCCGTTTTTACACCCTCCGATTTCGAGTTTGCCCGCGATGGCATCCAGGCCGAGGCGGATCCCAATGTGGAAACGATGCTGGTGACCGATCTCGACATCACCGACCTCTACCGCAGCCGCGAGTCCGGCTCCGTCACCCCGCTGATGGACCGCCGCCGCGATCTGTTTGAACTCCGCGTGAACCTGCGATCAGAGCAGGGGGAGTGAACCAAACTAGTTCTATCAAAAAGTCAGAGTTGTAAAATCACGAGGCGGATGGAGGGGTTTTCTCTGACAGCAGAAGACTTCGGATTTATAAGGACAGTGCCGTCCTTGCCTGTGCTAATTGTCAGATTTCGTTTCCTCTGGTAACTTCGGTTTTTCGGAATTGATTTTCTCTGAGTTTTCCTTGGCTGTCCGCGCAGCCAGTTTTTCCCGCACCTCTTTGAGTTCCTCGTTCCGCTGTGCTTGCCTCGCCACCTCTGCCAGCCTAGCTTTCTCTGTTTTTTGGGCTTTCTCCGCGAGCTTCTGCTCCTCAGATTTAGCGGATTCTTTTGCCTCCAGAGCCTTTCTGATTTCCATGAGTTCCTTGGCCTTTTGCGCCTGCCTCACACCTTCTGCAACTTTAGCTTTCTCTAGCTGTTCGACTTTTTCCGCCACTTCGATTTGATCCGCTTCCTTCGGTACTTCCAGCAATTCTTTAAATACCCTTTTCTCGCAAGGCAGCAACCCTTCCCATGGAAAGTCCTCCATATAAATATCAGCCTCTTCCTTGCGGCCGGTCTTGGTGAGCGTGATCGCCCGGATCGCTCGAAATGCCGGAATTTGGGAAAACCAATCGATCGTTGGATCATCTGTCAATTTGTCGGCCAGACTGATCCGGCCTTCAAGGAGTTGGGCGAAGGCGATGGGTAGGTCTAACGTATTATTTTTGAACTTTTCCTTGAGTGGCAAAAGGACGGACAAAAGCTGGTCGGGAGTGACACTGCCAATCAAACAAGCAAGATAGAGATGCTGGGTGATCACATCCAGATTTCCAGGCTCAGCCACTCGATAGACGGTGAGTAATTCGAGAAGTTGGGTGTCTTGCTTGTCACGGGCAAGGGTCTCAAAAACCGGAGAGATCGATGTAAACAGGGGGAGGGGGCTGGACGGACCTCTGCGGATCGCTTTGGCCCAGATTCCCAGTGCATACTCTTTCATGCCCCGATCGGAAGCGTGACGCGCGAGACGAATCAGCGAATCACTATTCAGTTGTTTCTCCGCGACCAGTGACGCCTCCTGTTCAAATTCAGTTTTTGCTCTCTCGTCACCCTTTTGCATGGCAAGGTAGGCACGGTCACACAAGACGTCTGGAAGAAACGCGTCTGCGGGAGGAGAGGCGAGCAATTGATTCCACTCATCCAGCTTTTGTTGGTTTTCCAAAACGCTAGCCATCAGTAAAAATACATCAGAGTCACCCTTCGTCAGGAGAGGTTTGAGGAGTTCTTCCGCACGGTCGAAGTGGGCGAGAGTGATGTAAAGTCTGGCCAATGGAAGCGGGGCGGTAGTAGCATAGGCGCTAGTAATTCGACCCAGGATTGCTTCGGCCGCTTCGGGTTTTGCTACCATTTCACAACGAGCGAGACGCAATTGATTTTCCACCGATGACTCCCCACCAGAAGCTTTCAACCATTCTCCCAGGCCGATGAACGAGTAGGGAATAAGGGCAGATTGGGGGACCTCGTCGATCGAATCAATCAGCACGGGACCATCCGCAGGGTGGGATGCAATGCGGTCTAAAAGTCGTGCCTGTAGCTCTCGATAGGAATCCTCAGTGCCACGAATCGCGAGCATTGAGAGCCGGATTCGCTCCATGCGCGGGTCGATCAAGCCGGTTTGTTTCGCGAGTACCGACTCGATTTCGTTTCCTAGGTTCTCTACTTTGAGCCGCTCCAGCCAAGGAAAGAGAAAATCTGGATCGGCTCTTTCGTTTTCTTGAATGGACGAGAGCCAAGTGATTCCGGCGGCTCCCATTGGGCATTCTTTTGCGATCGACTCCCACGCGAATACCCTGTCCGGCTTGTTTTGAGTATTCAATTCAAGATAGCCGCGGGCGACGGGAACTAACAAAGGGTCCCGGACACCCGCTGTCGCATGCATCAGCAAGGGCAGCGGCTCATAGTTTTTGGGGTCCCTGCGCAAGAGTGCAAGTGATAGATCTCGCGCATCAGTATCGCGTCCATCAGCAAGTGCACGTTTTGCGGCCGTAAGGTCCTGTGCGTAACTTCGGGTGTTGTTGGCCTTGAATACCCTGCCATAAAACGGAATTGCTAGAATCGCCAGCACGGCGATGACGACCATGGACTTCCATAGGAGATGCAGATCATCCCAGGTATCTCGAATCCAAGTCCATAGGCTCACCTTTCTGGCCAAGGGATCCACTACTTTCTCGTCACGTAAGAAGAATTTCATATCAATTTTCGGTAGAAGGTTGGATTGTAGTCCACTTGACTAGGGAGAGGATTTCCCGGGAGAATGATTTCCACGCGAGTTCTTCGGACGGCAAGCCGATTACCCCGGCCATGAAGACACGGGTATGTTCCGGGTTGAACCGGTGCGTGGCCGCTGCAAAACGCAACGCCCCCAAATCGAGTTGGTTCACCGCCAGCACATTTTCTCTGAGCTTCGCCCCTTGCAATCCTGAAATCCATACCGCCTTGAAGACGAAAACGGCTTGCCCACCTCGGAGAGGACGGAACAACGTGGAGTCGAACACAAACTGCTTGTCTCCCTCGCCATAGACCCGCTGGGGATAGATATGCTCGAGCGTCATTCCGATGCTGCCCAGACATTGTTCCGGCATGTGGCGGAAAGCTCCCAAGGTGTTTCGTGCATTGGTGCGGTCCCACTCGACCCAGATGAGGCGCGTTAGGGGAGTGGCACCACCACCCTGTTTTCCCATCCAGCCTGTGCTGCACGCGAGTGCGTCCTTCACCTTGTTGAACTCTTTGGCTGATAGCTCGAATGTGCTGTTTTCCACAGGCGGCCTGAAAACGGGTAGTGTTAGTGATGATCCTAAACGATCAGGATTCATCCACTTGTAGGAAATGATTTCCGCCGCGAGCACTGGCAGCAGAGAAAGAAGACACGAAAGAACAAGATGCCAACGTTTCATGTGCAGTCCCCCCCCACGTTGTGCCGGACTACCTTAAATCCGTTCCGATTCCCACCTAACAGGACGGCCATCCATAAAATAACCCCCGTCCCTATCATAAATGCTGCGAGTCCAACGGGATCGTGCGCTCTCTCAAATGCGAATTCCCCTTGTTTAAAGCGGATATCAGCCAGCAGGCAAGCCCTCGCCACATTCATGACCCATGCGGTGAAAAGAGCCCCCACCACTAGGCAGATTCGCCATTTTGTTCCGAGGCCCAGCCATTCACCGAAGCAAAGTGACGCCATCAGAAAACTCTGCGCCGAGCGAATCCCGCTGCATCCTTCCGTTACCTCAACAATTTTACCCCCTATTTCAAGTTGATTGCCTACCACTGAGACTCCGAGTCCCAGTATTTTGAAGACCCAGCTGCTCGTCTCCAGCACCCCATTCGTCATGGTGTCCACCAGCACCTTTTCCACTCGCCCTGGGAGTCTCACCGCCGTTAGTGCGAACAATAGGACAGGCACGAGCTGGAAAAGCGCCCGTTTACCCGCCTGTTTCCAGACGATGTAGCCAGTGATTGCGCAAGTGATGATGGCTTGCCCCCATCCGGGCCAAGGCCACCCCGGATCGGTTCTTCCCATGATCCTCAAGGCTGCCATTGCGGCTGTCAGGAAAAGGATTCCACCGACGATGACCCAGCTTGGTAAAGGCGCGCGCGCTACAGTCTTCCAACCCCGCCATTTGCGATAAAAAAACCAAATCGCCAGCGGCGGCACGTACCAGCCATAGTCGTAATACAGCGCATGCAGCCAGCCGTAGCTCGCACAGTAGAACACCTGTGCCCACAGTGCGGCCATCAGCACGAGCCAAGGGATTTGGGAGGGAATGCGGGTTTGCAACGTCATGATGGCCACGGACAGTCGGCATGGGTTGTCGCCTCAATCAAATGCGCTCATGTGACATTTTCGTCACATGAATGCGAATTGTGTCAGAGAGGGTGCCCGGTGTCCAGTCGCAGACGAGGATTTCCTCGCGTTCCTCGGACCAGATCGCTCCGTGCCGCCGCCGCGGTGCGGACGCGGCGGACCTCGCCCGCATTTGCGATCCCGGAAATCGCGATGCCTTCGGCCGCCAGCGTCTTCGCGATTTCCTCCAGCCCGTGGCCGTGTGCGCCGGCCTTCACCACCGCCGTTAAACCGCTGCTAGACGCCTCGCGGGTGATGGTTAGTTTCCGCTTCCACTCGCCAGGATCGCTCTCCGCCCAGGCACGCGGCGGGGAAACAGGGAAAAATTTTGTTTCAGGACCGAGGCAAGGTATCCTGGTACCGCTGGCAAGTGCGGCAAATCTACCGCAGGGAGATCAAAACAAAAAAACTCTCCCTGTTCGAAACAGGGAGAGCGGGTTTTTGAAGGATGATCGATTCGTAGAAACGTTTATTTCACCACGGTGGCGCGGAGGAAGCCCTTGCCATTCAGACCATTGCCGGCATTGAGACGGAAGGTCTTGAACACGTAGCCGCTGCTCGGCGAGCCGGAGCCGATCTGTGGAGACACCTCGCTAACGGCGCTATCCCAGGTTGCCAGATCCGTACTGCCTTCGATCCGGTAGGTCACCTCGTCGATCACTGTGGAAACCAGATCATTCCCGGAAGCGGAAAAGGTCGCACCGCTGCGGACTGCCAGGGTCAACGAAATGTCTTTTTGCGTGTCCCCATCGGCGTCCACGGTCTGCACCTGGCCCATTCCAGAATTGCTTCCGCTTTCAGGATTCCCATCAAAGCCGAATTCTTCAAGGTTGTTTGCCCCGTCGTTGTCTGGATCTGCGGTCGGCAGCTTGTCGGCAGGTGCCGTGATGGTCGTGAAGGTACCGATCCAGGTGTCGTAGGCCGAGGCGGCTGCTCCTATAGCGATGAAGGATACCTGTCCTGCGCTGTTCACCGTGATAGTTCCTTCATAGGAACCTGTGCGATGTGGCCCGTCCACCTGGCCATTGACGAATGTGTTGCCGATGCCGGTGCCGCCGGTTGCACGGGCGAGGATGCGGTAGAGATCGAGGTTGAACTCAGCGGTTCCGGCTCCACCGAAGACGCCGAGGTCACCAGCGGTTCCTTGTTGAGATACGCCGCCTCCGAAATTGTTAAAGGCAGTGCCTTGGAGAATTTGACCACTAATCAGGATCAAAGGGTTTTGGTCGTCGATCAGCGAAACGCTTGCCGGGGAAACAATCTGAGCAGCGTTGTAGCCGTTAGAGCCTGTAGGGTCCGCAAACGCGCTATTCTGTGTGGTGATTCTCGTCGACATTTCGGTCATCGCAGTGCTGCCAAATCCAGTCCAAGCTGCGGAATCCGCCGTCCCAACTGTTCCGCTCGTACTGCGGGACCTGGAGACGTAAATTGTCCGAGCAGGATCCCCATTGTTGAGAGTACTTTGGGTGTTACTGGTGTTGAACACACCGGCTAAACCTGCAAAAACAGAGGTGTCTCCAGCCCAGCCGTTGCCGAAGGCAGAGATCAGAGTTGCATTGATATCGATGAAGTTGATTTGATTTACTCCATCTGCCGCACCTGCCGCAGAACCGCGAAAGGTGGTAGCAGCGCCAAGATTGGCATAGACGGTATCACCGCCTTGCTTCTGGAAAAAGAGCACCAAGTCGCCCGGGGCGTAGAAATTGTTTACCGCTGATGCTGTGGAAATCGCCAGGCCAATTGTCGCCGCGACGTAGGTTGTAATTCTTGTTTTTAAAGGTTTCATGAGAAGTTTGACTTAGGTTCTAAAGGTTAAAACGTGCATTCCTAGAGGGACGCGTGGCCACAGGCCAACGGATGCAGTTCAGAGTGTTCAGGCTAGATAAC
>JBBRYQ010000032.1:0-55345 GCA_038237425.1 Verrucomicrobiales bacterium
GAATCGGCTCGCATCTGCCGTCTGCGGACGAGGATGTGGAGTTCACGAACAGACAGTTTGCGAAGTTTCAGGCGAATGTCGATGAACTCGGCGGTCCCGCGCGTTTCAAATGGATCCATCTTTCGAATAGCGCCGGTCTGCTTGGCTATGAGCAAGGCGTTTGTAATCTATCACGGCCGGGGCTGATGCTGTATGGCGTCTCGCCGTTGCCGGGTTTTCAGGAAAAACTGAGCACGGTGATGACTCTGAAATCCCGCGTCACGCTGGTGCGGACCCTGCCGGCCGGACACGGCGTTTCCTATGGACGGCAGTTCGTCACGACGAAGCCAACGCGGGTCGCGACCGTGGGCATCGGCTATGGCGACGGCTACCCGCGTGCGGTTTCCGGCAAAGGTGCGGACGTCTGGCTGCGCGGCCGGCGATTTCCGATTCTCGGTCGCGTGACGATGGATCAGCTCATGGTCGATGTCACCGGCGCGGACGATGTGATAGAGGGCGACGAGGTGGAAATCTTCGGCCCAAACATCCCGGTGGACGAAATCGCGGTGAAAGCGGACACGATTGTCTGGGAGATTTTCACCTGCATCACGCCAAGGGTGATGCGGTGCCATGTTTGAAGAGGTTGAGAGTGGATGATTGAGAGTTGAGTGAAAGAGAAGAGATTTCTAACTCTCAACTCTCAACCATCTGCTCTCAACTTCTTCCAAAAGAAACACCCGGTCTCCTGTGAGGAAGACCGGGTGTTGTTGAGAAGGTTATGTATGGAGGGCTGGATTACCAGTCGCCGCCGCCGCCGCCACCTTTGTAGCCGCCGCCGCCGCCGCCACCTTTGTAGCCGCCGCCACCGCCACGACGATCACCGCCGCCGCCGCCGCCGCCGTAGCCACCACCACCGCCGCCGCGACGATCACCGCCGCCGCCGCCACCACCGTAGCCGCCGCCGCCGCCGCCGCCACCACGGCGTTCACCGCCGTAGCCACCGCCACCGCCACCGCCGCCACCTGGACGGAAGCCGCCGGGTTTTGCTTCTTTAGGCTCAGAAGCATTCACGCGGAGAGCGCGGCCCTGATAGTCGTAGCCGTTGAGTGCTTCGATGGAAGCGTTCAGTTGGCTCTGGTCGCCGAGAGTCACGAAAGCAAATCCTTTGGATCTGCCGGTTTCGCGGTCGGTGATGATTTTGACCCGTTCAACAGGTCCGTAAGCGGCGAAGAGGCCAGTAACGTCTTCTTCAGTAGCGGTGTAGGGCAGGTTGCCCACGTAGATGTCCATTTTTGTCTATTCTTGATACGCCATCACATTCAACACTTCCCGAGACCATGGCGTAAGAGACCAGACGAAGTGCGTTCATTTGCGAAATTACAAAATGAACGCCGTGCCTCTACCCGCCGAAATCAAGGTTGGCAAGGATTGTTTTTTTGCCGAATACGGCCAGAACTGAGTTTGCATTTACTGGCGGCTGACCTTAGATGCTGGCCTATGGTTGAGGGCACAATCGGAATTTTCCGGCGTTGGGTGGTGATGGGGTTTTTGGTCTTGGTGGTGGCCGGAGTGGCCGGGGCTCACTCGATGAAGCAGGTCAGGGCGGAAATTTCCGCGAAAAAAGGCGGCTGGGAGGCATCGGTGTGGCTGGAGGTGCGGGCGCTTTACCCGGAGGACGGGTCGAAAGTGCCGCCGGGGACGCCGGGCGATCCGAAAACGGCGGGGCTGGACTGGGTGGCGAAGCTGGACGAGTCCGACCACGCGGTGATGCGCAAGGTGGCGGCGGAGTTTTTGTCCGAAACCTTCCTGCTCACCTTGGATGGCAAGCGGCTGGAGGGGGAATACAGTTTTCCAGAATATGCGGACGGGCCGGCGAAGTTGAAGGAAAACGACGCGGGAAACGCGTTGGTGAGAATCGATCTACGCGGGAAATTTCCGGAGCAGACGGTGGGTCCGCTGGCCCTTGCTTGGCAGGACGATGAGGACGAGCCGCTGGCGCTGGAGGTGAAGGTGCCGCAGGTGAAATTGCTGCGGCTGGCTCCACGGGAAACGCCGGTGGTGCTGATGAAAATCACCGCTGACGGGCCGGTGGCGGCGGGAACGGAGTCGTCGCTGGTCACTTGGATCGTGGCGGGTTTCAAACACATCCTGCCGTTGGGGCTGGACCACATTTGCTTCATCCTCGGGTTGTTTTTCCTCCAGCCGAAATGGCGGCCACTGCTGTGGCAGACGAGTGCTTTTACGATCGCGCATTCGATCACGCTGGCGATGGTGGTGCTCGGGCTTTTCACGGTGCCGTCCAGTGTGGTGGAGCCGATGATCGCGCTGAGCATCGCGTATGTGGGGATCGAAAATCTGTGGGTGAAGGAGCTAAAGCCGTGGCGGGTGGCGCTGGTTTTCGCACTCGGGCTACTGCACGGGATGGGTTTCGCCTCGGTGATGAAAGAGCTGGAGCTACCGCAGGGGCAGGTGATCGAGCCGTTGGTGGGCTTCAATCTGGGCGTGGAACTGGGCCAGATGACGGTGCTGGCGTCGGCCTTCGCAGCGACGGTTTGGTTTTTGAAAAAGCCGGGATTCGGGATCGTGAGAAAGGTGGCTTCCGGGTTGATCGGCGCGGTCGGGCTTTACTGGACTTGGGAGCGGATCTGGGGGTGAGCGCGGTGCCGTCACTTGCGAGGCGGAGTGGCGGACTTTTGATAGTCGAGGATCGGGAAATTTTTCGCACGGCGTCCGAGAGCGGTGCGCAGGGAGTCGGCGTCCGGCGGGGTGCCGGTGGAGGCGACGACGAAGGTGCGCCGCGCCGGGGGATCGGCTGGCTGGCGGGGCAGGACGATGACAGAACTGACGCCGGGGATTTTCTCGAAACTCTCCCGCACGGTGATCTGGCGTCCCGGGCAACCGGTATCGCCGACCGTGACGCGTACTGTTTCCGCCCCGCTGATGCCACAGAGGAGGATGAAGGAAAGGACGGCGCGCGTCATGGCGGCTGGGAGCGGGTTTGACGGTCAGGCCAGGACTTCCTTATGGAAGGTGTTCCAGTCGTCGAGGTTGTTCAGGTTGATGGCATCGAGGATTTTCCCTTCGTCCGGAACGCCGCAGGCGGCGAGGATGGCGGTGCGGACTTCATCGCTGTGGTGGTAGCCGGTGATGGCGGCGTTCAATTTCGCGACCGCGGCGGCATCGAGCGAGCCACCGGACTGGGCGAGGACCCATGCTTCGAACTGCGTGTAGGTGGGCTTGGTGGCGATGAAACTTTCAAACGCCGCTTTGTCGAGGCCGAGGGCGCTGAGGACCATCTGGTCGTAGCCTTGGCCGCAGGACGGGTAGTCGGAATGGAGCTTGCCGGCTGCGCCGAGCGAGGCTTTTTGCCAGAGGCGCGGCATGTGGAGCACGCCGAGCGGACCGGCGGTGCCGGAGCTGATCAAGGGAATGAGGTTAGACATGGCCGGAAGTTAGGAGTCCACGCGGACGGTGCAATGGGAAAGAGCGAATTGGGTGGTGAAATCTTCCGAATCCTCCGCACCGGATTTTTCTCGTTTCCATGCGAGTGACCGCAGGTTTCAATCTCCGCGTATGTGGAAAGGCCGCTTCTCAAAAGATACTTCGTCACTCGTCCAGCAATTCGGCGAATCCATCTCGTATGATTGGCGCCTATTTCCTCACGACATCGCGGGCTCGATCGCGCATGCCCGAGCACAACTCAAAGCCGGATTGCTCACGGCGGAAGAATTTTCCCAGATCGAAACCGGCCTGAAGGAAATCCTCGCGGACATCGAGGCCGGGAAACTCGAGTTCAAAACCTCGCTTGAGGACATCCACATGAACATCGAGGCCGAGCTCACCAAGCGCATCGGCGCGGCGGGCGCAAAACTCCACACCGCCCGTTCCCGTAACGACCAAGTCGCCACCGACACCCGCCTCTACGCTCGCACGGAAATCGACGGCCTGCTCGCCGCCATCACCGGCCTGCAACTCGCCCTGCTCGGCCGCGCGGAAAAATACGCCGCCACCGTCATCCCCGGCTACACCCACCTCCAGCGCGGCCAACCGGTCACCGCCGGCCACCATTTCCTCGCCTACGTGGAAATGCTCGAGCGCGATAAATCCCGCCTAACGGATTGCCGCAAGCGCCTCAACATTTCCCCGCTCGGCTCCGGCGCACTGGCTGGCTCCACGATCAATCTCGACCGCCGCGCCATCGCCGCGGAACTCGGCTTCGATGGGGTCACTCACAACTCGATGGATGCCATCGCCGACCGCGACTACATCGCCGAGCTGTTATTTGTCATCTCGCTCTGCGGCGTCCACCTCTCGCGCCTCAGCGAGGACCTGATCCTGTGGTGCACCGCCGAGTTCGCGTTCGCCTCTCTATCAGACGCTCACACCACCGGCTCCTCGCTGATGCCGCAGAAGAAGAACCCGGACGTCTGCGAACTCACCCGCGGCAAGACCGGCCGGCTTGTGGGAAATTTGATGAACTTGTTAGTCGCCGTCAAAGGCCTACCACTCACCTACAACCGCGACCTTCAGGAAGACAAGCCACCGCTGTTCGACTCCGTGGACACGCTGAATCTCGTCCTCGCCGTGAACACCGAGATGATTTCCGCGATGGAACTCCGCGAGGAAAACTGCAAAGCCGCCGCTTCCGATCCGATGCTGTTAGCTACCGACCTCGCTGACTACTTGGTGAAAAAAGGCGTGCCCTTCCGCCACGCCCACGAACTCGTTGGGAAAGCCGTCGCCCAAGCCATTGCGACGAAGACGCCGCTCGATCAACTTGATCTAACCGCCATTGATGAGGCTTATGGGAGTGATGCGAAGGATGTGTTCTCGTTGGAAACCGCGCTGGCTGCTAGAACGAATCCCGGTGCGCCGTCTATCGCCAACGTCATTGCGGAAATTGCTCGTTGGAAGGTCACGTTGAAGGAGTAGCTGAAAGTGGTGCTCAATGTGTCCCGGCTGTCTCAGCTGGATTCTTTTCCCGACTGAGACAGTCGGGACACATACTTTTCCTTGTTTACGCAATGATGGTCCAAGATTCACGCTTGGCCACCATTTGCCCGGTGCGGGCTTTTACAGACAAAGATTTACGCTGCCCAAGACAGGTTTATCTGATTTCCCTTACATCAGGATTTGAATTTCCAGCGGCACTTCGAATCCATCAATCGGAGGTGGGTAATTGCAGGCTGTTCTCGCGATTTTCTATCCGCCACCGGTCTTGCCTTTCCAGCGACTCTTGCCATTATAGTCAAACGACGACGGCAGATGATCACCATTTTCGTCGCGAGGACCGTGAGGCCCGCTGGCGGCGGATTGCGGCCCACATCGCGGAGCACCCGGAGGATCTCGCGATCCCACTTGCGAATTGCGATCGATGGCTTGCCCTCGGGCGTGTGCATCCCGCACCACTGCGAGAATGGCAGCGGCTCATCGAAGCCGCTCAAGGCTCGCCGGAAGCGCTGCATGACTTCGTGCTTTTTCTCGCCGCTCCGAATCACGATGCTGAGCCGCTCAAATCCTGCTCTCCTTTTGTCGGTTTGCCTTTCAGTGAATCGTCCACCTCCACCGCATGAATCTTTCCGCGCTCCAACACATCATCCGCGCGGCCCAGGCGCTGGCGGAGGACCGGGTGATTCTGGTCCTCGGGTCCGCATCTTTACTCGCGTCGTTTCCCGAACTTGGGAATGGAGAATCTCCGCTTGCCGCCACCTACGTTGCCGATCTTTGCCCGGATCCTTTCGATGAACTCACCGGCACCATGCTGGATGAGGCTTTGGGCGAAAACCGCGCCTACTATCTGCGCCACGGATACCATGCCGACATTCTGCGGGAAACGATTTTGGAAACCCTACCAAAAGGATGAAGGGATAGGCTCATTTCCGTTCACGGCTGCCCGTCCGCGTTTGCCTTGGAGCCGCAGGACCTCGCGGCAGTGAAGCTTCTCGTCGGGCGTTCCAAGGATCTTGCGTTGTTGGCCTATCTGCACGCCGCCGATCTAATTGATACGGGTGTCGTCCGAACCCGATTAGATTTTTTCGATATCCCAGTGGAACTCGTTCGCCGGCTCCACTCGAACTTCCGGGACATTTTTGGTTCGTGAGTCGGTCAAAAGACGCGGTTGACGGTTTTTCACCCACACTCCAGCCTACGGGCGCGAATTGCGGGGAGGTCCGTGCTCCAAGCCGGTCGCGTGGAAATCATGCGGCCTCTCCGGGGATACCCCGGGGGATCGATACACCAAGGCATCACGAGGCGAGGGCCTGATCACGCTTCCGCGTGACAAGGCCCGCGCCGGACAGGACGCGTTGGGGTGTGGGTCCTCTCCGCATTCGCCCATTCTCCGATGTCCTCGCAAGTCCATCACATCCGCCGCTTGGCCACCGTTCTAACGGCAGGGCCGATGGCGGATCGTGAAGCGTTGTTAGCACGGGCGAGGCCGTTAGTGGGTGACATGCGGAAGGCACGTTGGCTGGCACCGCTGGTGAGAAATCTGAGTCTGGAATTCGGCGAAGCCCCGCGACCGACAGTGCGGCGGATTGCCGAGCGGATTCGCGCGCATGCCGGATTCGTCAACGCATGGGCGGACGGGCGAGGGAGAATTTCTATCGGTCAGGTCGAGCCGCAGATGGCTCCGGCGGCGGGTGCTCCGACGATGTGGAAAGTCCCGGAAATTACGACGCTGGCAGATCTCGCCGAGACGCTACGGCTGCATCCGGATGATCTCGGCTGGCTGATTTCACGAAATGCCGAGCACTATCGCCACCGCTGGCAAGTGAAGCCGAAGAGCGGGCGCTTCCGACTGATAGAAAGTCCGAAGGTGCTGCTCAAATTCGCGCAGCGACAGGTGCTGCGGAAGATCCTCCAGGCCATCCCGGCCCACGAAGCGGCGCGGGGATTCCGGGCGGGATGCTCGGTCCGCGATTTCGTGGAACCTCACACGGGGAAAGCAATGTTAGTCCGATTTGATTTGGAGGATTTTTTCCCGTCGATCACTGCGGCGAGGGTTCTGAAGATTTTCCTAACCGCCGGTTATCCGGAGACTGTCGCCTACGCCTTGACCCGGCTGACGACGCACGCCGCGCAGGCGTCGGTTTTGGAGGAAAAGGCGCTCGCATGGCCGGAGTGCCGCCGTCTCGCGACACCGCATTTACCGCAAGGTGCTCCGACTTCACCAGCTCTGGCGAATCTCAGTGCGTTCCGTCTCGACTGCCGCCTCGCGAGTCTAGCAAAAGCGGCAGGCGCAGACTACACGCGCTATGCCGATGATCTGCTTTTTTCAGGTGGCGAGGATTTCGCACGGCAGACGCGGCGCTTTGAAGTGGTGGTGGGAGCGATCATTATTGAAGAAGGCTTTCGTCCTAACCACCACAAGACCCGCGTTCTGCGGCAGGGCCAGAAACAACACGCAGCCGGTCTTGTCCTGAACGAAAAACCAAACATCGATCGACGCGAGTTTGATCGGCTGAAGGCGATTCTAACGAACTGCGCGCGACACGGTCCGGAATCACAGAATCGTGAAAATCACCCGGATTTCGCCGCTCATCTTGAAGGTAAGCTGGCGTGGGTGCGCTTCATCCATCCCGGAAAAGGAGCAAAGCTGCGGGCGATTTTTGACCAGATTGATTGGGTCTAGCGGTCCGTAAACCTCAGTTTGGCGGATGAAAGTGACTGAACGTGGTTGCTGCGTCTCGCAGCAACGTCTCTGAAGAAGAATCGTTGCGGCGAGACGCCGCAACCACGTTTACGCCAACTTTCCACCCATTTAAATTTTACACGATACTATAGCACCCATCGGCAATGCTACCGTGAACCCGTTCACTTCAGCGAAACTACCTTGGGCCGCAGCGTTTTCCAGTCCTCGGCGGAGACACTGCATGGGTCTGCCGCGACCCAGTGATCCTTGGTGATTTCCTTTAACGATAGATCCTCGCCGATGGTGGACTCGTAAAGCGGGTGATGCATGCGGTGGCCGAAGGCGCTGCCGGCGGGGGGATCGATGGGGGAGGGGACATCGCCCTCCAGCAGGATCTTCTCGCGGCGCTCGGTGGGATCAGTGGAGGGAATGGCGGAGAGCAGTGCTTTGGTGTAGGCGTGGCGCGGATTCTGATAGATGGCGTCGGATGATGCGAGTTCGACGATTTTTCCGAGATACATCACGGCCACGCGGTCGCTCACGTGTTTCACGACTGATAGATCATGGGCAATGAATAGATAGGATAATCCGAAGTCGTTCTGGAGTTCGACGAGGAGATTGAGAATCTGTGATTGCACCGAGACATCGAGCGCGGAGACCGGCTCATCGCAGACGATGAGCTTCGGCTTCAACGCGAGCGCCCGGGCGATGCCGATGCGCTGGCGCTGGCCGCCGGAAAATTCGAATGAGTAACGCTCCGCCGATGACGCAGGCAGCCCGACGCGGTCGAGCATTTCATTCACCCACTGGATGCGCTCGGCGCGGGTGCCCATGCCGTGGATGATAAACGGCTCCTCGATGATCGCCCGCACGCTCATTCGCGGATCGAGCGATTCGGCGGGGTCTTGGAAAATCATTTGGATGTCACGGCGCAGCGGGCGGAGGGCTCGCTGGCTGAGGTGGGTGATGTCCGTGTTGTGAAAGTGGATGCTGCCGGATGTTGGTTTTAATAATCTAACGAGTGCCTTGCCGATGGTGGATTTTCCACAGCCGGATTCACCGACGAGGCCGAGAGTTTCGCCGGGCTTGATGGTGAGCGAGACGCCGTCCACCGCATGCACCGCACCGGTCTGGCGCAGCATGACTCCGCTGCGCACGGGGAAGTGGACGCGGAGATCTTTGCAGGTTAGAAGATGAGTGCTCATGGTTGATAGCATTCTACACAAAGTTCCACCCAATGGCCCGGCGAGACTTCGGCGAATCTGGGGCGCTCGCGGGTGATGGGAGTGGTGCGGCCCATGCGCTGGCAGAAACGGCAGCCGTGGGTGTAATCGGCCAGTGAGGCCACCATGCCGGGGATGGTGTTGAGGACGGACTTGGAAGGAGTGTCGAGGCGGGGGATGGAATTGAGCAGGCCCTTGGTGTAGGCGTGGAGGGGATTTTCAAACAACTCCGTGGCGCTGGCTTTTTCGACAACGCGGCCAGCATACATGACGACGACTTCATCGCAGGTTTCCGCGATCACGCCGAGGTCGTGGGTGATGAGGATGGTGGACATGCCCATCTCGACCTGGAGGCGCTTCATGAGATCGAGGATCTGGGCCTGGACGGTGACATCGAGGGCGGTGGTCGGCTCGTCCGCGATGACGAGGGACGGACGGCAGGCGAGGGCCATGGCGATGACGATGCGCTGGCGCATGCCGCCTGATAGATGATGGGGGTAGTCCATCATCCGCTTTTCCGGAGCAGGGATGCGGACCATTTCCAGCATGTCGGTGGCAGCGGTCCAAGCGTCGCGGTTAGAGATGTTCTTGTGCAGCCGGAAAACCTCGGCCACTTGCTTGCCGATGCGGTGCACCGGGTTCAGCGCGGCCATCGGCTCCTGGAAAATCACGCCGATCTCGCCACCCCGGACGCGGCGGATTTCTGCGTCGCTGGCGCGGACGAGGTCGCGGCCTTTGAAATAGACATGGCCACCGAGAATTTTTCCGGAGGGCTGCGGCAACAATCTAACGATCGACATTGCGGTCACGCTTTTCCCGCAACCGGACTCGCCGACGATGCCGACGGTTTTCCCCTCGGGTACCGAGAAGGAAACCTGATCGACGGCTCGCAGCAGGCCACGGTCGGTCTCGAACGAGGTGATGAGCTTGTCCACCTCCAAGATGTTTTCCAACGGGAGAGTCATGGTGGGGCGGTGGGTTCGGGTTCCTTCGTTGCCGCGGTATCGAAGCGGTAATCGTCCACGACGCGGTTAGATTCTGGATAGACCCTGCCGCTGCGGCGCGCGGCCTGGGTATCTGCCTTGATGGCGTCATCGATCCAGTAAACGAAGGCGTCGTGCGGATCATAAACGATGGGTGGCGAGAAACGGGTTGTCTCGCAATCGGGCCATCTCACCCAGCGCCACGAGCCGACGCGGACAAAATCTACCGAGAAGGCGGGCACGAAGATGGCTTCGTCATGCATGATATGTTGGAGTTTCCAAGCCGCGTCCTTGAGCTCTTCCACGGTGCTCGCCATGCGGACTTTTTCGCTCAGGATGTCGGTGTCCGCACGACCCCAGACGAAGGTGTTATTCGTTTGGGGTTTTGGATTCCCTTTATCATCGTAGGCATTGGTGGAATGCAGGAACTGATGGAAATCCGGAACCGGCGGAGTGATCAGCCAACTGCCGAATGCCATTTCGTGCTGTTTCTGCATTTCCTTTTTGTAAGCAACCGTGGCTTCCTGTCCGTCTAACCGAAGATCGAAGCCGCAGGATTTCGCCTCCTCCCGCAGGATGGCGAAGATCCGGTCGTAGATCGGCATGGTGGGATAGGTGAGGGAGATGGAAAGACGGGTGCCGTCGGCCTTTATGAGGATTCCATCACGCCCCTCCTGAGTGTATCCGGCCTCGCGGAAAGCCGCGCGGGCGGAGTCGATAGAAAACGGCCGGGCGGTGATGGATGCATCACTGAAGTTTACATAGCCCGCGTTGAAGGCGTTCAGCCGCTGATAGTCGCCACGGAACATGACGTCGATGACCTTCTGCCAGTTCATCGCATGCTGGATGCCGATGCGGACGTTGAGGTCGTTGAGCGGTGCCTTGCTGACGTTGAGGTAGAGGCCGCGCGGGACTTTTGGGTATTTTCGATAGAATGTGACGCGGTCGATGTAGCCCTTGTAAACCGGGTCCATTTCGGACTTTTCATACCACAGCTCGGGCGTCGTTAGGAGGGCTGTGTCGAGTTCGCCCGCACGGAAGAGTTCGAACGCCTTTGACTCGTCGCGCACGACGGTGTGCACGATTTTGTCCGGATTGTAGCGGTATTGGTAATATTTCCGGTCCTTCGCCCACCAGTTCTTCACGCGGGTCTGAGTGATGGAAACGCCCTTGTTGATGTCCTGTGGTCGGACTTCGTAAGCGCCGGTGGTGGGTGGGAAACGCCATTGGTAGCGCTGCTCGTAATCGGCACCGTATTCCGAATAGAAGTTCGGAGCGTTCGGGGTAAGCGCGCCGGCGATGGCGGCTGCGTAAAGCTTTGCCTCGGGCATTGAGATCGAGAGAGTCAGATCATCATACATGGCGATCTGGGCGATTTCCTCACGGAAGTAGTGTTTGTCGTAAGGATTGACGATGTTGTCAGAGACTCTCAGATAGGCGGTGATGAGGAAATCACGCGCGTGCACCGGCTCGCCGTCCGAATACCGTGCTTCGGGATCGATGCGGAAATAGATCGTCCGACTGTCTTCGGAGGTCGCCCATTCTTTGGCGACGCCCGGGATCATTTCCATCGTCGCCGGATGCAGTCCCACCAGTGGCATGTCGATGTTGTCATAGAGATCACCGCGGAACGAGTTGTTGGAGTTTCCGCCAAAGGGGCGGATGGTGGGTGGGAATGTCTCGATATATTTGCGGAAAACGCCGCCCTTCTTGGATGCTGGATCGCCGATTTCCGGCTGGTCCATGCCGTTCTGCCAGACGAGGTTCTGCGGGACATCCGGGATTTTTCCGACCTTCAGGTAGTCTCCCAGTCCGAGGCGGAATTTCCATTTTTCCTGATCGAGTTTCAGTGCCTTCGAGTGGAGTTCCAGCGGTGTTTTTGCATCGCCGTTGGCAGCTGTTATCTCGCCTTCGACGCGGACGAGTTCCTTGTTCGTATCGGCCTGCTGGGTGAGCAGCCATTGGTTGATGTAGCGGTTGTAAATGGGCAGGAACTCATCGAAGTCCAGCTTGCGCGAAATTTCCGCGTTCTCATGACGACAAGCTCCCGTGAGCAGCGCGAGGGCGGCCAACGGGAGTAGGGTCAGGATGGAAAACAGGCGGCGCATCAGCGGTAGTAGGTGAATTTTTTCGGATCGAATGCCTCGCGGACCGCCTCGCCGATGAAGGAGATGAGGATGAGCATGCCGACGAGCACTGCGAAGGTGGAGGTGACGAGCCAGGGGGCTGATAGATTAGAAAGCCCGTCGTTGAGCAGGCGGCCCCACGTCGCGTATTCCGGTGGCAGGCCGAAGCCTAGATAATCGAGCGAGGTGAGCGAGAATACCAAGTCCGACATGGTGAATGGCACGACGGTGACGATGATGGCGACGGTGTTAGGCAGGAGGTGGCGGAACAGGATGCGCGGAGTGCTGGCCCCGAGGATCTTGGCGGCGGAGATGTAGTCGCGCTCCTTGTCGCGGTAGGCGGCGGTGCGCATGAGGAAGGTCATTCCGATCCAGCCGAACGCAATCAGGATGGTGAGGATGATCGGCAGGCCCTTGAATTTTTCCGGCACCATGCTGGATAGGATGATGACGATGAAGAGGAACGGCATGTTCGATAGGATTTCGATAATCCGCTGCGCTGCGAGGTCGAACCAGCCGCCGAAGTATCCCATCAACAATCCGATGGAGATCCCGATGAGATAGATGATGGGCAGATAGATGAGCGCTGCCTTGAAGTTCACCTGCAGGCCGCCGTAGAGATAGGCGAGCACGTCGTAGCCTTGCGAGGTGGTACCTAACCAATTCCCTTCCTCGGGAATCGGCGGGGCGGGGTGGTATTTTACCGCGCGGAAATCACTGCTGTCCGCTTTGAGGAAATCTTCTTTCATGCCCTCGCCGTTGTAGCGGTCCGAAACGATGACACCGTCTTTGTAGTCCGCGCTGTAAACCGGCATTCCCGCCGTGTTCCACCCGTCTGCGGGGCCGTTGAGCATGCCTCTGCGCATGGTGTAGCGGAGGTGCAATCTCGCTTCGGCGACATCGTCGTATTTCCCAACAAGACCGAAGTAAGGCTTGCCGCTGCTAGCTTCATACCAAATGCCGTCGCGCACTTCCATCCGTCGCGAGCGTGGCGGGAGGGTATCGCCGGTAGGATCATACGGGATCAGCGGCATGATGACCCGGTTGCCGCCGGCTTGGTCCCAGGTGCGTTTGAGTTTCCGATAGTCGGCCGGGCCTTCCGCGTCCTTGTCGGTGATGCCGAAATCCTTATTTTTCAGATCGGTCGGTAGGAAGGCGGGGAAACTCCACTTGCCATCGTATTTCACCGCCAGCGCGCGCTTGCCGACGACCACTTGGTCCAGCGAAGCGAAGCCGCCTAGCAGGATGAGGATGATGAGCGAGTAGTAGCCGCGCTTGATCTCACAGAAGCGCCGGATGCGCCGTACGGTGACTGGATTGCGCGGGCCGGAGGTGAACGAGCGGACGATGATCGTGAGGCCACCTAGCACCATGACCCCGACGCTCAGCCAACCGAACCACGGGAACGTCTTGAATTGCAGGCCCGGCATCTGCCGACTCACATCGAAGAACCAGCGCGCCGTCGGGAAATCGATGTTCATCACCTCGCCCGTCGCAGCGAGCGCTCCCAGAAACAGTATGAGGAGTCCTAACAATCGCATCGTTTACTCAAATTTGATTCTCGGGTCCACAATGGCGACGATGAAGTCGGAGATGACGTGCCCCAGCAGCATCAGGAAAGCGGCGACGGTGAGCGTGCCCATAATTACCGGCACATCGCGGGCGATTACCGACTGGTATTGCAGCAGGCCGAAGCCCTGGATGTCGAAGGCGGATTCGATCAACATCGAGCCGCCGATGAAGATATCGATGAGGCCGCCGAGGCTGGTGGCGATCGGGATCATCGAGTTTCGGAACGCATGGCCGAAGACCGCCTTGCGGAAACTCGCGCCCTTCGCCACAGCGGTGCGCACGTAGTCCGCGGCGAGGTTGTCCATCAGGTTATTCTTCGTCATCATCGTCAGCATGGCGAAGGAGCCGACGATATAACAGACGAGCGGCAAGACGGTGTGGTGGGCAAGATCCTTGACCTTCGCCCAGTCGTTCATCTGATCGAAATCCGGGCTCGTCAGACCGAACAACGGGAAAAGGTTCATGCGTGCGCCGAGGTGGACGAGCAGGATAGCCCCGAGCGCGAAGCCGGGAATCGAGTAGCCGAGGAAAATCAGCACCGAGCTCGCGCTGTCGATAAAGGTGCGGTGTTTCAGTGCTTTTAAAACTCCGAGTGGCAGGCAGACCGCATAAGTGATGAAGGCGGTTAGGAGACCGAAGTAAGTCGCGACCGGCACCCGCGACATCATCATCTCGCCGACGGGGTCGTTATAGACCGTCGAGCGGCCGAGGTCGCCCTGGAGCAGTCCTGAGAAACGCGTTTGATAGATCACCGCGCGTGGAAGGTAGGACGGGGGTTTTTCCTTGTCGGAGTTCCGGCGGGCGTAGCGGTCCTGACGGTCCTTTTCCGTCTCGTAGCGGACTTTCCAGCCTTCTTTTTCGATCGAAATACCGCCATCCTTGAAAACGGCGGATTTCACCTGACCATCCGCCTGTTTCACCAGCACCGCGCGCCCGTCACCACGCAGGACGACTTCGGTGGTGGTCGCAGCGTCGATCTCAGCGCCGATTTTTTCCTCCCCCTGATCGCCGTATTCGCCCTTGGAAATCCGCACCTCACGCGGTGCGATGCCCAGCCATTGGCCGTAAGCGACGAGCACGTTCTTATCGAGGCCGAACTGCTCTTCCAGCTCCTCCAGTTGCTCATCACTGAGGCCGCCCTGAGCTTGGTTCGAAGACGAGGAAGATTTTTTTCCGCCCTGATCCGCACCACGAGCGGCCTGCTGCAGCATCCGGTCCAGCGGGCCGCCGGGGACGAAGCGGGTGATCGTGAAAACCAGCAAAGTGATCCCGAGCAAGGTCGGCGGGATCAGCAGCAGGCGTCGGAGGAAATAGCTTTTCAAGGGGAAGTGGCGATATTTCTAGCGTGTCTGGGAGTTCTGGCAAGCCCTCAGGCGGGGTGCGCAGAGAGCAAATCCCTTGCCGTTGCTTGGGAAATTCTCAGAAATTTTACCCGCCTCGAAAAATTCCGCTGCAATCCTCACCACAAAACGGCATGTTCTCCGCCGATGCTCCGCCGCTGTGCCCTTTTCCTCATTCCCGGTGTGTTTTTGCTCGGCTCCTGCCAGAAGGAATCGCAAGTGGACAAGGCGACCCGCGAGGGAATTCTGCTCCTCGGAAATGCCAACGAACCGAAGGGCCTCGATCCGCACATCGTCTCTGGCGTGGTCGAGGCGAACATCCTGAGAGCCTTGTTTGAGGGCCTGATCACCAATGATCCGGAAAGCGACACCGCCGATCCAGGGGGCGCGGCCCTCGAGGTCACCCCGGATGCCACCGCGACCGTCTGGACCGCGAAGCTCCGCCCGGACGGCAGGTGGTCTGACGGCATGCCCGTCACCGCCCGCGATTTCGCGTTTTCCTACGAGCGCCTCCTAACCCCGGAGCTCGGTGCGCAGTACGCGGAAATGCTCTATTTCCTCAAAGGCGCGGAGGATTTCAACAAGGGCGTCACTAAGGATTTCTCAACCGTGGGCGTGGAGGTGGTGGACGACGACACGCTCCGCCTCACCCTGCGTGGGCCTACACCGTATTTCCGCGAAATTCTCAAGCACTTCACATGGACCGCCGTCCCGCGCCACGTCGTTTTGAAATACGGGAAAATTGGCCAGCGCGGGAATCCGTGGACGCGGCCGGAGAACATCGTCGGCAATGGGCCTTACAAGCTGAAATCCTGGCGGCGCACCGACCACATCGAAGTGGACCGCAATCCCTACTACTGGAACGCGAAAAATGTCATCCTCAACGGCGTCCGGTTTATCCCCGTCACCAATCTCTACACTGAGGGCCGCATGTTCCGCGACGGCCAGCTGCACGTCACCTATGCCTCTACGCCGGAGATCGTGGACCTGATGAAAAAAGAGCATCCTGAGGAACTGCGGCAGGAACCGTATGTCGGCACCACGTTCTATCGGTTCAACACAAAACGCAAACCGTTCGATGACAAGCGTGTCCGCCAAGCACTGAGCTGCGCAGTTGATAGAAATCTGGTTTGTGATACTGTTTTCCGTGGCTACATCCCTGCTTACGCGATGACGCCGCCCATGGGGAAATACGATCCGCCGCACATCGCCGTGTTCGACAAGGAAAAGGCACGCAAGCTTCTGGCAGACGCCGGCTACCCCGGCGGCAAGGGTTTCCCCCGCCTGAAAATCCTCGTGGCCAGCCGCGAAACCGCGCAGACCGTGGCGCAGGCCGTGCAGGCGATGTTCCGTGACACGCTCGGCATCGAGGTGGAGATCGATTACAAGGAATGGACAGCCTATCTCGTCGCGATGCAAAATCTCGACTACGACATCGCCTCTAGCGGATGGATCGGCGACTATCTCGACCCGCTGACATTTCTCGAGATGTGGACGCCCGGCAACGGGAACAACAATACCGGCTGGGATAGTCCGGAATTTGTGAAACTCCTGCAGATTTCCTATCAGGAATCCGATATCGCCAAACGTTTCGAAACGCTCCACCAGGCGGAAACGGTCCTAGTGGAGGACGCGCCCATCCTGCTCCTCGGCTGGCAGGCCCGGAACTATCTGGTCCATCCGTCCGTCGAAGGCTGGAACCCGCTACTGCTTTCCAATAATCCCTATCAATTCATCCGCCTCATTCCGGGACGCTGACCCTGCACCGCCATGTTCCGTATCATCCTCAGTCGCATCGGTCAGGGTATCATCACGCTGTTCGTGCTCATCACGCTGACGTTTTTCCTCGTCCGTGCCATGCCCGGCAGTCCCTACACCAGTGAAAAGGCCATCCCGGCGCATTCCCTCGCCCGAATGAAAGCCTACACCGGCCTGGACCAACCGCTGCCGGTGCAATATTTTCGCTATCTGAAAAACCTCATTGTCTATCAGGATCTTGGTGACGTCATCAAGAAGGACGGCGTGAAGGTTTCCGAAATCATTCGTGAGTCGTTCCCTGTCTCGTTAGGACTCGGCGTTCTATCGATCGGCATCGCCCTGATGATCGGCATTCCAGCGGGCGTCATCGCGGCGGTGAAGAAAAACACCATCATCGACTTTGCCTGCCTCGCCGCGGCCATGTCCGGGATCTGTCTTCCGAGTTTTGTGATCGGCCCGCTGCTTGCCGTTGGTGCGGGGCTGAGTTTAAAATCGCTCAACGTCGCCGGTTGGTCGTCGCCCACGGATTGGATACTCCCCGCGGTCACGCTCGGCCTCATCAACGCCGCCTATCTCGCCCGCCTCGCCCGCGGCGGCATGCTCGACGTGCTCAACCAAGACTACATCCGCACCGCCCGCGCCAAGGGTGTTTCCGAATCCCGCATCGTCATCCGTCACGCCCTGCGCGGTGGCTTGATTCCTGCCGTCGCCTTTGTTGGCCCCGCCTTCGCCGGGATGATCTCCGGTTCGTTTGTGATAGAAACCATCTTCCAGGTCCCCGGCATGGGCCAGCATTTTGTCAACGCCGCCACCGACCGTGAATTCTTCCTCATCCAAGGCCTCGTCCTCTTCTACGGCTTCCTCATCGTCGGTGCGAACCTGCTAGCAGACCTCGCCCAAATCGCATTGAACCCGCGTTTAAGAAAAAGTTGAGAGTTGAAGGTTGAGAGTTGAGTGAAATATAAAGAACAGCCTAATTCCATCTCCTCTTACTCTCAACTCTCAATTCTCAACCATCCACTCTCAACTCATGGAAAAAGGCACCTCACTCTGGAAAGACGCCTGGCACCGCCTCGCCCACAACCGCGCGGCGATTGTCAGCCTCTTCGTGCTCATCGTCATCCTGCTGCTGTGTTTCATCGGCCCGCTGTTGCCTTTCGTGAAAAGCCCGACGGTGATCAATCTTGCAAACGCCTCCGCCGCGCCTTCCGCCGCGCATTGGTTCGGGACCGACCAGCTCGGGCGTGACTTATTTTCCCGCGTGCTCTATGGCGGCCAGGTTTCCTTGTTAGTCGGCATCGTCGCCACCGCCGTCGCCGTTTTTATCGGGGTGATCTACGGTGCGATCGCTGGATACGCCGGTGGGAAAACCGACGATCTGCTGATGCGCTTCGTGGACATCCTTTTCGCCCTGCCGTTCCTCGTGCTTGTCATTTTGTTCGCGCTTGTCGTGGATAAACCTGCCTCGGAATTCACCGAATGGGTCATTCGGACCACCGGCTTTTCGCGCGACCGCGTGGCTCCCATCACCACGCTCATTCCGCTGTTCATCGCCATCGGCGCGATCGGTTGGCTGACCATCGCCCGCATTGTCCGGGCGCAGGTGATGGCGGTAAAAAAGCAGGAATTCGTCGAAGCCGCCGTGTCGTTAGGCCTCGGTCGCGCCCGCATCCTATTCCGCCACATCCTGCCGAATGTCATTGGGCCCATCATCATCTACACCACGCTCGCCGTGCCCGGCATCATGCTGTTGGAAAGTGTGCTTTCCTTCCTCGGTCTCGGCGTGAAGCCACCCAACAGCTCGTGGGGCATCCTCATCAAGGAAGGTGCCGACCGGATGGAGATCAATTGGCTGCTGCTGTTTTTCCCCTCGCTCTTCTTCGCCAGCACCCTCTTCGCACTGAACTTCCTCGGCGACGGCCTCCGCGACGCCCTCGATCCGAAATCGGCAAAGGATTAGATCTGGAGCGGCGTGTCTATGACCGCCACTAACTGGAATGCGATTGCCCAAGCACTTCAAAAGCACCCTCTAACTTCGCTGCTGACCCGCACCTTGCTCCGGCATCTGGATCATGCCTGATGGGTCTTTCACAAAAGGAATTAGTGTGTTAGGAGTAGGTTGATTCGTTGGAAATCTCTTTTTTGGGATGCCATGATCACTCCAATTTGTGTCTAGGATCTATCTGCCGATGATGTCATCGGCTGTTCCCACTTTCCGGTCCGGGCCGGCACTGTGGACTTCAATCACCTCGGCGGAGAGCTGGTGGAAAAACCAGGGAGATCCCCAGCGATCAACTAAGCTGCCGGAGACGATGGCGGGGTGGCTGGCAGGGATCGCGGAATCTCCCAGCGTGTCGCGATCCATGAGTGCGTGGGTGATTTCGTCGTTGGTGCCGAGAGGCGGGCGGATGTTGTCGGGGGCGCTTTGCAAGTAACTGGTGACGATGTCCTGCAAGGCGGCGCGGTCTTCTACGGGACTGCCGTCGGCGGCGAGCAGACGTTCCCATGAGTTCGCGGGATTTTCCGGAGTGGGCTGGCGGGCTGGGAGGAGCGCAGGGACCGGTGGCGGAGGGAGGACCGTTGGAGAAGGGGGAGGGGAGGCGGCATCTGGAGACCCGACCTTTTTTCCCTCCCATCTTGGAACGACCAGCCAGACGCAGAGAACAGCCAGCACCGCTAGGAGCCACTTCGGGTTGGGCTTCATGCCTGCATGAAACCGACGGGAGGCGTTCTGCCCGGGGTATAGAAGGTGTTGATGCGCGGCAGGACGCTGGGCAAGTCGCTGGCAGAGACGCCGAGCCAGAGTGCGAGCTCGGCGAAGTATTCATCCACGGAAACGGCGGGCAGCGTGATGCCGCGGGTGGTGACGACGCTGGGTCCATTGAGCGCGACATCCGGATAGGAGCCATAGACCCTGCCGCCATTCACTCCGCCGCCGAGAACGAAGGCATTTCCACCCCACGCGTGGTCGGAGCCGGCACCATTGGAGGTGAGAGTGCGGGCGAAGTCGGAGGCGGTGTAGAGGGTGACGTTGTTCTGGAGACTGATTTCACCCAGCGCCTGCCAGTAGGAGGCGAGACAACGGTTCACCACGTCCACCATCTTGTTCATGTTGTTGATGACTTCATCGTGGTGATCCCAGCCACCGTAGTTGATAAAGAAGGTCTGGCGGCGGAGGCCGAGTTCCTGATGGATCTTGATGCTGCGGACGAGGGCTTTGAACTGTTGGCCGAGGGTGCGTGCGGGGTCGTTAGAAGCGGTGTAGCCGCTGGGATATACATAGGCCGTATCGCCGGGAAAAAGAGTGGTGAACGGGGAGGCCGCCGTAGAGTCATCGAACGCGTCCTTGAAGGCGGCGCTGGCCTCGACGGAGTCCTTGAGGTTTTTTGTAAAGGTCTGGTCGAGTAGGTTCTGGTATTCCTGCTGGAGAAGGTTATCAAGGGCGGCGGTGCGGATCGCCGTGCGGCTGGTGGTGCTAATCGTCGGTGTGGCGTAAGGCGAATTGTATTCCGAGGGGAGGGTGCTGCCGGAAGTGCCGATGGTGTAAGCGAACAGCTTGTTCCCCGTCTGCCAGACGTTGTTTCCGCTCAGCGAAATGTTCATGGAAACCTTGGCGCTGGTATTTCCGGCGTGAAGGAGATCCGCAGCGGAGCCGGCCCAGCCGAGCGAGCGGCTCTGAGTGGTGACGGAGGTGTGCCACTGCTGGACCTGATCCGCATGGGAGTAGAGGCCGCGTGGGCGCAGGGCGGACGAGTTGTTATACCCGGTCTTGGTGAGGCGTTCAGCGAGGGTGCCGACGTTGCTGACGAAGGCGAGTTTTCCCGTCCCGTAAAGCGACTGAATGCCGGGCTGGCTGTTGTGATCCCCGCAACTCGGATGGACTCCGAAGGCGAAGGGATCGGTAACATGCGCGGCAAGCGGAAGGCCGTTGATCGCAAGGCCGTCTGAATTGGTCGCCAAGTCATACAGTCCGCCGCGAGTGGTGAGGTAGTTATTGTAAACGGAGCTGCCGGCGGCGGGCACGAGCAGGTTGTAGGAATCCATGCCACCCGCGAAGAAGAGGCAGACGAGGGCGCGGTAGTCTTCTCCCGGCGGCAGTCCTTGGGCGACGGCGGAGTTCGCCATGCGGAGGTTGAGCAGGGTGGAGAGCAGGCCGAGTGAGCCGACGGCGGCACAGCTCGATTGTCCGAGGAAATCACGGCGGCTAATGGGAGAGGACATGGCGGTTTATTTCAGAACGGCGTAGTCCGCCGAGGTGGTGACAAGGTGGATGGCGTTTCTCAGGCGGGCGCGGATGCGCTGGTCGCGGACGAGGGTAGTGAGGCCAGAGGCGAAAGGATCGTCTTGGCGGCTGAGGGCGCGGGTGATGGCACGGAAAGTGCGCTGGCTCATGTTGCCATAACAGAGCATCTCATCGAGCGCGGCGACCATCGCGTCCGGAGCGAGGGCGGATTGGCTCTTGGTCAGCCATACTGCCTCGTTGATGCGGGTATTCCAGAGGTTTTCGTTCTCCGGTGTGGCGGCATTGTCGGTTTGTCCGCTTGTGTTGAGCTGGGTCCATCCGCTGTTGGTGGGGATGGCGGAGGTGTTCAGCGTGGTGTTGGTCACGCTGAGCCGGTCCGAATAAACATTCGGACCGGTGATGGACGTGACGCTGTTGATGATCTGCATTTCCGGCGAATTCAGACCGTTGTCGCGCAGTGGTCCGGCAGGTTTGTTTTCGGGAGAGTAAAAGTTAAAAACACTCGGAGCGCTCAACGGGCGTTGGAGAAAATTTCCGTCAAGGCTTCCGAATCCCCGGTAGCGTCCTCCCGATACCGTAGCATCCGCCGGCGCGGCTTCAAGAGTGCGGGCCATGGCGATATAGCGGATGTATGGCTCGCGAACCATCCCGTGCGAAGCAACGGAAAGGCGGCTGTAATCACGGGCCTCGGAATCCAGCAGAATCGCGCGGATCACGGCCTTCAGGTCGCCTCCCGAGCTACTGAAGGCGGAGGAAACTCTGCCAATGTAGGCGGGCGTCGGGTTCGAGGTGACCAGCCGCTGGATGAGCAGACGGCTGATGAAGGGCGCGACGTTCGGGTGGTTCGCTAGGTGATCGAGAAAGGCAGTTAGATCGGCGTCTCCGCCGGTCTGGCTGTTCGTCGATGTGCCGGTGCGCAGAGGCAGGACCAGCGGAGCCATACCGGGAAAGCTGATAGTTTTTGCAGCGATGTCATGTTCTCCGTCAAACATTCGCATCGGACGCCAGGGGATGCTGTTGCTTTGGGAAAATGCCGTGGTCACGATCTCTGTGGGATCCGTGCTGCTGGTGAAGCGCATGCTGTAGCTCATGCCGGTGAACACGCGGGCCACCTCGCTGATCTGGGACTGGCCGTAGGTCGGTATGGGCTGGCCCGCCGGGATCGTCTCGCCATCGGGGCCGAGGTCGCTGCCGGTCGAGAGGTATTGGCTGCCATCGGGGTTCAGCCGCCAGAGGCCGATGCTTAGAAGCTGCAATACCTCGCGGGCGTAGTTTTCATCCGGGAAGCGGTTGATGGATAGATCGGCCTTGCGGTTTCTCAGCGCGCTCAGATAGAGCCCCATCCAGGGGTGGCGGGTCACATTTTCTAGCAACTGGCGGTAGGTGCCGAAGGCGTTGTTCAGGAGGGTGTCATAGTAACCGGTCATGGCACGTTGGTCGTTGTTCAGTGACTCCATGCGGTCCGAGATCACGAAAATCTGGCTTAATGCAAAAGCCATGCGCTGCCTGAGTGGATCGGATGAGGAATCCGCGCGCATCGACTGACGCCACCATGCCTCCATCCGGTGCTCCACGTTTATCAAAACGCTGTTAGTAAATGTGGTGGTCTGCAGTTCCGCCTGCCAGGTCTGAACAATGGGCAGGTGGAGATTGGGAGGGCGAAGGAATTGATCCTCGATCCAGGCTCCGTAGCCTAGGTCTGTCACGCGGGCGAGTTCCTCCGGCGCGGGGCCGAGAGTGGATTGGGTGAGAAAGCGCGCGGCCACTTTCGCGGAGGGTTTTCCATTTGAAGAATCCGCGAGGTTCAGTGTGGCGCTAGAGCCGGAGCCGAGTGCGTAGGAGCTGTCCGGCAGCAAGGTGAGCGTGACCGTCTCCGATGATTCGGATTCCGCATCGGTGAGAGGGATGATGTTCACCGTCGTCTCGTCTGCGCCAAACGGAATGGTGGCCATCGCGGCGGGTGCGGAGTAGTCGGCGGCGTTTGTGGCAGTGCCAGCGTAGGAGAAGAAGACGGTGACCTTGTTAAGATTGCCGGTGCGGCGGATGACGAAGCGGCCGGGATCCGGCCAGTCTTCCGACATGGCGGAATCAGCGGCTGCCACGGTGATCGTGTTAGTGATGGTGGCGAGCGCGCTGGCAAGGCGTTGTTTATCGGTGTTGGTATTCAGGGTGCCCAGCCCTTCGCTGTAGATGCGGGCCGGATTGAAGCCGGTGCTGAGTTCTTCCCAGTCGGTGAGTCCGTCGCCATCGGTATCCACATCGGCGGCTCCCAAGCGCATGAAAAGCGGCTGTCCGGATTCGCCTTCGACGCTGCCCGCAAGAAGGCCTCCCTGGCCGTTCTGTTTGCTGCGAAGCGTCCAGTCTGATAGGGTTCTGCCGGCTTCGAGCTGATAGGTTTTTCCGGGTTCGCCGTACCAAGTGGCGTCAAGACGACCGGAACCCGACATCGATTGGGAAATAGCCGGTCGTGAGCTGGCGTCGTTTGGATTGGTGCCGAATCGGTTTTCCTGTGCATTGGTGTACCCGTCTCCGTCCGCGTCCCCGGTGGCGGGGATCGCGCCGACGCCGTACTTCCGCTGCCAGACGTCGCTCAACTGATTCGCGTCACCATCAAGCTCCGCCAAACAGTGGGAGCGGAAGGAGAAAGTAATCAGAAGAACCAAGACCTTTCGGATCGACCTCCCGCGATCCATCTGGCGTGAATCTCCCGCATGTTTTGGGTTTCCCGATTGCATAACAAATATGAAAGTATCAGAGGTTCCGCCGATTTCAACAAGCATTCTCCCGGCAAGACGAGCAATCGGGCCAGATGCTTTTGGAAAATGCCCAGCGTGAATGAATTATGGGGAATTTCAATTCAGGAAAAGTGAATTTGGAATTTCGATTTTATCTTCGCCCTCTTGCAACGGCGGCAGGAATCACTTGTCCAGTTCGTTCAGCATTCCGCTGTAATAGCCGTTGAAAAAGCTGACGATCTTCCAAGCTACGAATCCCAAGATGAAAAAATATAACAACTTGGGAATGGCGATCGAAAGTGTTTTCGCAGCGGCTTCGGCCTCGGTTTGGAACAATTTCGCCCACCGTGCGAGATCCTTATCGAGAGTGCCTGCCTCCTCGCCAGTGCTGTAGGATCGGGCAAAAGGCTTGGGAAATGAGTCATCCGCGATGAATGCCGGACCGAGCGGATTTCCAGCTTGTGCGGTTTTCACCACACGTTTCCCTGCTTCGCGGATCATTCCACTTTGCGAAGCCGAGGACGCGACCTCCACCGTCTCGTTCATCGAGATTCCTGCTAACAGACACGAATGATAGACTTTGCAAAAACGCGCCATTGCCATCTTCTGCCGCGCCTTGCCGATCAGCGGGATGCGGTGGAGGGAACGGTCGATCCCTACATTCTCCGGAGCCGCTCTGAGCACCGCGCGGATGAGTACGAAAACCACCAGAACCACCGCATAAAACACCACCAGCGCTACCGCAAGCTGGCCAAGGATGTTCATAAAACCGTCGCCCCGCATCATCGCTGTGGGCACGATGCCGATGAAGATCCCCATGTGCAGTACGACGAGCGGATAGATCATGCTCTTGATCATCTCGTCGCGCGCGGAGGCGATCATCCCGAAATAGTCCGACAGGTGTTGGAAGGCGGGTGCTAGATTTCCACCCCGTTCGCCCGCGCCGATCATGCTTCTCTCCAATTCCGAGACGGCCGTTGTATCATTGGCGAAAGCGCCGGTGATCGAATGTCCCGCCTCGAGACCGTGGTTGAGATCTTTCAGCAAAGCGGCCTGCACTGGCGGGAGCTTCGTGTCCAACAACACCGCCGCCGCTTTCTGGATGTCGAACCCGGCATCCAGCAATTTCGCCATTTCCAGATAGAACAGGTGCTTGTGGGCGGCTTTCGATGTCATGGGCTGCGATGATTGATAGCAGCTGAGTGACGCGCACCAAGTTCCATTTCGGAAGATCAGCCCAAGGTGTCACGCTCGTTTGTGCCAACGATATTCCCAGACGTGCAGCCAAGGATGCATGCCGTGCTCGTCCGATGCCATGTAGGCGGAATAGGCGACGCCTGCGACCCACAGCGCCGGAACCACGATCAAGGCAATGCCCAAGGTGGCGAATGCGAGCAGGCAGGTGACGAAGACCATCAGCGTATTACCAGCGATCAAGATTCCGATCCCTGAGAGATAGTGGTGTTTATAAAGATGCCCCAACCCGGGAATCACGCTCAGCAGCATTGCGATCTTATTGCGGTCAACCGACTTCCAAGCTTTCAGTAGTTCTTTCATGACGGTGCAATTGGTTTTTATGCGGTATCAAGATGCCAGCGGCTCGGCACGGCTGCAAGTACCGAATCCTGAGCGCTGGAATTCGGGAATTGCATAAATGTGGGAAAGGTGGACATTCAGGCGTGTTTAAAAATTTCCAAAGATGTGTCCTGTTTACCGTGCTCGGTCTTGCTGTGCCGACATTGATCGGCTGCGACAAACTCGAATCCCTGAAATCGGCAAAGGCGAAATTGGACAAACTCAAGGAGGCGAAAGTTGCTGGGCCCGCGTCTATTGCTGAGTTCAGCAGCAGCCAAGTTTCAGATCTGAAAGAGGCGGACTTTCCGAGCTTCATTTCCCGCAAGAACGCCTTGGCCATCGTGGATTTCCATGCCGAGTGGTGCGGGCCGTGCAAGCAGATGGGGCCGGTGTTAGAAAAGGCGGCGAAGGAGAACCCCGGTGTGGTGTTCCTAGGAAAAGTCGATGTGGACCACGCCCACGGACTGACTGCGGCACAAGGAGTAAGCGGGATTCCTGATGTGAGAATTTATAGAGACGGTAAGCAAGTGGACCGCATGACCGGATTTTCCAGCGAAAAAGAGGTGCTGGAAAAGATCGCAAAATACGCCAAGGAAATCATTCCCGCCACGGCCAGCACGGCGGACGTAACTTCTGTCCAGTCGGCAACGAAGCCGGAAGTGGAGCCGTTTTCAAAAGGCTGGCTGCCACCCGGGATGTCGCGCGGAGAAGTGAAGCAGCCGCTGTCCAATCAGCGACCTCAGCCGGCTCACAAACCGTAACTGCGGATCGGCGAATTCTTGCCCTCTGAGACGACGTAGATGCGCTTTCCGTCTTTTGAAAAAGCGATCGATTCCGCTTGGGGCAAGGTGTGTGGAGGAAGCGGCTGCGGGTTGTGAGAGAACGCTTCCGTCCAGCTTTCCTCGGGTTTGCGCGGGAAGAGGAAAACGCCGTAATAAGTCACCACGGCGGCGAGTGTGCGGTCGTCGCTGATGTCAAGGCCGGTGGGCTGGTTGGCAAATGGCAACGAATTGCCGGCGGGCGAATTCACCACGGTCACGCCGTTTTTCTTGAGAATGAGGGGAGCGCTGGTTTTCGGCGCGCGCAGGGGCATTTCATAAATTTCCGGCGGCTTGGTGCGCTTGCTGATGAGGATGATTTTTTCCGCCACCGCATCGACGGCGACGGATTCGCAATCTCGTGGGCCACCTTCGTAGGTAAAATCGATGTGCCAGGCGGCGGTGACGGAGCCGGAGAGTTTTTCGCCATCGGCGGGGAGGGCGGGCTCTAGCAGGATGTGGATCGTGCGGACCGGGCGGACGGCGTTGTTATCGCCCGTGTCTGCGATGAGGAGATAGGATTTTCCGTCGAGGGTGAAGGATGCCATATCTTCCCAATCGATGTTAGCAGCGTTGGTGACGGTGACCTTGCCGCGGTCCTTGCCGTCGGTGGTGAGGAGGTGGAGATCGGGCGTGCCGCCGCTGTCGTTGTGGGTCCAGAGGAAGTGGTCGTTTTTCGGAGAAACGGCGAGGCCGCTGGCTTCGTTGATGGCGGGGGATTGGATGACGTGCTTTTCCTCAGTGAGCTTGAATTCGGCGGCATTTGAATGAGCCAAGAGGCTGAGGCAGATCAAAAACCGTGAAAAATTCATGGGGGTGAGGGTGGTGGAGAGCACCGAAGTTTCAAGTGCGGAGAGTGTTCATCGGGCGCCGGCGCTGGACGAACACAAGAGGCGGAATGAATTTCGCGGTCTGTGAAAATTTACGCTTCCGCAGCCTTCTCCTCCTGCGCGCGGCGGAGGCGGATCTGGAGGTCGGCGAGCACGTTCATGAAATAAATGTAGGCGTCGTAGGGACTGGGATAGGGAGTGAAATACGTGTGCACGCTGCCGTCGGTGCCGCCCTTGGTGGCCATCCAGTAGAAGTGGTCCGACGTTTGCATTTTCGCCCAGGTGTGGGTGAGTTCGGGATCGTTCACGGCGAGGATCTGCTGCTCGAGGCGGTGCACTTTCGCAATGGCTTCTTTCTGCATGTCGTTCCCCATCCAAGCGGATAGATCGCGCTCGGCATCGGCCCATGAGCTGAGGGAACGGCTGCTGTATTCGCGCGATCCCCGATAGAGATCGACTGCCTCGGATGGCGTGACCCATTGCAATCCCGCATCGTCCACCGCCTCGGGGATCGCTTTCCAGAATTCGAAAATCCCGGTGTCCTCCCACTGGTGCTCGCCGATGTTTTCATAGTCCATGAAGAGGTTCACCACGTCGCCCTCAGCTGCTGCTAGCCAGCGTGCGAATTTCTCCGGCGTGAGTGGATGCTCGCTCCAAGTGCGGTCGGAAAAACGGAAACTGAGGTCGTCCGAGAGCGTGCTATTCCGCAGCAATGTCTTGATCCGGGCGGTTTCCGGAGCGCGGTAGAGGAAATTCGGCGAGTGGCCGTTGAGGTACCACTGGATGCCTTCTGCGATGATCCCATCGAATCCCATCGTCTCCGATTTCGCGGCGATGGCGTCGTTGTAGATTAGCTCGGTGTTTCGGAAAACCCGTGGCCTGACGGAGAAAACCTCCTCCATGAGATCCAAGTGCATGTCCACTTGGCGGTCGAACTCCTTGTTCGAATGCACGAACGCAAGCGAGTGGTAATAGGTCTCCGCTAACAACTCGACGCCACCCGATGCGACGAGCTCCTGAAACGACTCCAGCACATCCGGGCGGAACCGCCGCATCTGCTCGATGAGGGTGCCGCTGATCGACATGGCCATGCGGAAACGTCCGCCATTGTCTTCGATGAGTTGCTTAAAGAGCTTGTTAGTGGGCAGGTAGCATTTCTCCGCCACCTTATCGAGGATGGTGGAGTTCAGCGCATCGTCCTCGTAGGTGGCATTTTCCCCGATCTTGAAAAAGTCGTAGGAAAGCAACCGATTCGGCTGATGGACCTGGAAGTAAAGGCAAACGTCGGGCATGGGTTAATAGGAGAGGGGTTTGTAAATGAACTAGCGGACCAGCTCCTGATAAATGTTCAGAACCTTGGCCGCGGCAGCGTCCCAAGTGGAAGCGGAAATGTCGTGCCTCGCCTGCTCGACGACGCGTGCGCGGAGCACGTCGTCGGTGAGGAGGTCATTGATATGTTTCGCCATCAGTTCCACGTCCCAGTAATCGGCGAGCAGCGCGCCTTTCAGCACTTCGGCGACGCCGGATTGTTTGGAAATCACCGCCGGGATGCCGAACTGCGCTGCCTCTAACGCGGATAATCCAAACGGCTCGGAAACCGAGGGCATGCAATAAACATCCGTCATGGAGAGCAGATCGTGCACTTTTTCCATATCGAGGAAGCCGGTGAAATGGAAATGCCCGCCTAGGCCGCGGAAGGCACCGGTCTCGATGAGCGGACGCAGTTTATCCCCCGTGCCAGCGACTACAAATCGCACGGCGGGATTTTTCGCGATCACGCGGGCGGCGGTTTCGAGGAAAAATTCAGGGCCTTTCTGCGAAGTGAGGCGACCGAGGAAGAGCACGAGCTTTTCGGGAAATTTTTTCTTGGTGGCGAAGGTTTCTACCGGCTCCGCGCCATTGTGGACCGGGCGGATTTTTTCTCGATCGATCCCATAATGGGTGGCGATGATCTCACCCGTGTAGTGGCTCACCGGGATGACGAAATCCGCCTGCTCCATGCCGTATTTTTCGATGTCGTAGATCCAGCCGTGATCATCCGCGCCGGAGCGGTCGTATTGTAGGGCGTGGACGTGGACGACGAGAGGCTTGCCCGTGGCTTTTTTCACCTCCACCCCGGCGAGGAAGGTCATCCAGTCGTGGGCGTGGATGATGTCGAAGTTTTCCAGCATCGCCATTTTCGCGGCCACTTTGGAAAACTCCACCACCTTGCTGCCGAGGTCCGGCCCGTAGAGATCGCCGATTTTGAAGGCATCGAGCTGGGCCTGCGTGGTTTTGGAAAACGCGATTTCCTGCCCTGAAAGCGTCTCCATTGACTCGCGGCAGATTTCCCCATCCGCGTAAGGATCCAGGAAAACCGGGATGTTCCGCACCTGTGCAAAGCTCTCGTAGCGGTAGTGTTCCTCCGCCGCCTTGATCTGCTCCGCCGCCAGATGATTCAGGCCGCGCAGGGCGAAGTTTCCCATGTCCGACTCCGGGCAGGACTTCGGCACCACCACCGTCAGGTCCACGCTTTTCGCCAGCGCCCGCGCGAGCCCGAGGCACGCCACTCCGAGGCCGCCATTGATGAGTGGAGGAAATTCCCAGCCGAGTTTGAGGACGCGCAATCGGTTCATTTCAAGGGTTCTGGAGCGGTGCGCCGAACCTGGTTCTGAAGTGCGGCGCGGTGGTTGGGCACATTCTAAGCAAGCGCCGCGCCAATCTCTAGCACGATCCGCCCCGAGCGCGTGACATTACCGCCGCATCAGCGGAAATTTCTCAACCCTTTCTCCGGGACTGCGAGTCTCTGAAGCGCTCTTCAAATCCCACCACCGAAGATGCGAGCCGGAGACTCGCGGTCCGGCATCGTGTCCGCCGATACTTAGGAACTCTTAACAACAGCTCCGAATTTGTACATTCTGCGGAATTGACCGGAGCGCGCCATCCGCTTGGATCTTACCGGATCAGTCATCCCATCCATCGATGAACCACGAAATCATCCGCAATCACAGCGACGCACTCCACGCCATGCAGCCCCCCGGGGCGAAGCATGCCCAGCCCTTGTAAGAACGCTCCTCTCCTCCATTTCCCAACCCCGCACCGCAGGTCCAGAACCTCATCCTACTCATTCTCATCCTCAGCTCCGGAAACCCAGCCTCGCCCCGCTATTTCCGAATCCCGCCGCCTTGTGGTTCACCCTCGCCATCCAAAACCCGAACCTCGGAGTCCTGGGGCTCACCACCGGCCTCCAAAAACCCATCCGCGCTTCGCTAAAATTCACCCTCGGAACCCTGAAATCCAATCCCGCCGCCCCGATTTCCCACCCCGCCCGCCCGACCGACCATCTCACAACCCATTGATTTCCTGAAAAATACAAAACCAAACCAACCCCAATACCATGTCCGAAACCACCACTCCACCCGCCCCCGTCGAAACACCACCCGCCAAGAAGCCCCGCACCCGCGGTCCCATCAACGCCAAGTACCTCGATGAAATCACCCTCGTCGGGAAACTCGTCCCCCAGGCCCGCCTCCCGGAAAACGTCGCCCTCCTCACCGCCCGCGCCTGCACCCCCGCCGATGTCATCGAACTGGAAACCTCCGCCAGTGACCTGAACAAGGCTGCCCTTCTCGCCGTCGGCCGCACCGCCGCCCGCAAGCTCGATACCCAGGAAGAACAGACCGCCCGCACCCGTCTGCTCGCCGCCATCCATCCCATCCGCACCGGTGCCAAGCGCTCCCACCGTGGCACCGGCAACGAAGCCGGCCGGGATGCTTACTTCGTCAACGAACCCACCGACGTCAGCCTCGAGCGCCTCCTCTTCATCGCGGACGCCCTCCTCCTCAAGCTCACCCCCCAGCCCGATCCCTCCGGCACCGGCACCGTCCCCGCCGAAGAAATCCTCAAAGGCGTCACCACCGAAAACCTCACGGAACTCGCCGCCGCCCGCGATGCCTACATCGACAAGGACACCGCCCGCACCGCCACCGGGAACCAAGCCTCCGCCCACCGGCAGACCGCCGAAACCCTCTTCGCCCAAACCCGCGCCCAGCGCATCGACCTCCAGCTCGCCGCCGACCAAGCCTGGCCCCACACCATTCCCGCCAACGCCGCCATCCGCCACACCTTCCTCATCCCCGAGGACAGACCAGCCCACGAATAAAGGAGTCCCGGACTTCAGTCCGGGCTTCCCAAAAAACCAACCAAAGCCCGCCCGGAACCATCCTCCGGCCGGGCTTTTCCCTGTCAGGAAGCCATGATTTCCTCAAAGCCAAACATCCAATACAAGGATCGCGGCTAACTCCTGACTTGCCAATCGGAGAAAGATGCGCAGCATCCTAACGAAACAAGAGGGGACGTGGACGTCTCGACCGCATCTTCCAATCCAACGACCTTGCCATCCGGCACTTTGCCCCTATTCTTCAATCTATGAGAAAGATCCACTACACCCTCTATCGCGAAGAATCCGACTACGTCGCACAGTGCCTCGACTACGATGTCTCCAGCTTTGGTTCCACCGAAAAAGAAGCCCTCGCCAACCTCAAGGAAGCTCTCGAACTCTATCTCGAGGACCTCCCCGAATCCGCCACGATCCCACAAATCTCCGAAGTCACCGTGGGAGAACTGGCGATTGCCTGATCAGATTCTCACGCAATGCCGAAGAGAATCCCATCCTCCGAATTCATCGCGATCCTCACCTCCAATGGCTTTGTTTTCGCGTCAAAACGCGGCAGCCATGCCAAATATCGCGATTCCAATGGCCACACCGTCATCATCCCTCATCCTCGCAAAGACATTCCCATTGGCACGCTGCGCTCCATGATCCGCCAAAGCGGCCTTCCCTCAGAACTCTTCGACTAACATGCGCTACGAACTCATCATCTACCGGAGCAAGGAAGACAGCGCGGGATTTCTCCATCTTTTCTGATCACTGCTCACTGTCCACTCGGCACTTCTCCTTCTTTTCTGAAAACTGAACACTGAAAACTTGAAACTTCTCCCCTACCTCCGCTTCGTGAAATGGTCTGACGAGGATCAATGTTACATCGGCTACTGCCCAGACCTATTTTACGGCGGCGTCTGCCACGGCGAAAACGAGGAGGCAACCTACGCCGATCTCTGCGCCGTCGTCCGCGACGAAATCGAACACCGCCTGTCCAAAGGCGAAAGTCTTCCAAAGTCCACCGTCCGCGCCACCCGCGACCTCGACTTCGCGGCAGCCTGACAGGGCTTGATCATCGTTCGCGCTGCTTTCCTCCACCGGTGCAAAAAGCCAAAGCACCGCACTTCCTGCAAAGTGGTTGTGGTGTCTCGCCGCAGAGCGTGGCCGGAGCGTCTCGCTCCGTCTCCGAATTTCTCCTCGCGCAGAAATTCACCCAGCCTGATCTTCCCCAAACTCGAACCATCACCCCCGATCTTGCCCCGCACAGAAAATGTTCCTATGAACACTCTTTGTGCCCTCCATCTACCAACCGCGCCGCCCCCGCGCCTCACCACTCTGGCAAATCGTTCACCACGGGTGGGACGCCTTCCTCTTCCTCTACGAAAAATTTCACCGGAAAACCCTCGGCCCGCTCGACCACGACGCTGTCGCCACCGTGCAATCCTTCCTCCGCTGCGGCGACCTCGCTTCCGGCTTCACCCGCCTCCAGTGCCCGGACTGTGGCCACGAGCGCTTGCTCGCCTTCACCTGCAAGGGCCGCCACTTCTGCCCCGCCTGCCACCAGCGCCGCACCCGCACCATCGGCGACTGGATCGCCACCGGCGTCTGTCACGAAGTCCCCCACCGTCAATTTGTCTTCACCATCCCCAAAGTCCTACGTGGCATCTTCCGCAAACGCCGCCATCTCCTCACCCACCTCTTCCACACCGCCACCGAAACCCTGCGCGATTCCTTCCGCACCCGCCTCAATCTCCCCGACGGCAAACTCGCCGCCATCGCCGCCGTCCACACCTTCGGCGATTACCTCATCTTCCACCCTCACCTCCACGTCCTCGCCGCCGACGGACTCTTCACTCCCGACGGCCACTTCCACTGCATGCCCGCCGAAGACCTCGCCCCCGCCATCGAACTCTTCCGCCACCGCTTCCTCCACGCCCTCCGCGACGCTAAACTCATCAGCCCCAAAAAGCTCGCCGACCTCCTCTCGTGGAAACACTCCGGGTTCAGTATCCACGACGGTGGCGAAAAACCTGTCCCCAGCCCATGAAAGCGCCGGTCGCAAGCGCCTCGCCGAGTACCCCCTCCGGCATCTCTGCTCCCGTCAGAAAGTCACCTGAAACGCTGCCACCAAGACCGTCACCTACCGCTCCAAACGCCACCACCACACCAAGCGGAATTTCGAGAACTTCAAAGCCCCCGACTTCATCGCCGCCGCTATTTTCCACATTCCGCCCAAGGGGCAATCCAACCGGCAGTTCCATAGACACGCAATCCAAGAATCTCCGGAGGTAGTGGTGCGGAAACGTCGCGACGCAAATTTAGCCATTCGCAACAAGCGCGTTCGCATGCGAATCAACGGCGTGACGAAGTTCATTCATCCGACTGCTCAGGTCCCGTTCTCTCACGTTGGCCCGTCCGCTCTGTGCCTCAGGGCGTAAGGGGAGTGAGTGCTGATCGGTGCAAATGCATTTCCGCCAGGTCCAGCGGCCCATACCGGGTGAATACTCGACTCTCAATCCGTGGCGGGGAGAAGGTGGTGGCGGAGATTTACATGCCTTGGACTAGTTCCAACAGAATGGCAGGTGAATGGTGATAAAGACGCTCAGTGGTCGTGAGCGAACGTTTAAAAAAGGAATCCATTTCCACTCGAGGGTGGAATATTTTACCCTGTCCTGGTTTGTGACCGCTTCATCTGCCCCTTCACAAATCCTCACTCCCGCCCAAACTAAGAATTGCCAAATGTCACAAGAAACAGATAAAAACGCGTCGTAATGAACAAGAAAACGGTTCTGACAGAAACCGCCACTCTTCCCAAATCCCTCACCGGGATCACCGGTCTGGACGAGCTGGTGAAGCAGAAAAAGATCGCGCTCGATCACGTCCACTTCGAGCGCAGCGAGATCGAGGAGAGGGGCGAAAGTGATCTGGAGGGGTTCTTTATCCGGCTCCGGCACGCCATCAAGTCCCTCGGGGCGAAGCGCGGGCTGCCCAATCACGGGATCCTCCGCGTGGAATTGCGCCTCTCTTTTCCGCTGGCTGAAGGATCGCGGGATGACGGCATTCATCACCGGCACCACGCAGCAGGCCTCGCGGCCCATCGTGAACATCCGCAAAATCTGCGAAGAGCAACTGCAAGAGCGCTACGAACGAAAAGTTGACGCCCTGCACGTACGACACGCATGGAAACTGTGACCTCCAATTCGTCTCCCGAAGAAGAACTCCGCGCAGAAAATGCCGAGTTGCGCGCACGGCTGGAGGAGGCGGTGGAGACACTGCGCGCCATCCGCAGCGGCGAGGTGGAGGCGCTCATCGTCGAGACGGATCAAGACCCACAGTCTTTCTCCTTGAAAGGGCTCGACGCCGAGTCGAATCGCTTCCGCGGGGAAGTCCTCGCGCAGGTGAGCGACTCCGTCATCGCGATCGATGCCAGCAAGCGCGTGACCTACCTGAACGCCGCCGCTGAGCGGCAGTATCGGGTTTTCGCCAGCGACGCGCTCGGACGCCAGCTCAACGAGATCTACACCCAGCGCTGGCCTCATGCGGAGACCGAAGCCGCCATGTGGACTGCCCTGCGCGAGCACGGCGAGTGGCGCGGCGAGATCATCCATTGCGCGCACGATGGCCGCGAGATTGCCGTGGAAAAAAACGTCACGGCCCTGCGCGATGCGAGCGGGGCGCCGGACGGCTACGTCGGCGTCTTCCGCGACATCACCGAGCGGAAGCTGACGGAAAGCCGGATGCGCGAGCAGGAAGAGCGGCAGCGGTTTGCCATGCAGGCGGCGGGTGCCGGTTCGTGGGATTGGGAAATTGGCGTGGGCGACATCGTTTGGTCGAAGGAGAATTATGCGCTCTATGACCTCGATCCCGCGCTGGGATCGCCGACGTATGCGGATTGGGAATCGCGCGTGCATCCCGACGATCTCGCCCGTACGAACGCCATGGTCCGCGATGTGGTGGAGGGAAAAGCGCCGCATTTCCGTGCGGAATTCCGCGTGGTGCATCGCGATGGCCGCACACTGTGGTTGCTCGGCCTGGGGCGTGTGCAGCGCGATGCCAGCGGCACGGCGATACATCTTTCGGGCATCAATCTCGATATCACCGAGCGCAAGCAGGCTGAACAAACTCTAAGTATCAGCGAGCATCGAATGCGGCTGGCGATGGAGGCGGCGGCAATCGGCATGTGGGATTGGGACGTGGTGACGGGCGCGATAATTTGGACTCCGGAGTGCTTCGCCATCCACGGCTTGCGGGAAGGTGAGTTTGATGGCACTGTCGCCGGGTTCGACCGTTTGATCCACCCTGACGATCGCGACCGCGTGTGGGCCGAAGTTCACGCGGCTGTGGACCGTCGGGAAAAGTATGAGTGTGAGTTTCGCATCGTCCGCCCAGACGGCGAGGTCCGGTGGGTGAAGAATGTGGGCCGGGCGTTGGTCGTCGGGGAGGAACGTCCCTGCAGAATGATCGGGACCATCACCGATGTGACCGCCGACAAAAACCAAGAGGGTGAGCTTGCCGCTCGTGAAGCGCACCTGCGGCGCGTCATCGATAACCAACTCGGCCTGGTCGGTCTAATCGACCGCGATGGAATTTTGCTGGAAGTGGACCAGCGCTCGTTGGCCATCGCCAAGGCCCGTCGTGAACAAGTGATCGGCAAGCATTTCGCCGACGCGCCCTGGTGGAACTACGATCCTGAAGTGGCCGGGCAGATGCGCGACGCCATGCGCAGAGCTTTCGCTGGAGAAGTGGTTCGCTACGATGTCTCGCTGTTTGCCCACGGCGCCGAGGGCGTGATGATCAACTTCATGATCGCGCCCGTTTTTGGTGCCGATGGCGAAGTCGAATTCCTGATCCCATCCGGCGTCGATATCCGGGAACGCTATGCGGCCGAGCAAAAGCTGCGCGAAAGCGAAGAGCGCTTCCGCGTCCTGTCCGACAACATCCCGCAACTGGCGTGGATCGCCGACGCTGGAACCGACGGCAAAATCCATTGGTTCAACAAAAGCTGGCTGGATTACACCGGCACCACGATCGAACAGATGGCTGGCTCGGGCTGGCACAGCGTCCACCATCCCGACCACGCCGCACACGTCATTGAGAAATTCCGGCGCCATGTCCGCGAACGCCGGGATTGGGAGGACACCTTCCCGCTGCGCGGCAAGGACGGGCAGTTTCGGTGGTTCCTCTCCCGGATGAACTGCCTCCGGGACGAATCCGGGAAGGTCGAGCGCATCTTCGGCACGAATACCGACATCACCGCGCAGCGCGTAGCCGAAGAGGAGCTGCGGAAAAGCGAGCAGCGGCTCACCCTCGGCACGGAGGTGGCCGAACTCGCGCTCGCTGAAGTGGACTACACGACTGGCCTCAATCTTCTCACCGTGCGGGCGGCGCAGATCTTCGGTCTCGGCGATGCCGCGATGGCGGTGCCTCGCGACGTGTTCCACGCGACCTTTCACCCGGAGGACCGGGAAGAACTCGAGCGCCGCATCGCGCAGTGCCTTGACCCGGCGGGGCCCGGCTGGTTTGCGATGGAGCACCGCGTCGTCTGGCCGGGCGGCGAGGTGCGCTGGGTCTCAGTGCGCAAACAAGTCTTCTTCACCGGCGAAGGCGCGGCGCGGCGACCCGCCATGGCGGTGATGGCGGCGCGGGATGTGACGGCGGAGAAGACCGCCGCCGAGGCCCTGCGGGAAAGCGAGACGCGCTTCCGAGTCCTGGCGACCGCGATGCCCCAACTGGTGTGGCTGTGCTCCAGCGAAGGCGAATGCACTTTTCAGGGACCGCAGTGGGAAACCGCCACCGGGCAGTCGCTCGCCGATTCGGCCGGCTACGGCTGGCTCGAGATGATCCATCCCGAGGACAGCGAACGGACTGGTAAGATCTGGCAAAAGGCGGTCGCCGAAAGCCGGAACTATGAAGCGGAATATCGCCTGCGCACCAAAGAGGGAAGTTACCGCTGGTTCCTCGCGCGCGCCGAGAGGCTCACCGACTTTCCGGGCGCGGTGCAACATTGGATCGGCACCAGCACGGACATAGACGATGCTAAGCAGATGGCGGCCGTCGCGAAGGAAAATGAGCAGCGCACCCGGCTCGCCACCGAGGCGACGGCGGTGGGCATCTGGGAATGGAACGTCCTCACCAACGTGATTCGCTGGGATGCGCAGATGTTCCGTCTCTATGGTATCCCGCCCACGGCGGATGGAGCCGTGCAATACAGCGACTGGAGCGGGGCGGTGGTGCCGGTGGATTTGGAGGAAACCGAGCGCATCCTGCAGGAGACCGCGCGCCGCGGCGGGCAGAGTCGCCGCGAATTCCGCATCCGCCGCCGGGACGATGGTACCGTGCGCGACATCGAAGCCGTGGACACCGTCCGCACGAATGAACACGGGCAGATCGAATGGGTGCTCGGGACGAATTTGGACATCACGGAACGCAAGCAAAACCAAGCCGCACTCGTCGCTGCGAAGGAAGGCGCCGAAGCCGCCTCCCGCGCAAAGGACAATTTCCTCGCCGCGCTAAGCCACGAACTGCGAACACCCCTGAATCCAGTGCTGATGACGGTCACCTCGCTCGCCAATGATCCCTCTTTGCCCCCGGAAGCGCGTGAACAGCTCGGCATGATGCGCCGCAACATCGAGCTCGAAGCGCGGCTCATCGATGATCTTCTCGACATCACCCGCATCAGCCACGGCAAGCTGATCATGGTGCGGCTCAGCACCGATGTGCATGAGCTTCTCCATCACTCGGAGGAGATCGTTCGCAGCGACGACATGGGCAAACAATTGAACGTCGTTATGAAACTCGAAGCCGCGCGGCATCATGCGATGGCCGATCCCGCACGAATCCAGCAGGTATTGTGGAACCTCCTGAGAAACGCCGTCAAATTCACGCCCGATGGCGGCACCATCACTGTGAGCACGCGCAACGATGCCGAAGGCAGGATCAACATCAGCGTGGCGGACAGCGGCATCGGTATCAGCGCCGAAGCGTTGGCAAAAATTTTCAATGCGTTCGAGCAGGGCGATACCTCTGGTGAGCATCGCTATGGAGGGCTGGGCTTGGGACTCGCAATTTCGAGCGCGATCGTCAATGCCCACGGTGGCGATATCAAAGCCGAAAGCGAAGGCAACGGGCATGGTGCGGTTTTCACCGTCACCCTTTCCAGTGTCGCTGCACCCGCAGCCGCCGTAGAGAAAAACCCGACGCCGTCCGAGCCAGCTCGCGGCCTATCCGTGCTCATCGTCGAAGATCATGAATCCTCGCGCATGGTGCTTGAGCACTTGCTCACCCGTGGCGGCCATCGGGTCACCACCGCTTCCACCCTGCATGATGCGCTCACCGCCTTTAATACCACCCACTTCGACGTCGTGATCAGCGACCTCGGCTTGCCCGACGGCAGTGGCATCGATCTCATGGTGCAGATCCAAAGCATCCGCCCTGTCGCCGCCATCGCCCTGAGCGGCTACGGCATGGAGGATGACCTGCAACGCTCGAAGGAAGCGGGCTTTTTCGCCCACCTTGTCAAGCCCGTGAAGGTGGATCGCCTGAAGCAGTTGCTATCTCAAATTGCAGCCGAAGATGGGCAGCACTATATTTGACTCACCTTCGAGTTTTTCCCCACAAAATCCTCATGCCAGACGACGCCACGCGCATTTCACGAATCATCAACCAACATGTCCATGATGTGAGAAACTCGATCAACTGCCTCAGTCTGCTGGCCGGGATGGTCGATGATCTGGCTTCTGATCCCGCGATGACGACACCGCTGGCAATGATGCGCGCTGATTTGAATCAGTTGGAGGCAACAGTGAACTCCTTGCAGGTCAAATTCGCCGAGCCGGAGCCGAGCACAATCACTGCGGATGATTTGATGCAGTTATGGAAGAAACAACTCGCAGCGCTGGAACATGCCACGCGTCAGATCGAGTGGTCGCCACCCACCGTGCCGGGCACCCTAACCGTGGATGTGAATGCAATCCTGTCGGTCTTGCGGGAGTTGGTCGTCGCTGCTTGGTGTCGCAATGGCGGTGCCATTCTAAAGTTGGCAGTCCGCACCACGGGGATGAGCGTCGTCGCCGAAGTGAGCGAACCCCAGCCGCGAAAACCTCCCTCAGCGCACGACATCGATGAAGCCCGACGACTCGTCGAGATGAATGGCGGCACACTCGACGTCAGCGAGGATACGGTTAGCGAGAAAAGGATCGTCGCCCTCAAGTTCCCCGTGGCGGGATAAAACCATTTTCCGCCCATTGCTCCCCGTTCTTTGATTCCCGCTGATCGATAGTAGAAAGGGGAAGAAGTATGAACGCTCTCATCATAGTGGACACCAAGCAAGGAGCGGGAGCCTGCAGCACTGTCAGCCTAGCTACAGATAAAATATGAGGTGCGGTGTTCGCCATGCTGCCTCAACCGACGTTATACGTCACGTAACACACGGCGGATGGAAAGGAAATTAGCCGGGACTCCCCACTTGATGGATCACTCCGGAACCCAGACGCTAACACTCGCAGCCGGGCAGGGAAAATCGCCCCAGCCGTCCTCACCAATGACCACCTTCTCCAGACAATGTCCCAGCAAATCGTGGAACGTAACTCCAGCATAGGAAGACCCCATTTCCATGCGTTTGCCGGATTTCTCAAGATTGCCCATAACCACCGCGCATCCCTTATTTTCATGATCTCCCAGACGGGTGAAGCCAATGCAGTTAGGTGCGTCGAAATAAACGTGTTGTTCCCCATAGGCGTGGTCTTTCCGCGCAAGAAGCAGGTTTTCCAAGCAGGGAACTTTAGACAGTTCAATTGTATAGTCGCCGCCGTCACGTCCCTTGTCGGTATATTTCGCACCGTAAAGATCTGGATAGAACACGCAGGGATAACCCTCGGCACGTAGCAGAATGAGGGCATAGGCATGTGGCTTGAACCACGCGGCCACCGGAGCTTCCAGCGCCTGAAGCGGTTGCGTGTCGTGGTTTTCCACCAGCGTGACGGCCAGGAGCGGGTTGGCCATCATCAACGAATTGTCGAGAATGGTCCGCAAATCGTAGTCCCCGCCGGCTTCTCCTGCATTGTGGAGGTTGTGGTGGAGAGCCGAATCGAAGAGACTCATGCAGCCGTGCGTGGCTGCGATATACCGCTCCAGCAACTCCAGATTTCCAGGAGCCCAATACTCGCCGACGGCAAAGATATTTTCTTTCGTGTTCGCACGCAGCACATGAAGCCACTCTCGATAGAATTCCGGCGCCACGTGTTTCACTGCATCCAGCCGGACTCCGTAGTACCCGGTCTGTTCATAGAGCCATTTCCCCCAATAGTTGAGTTCGGCGCGGACGTGTTCGTTGCGAGTCTCGACATCGCAGAGCATCAGATAATCGTAGTTTCCCATTTCGTCGCCGATCATCTCGTCCCAATCCTCACCATGGTCGTGAATGATCCGATAGATTCCGTCGTCGTCCTCCCCTTCCGCATAATCGACTCCGGTGAAGCAGGTGAAATCCCATTTGAATTCCGAGTATTTCCCACTCCGACCGGGAAACGTGAACTTGGTGTAGGATTGTATTTCGTAAGGCTCCGACAGCGTTTTCCCCCGATCGTCCGCTGCGACTTTTACGACATGAAACGACTCAAGTTCATCCGCTCCGCCGCGATGGTTGAACACGACATCCATGATCACTCCCACGCCGTGTTTCTTCAGCTCCTTGCAGGCAGTGATCAACTGGTCACGGTCGCCATATTTTGTCGGAAGCGAGCCTTTTTGATCGAACTCACCCAGATCAAAAAGGTCGTAAACATCGTAGCCCGTACTGAATCCGCCGCCGGCACCCTTGTAGGCAGGCGGCAGCCAAGCAGCGGTAATACCGATGCCGGCTAAGTATTCCGCTTGCTCGGCGGCGTGTTTCCACAGGAACGAGTCCCCAGGGGTATACCAATGGAAAAATTGAATCATCGTCGCGTTCATGGAGGCAGGAGAGAAGTGTTGATAGTTAGATAGGAGGTGTCGTGATCATCAGCCCGCAAACGGGCCGCGGGCGTTAAGCAGAACCCATCCCAACTCTGATCCAACCGTTTTCCCCTGAATCTAAGGAATGAAAGTTATTTCCCCTGAGACGAAAGATGCCAAAATGCACGATGATGCATTTCAATCGTGCGAATTACAACGGGCGTTTGGAGTTCCCGATATCGCTTGGCGAACAATCGCGGTTCGTATGATTAAAATGTGTGAGTCCGATAGCCGGGTTTGGATTAGCCACACGCTCAACCCGCCTCGCCGGAATGTTGCGTAGCGTGAAAATGTGTGCTCAAGGTGGCCCATGGAAACGAGGCACTTTGATTTCGTGGTGATCGGTGGCGGTAGCGCCGGCTATGCTGCGGCACGCACGGCCCGTGATTCGCGGGAAAGTGTGGCGATCATCGACGACGCAAAGGAGCTGGGCGGACTTTGCATCCTGCGCGGCTGCATGCCTTCGAAGACGCTGATCTACTCGGCGGAAGTGCTCCATCTCGCCCAAAAGGCCGGGAAATTCGGACTGAAGATCCCCCAGGCCAAAGTCGATATGGCCGCGCTCCATCAGCGCAAGCGGGTGACCATCGATGACTTCGCTACCTACCGCCAAGAGCAACTCCAGTCGGATCGTTTTCACCTGATTCGCGACCGCGCGACCTTCGTGGATGATAAGACTCTGCTCCTCTCCAACTCCGGCACACACATCACCGCCGATAATTTCATGATCGCGACCGGGTCGGTGGTGAACACGCCCGACATTCCCGGGCTGAATGAAACACCCCACTGGACGAGCGACGACGTGCTGGAGCTCAATTTCCTTCCAGAGTCGGTGATTGTTCTCGGCGGTGGAATCGTCGCCTGCGAACTCGCGCAATTTCTCCGCCGGATCGGAACCCGCGTCACCATGATCCAGCGCAGCCCGTCGATTCTCAAGGATGCTTCACCAGAAGCCGCAGCCGTCGTCACTCGCGCTTTCCTCGATGAAGGCATTCAGCTCCATACCTGCACGCATCTTCAGGCGGTGAAAAAAGACGACGATGGCGTGGTGGTTGCTTTTTTAAAAGACGGCCGACCCCATCAAGTCCGCGCCGCCCACCTCTTCAACGCCCTTGGACGTAAGCCTAACTGTGCGCATCTCGGGTTGGCTTCTGCGGGAGTGGAAACCCGGTCATCGGGAGCCATCTGCGTGAATGAAATGCAACAGACGACCAACCCGCGCATCTACGCGGGCGGTGACGTCGCGAGTCCTCACGAAATCGTCCACCTCGCAGTCATGCAGGGTGAGGTGGCGGCCAAACACGCCTGCGGCGAAAATCCCGAGCCCGTAAACTACAACCACTTAACCGGGGTCATCTTCACCGACCCTCAGGTTGCGACCGCCGGGATTTCGCTAGCAGATTCCCTCGACCGCGGCATCGATGTTATCATCGCAGACTATCCATTCGACGACCACGGGAAATCCATCCTGATGGAAGCGAAGTATGGCTATGTGAAGGCATGGGCGGATCGGGCGAGCGGGAAATTGATCGGAGCTGAATGTGTCGGCAAAGACGCGGGCGAGTTGATCCACTCAATGGCAGTCGCAATTACATTAGGTGCCCGACCGGCGGATCTCCTGAAGGTCCACTGGTATCATCCCACGCTCAGCGAGATTTGGAGCTACCCGCTGGAGTATCTGGCTGAGGGGCTTTGAATCTCTGTAAGCCAGTCCAAGTTGCCGCATCGGTTAGCAGGTTGGGTTACCAATCAACCCCATTTCCCCGCCCTCCGGTCTAGCCCAACGGCAGTTTCAGGAGCCTCCCGCGAAAAGTAAGTTCCTTGCAGCGCAATGGGATTTTCCAACTTACGCGTGTTTGTGCTCGTGATGTTGGAGTCCTGCCTCATCGCCACGCATCGCGGTTTCGGCGGGCTCGCCGTCACTTGGTTGATCACCGTAGGCGGCAGCCCGGTGCCCAGCATGCTGCTAATTTTCATTATCCCTCCCAGCGACCTGATCATCGGTGCTTTCGTGGCGGTCCTTCTCGGCATCGTGGCCGGAGCAATCCCTGCATTTCAGGCGATGCAGTTGAAAATTTCCGAAGCGCTTAGGCGCTCAGGGTGAAGAAGGCTTACCTATTGGATCGCCCTGCCATTGCGTTATGCAATGCAGTTCTTGCGAAAACCGTAATTCCGCAACACCCTACGAATCCGACAAACGAGTTCCTGACGCAATAGTTCGGTGGCACGATTCCTGCGATACGGACCCACCGACATTCGCAGCCGCTCTCACATCGATGACAACTTTTTCAAATCACATCGCCTTAGCCGGACTCAGCGCCTGCTTTCTTTCTTGCGCCAGCCCCCTAGCCTATCAACCCACCGTCCGGAAACTTGATGTCGCGAGATACTCGGGCGAGTGGCATGAAATCGCCCGTCTCCCAAACACCTTTGAAAAGAATCTGGTTGCCGCAAAAGCCATTTATAAAGCAAAGCCCGATGGAACTCTCAGCGTGCGCAACGAAGCACTGAAAGCCCGCGCCTCGCGGACATCGATCACTGGAACCGCGAGACAGCCCGACCCCAGTGAGCCAGGAAAACTGCTGGTCCGTTTCGATCAATTCCCTGCAAATCTGTTTGAGGGCGATTATTGGATCCTCAATACAAATCCCACTTGCACCCGTGCCCTCGTGGGTTCGCCTGACAAAAATTACCTCTGGCTTCTCTCCAAAAATCCCGACGACGGACTCAAGGAATTTTCTGCACAAGTTCAAATGGCAAAAGACCTCGGCTATGCCACCGGTCAACTTTACTTCAACCCGAATCGCATTGCCGACTGAGCATGAAGTATCAAATCGTCATCAACAGTAAATCCGGTGATGGTCTCTTCTGCGACAAGGAACAGCAGGATCGTCTCCGGCAGATTTTCTCTGGACGCGGGCATGAGGTCGATCTCAGCGTGGTCGAGCCGGATCTACTCGAAGCCACCCTCAAGGAAAAGGCGTGTTCTGCCGCGGAGGTCCTGATCGTGGGTGGTGGCGACGGCACGATCACCACGGCCGCGCGGCTGCTGCATGGCACCGGAAAAACTCTAGGCGTCCTCCCACTCGGCACCTTCAATCTAGAGGCCCGCGATCTCAAGCTCCCGCTCGATCCCTTCGAAGCCGCCGAGAAATTGATAGACGCGGAAGCGATCCCCATCGATTTGCTCAAGGTCAACGGGGAATACTGCATGTGCGCCACGGTGATCGGATTCTACCCAGCTCTCGCCAAAGCCCGCCAGAGCTTCCATGGTAGCTCGTGGTGGGTGAAATCGTTGCGCATCATCCGTGAGATCGCCACCGTCGCCGTCGCCTCTCCACCGTTGGACCTAACGATCATTGCTGATGGAAAAACCTATCACCGCCGGACTCGCCTGACGGCCTTTTCACCCGGTGGGTATGAGGAGAGCTTGGGTCTCATCCCAGCGCGCGAAGATCTATCATCCGGCAAGCTCACCGCTTATGTTTCCGAGCATCTGAGCCGCGGGCAGATGTTGCACGCCGCTTTTGGTTTCCTCATCGGCAATCTGCTCGACACGGAAAAAATGACGAAGATCGAAAGCTCCGAAATCACCATCAACGTGCGACGTCGCAAATCCATTCCCACGATGATCGACGGGGAAATCTTGCGGATCACTCTGCCATGCTACCTTGAAATCCTTCCTCGCGCGCTGAATGTTCTTCGTCCGAAAGGTGAGTCTTCCTGATGTCCTTCCAGCTTCTCCATTATTCAGACCCGCACTTTGGAGCTTTCGATCCGCGGATTTCACGGGCTGCGGTGGAGTTCGCCGTGGACCTGAAACCGGACCTAACGGTTGTCTCCGGGGATTTCTCGATGCGTGGCAGGCGTTTCGAATTCGCATTGGCTAAGTCGTGGCTGGCAGAACTCCCGCAGCCCCTTCTTACCCTTCCCGGCAATCACGACGTGCCCGGTTTGAATCATCTAATAGACCGTTTCTTATCACCGTTCGGCCGTTACCGGGAATATATCTCCGAGATTGAAGAGCCTACGGTGAAACTCGGAGAGATCGGAGCACTAGCCACCGCGAACTCGTCCACCCCTTTTGGGCTTCACCTTGATTGGTCGCGTGGGTTTCTCAGTCCGTTTCAGATCCATGCGCTCACCGCCTTCTATGATGCGCTTCCCGAAGGACGACTGCGCGTTTTTGGAATGCATCATCCCGTCGTTGGATCGGGTGTGAAAGAACGCGCATTGGTATCACCGCTGATTCTGGTTAAAAACTTCTTCGAAACGTCGAAAATCGATCTCCTGCTTGCCGGCCATTTTCACCAATCGAAAATTTGTCTTTTTCCTGAGCCTGCTAATTCCGGCCGTAGGATTGTCGTTTCCCAGGCTCCTTCCATCTGTTCCACACGACTCAAAGGAGAGCCGAACGGATTTCATCGCATCAACCTCACGCCGGACGAGATCGTAATCGAACGTTGGCGATGGGGGAGCGACCGGTTTCAACCGGAAATCACCAAGGTCTTTTTCCGCGGCGAAAACGGATGGGAGGCCGCCTGAGCCACCTGACGGCAACTTTAAGTTGATTCGAACAGTCTTCAGCTAAACGGCAAAAATAGGAGCATCCTGCAATAAATTGGTGCGATCTGCATTTGTCAGCTCGCCCCCCTGAGACCCACATTGGTCTTTGCCCCCTCTATTTTCCTCGCTAGTGCAAGAGATTCTTCGCAGCTCCGTCGCGGGCGAAGAGGTGGCAGGCGGGTTGCTAAAATGACGCTGCTATGAATACAAATACAGACTCAACGAAAGATGCAAATCGTGACCCAATTACTGGTGAGCCCGGCAGCCATCCGGTCGGAACCGGCGTGGGGACTCTTGGTGGCGCTGCTGCCGGTGCGGCAATCGGTTCGGTCGCTGGTCCTGTCGGAACCGCCGTTGGCGGACTGGTAGGTGCCATCGCCGGAGCCGCGGCCGGTCACTCGGTGGCGGAAGGGATCGATCCCACGGCGGAAGATGCTTATTGGAATGAAAACTACAAACTCCAGCCTTACTTCATCGGCGACCATGATTACAATGATTATGGCCCTGCCTATCGAATGGGTTACGAAGGTCAGGGTCGCCACAAAGGACGCACTTTCGACGATGCAGAGCCCGAACTTGCCCGTGAGTGGAACAGCACCCGCGGCAAATCCCGGCTCGAATGGGACAGCGCTCGCGATGCCGTCCGCGACGGCTGGCACCGGGTCGAGCGCTCCTTGCGCGGCGACGCCGATGGCAATGGGCGTTGAAAATATCTAATAACATGAGATTCCTGCCAGAATCTAACTGGCGAAAATCTCGTCTTCAAGACTCGAATTGCCAAACGAAATTGCGGAGGACTCGAACGCGTCAATTTTCCCGCACTGTTAAGGTGGCAATGGAACGCGGCGAAGGGCTCACGGGGATATGATGAGGTGGGGAGCCTGCGTCTTTCGAAAACCTATCTGGAGTAGATGCGCGGGAGCGTGGTCCATATGGTGCCATTCAATACCACCAAGTGTTTTACTTGAAAATGACCGGCGCGTTGTGCGGTAACTCGATCAGATTGACCCTCCTCGAAGTTAGATTTTCAGGCCGATTCAAGGGTCCTGTGAGTGCGAAATATTTCCGCGATTTCCACTCATCCTAACACAAGGGGAATGCTCACGGGTGTGGAGAGCTGGAGCCGTTACTTACGGGTGACCAAGCGATAGACGATCAGCAGCAGGATGGCTCCCAACACAGACGCGAGGAATCCGGCAGGATCTCCGGTTTGGTACCAGCCCAGAGCTCGGCCGAGAAAGCCGGCGACGAACGCCCCGGCAACCCCTATCAACATGGTGATGATGAATCCGCCCGGATCCTTGCCTGGCATGAGAAATTTGGCGACTGCCCCAACAATGAGGCCGATAATGAGCATCCAGAGGAATTCCATAGGTTGGTGTGGGTGGTTGAGTGGTGGGCTGTCTCGTTTGCAAGGAACGTGCCACCGGCAACATTCGCGCTACTGCGACATTGAGGGTCTAACACTCAATCGGGGATGCGGGCAAAATGACGGGTGTGATGGTATTTTGCACGATATGGAACTCGCTCCTGCCACATCAAGCCAGCCGGAAAAATTGAGGCTACCTGCCGGACGACGCGATGCACGTCGATGAAATGCAACCCCGACAATTATTGGCTCGGGGGAGTTACACATCGCGGGATGTCCCGCAATGCAACATTTCACCAAGTCACCTCAACTGGCCCGGTTTGTGCAAAGGCGGCGGAACCTGTGAATTTTAATTCTATCATGAGCAACCGCTGGGTGAACATGCTGAAGCTGTCATTCAATGACTGGATGGAGGACAAAGCTCTCCGCCTCAGCGCAGCCCTAGCCTATTACTCAATCTTCTCACTAGCCCCGCTGCTGGTGATCGCCATCGGTATCGCCGGATTGATGATCGGCAAAGAGGCCGCGACGGGTCAGCTCTATGGCGAACTGCGGCAGTACTTGGGGGCCGCCCCGGCGGAGGCGCTGCAGGCGATGGTGGAAAGCGCGAACAAACCGAAACAAGGGGTGATTGCAACCGTGCTAGGGTTCATGACGTTACTGTTAGGGGCATCGGGGGTATTGGGTCAGCTCAAGGATGCAATGAATACGATCTGGGAGGTCGAGACCAAAGGCCAGGCTGGGCTGATGGGGATGCTGCGCGACAAACTGCTGAACTTCGGGATGGTGTTGGTGATCGGGTTCCTGTTGCTGGTGTCGCTGCTGCTGACTACCGCAGTGTCTGGGCTCAATCATCAGCTTGAATCCCTGCTGCCGCTTCCAGCTTTTGTGTGGGGGGCGATCGGCTTTGTCGTCTCCATGGGAATTGTGACAGCGCTCTTCGGCATGATGTTCAAGGTGCTTCCTGATGTGGAAATCGGCTGGCGTGACGTCTGGGTGGGGGCGGTGACAACGGCGCTGCTCTTTGAGATCGGGAAAACGGGCTTGGGCTGGTATTTGGGACGGGAAAGCACCGCAAGCCCGTATGGCGCGGCGGGTTCCATCGTGCTGCTGCTGCTGTGGGTTTACTATACGTCTTGTATCTTGTTCTTCGGTGCCGAGTTCACCCAAGTCTATGCGCTGGACCGTGGACGGGTCATCAAACCGGCATCAAACGCACAAAGCGTCACGGCCGAATCGCGCGCCCAACAGGGAATGAGGCCCCCGGCTGTGGAGGAGGCAAGTGAAGCGGGCTTCAGTCTTCCACCGGCGTCACTAACGCTTCCCGGGATTCACCGCCGGCTGGTGGGACCCCTATTGAAATATCTTGGAGGGCGCGGCATGCTGGCGAGCATCGAGGCCCAAGAAGCACTGCAGAACGTGATCGTGCTGGTGATATTGCTGGGCGTCGCAGTGGTGGCTGTTTTCGCAGGATGGCTGCTACTGGCAACCGCTCTCGTGGGGTGGCTGACAAGTTACTTCGACTGGTCCTGGGTGAAAGCCGCAGGCATCGCCGGGGGCGCGCACGTTCTCGCTGCGGTTGTGGTGGGCGTGGTCATGCGGATGCGCCTCGGAAAAGCACTTTGGTTTGCCGATACAATTAACGAACTCAGAAAAGACCGGGCATGGCTGAAGGAAAAAACAACAAGGAACTGAAGGCACTGGCGATCGCAAATCTTGCTGCGAGCCGTGCGGAAATCAGCACGGATTTGAGCAGGCTGCGTCACGACTTGGACCCCAAGCGTATCATGCACCACATCGTGGATGGTCATAAGACAGCAATGATTGGTGCGGCGGCGACCGCCGGGCTGATTGTTGTTCTGATAGTGTATCGTCAACTGCATACGCCGAAACGATCACATGCACGGTACGAGCGCAGGTCTTCGGTACCTGTCAAAGTGGGACCCGGAATTCTGAGGATCCTTGCCCAAGCGTTTATGCCGATTTTGATCAAATCCGCCTTGAATCCCGGACTGATCCATTCGTTGATGGCAAAGCGGCACAACGTCTCCGGCAAGAGCGGAGTGAATGCTGACGGTCGTTACTGATGCCGGTTATTTCAGGGTTTTTTGCAACAAGGAATGCGGAAATGCAATTTGCGGAAATTGCCCGGACTTCCGATGTCACCAGTAAGTGTCTGTTGGATAGGCGGATTTTGAGCGAACACCCGAGATCGAAGGCGAGCATGCGGTTGGCATCCTTTCTGCGAGAGACATTTTATGGAAACCCAAACACCCAATCCGACCGCCGGCGAAACCCGCGATGCAGCTTCCACCTCACAACCTAACACACACCAGGAGTTTCACTCGTTTCTGGAGCTGCCGGTTTCTGTGGCCCATGTTTCAAGAGGGCCGTTGGGTGGGGTGGCGCGGCAAGACCACACTTCATGGAAGAACAAGGAGCTGACGGATCCGACCTATTGGAGTGGCTGGATCGACTACAAGCTGGGAGACAGCGTGCAGGTTCAGCCCATTCGAAAGATTGCTCTCTGCTTTGGGATCGGAGCGCTACTGGGAATGATCTTTCGCTCTCGGGCGCATTGACGGATTCAAACTCCGAACTTGAGCTGCGAAGTAGGGATGAGATGCCCCAGCGACGCGCTGCGGCGACATGCCCCAGTCATGTGGGTAAGCAAACCGCGAAGCATTCCGGCTGGCCATTACCCAACGGCGGGAATGGGAATTACTTCAAAACGAATTGAATTGAACCCTCCACCCGTCAACGTGATGTCGTCCGTTTGCCATTGATCCGGATCAGCAGTTCGGCAGTAGCCTCGGCGTCGCAGAGTGCGCGGTGGTGGGTCGCGAGAGGAATCCCGAAATAGTGGGTCAAAGCGGCGAGGCCATAGGATGGCAGTCCGGGGAAATATTTTCGCGTGGCCACCACGGTGCAGAGAGTCGGACTGCGGAAGTTTTGACCGAGTCGCCTGTATTCCTCCCGCAGAAATCCGTAGTCGAATGAGGCGTTGTGGGCCACGAACACCGCCTTTCCTACAAACTCAAGGAACGAATCCGCTATTTCCTGAAACTTCGGTGCGTCCTCCACCATCGCATCGGAGATCCCGGTGAGGCGGGTGATGTTGCCAGGAATCCTCCGTTCGGGATTCACCAGCATGCAGAACTTTTCCATCACCTGCCCTCTACACACTCTCACCGCTCCGATCTCGGTGACTCGATGGTGGGCAGCACGCCCGCCGGTGGTTTCCACATCCACCACAACGTATTCCTGATCCGGATCGGCGAACCACGCGACGCGAACGACCTCCACCGGAAATCCGGCATTTTCCAACGCTTGCAATTGGACCAGTTGATGCCTCCGTATCTGGTCCCCCTCTGCCTTGATCTCCACAAATCGAAGCCCGTCGCCAGCCACGACCATGAGATCCGGGAAGCCCACATCGTTCGCGTTCGGATCTCTGGCGATGCGTCTTAAAACGGCTACAATCGCCGCCGGGGAACCATGGGTGATGAGTTCCCGGATGACGGTTTGAGTGTTCCGTCGCCAACGGAAAACACCGTTAGGTTTTCCGCTGTGGGATTCCATCACGCTCTCCAGATACGGCAGAGCGGCTGGGCTGTGGAGCAGCGCAAGCTGGCGGTCGATCGCGGCCTCGTTCTTGCGGAAAAAGCTCCCATCCGTGAGTTGGGTCGGCCGGTGCTCGAACTCATTGTGTTTTGTCTCGCCGTTTTCCCCCTGAAGCTGATCCCAAAACAACAACCCAAACAAGGAAGCCCACAGATGGTTCTCCGTGCGATACGCTCTCTCCCCCGCCCTCTTGAAATGCTCGACTGCCGCGTCCTCGGCGCTGTCGCGAAAGGACTCATCGATCGTTATCACCGGAGCAGTTCGCAGCAGATGCGTCAAGCGGCTGAGGTTCCTTCCTCCGAATTTCCGCGCATGAAAATCCTCGGCAAAAAGCAATTCCTCGTCTGTCGATGGATTTGAAATCATCTCCTCCAGCAGCCGCTTCGCCTCATCGACCTCTTTCTTTGCAAACAAGATACGACAAATCCTCTCCCGCGCGGGATGGCTATCGGTGTGGCGATAGACGCCCAGCGCATCCTCAGAAAATCCGGCTTGCTCCAATCGCGCACCGAGTCGGCAAATTTCACGATCCCGGGTGACAGCCGTGGCGGGATCTTGGCACAACGGCCATCCAGTAATTCCCGCCGCTATATCTACCAGACCCGCTCCGTGAGTCTCGCTGATCTGCTCAGAGAGCTTCGCGTAGAAAAACGCGAAGGTGGCTGATTCCCGCGTCGGAAAGCGGACTTCGAACGACGATTGCCCGCTCCGGGTTTTGACAATCCCCAGATCCCTGAGCGCCAGCGCCTGGAGGTTCCGCCGATGTTTCCCGAAGTACAGGAAAAACAGAAATTCAACCGTCTCCACCCGCTGCTGGACGACGAATTGCTTCAACAAGTCCTCGGATAACTCAACAGGATCCTTGGCCTCCATCATCTGCACGAGTTCCTCCTTCGTCTTGGAGGAGAGTCCCTTGTGAGGTCGGAGCAATTTGACAATCTCAGACCGGTTCAGCGTTTCAATGACACGAATCCCATCCTCGGCGGTCGGCCGGCGGATAAAGCCTGCGTCCGCAAGCACCGCCAACACCGGCCCAAGCCCCGGCAGTTCCTTGTATTTCAGCCCCGAAATCCGGAAAACGCTGCCACCACGGTTCGCAATCCGCACCACCAAGGCCCGCTCATCCGTGCTGAGACCTCGAAAATCCAGGATCAATGCCGCCTCGTCATTTCCAAATAATGCGGCGCAATTCTTCTCAAGGAACGAAAGCATCTCCTCGAAATGAGCGAGGTAATAGAAAGGTTGGAGTGTGGGAAAGGTTCGAGGCACAGCGTGTCTGAAGAGTCGTAAGCTCATCAGTGCAACGGTTCAAGCGAACAGTTTCCCGAAGAGTTGCCGGTTTAAACTCCAACCAAGACAGCCTGTTCATTTCCGTGGCTACTTCCCTCCCATTGGTGCCGTGCTTTTTGCCCAGATTTGCTGGGGGGGCGATAGATGTTTTGCAATTCCATCCGGGGCAGCGCTTGTTTCGCAGAGTCATTTTGCGTTCCAAGTCTTTCATCATGAATGATCCGCTGGCTTTTTAAAAGTTGGCCCGGTCGCTGCAAAGAAAAAGCAAACGTCCAAATCCATGAAAAAGCGCCATTCCACCAACTCCCAAGAAGCATCCGCTCATCCGAATCTGATCAACTACTTAGCGTTGATTCACGCGGTGACTCACCCCGGAACCCGCCAAGACTCCAGCAAGCGTCACAGGGCCCACAAGTCGCTGGCCAGCGCCGCGACAGCCGACTGAGTTTCTTTTGAGTCAAGTGACCCTCTGCTGATATTTAGGGGCGGAAGAGGCCGGTAACACGAGAGTCTCGACGCGCCTGTCGATTTGTCAGGATCTCGTATTAGTTCCCGTCTCTGAGATTTACACTACCAGCCAATTCCCGCGGAATCTTAGTTTTTATAACTGGAAAATCTCAGCCCTTCTCCACACGCGAACGCCCGTCAATTCCTGCGCCGACTACAGCACCAGCCCCTATCCGTCAGAGCATCGTATCCCCCTTCGTCCAAATGAAGGCCCAGCTCCTGGTGGCGCGTCATCGTCTCCTGCATGTCCCCGACTCGCGACCAACTCCGCGATCTCCTGACATCTTTTCTTTCCTGATGGTGGATTTCCCGTAGAAGAAACCATGAAGTTCACAGAAATTGCATTCACCTGTTATCCCGCCACCGACCTTGCCGAATCCCGTGCTTTTTATGAGGATATCCTCGGCCTGATTCCAGGAATGGTTTCCAAGCATGGAGAGGATGGTGGCTGGGTGGAGTATGAAATCGGCGCGCACGTGCTCTCAATCGGTAAAGCTCCCGGCATGAATCCCAGCGCCAACGGCCCGAGCTGCGGGCTCGAGTGTGAAAACTTCCAGGAAACCATCGCCGTTCTCAAAGAATCCGGCGTGACCTTTTCCATGGAGCCCTTCGATACCCCTGTTTGCCAGATGGCCATGGTGCTTGATCCCGCAGGGAACATGCTCATCATCCACAAACGCAAACCCGGCCACGCATGAACAAGCACGAGAAAATCAACTACGTCGAGTTTCACTCCAGCGACCTTGTCGCGACCAAGCGTTTTTTCGTCGAAATCTTCGGCTGGGAATTTCAAGACTACGGTTCCGAATACGTAGCCTTCTACGGAGCGGGGCTGGCGGGAGGATTTTTTCGTTCTGATAAATCTTCCTCAGCAGACGCCGGCGCGGTGCTCGTGATTTTCTACAGCGTGCGGCTTGAGGAAACTCTCTCAAAGATCGAAGCGGCAGGGGGTAAAATAATCAAACCCCCGTTCACTTTTCCGGGTGGGCGGCGTTTCCACTTCGCCGATCCGACGGGGAATGAATTCGCCGTCTGGTCGGACAATTGAGAGGAGCAGGATCATTTCCAAAATATCTCTGGAGTTGTCCTGATCCGTCAGGACCGTTCGTCGTATCCATGAACACGGACAATCATGAACACCAAGAACCAAAAGACCATTATCGAACCCTATCTCTTTTTCCGCGGACGCTGCGAAGAAGCTCTCGAATTCTACGAGAAAACTTTTGACGCTCAACGCGTGATGCTCATGCGTTTCGAGGAAGCCCCGGAGCAGCCGCCGGAGGGAATGCTCGCTCCCGGCTGGGGAAAGAAAGTCATGCACGCGAGCTTCCGCATCGGTGACTGCATGATCATGGCATCCGACGGCTGCGGAACTGATGACCACAAATTCGACGGTTTCCGCCTCTCCGTCTGCCCGGACAACGAAACTGAAGCGAAGCGGATTTTCGATGCATTGAGCGACGGAGGTTCCATCGAGATGCCACTCGGGAAAACCTTCTGGTCGTCCTGCTACGGCATGTGTACCGACAAATTCGGAGTCGGCTGGATGGTGAATGTCGCCGAAATGAACGCCTAGTGATTACCCTGATCAATCCTTCCCGTTAGTCATAGAAATGGATGGTGTGAAACCGATCCACATCAACAACAAATATTCGATGAGCAAAATCACAACACCACACTCCGGAGGCTGCGCTTGCGGTGCCGTCCGCTACGAATCCACAGGGGAACCCGTCGTCATGCTGCACTGCCACTGTGCCGATTGCCAGCGATCCAGCGGCGGGCCGTTTTGCTCCTTCGTCGTCGTGCCGAGCGAGGGCTTTCGTCTTACCAAAGGAACGCCCCGGATTCATGCGTTGCCTTCCGAGGCGGGAGGAATGAACCGTCGCGGTTTCTGCCCGGATTGCGGATCTCCCCTGGTCTCGAATCCCGATTCCATCCCGCATCTCACCGCCATTCGCACGGGTAGCCTGGACGATCCATCCTGGTTCCGGCAGCAGCTCGATGTCTGGACAAGCGACGCGCATGACTGGGATTTCATGAATCCAGCCGTGCCGAAATTTGATAAATATCCTCGCGGCTGAATTGTTATCCATTCCCTGCCATGCCACACCATCACCCGCACATCGTCACGCACCTCTGGTTCGAGAAAAACGTCGCCGAAGCCGCGCGCTTCTACTGCTCCGTCTTTCCTGACTCCGAAGTTACCCGCATTACCACCTTGAAAGACACTCCGGGCGGGGACTGCGATGTCGTGCTTTTCCGTCTCTCCGGCCAACCCTTCATGGCTCTCGGCAATGGCAACGCACCTGCCTTCAACGAATCCGTCTCCTTCGTCATCCAGTGCGAGAACCAAGAGGAAATCGATTACTACTACGGAAAGCTCTCCGCCGATCCGACTGCCGAGCAATGCGGCTGGATCAAGGACAAATACGGTCTTTCTTGGCAGATCGCCAGCGCCTCGATGCGGGGATTCTTTGAAAGTGGGAACGATGTCCAGATAAGGAAATTCGCCGAGGCAATCTGGGAAATGAAACACATCGATCTGAACACGCTGAACGCCGCCGTGGAGGATACGGCCAACCGAAAATAACCCCATGTCCAACACCGCGAAACTACACAGAGTCCTCGCCGCCAAGCCGGAGAAAGTCTTCCGAGCCTTCACCGACGCGGACGCCTTCGCCCGCTGGCTACCGCCCAACGGCTTCACCGCTCGTGTCGATCATCTCGACGCAAAGATCGGAGGCACCTTCCGCATGTCGTTCACCAATTTCACCACCGGGAAAAGCCAGTCTTTCGGAGGCGAATACCGCGAGATCGTCCTGAACGAGAAACTCATCTACACCGATATTTTCGACGACCCTGAACTGCCTGGAGAAATGTTGACCACGGTCACATTGACAGAAGTTTCCTGCGGGACGGAAATCCACATCGTCCAGGAAGGCATCCCCGAAATGATCCCCGTCGAGCAATGCTACCTCGGCTGGCAGCAATCTCTCCTCAACCTCGCCACTCTGGTCGAACCAGAAATCAACGATTGACCACC
>JBBRYQ010000033.1:0-52196 GCA_038237425.1 Verrucomicrobiales bacterium
GACGATCTCGCCGGACTGGGACTGCACGAGCATTTCCGCCACGCCGGAAGTGGCACCGAAATTTCCATCAATCTGGAATGGCGGATGCGCGTCGAATAAGTTCGGATAGATCCCGCCGCCGTTGGCCATGTCCGTGCCGACGGTGTTCACGGCGGTCATCAGATTGCGCAGCATGAGGTAGGCGTGATCGCCATCTTGGAAGCGGGCCCAGAAATTGATCTTCCATGCACGGCTCCAGCCAGTGCCGCCGTCGCCGCGGGCGCGCAGGGAAACCATCGCGGCTTTGAAGAGCTCCGGCGTTCCCGTGGCGGTAATCTGGCGTCCGGGGTGCAGCGCGAAGAGGTGGGAAACGTGGCGGTGCTGGTCCTTCGGATCGTCGCGATCGGTTTCCCATTCCTGAAGCTGCCCCCACTTGCCGATCTTCGGGACTAGCAGGTGGTCACGCATCCCGGCGATCTTGTCTCGATAGGTCTTGTCGATTTGCAACGCGTCCGCTGCTTCGATGTAGTTAGTGAAGAGGTCATAGATGATTTCCTGATCGTAAGACACACCGGGCTCGGTCGGGCCGTGCTCTGGCGACCAGCCTTTCGGTGTGACAAGCGTCCCGTCCGGGCGGGTAGTCAGAGTATCCTCCCAGAATTCGCAAACCTCCTTGATCACCGGATAGGCGGTTTCCGCGAGGTATTTTTTGTCTTGGGAAAATGCGTAATGCTCCCACACATGTTGGGCATACCAAGCGCTGCCGGGCGTATTCCAAACGTAGCTGCCACCGCCGAAGACACCGTTCTCGGTGCGGACCGTCCAGCCACGGACTTTTTTCCCGTATTCCTCGCGCGTGCGCTGGCGGGCGACGGGAATCTGTGAGACAAAATAATCGATGAGCGGCCGATGCAACTCGCCGAGCCCGGTTTGCTCGACGGGCCAGTAGTTCATCTGGATATTGATGTTAGAATGATAGTCGCTGCGCCAAGGCGGCTTGTTCGAGTCGTTCCACAAGCCCTGAAGGTTTGCGGGCAGCCCGCCCACGCGGGAGCAGGAAATCATCAGATAGCGGCCGTATTGGGCGAAGAGTTCCTCCAGATCCGGATCGGTGGTTTTGTCCTTGGTGTAGGCCGCCAGCCGTTGCTGGGTCGGTTTCGCGGCGAGCGCCTTGTCCGTGGTGCCCACATCGACGGTGAAGCGGTGGAAAAGCGCTTGATAGTCCGCGACGTGTGCCGCGAAAATGCCGGGGAGCGATTTCGCCGTGACGGCATCCACCCGTTGCGTGACGGCGGCATGGGGATTCGGGCCACGCCATTTTTTGGTGGAGTCCGGCAGGTAATTCGTTCCTGCGCCGAGAACGAGCGTGAGACTATCGCATTTTTCGAAAACGAGACAAACACCGGGCAGTTTCAGCTTGTCCGCGCCGGGCACGCCAGCCAGCGGATTTTCTGCGGCATCGGCTGGCTTCGTTTCAATGCGGATCGTGCCGCCGGTGTTGAGCAGTGAGAGTTGGGATTCGTATTCGAGGCCGTCGTCCGGGAGTTTCCCCGTTGCGGTGAGGCGGTTTCCATCTGCGGAAATTTTCGCATCGTGCATATCGGTCAGCCAAATGCGGCCAGAGTACCCGCCCGGCTTGTCGGCAGTCATACGCATCACCATCGCCTGCGCCGGATGGCTGGCGAAGGCACTGCGCTCGTAGCGGATCCCGTTGCAAGTGTAGCCGACCTTCTGCACGGCCCGATCGATGTCCAACTCGCGGCGGTAGCCGGTGGGGTCCTTGTGGCCGAGCTGGATGAAAATGTCACCGAATGCCTGATAATACCCCGTGTCCTTCTCGCTACCGGTCCACAAGCTGTTATGGTTGAACTGCACGCGCTCGGTGGTGGTGAGCCCGAAAAACATGCCACCCAGCGAGCCGTTTCCGAGCGGCAGTGCCTCGGTCATCCACGTGCGGGCGGGCTGATCATACCACAGCACGGAGTTTGCTGGATTCGTCGGCGTTTCGCCATGGGCGGAGAATACCGCCGGAAGGGCGGTGGCTAACAAGATGAGCGGTCGGAGGATCATGGCGCGGAAAGGAGTTTTTTTTGCTAGAGTGGAGTTCGCTAAATTTACGTGGCTCACGGGGGATTTCGATCACTTCAAACCGACAAAAATTGATGTCAAGGCTCATCCCGTTAGGACAGGAAAGCGGGATGCACGCATCAGAATGGCCGATCCGTGTGAAATAACCCTAAAATTAAGGCCTCTTGCCATGAAGTAGCCTTGACATGCGGGGCGAGTTCCACGCATTCACGTGCATGGCGAAAAAACCAACAACCATTAAAGATAAATACACCAAGACTCAAATCCTCGACGAGATCGCGGCTAGCACCGAACTCAGCCGCAAGCAAGTGGCTGCCGTTCTCGATAGCCTCTCCGAAGTCATCGAAGGTCACGTCAAGAAAAACTCTGTCGGTGAGTTCGTGCTCCCCGGTATCCTGAAAATCACTTCCGTCCGCAAACCTGCGGTCAAGGCACGCAAGGGCATCAGCCCTTTCACCAAGGAAGAAGTGATGTTCAAGGCCAAGCCAGCGACCACCGTCATCAAGGTCCGTGCTTTGAAGAAACTCAAGGACATGGCACTGTAAGAACTGACATTTAAAAAGGTAACACACGGCATCCCGGCTCGTCCGGGATGCCGTTTTTTCTAACCTCTGTCTTTGTACCAGATTTTATGATCTGCCGCTAGATCCTTGCGCAATAGCTTCCCGAGCGGGCTGCGGGGGATTTTCGCGACGAATGCCGGCGCCTGCAACCGGCGGAAACCGAGGGCGGTTTTGTGATAAATCGCGATTGCCTGTTCGACGATGGCACGGTCGGTCAATGACTCGAAAACCGGGACCAGGATATGGCCCGCGCGTTCATCCGGCAGCGCGATGACGGCGAAGGTTCCGGCGGTGAGTTTGCCATTCGAGAGTGCGGTGAGCTCGCGCTCGATGGCCTCGGGATCGACGAGCTCGCCGAGCACTTTCACGAGTGTGTCCGCGCGGCCGAGCGGGGTGAGGCCGTCGTTTTCTAGCATCACTCGGTCGGAGGTCAGGTGCCATTCGTTTCCGCGCGGGATGAAACACCAGGTGTCGTTTTCCAAAATCACATATCCGGAGAACAGGGCGGGCCCCGAAATGCGGAGCAAGCTGTCCGTTGAAACTTCGGCGCACCAGATCGGGAGCAGGGAGATCGGCGCGGGCTGATAGGGTTTCGCGAGTTGATCCAGAGCTTGTGTCGCAATCTGCGACGCGGCTTCCGTCATGCCGTAGCTGGCCAACACGGGCCAGCCGAGATCGCGGGCGGCCCGCCCAGTGGCCACATCGAGATGACCGCCTCCCACGACGATGGCTTTCAGCGATCCGGGTGCTTTCAATCCGGCTTTCACCAGATCGTGGACCTGCGTCGGCACCAGCGCGGTGTGGGTGACTTGTCGTTCACCGAGCCACTTGGTGAAAGCGCCCGCATCCCAGCGTTTTTCAAATATTTCTAACCGGCTTCCCGCCTCGAATGTCCGTGCACAGACTCCGAACCCTCCGACATGATGCACCGGCAGTGCCAGTCCCCAGCAGGATTCTGCAGTGACCTGCAAATGCCGGTTCACCGCCGCTGCCGAGGCGAGCAGGGCGGCTTTTGAAATCGCGACCCATTTAGGCGTGCCAGAGCTGCCGGATGTTTCGAAAAGCACGTGGCCTAACAATTGATCTGCGTCCGGGATCTCACCTGGGAATTTTTCAAAGGAGAAAACCCCGGAGTCATTCCAGAAATCCGAATGGGTTAGTAAAGTCGCGTCCATGGCAGGGCGTCCAGTTGATCATCGAATCCCAATCCCGTGCCCGCCGGAATCTTGAACTTCGGCGACCAAGGACCGAGTGCTTCGGTGAAATCGTTAGGCTCAAACAGATGATGCGTTTGCAAACCGCACATTCCGACCAATCCGGGAAATTGCAACTCCAGCCGCGCCGCCTCCCACGCCGCGAAGGCCTGACCGAACGGATGATCCATGTAGCTCGTCATCACGACCCGTTGGCCATGGCTGATCGCCGCCTCACCTAGCAGAAATGGTTCGTCCACCGCCGGCTTGATCACCATTACCTGCGCCGCCCCGCTGAGAGGCGCGGCCTCGCGGTCCACGGCGAGATTCACCCGCGTTTTTTTCCTGAGTTCCGTCCACGCACTGGTCGAATAGGGACAAGGGTCTTCCGCAAAGTCGATTGCGTTCCGGGTCTTTTCGGCGAGTCCGAGTAGAAATTCCGCCGCCTGCTCCGGGGTGGGCGCTTCGTTGAAATCCAGCCGCCATTTGAGCGCCGTGAATTCCGCCGCCATGTCATCGAGAAATTTCGCCTCAGCCGGGAGATCACGTCCGCATTTCAGCTTTACCATGGTGAATCCCGCTTCCACGGCGGCGGCGATTTCTGCGACGTCGCCCTTGGCCAACGTCGCGTGGCTTTCCGGCACCTCCATTTCCTCAAACAACGATTCGTCCAGCACCCTCGCCGCGCGGTCGAATTCTACGCAGCGCAGCGCGCGCCGCACGATCGGCCAGCGGCGCTCGCCGGCGAGGTCCGCGAGGCATTTTTCCAGCGTCGGATCACCGAGTTCCGGCCACGGATGGATGCAGCCGAATCCACCGTCCACCTCGATCAGCGCGCCTTCGAACTCGCGGCGGTTCGAGATCGCATTGAGAAATCCCCGGGATTTCAGGCGGTAGCGGGCGATCATCGGCTTCGAAGGATTGTGCGGCATCATGGTCGAGGGCGTCATACGCCACTTGAAATCAACGGGCAAACGATTCTTCGCCCCGGAACACATGCGGAAACTTTGTCAGCGAACGCCATTATTTCTATGCCTTATGGAAGATAGGTTCGCCATGGTAATTCAGGAACTCTGCGTCCAGCGCTGCCAGTTTGTTTGGCGTTCTGCTTCCCGCCTCCGCTGGGGTCGCTTACGGCGCGATGTGGATCTGGCTGAAAGTCGCGGGTTGAGTGAGCTTTGAAGGTTTTCGTAACAGCCGATCATTGCATTTTGACATCGTCTGAAAGCACCGTCAATTTGGAGATGTTTCCAAAAATAAACATCATGAAAAAGCTCACACTCCTCGCGCTCTCATACGCCGCTGTCAGTTTCGCATCGCCTGCCATCGCCGGCGCCACCTATCAGGCCACCGGCCCCGTGCTGGAAGTGACCGATAGCAAGATCGTCATCCAGAAGGATAAGGAAAAATGGGAGATCGCCCGCTCAGCCGATACCAAGGTGACTGGCGATATCAAAGTCGGCTCCAAGGTTACGATCCAATACACCATGGCAGCCGCCACCGTAGAGGTGAAGGCGGATAAAGCGGCTGCCAAGGCGGCGGTTCCTGCCATGCCCGCAGCACCTGCCGCAGCTCCCAAAAAAGCGGACAAGAAGCCGTAATCGTTCTTAAAATTGGAGCGCGGAATTTTTCCCGCCTGAAACAGGATATCGCCACTGGTGGAATAGACTCTGCGCTCCAGTTGAGGCCTCACCGCCTCAGCATTTTCTCTAGATCCTTAGGCCTTTCACCGGTCGCTGCACTTGTCGTTTTCTCCCGCAGCTTCGTCGTCTTCGGTTCGGTAGCACCACCCGTTTTTAGGAAAAATCCGCCGGGCACGGGACCGCCATCGATGTTAGTGGATGGCGTGACATCGGCGGTGAAGCGGGCATTTTCTATCGCCTGCCATTTGTCATCGGTGGTGAGCGTCCAGCCGTTCTGAAAAATGGACTCACGAGCGATGCCCGCCGATTCGTAATTGCGGCGGAAGTCCTCGATGAATGAGTAAAGTCCCTCTAGGGCAATGCCCTTGCTGCGAGTGCGGAAGGTCGCCATCAGCCGCCATTTTTTCTGCTCTGCGTCATAGATATGGCCAGTGAATTCGGTGAACTCGCCGTCAGGTTTCGCTTGGGCGAAGAACCGCACGGCTTTGCCGATTTCCCAAGGAAATTCGAGGCGCGATTGCCCGCCTGTGCCCTCGCCACCGAAACGCTTGTCCGCAACAGCAGCGCCTTTTTCAACGAGAGTGACTCGATCATCACCCACCGCATTTTCCGGCTCCCAGATAGAAAAAAGTGCGATCTTTTTCCCGTCCGCCAACTCCTGAATACCGAAGTAGCCCATGCGAAATCCGAGCGCGCAAAAGTAGGTCCCCGGCGCGGATTTCTGCGGCACCACCTCGATGTATGCGGCCCGTGCTTTTGGAGTATCATAACCCAGATGCACCGAGCGGCACTGGCGCTTCACCAACTCCGCCGGCGCGGGCTCCGCGTAGATGAGCGATGGGGCGAGAACGATAGGTAGTAGAAACCGGAACATGCCGATCTGAAACGCCTGCTGAAGTCGGATTCGTTCAATTCACCCGAATACCGCCGCCGCATGATAGGCTGCGGCGAAGATGATGAGCTGCACGCCGCCCAAGGCCAGCAGGCGATTGAACGCCGGTCCCGGTGGAAAAGTCATCACGCCCCAAACAATCCGCAGACCCAGCAGAAAGACCGGCGCACCAGCGATCGCCAGCGGCGGATGGCCGAACGCGATCCATCCCAGCCCCGCAAACGCCGCGATCTTCACTTCCAGCCAGATCACCGCCACCGCCACTTTCGGGCCGAAGCGCACGGCGAGCGTGTGTTTTCCAGTCGTCGCGTCCTCCTCGCGGTCGCGCAGGTTGTTGATGGAAATCAGCACTGCCGACAGCAGCCCGATCTGGAGTCCTAGCAGAAGCGACTCACGCGGCCACATTCCGGTCTGGATGAAAACCGTGCCCGTCACCGCGACGAGGCCGAAGAATAGGATCACGAAAATTTCTCCCATCCCCCGATACGCCAGCGGAAACGGCCCACCAGTGTAACCATAAGCGAGAAACAACGAGGGAATGCCGATGGCGATGATCGGCCAGCCACGCGCCTGATAGAGCACCACGCCGCAGGCCACTGCGAGACCGAGAAACACCGTGGCGAGGCTCATCACCGTTTTCGATTTCATCATCCCAGAGGCCGTCACCCGCGTCGGGCCGAGGCGGCGCTCGGTGTCTGCGCCTTTTTTCGCATCGATCGCGTCGTTGAAAAAATTCGTCGCGATCTGGATAGCGATCGAGCCGCCCACGGTGCACAGGGCGAGCAGGAGATTGAAATTTCCGCTGAGTTTCCAAGCCAGCACGCACCCCGCCCATACCGGCACGATGGCGGCGGGCAGCGTTTTCGGCCGGGCGGCGAGCAGGCAGGCTTTGATGGAGAATCCGGTCACGTGCGGAGTGAAACCCGAACGCCCTGCCGAAATCGACCCATTTCGTGAACTCCGCTGGGATTGATGAAAAACCTGCCGAATGAATTTTTAGCAATGCGAGGATCTCCGCAGCTGTTAGCCACTAGGACAGTTCGCATCGCCTCTGCGGAAACGGATTCGCGCGCTCAGGTGATCGGCGCCCACAATGCACTGTCAAAATTCGCAATATCGGGTCGCACCTTGAGATTGATCAGATCGTTTCTGACGAAGCACAAGTCCATTTGATAGAGACGGGGTCCGTAATATACCATGTCAACAATATCGAAAAACGAAAAGCCCGCAGCAATTAGCAATTCGCTCCGCTCGACCACAAGTTCAGAAGTCGCTTCGACAATCACCACGGAAGCACGCTTGAGCTGCTCGCCAAATCCACGAAGCACCTCGGTATCAAGGCCATCAACATCGACCTTCAACAAGCTGTTGAACTCCATTTCAATACCGAGCGAATCAAAACGTTCGATGCGGAATTCCTCCACAGAAATAATCTCCTGACCATCCACCAGCGCAGGGCGCGTCGCCATGATGGAACTATGTGTGGGCACGCCGTCCTTTTTCAGCGCACTAGCGACCAGATAGTGCGTCTCGTTGGCGCTGCCGAGTGCTTTGGGATAAAGTGTGTGATTGATGCTCTTATAGTTCTCGGCAATCACCGGGAAAAAAGATTTTGCAGGTTCGAACAGATGATGTTTCAGCGTTGGAAAATTCACGATCAGTTCATGCGTGTGTTCTCTGACACCGACATCGACCACTTCGGTAATCGGAATGCCGCATGCAAGCAGCCTCTTGAGCAAATTGTCTTTGCTCGGGAACTGGCGGAGTGTTGCCGCTTTGGATTGCTCCGGCGGCGACGCATTTCCCTGTATGCCTGCGGGTGAGTCCTTCAAAACCGCCGGCTTATTCCCACCGGCACGCAACGCTGCATTTTTTTTATGATTGGTTCCTTCCCGCCGACCTCGACCCGACTTGGCCTGTTTTTTTGGGGGTAACAGACCCATTCGGCGCGCTAAAGATTTGATCAAAGACTTCGTGGAAAACATGCTGCTAGGTATTTGTTTATAGGACGACTCAGCGTTGATCAGAAATGAAAACCGCACTGTGCCCGAGGCTGCGGGTGTTTGTGGCAGTCACTTTCGTTGAAGGCCACCCTAACTCTCCGTGCTGCTGTGCCAAGGATTGATTTGGCAGTGGTGTTATAGAAGGTGCGTCGTGCGGAGTGAAACCCGAATGCCCTGCCGAAATCGACCCATTTTGTGATCTCCGCTGGGATTGATGAAAAAGCCCCGCGGAATGGATTTTTTGTAATGCGGGGATCTCCGCAGACGTTACCCTATTGAGTATTTTTGATTTCCCATGAAAACTTACCAACTGATGGTCAATGGCAAGCGTCTGGAGGCCACGGTCGCCGAGGACACGCCGCTGCTCTGGGTCCTGCGTGATGCGCTGGGCCTCGTCGGCACGAAATTCGGCTGCGGTGCCGGCCAGTGCGGTGCCTGCACGATTCACCTCAACGGCACTGCCATGCGCTCGTGCCTGCTGCCTGTTTCCGCCGTTGGCGAGGCGAAAATCACCACCATCGAGGGCCTCGCGGAGTCTGCGAAACTCGTCCCGCTCCAGCAGGCGTGGTGCGATCTCGATGTTCCCCAATGCGGCTACTGCCAAGCTGGCCAAATCATGAGCGCCGCCGCCCTTCTCGCCGCAAATCCGAAACCCACGGACACCGATATCGACGCCGCGATGCAGGGAAATCTTTGCCGCTGCAACACCTACAAGCGCATCCGCCAAGCCATCCACCAAGCCGCCGCCGTATGAAAACCACCGACTCACTCACCCACACCGACCGCCGCGGGTTTTTCAAAACGACCGCACTCGCCGGTGGCGGATTTCTGCTAGGGGGCTGGCTTCCGGAAAAAGCAGTAGCGGCGCAGGAAGGTGCAGCCGCGTCATTTTCGCCTAACGTATTCATCCGCATCTCCCCGCAGGGAGCGGTCACGCTTCTCGCGAAAACTCCGGAGATCGGCCAAGGCGTGAAGACCACGCTGCCGATGATCGTCGCAGAAGAACTTGAGGTGGATTGGGAAAAAGTCACCGTTGAGCAGGCCCCGATCGACCCCCGCTTCGGCGGCCAGTCGGCGGGTGGTAGCACGACCATTCCTAGCAACTACGATCGCCTCCGCCGCCTCGGCGCCGTGGCGAAAACCATGCTCGTCACTGCCGCTGCTAACACGTGGCAGGTTCCGGTAGAGGAATGCACCGCCGCTTCCGGCGTGGTCGCGCATGCCAAGTCCGGGCGTAAACTGAGCTATGGCGAGCTAACCGAAGCCGCATCGAAACTGCCGGTGCCTGACGAAAAATCCGTGAAGCTCAAGGACCCCGCCGATTTCAAAATCCTCGGACGCCGCATCGCCGGCGTGGACAATCCGAAACTCGTTACGGGTGAGCCGCTTTTCGGCATCGATCAGAAACTACCCGGAATGGTCTATGCCGCCTACGTCCGCTGCCCGGTTTTCGCGGGAAAGGTGAAAGACGCGGATCTCGATTCACTGAAAAAGCTGCCGGGTGTTAGTGACGCATTTGTCATCGAAGGCAGTGGCGATCATTACGACCTGCTGCCCGGCGTGGCGATCGTCGGTGATTCCACGTGGAGTGTTTTCAAAGCGAAACGATCGCTCCGTGCCACTTGGGACGACGGTGGTCACGGCGGAGAAAGCAGCTTCGAGCAGGAAAAGAAAGCGCTGGAAGCCATCAAGGGCAAAGCGGCGAAGGAGATCCGGCGCGATGGTGTGTTAGGTGAGTTTGCAGTCGCTGCGCGGACGGTGGATTCTGTCTATTACTATCCGCATCTCGCCCATGCGAACATGGAGCCGCAGAACTGCACGGCCGTTTTCAAGGACGGGAAACTCGAAATGTGGGCACCCACGCAAAATCCCGGCAGCGGTATCGACGGCGTCGCCAAGGCGCTCAACATTCCGAAGGACTCGATCACCGTCCACCTCACCCGCATCGGCGGCGGTTTCGGCCGGCGATTGATGACAGACTACATGCTCGAGTGCGCTGAGATCGCCCGTCGGCTCGATGGCAAGCCGGTGAAAGTGACGTGGGACCGTGAGCAGGATTTCCAGCACGATTACTACCGCTCCGGTGGCTGGCACCACTTGCGGGGCACTGTCGATGAGGCGGGAAAAATCACTGCGTGGGCGAATCATTTCATCACGTATGGCCTGAATTCCGACGACCGCCCCGGCAACGGCGCGGATGTCGGCGGTGGCGAACTGCCTGCGGGCTTTGTTCCTAACTTTCTGTTGGAACGCACCATCCTGCCGAGCAACGTGCCGCTCGGCTACTGGCGCGCGCCGGGTTCCTGTGCGATCGCCTGGGCGTTCCAGAGCTTCATCGACGAGCTCGCCCACGCGGCGAAGCGCGATCCGCTCGAATTCAAACTCGATCTGCTAGGTGACGACCGTGAAGTCGCACCGCCCGGTGGAAAGGGCAGGTCCTACAACACGATGCGGATGAAGCGTGCGCTCAAGCTCGCCGCCGAAAAGGCAGGATGGGGTAAAAAAATGCCACCAGGCAGCGGCCAAGGCATCGCGTTTCATTACAGCCACGCCGGATACGTCGCTGTGGTGGCGGAAGTCAGCGTGGATGCCAAAGGCGCGCTCAAGGTGGAGAAACTCACCGCTGGAGTGGACGTCGGCCCGATCCTCAACTTGAGCGGCGCGGAGAATCAGGTAGAAGGCTCGATGCTCGACGGCCTCAGCGCGGCGTGGTTTCAGGAAGTGCTCATCGCCGATGGCCGGGTGCAGAACAGCAGCTTCACCGACTATCCCTTGCTGCGGATCTCAGACGCGCCCAAGGTAGAAGCCCATTTTTTCAAATCTGATTTCCCACCCACCGGTCTCGGCGAACCCGCACTTCCGCCGACTGCACCTGCGGTCTGCAACGCGATCTTCGCGGCGACCGGTAAGCGTGTTAGAAAACTACCGCTGTCGAAAGAAAACCTCAGCCGAGCCTGAGCCCCATCTCATGAGTGACTGGCCATTCCTCCTCGATTTCGCGCGGCAACACGCGGGACAGCCGATGGCGCTCGCCTCGTTGGTCGCCCGCGAAGGTTCTAGCTATCGCATGCCGGGCGCACGGATGCTGGTCACGGCGGACGGAAGATTTTCCGGCACACTGAGCGGCGGATGCCTCGAGGAAGGAATTGCGCAAGTGGCGCAACGTGTGCTCACCAGCGGCGTGGCGGAAACGCTGTCTATCGACACCCGTCCGCACTTCGGTTGTCCGGGGAAACTTCGGATTTTTGTGGAGCCGATGGCGGTGGATTTGTTAGCGCAGGTCTTTTCCGCGGTTGCGGAACGGCGAGAGTTCCATCTCGCCACGTTCTTCGAAGGCACGGGAACGCGGATTTTCCGGGAGGACGAGGAGGATCCGAATCAAAGCGGCGTCCTGATTGAAAAAATCGAACCCCGGCCGCGGCTGGTAGTGATCGGCTGGACCTCGGACAGCGATCCGCTTCTGAAAATGGCCTCGTTGTTAGGCTGGGATCTCTACCGTGTTTCGAGAACCGAGCAACCTGCTGTGGCCGGTGAAACGGTGACGGTCTGCGCGCACGACGAGTTCGTGGATACCTTTCCCGCAGATCTGATGACCGCCGTGCTGATCATGACTCACCGGCTGACGACAGACCTTGAATTTCTCAAGGAAGTGCTGCCATACGGCTACGGCTATATAGGATTGTTAGGTTCGCGGCGTCGGCGGGAAACGCTTCTGGCAGAAGCGGGTGAGTGCGGTCTGTTGGAAGATCCATCGGTGGCGGAGCGGCTTTACGCGCCGGTCGGCGTCGATCTCGGCGGTGAACATCCGGCGACCATCGCGCTCTCGATCGTCGCGGAAATCCAAGCGGTTTTCACCAGTTCTCCTGCGGGATTTCTGCGGGACCGCTTGGGCATGATCCACCACCCGGCAGTGGCGAAGACGCGATGAAAATCGGCGCACTCATCCTCGCTGCCGGTGGCGCTACGCGTTTCGGCGGGCCGAAGCAGTTGTTGGAGATCGATGGCGAGACCCTGATCGACCGCGCCTGCAAAACGGCCTTGGCAGCGGGTTGCGAGCCGGTGCTGAGGGTGCTAGGTGCTCGCGCGGAGGAAATTTTGAAACGGCCGGAACCCTCGGATGTGTCCACCCTGGTCCACGAGAAATGGCAGGACGGCATGGGCAGCTCGCTGGCGGCGGGCATCTGCCGCTTGTTGGAAATCGAGCCGGAGTGTGACGCGGTTTTTATCCTGCTAGCCGATCAGCCGCTGGTTTCTGTCAGTCTGTTGGAAATGATGCTGCCACTGCTGGAGGAGCATTTCACGATGGTGATCTGTGAATACGGCGAAGGCAGCGGTCCGCCCGCGCTTTTTAAATGGCCACATTTTCCCGAGCTCATGGAACTAACCGGCGACCGTGGAGCCAAGTCCCTCGCAGCGAAACATCCGGGAGCTGTGGCGTGGTTTCCATTTCCCGGTGGCGCCTGCGATATCGACTCGCGGGAAGCGTGGGAGAAATTTCTGTTGGAGTGATGCTTACAAACGCGTTGGAAGAATCCAATTGCCGCTGGAATCACGCATTGATTGGATGCATTCGTGAATGTTTTGATGGTTGTTGCGGCCTTGGCCGTTGCGTTTTTTGTCGGCCGCTTTTTTTACGGAATCCTCTTCACGGACGGTGAGGATTTCTGGGATTGCGTTGGATTCGCCCTGACGCCGGATATCTTCTCGCTCTTCCGGGGCCAGTATTGGGAGGACATGGGGAAATCGTTCCGGTTGACCGCTTTCATGATGGCTGTGGGTGGTTCTGGCGTTTTGACTTACTGGGTATTGAAGAGTTTGATCGGCTAAACGCGGATTTTTAAGCATTGCGGGGCTGCTAGGGATGTGGCATGGAGTTACGAAGCATTTTAAAAAATCATGAACACTCACATCAACAATCCTTACGCCGTCGGTATGGTTTCCGAATCACCGGAATCGGCGCGTGCTGAATTCATCCGCAAGACATATGCACACCTTGCCGGGGCGGTGGCCCTTTTTGTGGTATTGGAATGGGCGTTTCTCAGGATGGGCTTGGGAGAAACGGCATTGGGGCTTCTCGGAGCTAGCAAGTATTCGTGGCTGATGGTGATGGGTGCCTTCATGTTAGTTTCGTGGGTGGCGGAGCGCTGGGCGACGAATGGATCCTCCCAAGCGATGCAATACGCCGGACTGGCGCTCTACACGGTGGCGGAAGCGGTGATTTTCCTGCCGATGATCGTGCTGGCCATGATGATGACGCAGGATGGAGCGTTGATTCTGCAAGCGGGCTTGGTGACCGTGGCCATGGTAATTGGCATCTCGGCGGTGGCACTGACGACGAAGAAGGATTTCAGTTTCATCGGCGGGTTTCTCAAGATCGGTGGGTTTGTTGCGCTCGGTTTGATCGTCGCGTCGTTCATCTTGCCGATTTCCCTCGGCCTGTGGTTTTCCGCAGCGATGGTGATTTTCGCGTCCGGCTCGATTCTTTATAACACGAGCAACCTGATCCACCGCTATCAGCCGGGCCAGCACGTCGCGGCTTCGCTCTCGCTCTTCGCCAGCATCGCGCTGCTATTTTGGTATGTGCTGCGTTTGTTGATGAGCTTCAACCGGAATTGAATCGGAGCATGAAACGATCAATCCGCCACGCATTTCTGGCTTCGACTGTTCTAGGTGCTGCTCTGATTCCCGCGTGTGTCAGTCCTACCGCCGGAACCACCTCTGCCAGCGAGCTATCAGGAAAAACGGACATCCCGATGCTCGTTCCGGCGGGAAGGGTCGCGAAGTGGCCATTGCGCACTTTGATTTTCGATGACGTCGAAAAGCCATCCTACACGGTGTGGCGGGAGAATCCGAGTCGGCTGGAGAGACAGTATAATTTCGGCGTCACGGCGAGTGGGCAACGACCCAAGATGCCAAAAACCTATCAGCCTGACCCATACAGTGGCGTGGAAAAGCCTATCGACCTGTCGCATGAAATCTTCATTCCTGCAATCGACCGGAAAGTCCGCTACTACTGCAAAAGCGCGTCTGGAGGATCTGAGAATGCCATTTTCGCGACAGAGCCGATCGCCTGGCCAGATGGACATGGTGGCACGATCTATTATGTCATAGAAGCGGAGAGCGATGATCCGGACCTGATTCTAGATCAGGTAAAATGGGAAATGCCCGGCGCAATGAAAAACGCGAAGGCGATGAAGGACTGAACCACGCCCACTGGGCAGGGACTGATCCTCCGGGCGGGTCTGTCATTCGCGTTTCATTTGCCGGCCCGCGCGGAAGATCGCTCCTAGCGCGCGACGTCTATCGGACGGGCTGGGGATTAGCGGATCACGGCACTCTGGGAAACTTCGAGAAATCCGGCGCCCGCTTTTCGAGGAACGCTTGTTTCCCTTCGCGGCCTTCTTCGCTCATGTAGTAGAGCAGGGTGGCGTTTCCTGCTAGGTCTAGCAGGCCCATCTGGCCGTCGCAATCCGCATTCAGGGCGGACTTGAGGCAGCGCAGGGCGAGTGGCGAGTGGGCGAGCATTTCGCGGCACCACTGAAGCGTTTCCTTTTCGAGATCGGCGAGGGGGACAACGGTGTTGACGAGGCCCATGTCGAGCGCTTGTTGGGCGTCGTATTGGCGGCAGAGATACCAAATTTCCCGGGCCTTCTTCTGGCCGACGATACGGGCGAGGTAGCTGGAGCCGAGGCCGCCATCGAAGGAGCCGACTTTCGGGCCAGTTTGGCCGAAGCGGGCGTTGTCGGCGGCGATGGTAAGATCGCAGACAATGTGTAAAACGTGCCCGCCACCGATGGCGTAACCGGCGACCATGGCGACGACGGGTTTCGGCAGTGAGCGGATTTTTTTCTGCAAATCGAGCACGTTGAGGCGCGGGATGCCGTCCTCGCCGATGTAGCCGGCGTGGCCACGGACTTTCTGGTCGCCGCCGGAGCAGAAGGCGAGATCGCCGGCACCGGTGAGGATGATCGCGCCGACTTTCGGGTCCTCGTGGGCGAGATCGAAGGCGACTAACATTTCCTTCACCGTGAGCGGGCGGAAGGCGTTGCGCACTTCCGGGCGGTTGATGGTGATTTTGGCAATGCTTCCCTCATCCGTCGTTTCATAACGGATGTCCTCGAATTCGCGCACAGTGGACCACATAGGGCGGCACTGTGGATGATCCCTCGCGGGGCCGCAACCCCGATGCTTTCTCAAAGGTAACCGAGTTTGAGAAAACGGGCGACCTGATCGGCGAACCACGTTTCCGCCTCCCACGGCACGCGGTGGCCCACGGAGGGGGCGATGGCGAGAGTGGCGTTGGGCATGAGCGCACAGGCCCTTTGTGCGAGAGCTGAAAACTTCGGGTCATTTTCCCCGACGACCCAGAGCACCGGGACGGAAATATCGCCCAGCCGATCCCACAGCGGTGCCTGCGCGCCGAGCGACCAATCGACGAAACTGCGGGCGATCTCGCGACGGCGCTGCATGAGTCGGCCGGATGCTTGCGGATCGCGGATGGTCGTATTGGCGAGGACGGGTTGCGCATTCCAGGCATCGAGAAACTGCTGCCAGTTTCCGGTAAGGGCGCGGCTTGCCCACTCGGCATCGTGGGCGCGGCGGGCGGCGCGGTCGGTTTCATTTTCCAGTCCCGCATGTGCGGAAACGATGACCGCTGCCTGCCAAGGATGGCCGTTCTCTAACAGCGAATGCAGCGCCATCCGCGCGCCCATCGAGTAGCCTAACAATGCCCGGCCGCTGCCGCGGAAAACCTCGCCGCTGGCATCCGCGTTGAGAGCCTTGGCGAAATCCGTTAGCGGCATCGGGCAGCAGTCGAGAAAGCGCCAGAGGTCCACGGCACGTGAGCCGATGCCGGAGGAGGCGAGTTGTTTGGCGAGTCCGCGCCAGTCGGCGGCCAAGCCGACGGCTCCGTGCAGGCACCAGCATTCCAGCGGTCCGGCCTCGCGGCGCTCGTCGGTTTCTTTCGAGTATTGGATCACTTTTTCGGCATCTGGGCGCTGATCTGTTGGATCGATTCAAGGAGTTTGTCCTTGATTTCCGGACTGCCGATGACGCCGAATAACACCGCGACTAGCGCAGAGATTGCGAGAATCAATGCTAGGGTGACGAGCCAATAAATGATCGCAAGGAAGATCCCGATGCCGTCGAGTTTCCTGTGATAGCTGTATCCTGCCGGGCAGGCGAAGCAACGGAAACCCGCCCAAATATTGAGCAGAGGAACAAATAATCCGAAGGTCCATGCACCGCTCATTCCCAGATTCACGAACCGTTTCGCTCCCACGATGATGATGAGCAGAAGCGGCAGCACTTGCGCTGCGATTCTGAGATAACTCATGATGTGTGGGCCGAACTGCACGTCCAGCATCGGTGCTGCGAATTGGAATCCCATGCTCCAGAGGATGGGGAAAATGATCACGGCTGCTAGAAATCCCCTGCGCCGCACGCCCGGCCAGTTCCCCTCGCGGCTCATTTTTTCTTCCACGGATAGCTCTTCGGGCGGCGAGTAATGATCCGTCGGAGGAGCGAGGTCCTCTCTTTTTTCAGCGTCCCTGCGCTCGAACAATCCTTCGATTTCTCCCGATGCCGTCCACTGGTCCATGCCGTGTTTCCAGACGAGGTCCAGTCGGGGATTCAGCCCACCTTCCTTCGCCTTAATTTTCAAGTCAGTGAATGTCACCGGCCCGATGCGCTCACCTTCGTGTGAGTAAAACCAAGCGTCCGCAGGTGTTTCGTTCATGAAGGTTGAATATCGAAATCCGCAAAAGCTGTCAAACGCCACCTCCCGCGAGGATTTCCCCACGCCGGGGCTTGTCAAAGCGCATGCCTTGGAGAAACTCAGCCTATGCCGCCCATGATTTTCGGCGGCACTTCGGTTTTAAAACAACGCTCATGCACTTCCTGGGAATTGAAATAGGCCACGGCGGGACCCGTGCGGTGGCTCTCGATCTGGAATCCGCGGTGATCCGCGCGGAGGCATGGGTGCCGCACGATTGGATCGAGGGGCTGCCCGCCGGATACCGCGAGCAGAATCCGGCGCAGTGGATCGATGCCGTGGACCGTGCGGTGCGCCAGTGCCTCGCGGCACTGGATGGCCAGAAGGACCGCGTGGCAGCGATCGGCGTGGCCGGACCGCAGCGCGGGCTGGTTCTGTTGGACGAGGCGAACCGCATCATCCGCCCGGCGAAACTGGCGGGCGATGTCTCGGTGAAACGCCAAGCGGATGAAATCGCGCGCGCCTTCGGGGGGGCGCCCGGGCTCATCGAACTCGCCGGCCAAGCACCCGGCGTGGAATCGGCCGCGGCGGAGTGTCTCTGGCTGAAACAGCACGAGCCCTATCATTTTCAAAGGGCAACCAGTCTCCTAACAGCTCAGGATTTCATTGCCTACTGGCTGACGGGCGAGCGTGCCACCGAAGCTGGCAGCGCTTCCGGCACCGGCCTGCTGGACATCCGCACGCGCAAGTGGTCGGCGGAGTTGTTGGATTTCATCGATCCGCAACTGGCGAGTTTGCTGCCGCCCATCGGCGTGTCCGATCAACCCCGCGGCCTGCTACGGCCGGCGCTGGCGAAGGAGTGGGGCGTTTCCGAACTGGTGCAGGTCGGTGCGGGCAGCGCCTCGCCGATGCTCGCCGCACTGGCAGCCGGCTGCGTGACTAACGGAACTGTCGCGGTGGAACTCAGTGCGACCGGCGTGATCGTCGGCGTGGGCGATGCACCGGTGATCGATTATCGTGGAGAAATCACGCCGCTTTGCAATGCGACCGGATCGTGGCTCGGCCTTGCGACCACGACGAATGCTGCGGTAGCCCCGGAAGTGCTACGGCGCCATTACGGCTGGTCCGCGACGCAGTTCGAGTCGATGGTGGCCAGCGTCGCTCCCGGCGCGGACGGCCTGCTGCTTTTACCCTATTTTACCGGAGAATCCATCCCACGCCTACCGGATGGAAAGGGCGTGCTGCACGGCCTCACGCCGGACAATTTCACCCCCGCCCACATGGCCCGCGCGGCGGCGGAGGGCGTGGCGCTCGGCCTAGGTTATGCCATGAGCCGCCTGCGCGATCTGGGATTCGATCCGACAGAGATCCGCTTGTTAGGCCCTGGCGTGGTCAGCCCGGTGGCGCGGCAGATGCTGGCGGATGTTTTTGGCGCGCCGGTGGTGCCGGTTTCCAGCAGACAGGGAGCCGCCGTCGGAGCAGCGATGCAGGCGGCGGTCGCGTTTTTCCATCAGAGCGGCGAGTCGCTCGGCTTCGAGGAAATTTCCGCCTATCTTGTGGCGGGGGATTCCGAGTCACGCTGCGATCCAGATCCGCAGACGCAGGAGATCTATCAGGAGCTGATGTCGCGCCAGCAATATCTGGTAGATACGCTCCATCCTGCGGGATTCCTGTGAAGCCTTCTTCCTCAAATTCATGAGCGAACCGAAGAGCACCGAGATCCGTGGAAACCGCAAGGCGGAGATCCTCGGAACACTGGCGGGATGGTTGATGCGCGGTTGGTCGAAAACGATCCGTTTCGAAGTGTATGACCGCTGCGGCGTGATCACGGCGAAGGATCCGGTCGGGCCGGTGATTTTCGCGTTGTGGCACAACCGCATTTTCACGATGCCGCCGATCTGGTGGCGGACGGGCGGAAATTTTCGCAAAACGGTGGTGTTGACGAGTGCGAGCAAGGACGGAGCAATCCTGGCAAAAGCGATGGAGGTTTTCGGCCTCGGCGCGGTGCGTGGATCGTCCTCCCGGCGCGCGGTGGCGGCGCTGATTGGAATGAAGCGGGCGCTGCAGGAAGGCTTGGACGTCTGCATCACCCCGGATGGACCGCGCGGGCCGAAATACAGTTTCCACCCCGGCGTGATCAAGCTCGCCCAGTCCACCGGCGCACCGATCGTGCCCATCCACTTGAAATTTTCTTCCGCCTGGCGATTGAAAACCTGGGATAATCTCGTGATCCCCAAGCCTTTCAGCCGCGTCACCGTGGTGTTCGATGAAATGCTACTAATTCCGCCCAAGCTTGACGAAGCTGCCTTCGAATCCGAAACCGAACGCGTCAAAAACATCCTCCTCACCGGAGCCGACTGATCCCCAAATCTATCCCATGAACTCACCGAAAATCCTCGATGGAAAAGCCATCGCCGCCGCCGTGCTCGACGAATGCCGCGCCGAAACCGCTGAATTGTTAGCCATAGGCATCAAGCCCGGCCTCGCTGTCGTGTTAGTGGGTGAGGACCCGGCCTCGAAAGTTTACGTCGGCTCGAAGACTCGCACTTGTGAGGAGCTTGGATTCCACTCGCTCAAGGTGGAGCTCCCCGCAGAAACCACGCAGGAAGAGCTGCTCAAGGTCGTGCAGGATTTGAATAACGATCCCGCAGTGCACGGCATCCTCGTTCAATCGCCGCCACCGAAGCACATCGACGAAGAGGCCATCATTCGTGCGCTCGATCCGCGCAAGGACGTAGATGGATTTCACCCGGAAAATGTCGCCAAGCTCGCGCTCGAAGATCCCTCCGGCTTCGTTCCCTGCACTCCGGCCGGCTGCATGAAACTACTCGAAATTTCCGGCATCGACACCAATGGCGCGGAAGCCGTTGTCATCGGTCGTAGCATGATCGTCGGCAAGCCGATGGCGCTCTTGTTAGTTTCGAAAAAATCCAACGCCACCGTCACCATCGCCCACTCCCGCTCAAAAGATCTCTCCGGCATCTGCCGCCGCGCGGACATCCTGATCGCCGCCGTCGGCCGACCGGAAATGGTGAAGGCGGACTGGGTGAAACCCGGTGCCGTCGTCATCGACGTGGGCATCAACCGCGTGGCCGATGCCTCGAAAAAATCCGGCTACCGCCTGACCGGCGACGTTGCCTATCCCGAAGTCGCCCCGCTCTGCTCCGCCATCACCCCCGTCCCCGGCGGCGTCGGCCCGATGACCATCGCCATGCTGATGAAAAACACGCTGCAAGCGGCGAGGCAGATCGGCTGCTAGAAAATCACCCTTATGGCCTTGCACCCGTTTTTCCCTTCGTCTCCCTTCGAGAAACACGCCCCGAAAACCCTCGCCGACCTTGCCGCCAGCTTCACGGAATACAAGTAACCATGAGCGACCAACCCACAAATGACTTTTTGGTCGGTCTGATTTCCGAACTCCGGAAGCAGCCTGCCGAAACAACCTGGTTGGAATTCAAAGAAAACAAAGCGGTTCCCGAAGATATCGGAGAATACATTTCCGCCCTTTCGAACATGGCGGCCCTTGCTGGAAAAGCGAATGGCTATGCCGTTTGGGGAATTCAAGACGGCTCGCATCAAGTTGTAGGTACGGCTTTTCATCCCTCGACGGAGAAAAAAGGCAATGAGGATCTTTTCAACTGGCTGGTGCGCCTACTCACTCCGCGGGTCCATTTCCAGTTCTACGAATTGGAGTACGAAGGGCATTCCGTCGTCTTGCTCGAAGTACCACGGGCTCCAGGCCGTCCCGTGCAGTTTCAAGGCATCGAGTTCATCCGCATCGGCTCTTATCGGAAAAAACTCAAAGATCATCCTCAAATTGAAAAGGAATTGTGGCAGGTCTTCGACACCACTCCATTCGAGGAGACCATCGCCATGGAGCATGTGGACGCTCCCACCGTGCTCTCCCTGCTGGATTATCCGGCTTATTTCGAGCTTCTTTCCCAGCCGCTTCCCGAAAACCGCAACCGCATACTGGAACGCTTGGAGTCGGACCGGATGATTGCCAATGATGGTGCCGGAGCCTGGAATATTACCAGTCTCGGAGGCATCCTCTTCGCCAAAGATCTTGATTCCTTCCGCCCTCTTGCACGCAAAGCCGTGCGAGTCATCATCTATTCGGGCAAGAATCGATTCAAAACCATCCGCGAACAATCCGGGCGAAAAGGCTATGCGGCTGGATTCACCGGACTCATCGAGTTCACCAATTCCCTCGTTCCGCGCAATGAAGTCATCGGCCAGGCGCTTCGCAAAGAAGTGCTGATGTATCCGGAACTCGCGATCCGCGAACTTGTCGCCAACGCCATTATTCATCAGGACTTCTCAATCACCGGAGCCGGTCCGATGATTGAAATTTTTAATGACCGCATGGAAATCACCAACCCCGGTATTCCCCTCATCAATACCGACAGCTTCCTTGATAGCCCGCCCCGCTCGCGAAACGAAGCCCTCGCTTCATTCATGCGCCGGATCAACGTCTGTGAGGAGCGCGGCAGCGGAGTCGATAAGGTGGTCGAACTCACCGAATATTTCAAACTTCCCGCACCACTATTCGAGGTCCCCTTGGACTCCACCCGTGTCGTCCTCTTCGCCCATCGTTCCCTCTCGGAAATGGACAAGGCGGACCGGACCCGGGCTTGCTACCTCCACGCATACCTGAGATTCGTCGAGCGTGATCCCATGACAAATTCCAGTCTTCGCGAGCGGTTTTCCATTTCCGACGAAAACCTCTCCATGGCCACCCGCATCATCAAAGACGCGATGGCCAGCAATTTGGTGAAGCCGTTCGATCCTGATCAAGGGAGGAAATACGCCCGCTACGTCCCCTTCTGGGCCTGAAGACCCCCTTCAATTCTTATTTGACCGTTATTTGACTGGAAGCCTCCTCGCCACCTCATTGATGTTGTAACTCTCTAAAAACCAGCAGTTATCCCTGATGATCTTATTTGACCGCTATTTGACTGGAACCCGTTTCCTCTCTCCCACCCACCCACCATGTCCCGCCCATCCACTGAACACTACGACCTCTCCGAGACCGAGAAGCGCGAGCTCATCAAGCTGATCGAGGCAGGGAAACCGCTGCCGGAGCGCTACCGCTTCATGCTCTTCGAGGACAAGCGCGAGGTCGAGCTGGTCTGGAACGGGAAATCCCGTGACGTCTGCACCGCCATCCTGCCCTTCGACGTCGGCGCGGTTACCCGCGCTGAAGCGCGGGCCTACGGTCGTTTGCCGCTATCGCGGCATTCATACCCTCGCGGTTCCGGCACCACCACCGCCGTCGCGGTGAAGGTCATCGGCATCTTCGGTAACGACACGATGGCGCTCATCGCCGTGAGCGTGGGGTGAATGACTTTTTCTGATTCCACTTATAAAAGATTTCACTCATGCGCCTCGCTGTCATCAATCTCGTCGGGCTTTCGAAGTCGTTGCTCGGGCCGAACATGCCGGGATTGACGAAGTTTGCGGAGAAAAACGGGCTACAATCCTACAAGCCCGCGTTCCCGGCGGTGACCTGTACGGCGCAGTCCTCTATCCTAACCGGGACCTCGCCGGCAGAGCATGGGGTGGTGGCGAATGGTTGGTATGATCGGGAGAACGCAGAAGTTAGATTTTGGAAGCAGAGCAATCACATCGTCCGTGGGGAGAAGCTGTGGGACAAGTTGAAGCGGGAGATCCCAGGCTTCACCTGTGCGAAGTTATTCTGGTGGTATAACATGCACTCTACGGCGGATTTTTCCATCACGCCACGGCCGCTCTATCCGGCGGATGGGAGGAAGGTTTTCGATGTGCACACGCAGCCGATGGAGATGCGGGAGGAGTTAAAAAACGATCTCGGGCCGTTTCCTTTTCCTGCATTCTGGGGGCCGGCGGCGGGGATTGCGTCGTCGGAATGGATCGCCGCTTCCGCGAAATGGGTGGAGGAAAAACACTCGCCGACGCTGAGCTTGGTCTATCTGCCGCATCTGGATTATCCGCTGCAGAAGGACGGGCCGCTAGCGGCTAACATTCCGAATGAGCTGCGGAAAATCGACACGGTGGTGACGGAGTTGATTGAGTTTTATGAAGCGAGAAACGTGCGCGTGCTGGTTCTCTCTGAGTATGGGATTTCTCCGGTGAACCAGCCGATTCATCTAAACCGTCTCTTCCGCAAGAAGGGCTGGATCCAAGTGAAGAATGAGCTGGGCTTGGAAACGCTGGATTGCGGCGCATCGCGGGCGTTTGCCATCGCAGATCATCAGGTGGCACATGTCTATGTGAACGATGCGTCGATTAGAGATGATGTCCGGAAGCTGTTGGAAAACACGCCGGGAGTGGACGAGGTGCGGGATGCAAAAGAGATATGGGAAACCGGCGTCGCCACCGAGCGGGCGGGGGATTTCATCGCCATTTCAAGGCCGGACGCGTGGTTCACTTACTACTTCTGGGAGGACGATGCGGTGGCACCCGACTACGCGCGGACCATCGATATCCACCGCAAGCCGGGCTACGATCCGTGTGAGCTTTTCATTGATCCGGCGATCGCTTTTCCCAAGCTGAAGATCGCGAAGTTCCTGCTGAAGAAGAAACTCGGCCTGCGTGGTTTGCTGGATGTTATTCCGCTAGACGCGTCGTTGGTGAAAGGCTCACACGGCCGGGATGCGGTCGAGGAAAACGAGCGGCCTGTGCTGTTGGGTTCGGATTTCCCCGTGGCGACGGCGGAAGATGTGCATCAGGCGATCCTCGCGTATTTCAAAACTGCGGACCCGACGACGTGATACAGACATTCCTGTCTGTTCTTTCACAAGCCACCGCCACCCATCACGAAGAACAGGCAGGAATGCCTGTATCACGCCAGATCACTGCACTTGCGGGCGCAGGGACTCCCCCAGCTCCCAACGCCGATACTTACTTCGGCGAGACCACCACGGCATGTTCGTCGTAGCGGGCTTTGGCGTTGGCCGTGTCCATCACGTATTTCATCACGGCTTTGGATGGCATGTTTTTCAGATTGAGGCTGATTTTCTGCGAGGCGAGCAGGCCTTTCGGATCCTCGATGACGAAGTTCGGGGTCACGGTGTCTTTCGACTGCTTTTCGATGATCAGGCTGAGTGCTTCGAGGGCTTCCTGGAGGCTGGCTCCGTCGAGCTGGTAGGCAGGGATCATGATGGCGCCGAACTTGGCTTCACGGCCTTGGGCGGCGATGGTGCCCGAGGTGAGTTTCAACTGGCCGATGCTGTAACGGGCGTTGGGGTTGTTCGGGTCTGCCTTGAGGGCTTGAGTGTAGCAGGCTTTGGCGGTGACCGGATCACCGGCTTTTTCGGCGGCTTGGCCTTTTTGATAGAGTGTCTGGGCGAGTTGGGCCGGGGTTTCCGCGAGGGCGAGAGAAGTCAGGGAAGCGGCGATGACGAGCGTGATGATTTTGGACATGGTGGTTGGGATTTTTGATCCAACCGCATTTCTATCATGAAATTCCGCCCGTTCAACTGGGAAATCCGATCATTTCACCACGGCGATGCTTTTGAAAAACACCTCCACGGTTCCGGCGATCCAGGCGTCGCCGTCGAGCTGGGAAAGACCGGATGTCCGCCGCAGCATGCCACTCATCAGGGTGGCGGTGAAGAGTTCGGCGAACACTTCGGGCTCGAGGTCCGCCCTCACTTCGCCTTGTTTCATTTTCTCGGTCAGGTAGCAGGCGATGCTCTGGTGGAAGGGGTCCACGACGTCGCCGATGAGCTCCTTGGCGAGATTGGGCCGGCGGCGGCCTTCGCCGATCAGGGCGCGGGCCATGCCTTCGCAGCGTTCGAGCGAGCGGTTGTAAACGCTGGCGAAATGGCCGAGGTCGGCATGGAGATCTCCGGTCATTTCGTCGGGCGAGGTGCAGATGCGGTGAAAATCGTCGGTGGTGTCCTTCACCACGGCGGCGAGGAGTTTCTGCTTCGATTCGAAGTGGCGGAAAAGCGTCACTTCATTGCACTCCGCGCGCTCTGCGATGCCGCGAGTGGTGGCGCACTCGATGCCTTTTTCGCCGAACTCGATGCGCGCAGCCTCGATGAGCCGTTGGCGCATTTTTACAATGCAATCCTTCGGGACATTCGCTTTCAACAACTTGGCGCTCACGAAAGCATTTTTGCAAGTAACCACTTGCACGCAAGTAGAATCCCGATATTTTCCACGAGAACGATGCTGATGAACCAAACTCTCCGCCGCCTGCTCGCTGCCGGCATTCTGATTCCCGCATTTATCGGTTGTGCGCCGGTCGGGCCCAATCATGAGGTTCCGGGCATGGAGCTTCCCGCCTCGTTTTCCAGTGGTGGGGTGAACTGGAAACGCCAGTCGCCGGACACGCTGCCCCAGCCGCGCGCGTGGTGGAAACTTTACAATGACTCGACGCTGACCTCGTTGGTCGAGCGCGCGCTGGATTCCAACCAAAACCTCGCCGCTGCCTCCGCCCGTCTCCGCCAAGCTCGTGAAATCAGCAAGGCCACGCGCTCGTTGTATTTCCCGGACGTGAACATCGGCTACGATGCGAACCGCTCGAAATCCCGCATCAAGGGCAATGGCGGCGGATCAAACATCGAAAACAGTTTTTCCGTTCCGGTGGATCTTAACTACGAGCTTGATGTCTGGGGCAAACTGGCCCGCCAGATCGAATCCGCGGAAGCCAAGGAAGCGGCCACGTTAGAAAGCCTCAACGCTCTGCGACTCAGCGTGGCCAGCGAGGTGGCGCAAACGTATTGGGCGCTGCGGGCCGTGGACGCGGACCGGGCGATGCTCGACCGCACCTTGGAACTCCGCCGCCGCGCGCTCAAGCTGCTCACTGAGCAGCGCAACGCCGGAGCCATCAGCGGCCTCGACCTTTCTCGCGCCGAGACTGAAGTGGCGACCGCGGAGTCGGACCGGATCAGCCTCGACCGCGACCGTGTCCAACTGGTGAACGCCCTTGCGGTTTTGAATGGAGCCGCCGCCACCGGCTCGTCGGTGCCCGAGCGCGCTGATCTGCCGCCGCCGCCGTCGATTCCGGTTGCCGTGCCGTCCGAATTGCTCCGCCAGCGCCCGGATATCCGCGCTGCCGAGCGGACCGTGGCTGCCGCGAATGCGGACATCGGCGTGGCTGCCGCTGCGTTTTATCCCTCCTTCAGTATCAACGCCGGAGGTGGTGTGAGCTCGAAGACGATCAGCAATTTGTTCCAATCCAGCGCGCTCATTTGGTCGCTCGGCACGAACATCACCGCGCCGATCACCGGCCACGCCTACCTCAAGTCTCAGGAAGCGGCAGCCGTCGCGGCCCACGAAGCGGCGAGCGCGGACTATCGCCAGACGGTGCTGCAATCGATGAGCGAAGTGGAAAACGCGCTGCAGGGATCGGAAATTCTCGCCCGTCGGTTAGTCGCCCAGGAGCAGGCGCAGGCCGCTGCGGCGAAGACGTTGGAACTCTCGGTAAAGCGTTTCAAAGCCGGCCTTGTTAGTTTTCTCGATGTGGTGGACGCCGATCGCACCCGCCTGGATACCGAACGCGCCACCAACGGGATCCGGGCCGAGCGGCTTGCAGTTTCCGTGGCGCTGATAAAAGCCGTCGGCGGCGAGTGGAGGTGACACTTCTGGACTGCGAAATTCAACTCGCCAGCCCATGAGGGGTGGGAGGAAAGTTCGGATAGTGCTTTCCTATGAAGATTGATGCGGGTCGCTTGGCGGATGTTCTTTCGCACCACCTTGACTGGCGGGATGAATCCTGCGGTCCGTGAGGAAGTCACTCTTCGATTGGCTGCGCTTCGGGAATTTCCTGGGCGCGGGGGATTTGTTCCTCGATCTCCACGGGGCTGGCACGGAGGACGGGAGGGGCGGGCGCGTCCTCGATCGGCTTGGCCTTGGGCGGCGTTGGTTCCGGCGGCGCTTCTTCCACGGGGAGAGCGCGGTTGGGCTTTACCATCACGGCTTTCGGCGGCGGAACGGGCTCCGGCAGCGCTTCTTCCACGATGGCCGCTTTTTGCGGAGCGATCCGGCGTTGCTCGCTGGTCGGCGGGGTTTTGCGCATGCGGATTTCCACGCGACGGTTCACGCCTTGCTCTTCCGTGGTGCCGGTGATGACCAGCGGCTCGTAGCGGCCGAACCCGCGGGTGATGATTTTAGAGGCGTCCATCCGCATCGACTTGACGAGGTATTGCTTGACGGACTCGGCGCGTTTGATCGAGAGGTCGAGGTTGAAATCATCGCCGCCGACGAGGTCGGTGTGGCCCTCGATCCAGCAATAAAGGCCCGGGTTGCGGTCCATCAGCAGGGCGAGTTTCATCAGGCCGACCTTGGCGCTTTCGCGGAGTTCGGAGCTGTTGAATTCGAAAAGCAGGTCGCTGGGCAGCATGGTTTTTTTGCTGAGCAGGATGTTGGCGGGGAGGTCGAGCAGCTCGTCGAGCGACTTGATGCCGTCGAGCACGCCGTTCTCGACGCTGCCGTTGGCGCCTTTTTTGATGAGTTCGTCGGTGAATTTTCCGAGATTTAGGTCATCCACTTGGGGCGAGCCGGGATCGACGGTGATCTGGCCGATTTCCGCTGGGCGGATACTGGTCGGCTCGCGGCCGAGTTCGGGAAGGTCCGCGTTGATATCAAGTCCGGACGCGGCTTCGAGAGCGATCGCGCCCGGGTCGCCAGCCATCGCAGGTTTCTGCATCTGCAGCGCGTATTCGGCTTGAGTGACGTCCGGCTTGATATCGATTTCTGAGTTTTTCGGCAGTTCTGCGAGAAGCTCGATGTCCTCCATCAGTTTCGCCGCATCCGTCGGTGGCTTCACGATGTCTTCGGCAGGTTGCGTCTGCTCCGGCTCGATCGGCCTGACCTCCACCTGCTGGATATTGATCGGCTGGGTGCTGAGTTCCTTGGCCTCTTCGAAACCGATGGCGATTTTCATCCGGTCTAGAGCGAAAAACACGACAACGTGAAGCAGGATGGAAAGCAGCATGGCCACCGCCGCCCACCAACCAAGGTGCTCCGGGCCGGGCAACCGATAAGTCGCTCCGCCTCGTTGTTCCCGCCATGAATAGCCGTCGGCCACGGGCGCACTATACGGCGTTCCATTGTGCTGGCAATCACCAGTGCGGGGGATTATTCTGCGCTTGGCACCTCCCGTGCTAATTTTGACTACAACTTTCCAAAATCATGGCTGCTAAAAAGACTGCGAAGAAAACCACGGAACCCGCCGCCCCCGAAACTGCGGAAGCACCCAAGCCCGCCGCGAAGCCCGCCGCGAAGAAGGCTGCTAAAAAAGCCGCCCCAGCCGCGAAGAAGGCCGCCGCTAAGAAAGCCTCATCCGCGGAACCCGCCCCAGCTGCCAAGAAGGCAGCTGCCAAGCCGTCCCTCGATTCCGTCGCCCGGGCCGCCTATCTGAACTACCGCCGCCGCGTCGAGCAGGGCCTTCCGGGCGATTCCCATGGCGACTGGCTGGAGGCCGAGCGCCAGTTTTCCGATCCAAGCTGAGATCTGCGTTTTTTCAACTCTTCCGGCTTGGAGAAAGCGCGGTGCACAGTCACAGTCCGCCGCGTGAACCCCTGCTCATCTATCGGCATCGGCTTGGCCGGATTCGGAACCGTCGGCTCCGGCGTCTGGAACACCCTTCAACGCAATGGCGAACTCATCGCCGACCGCACCGGCGGCGGGGTGACCCTGCACATTGCAAAAATTCTCGTCCGCGATCTTTCCAAAGCCCGCGCGACGACCGGCGATGTGCCTGCGGAAATTTTTACTACCGATTGGAAAGCGCTCGTCGCTGATCCGGCGGTGGACATCGTCGTCGAGCTGATCGGCGGGACGACCGATGCTTTTGAAATCGTCGCGGCCGCTCTGCGTGTGAAGAAACCGGTCGTCACCGGCAACAAGGCGCTGCTCGCCGAGCGCGGCGTGGAGCTTTTCGCGCTATCGAAGGAAATGGACACGCCGATCCACTTCGAGGCCGCCGTCGCCGGAGGCATCCCGATCATCCGCACGGTGCAGGATTCCTTCATCGGCAACCGCATCCACTCATTTTCCGGAATCATCAACGGCACGTCTAACTACATTCTCGGTCGCATGACCGATGCCGGGCTCACCTTCCAGGACGCGCTCGGTGAGGCTCAGAAACTCGGCTACGCAGAGGCGGATCCTGCGCTCGACGTAAACGGCTGGGACGCCGCCCACAAGGCAATTTTGTTAGCCACACTCGCTTACGGGTTTCCCATCGCCCCGGCGTCCATCCACGTCTCTGGCATCGAGCTAGTCCGCCCGGCCGATATCAACTTCGCGAAAAGCCTCGGCTACATCGTTAAGCTCCTCGCCGTTATCCGCGAGCATGCGGACGGCTCCGTCGAGCTGCGCATCCAGCCGTCGTTCATTGCGAAAACTAACATCCTGGCCTCTGTGCACGGTGTTTTCAACGCCGTCGCAGTCCATGGTGACGCCGCTGGCGAGTCTCTCTTCTACGGCCGCGGTGCCGGCCAAGACCCCACCGCCTCATCCGTCGTCGCCGACCTCGTCGAGGCCGCGCGCGGACTCCGCCAGGCCAGTGGCCACCGCGGTTTCCTGCCTTACCGGGAAAGCGGACACATCCTTCCTGTTGGAGAAACTTCCACGGCGTATTACGTGCGCTTCGACGTCACCGACCGCCCCGGCGTGATTGCAGAAATCGCGCGTGTGCTCGCGGACCATCGCATCGGCATTTCCGGCACCCACTCGCCGGTGAATCCTTCCAACCCGGACGCCGAATTCGTGGACATGGTTTTCCTCCTTCACACCTGCCCATTTGGAAAACTCCAAGCCGCACTAACGGAAATTGAAGCGCTCGACTGCATCAACAGTGCGCCCGTCGTTTTCCGCATCGAGAACCTGAGCTGAGCTGCCAAACGGCTCCTCACCCACTGCGTTTTCCTACGCTTCAGCGCGCAGTTAGAATGAGCGCGAGGGTGGTGATGACGACCGGGTTTCGGAAGGAAACGCCCGTAAAGGGCGTGGTCAGCTTGTACACGATCTGGACGAGAAGCAGCGCTGCTAACGGGTGCGGCGGGGGAAAGAATACAAAAGGAGCGAGGCGACGGTGATGGCCAGATAGATGGAAAGCCGAATGCCGCGTGCTGGTGTGGCCGTGCCGTAGCATTCACGTGCCCATGCAGCGTCCGTGAGGAGACCGGCGCACACGGGCACGGGCACGGCGATGTTGAGAATCAGTGAAAGGAGAATCATCCAGTGCATGGGAGTGCGCGGATATTAGACAGGGTTCTGGCAATTTTAAATGAGACCTCAGCCCTTGCCGTCGAGGTATTTCCATTCGCCTTTGTAGCGCTTAAAGCGGGAGCGTTCGTGGAGTTCGTGGGGTTCGGTTCCCTCGAAGTATTCGGCGATGAACTCGACTTTCCCTACCTTGTCGTCAGGTCCGCCTTTGGAAGTTCCAAGAATGGTTAGGAAGCGCCAGTTCACCTGATGGATCGAGTTGTCTATCAGATGTCTGAGTTCGGGTGATCGGGTATCGGGGTGGGTGGTGCTGACGAGGTAATCCACGAGCCGAAAAAAGTAGGCGCTGTAGCGAGAGCGCATGAGTTGTTCCGCGGTCGCAGGTTTCGCCCTGCCGAGGTGGAAGGGCTGGCAGCAGGCGGCGTAGGTCTCCCGGCTCTTGCAGGGGCAGAGGGAAAGTTCGCGCGGCCCTGCCGGTCGTTCTGTTGGTTCGTTCATGGGGCGAGTGTGTGGATGGGGACTGGCGGGGCAATGGAAATCCGGGGGATGGGCATCGAACGTTGGTGAAGGGAAATGTAGCAGAGTTTCACCTCCCGCAGTGAAATGTGATCAAGGTAAACAGGCTCCTACGGTTCGTCGCAATTGACCATTTGCCATAGGGCAGGTCGCGGGTAAGTTAACAATGCGACGGACGTGGGTTTACTTTGATGGAGAAACAAATCGAATCAATGCCACATGAGACCCGTCTGTCAGTTGTTGAAAGAAACCTAAAAACGAAAACCATGAATTTACGAAAATTTAGCATGATCGGTTCACTCACCGCCTTCGCGGCCGGTGGTGCTCTGCTGGCTCCACCGCTGGCAAGTGCCTCGGAACAGGGAGTAGAGGAATTGACGCGAGGCCCGGTACATGAGGCATTCGCGGCATCAGTGAGCTTCGATCCAGAACCGGGAATATTTGTTAAAACCGCGCCACCGGAGGCCATCGAGGAAGTCCCGCCAGACCAGCGTCCGGAGGGCGACAATGTTTCCTGGATCCCGGGTTACTGGGGCTGGGATGATGAGCAGAGCGACTTTATCTGGATCAGCGGAGTGTGGCGGAACCTGCCGCCGGGCCGCCAGTGGGTGCCCGGATATTGGGGTGAAGCGGAGAGCCAGTGGCAGTGGACATCTGGCTATTGGGCTGACGAGGCCACCGAGGAGGTGACTTATGTTTCCAAACCGCCGAGGTCGATAGAAAGCGGCCCGAACGTCGAAGCGCCATCGAGCAATCATATCTGGGTCTCCGGAACGTGGGTCAATCGCGATGACCGTTATGCATGGAGACCGGGCTATTGGCAGCCCGGCCAGGAAAACTGGACCATGACTCCCGCTCACTATCAGTGGACGCCGAGGGGTTACGTCTTTGTGGACAGCTACTGGGACTACAACGTGGCCCGCCGCGGAGTGGTGTTCGCACCAGTGCGTTTCGAACATGAATACTATAACCGTCCGAACTATTCTTACACGCCGTTGGTGGTGATCGCTCTGGGTGTTTTCGCCGACCACTTGTTCGTAAGACCTAACTACGGCCATTACTATTACGGCGACTACTACGAGCCACGCTATCAGAGAGAGGGATTTTACGCTTCTTTCTCCTACAGTTCCGGCCACCGAGGTTATGACCCGATCTATGCGCAAAGCCGCTGGCAGCACCGTGATGACCGGGACTGGGAACGCGGACGCCGTGAAAACTTTGCTTACTATCAATCGCATGAAGATGCCCGTCCTCCTCGCACTTGGGCAGCGATGCAGTCACGGCCGATGGCGGCAAGGCAGGGAAAACGCGACAACTATCAATTCGCTGAACCACTGAAACAGTATGCCAGCAACAAGAAAGGCCAGCGCTTCCAAGCGGTGAGCGCCCAAGACCGCACCGTGATGGCGGAGAAGAGCAAACAAGTCCGGAAATTCAGCCAGGACCGCAGGCAGCTAGAAAACCGCCCGAACGACAAGGCGATGGAAGGTGATGACAAACGAATCCAGGTGAAACGTGAGAAGTTCGAGAAATCTCCGATGACGGGCAAACGCCCCGACCAGTTATCTGGCAAAGATGCTCCGCCGAAACGCCACGAACCGAAACAGGCAGATGTGCGTGATCCGAAAAACGGTGGCGCTGATGGTAAGGGCGGCAACACGGGCGACGAACAGAAAAACACCGATCGGCCTGATAGAGAAAACAAAGGAAACCGCGAGGGCGGAGCCCCAGGCGAAAATGGCAAGGGCAAGGAGAAGAATTCCGACCAACCACGTGGTAAGAACGCCGAGCCGGCCACCAAGCCTGATAGCAAAAACGACAACCGTCCTGACCAAAAGGGCGAGCAAAAGATGAAGGAAAAATCCCAGGATAACAGCCGCCCAGAGCGCAATCCTGCGGAAGACAAGCCGAACAATGCGGGTAATCCGAACCGCACGAAAAACGAACCCGACCAACCAAAAAAGCAAATGGCGGAGCCGGATAGCAAACCGAAAAAGGAACGCGAACCGCAAGCGGATCAACCGAAGCGTCAAGCCGAGCCACAACCGAAGCGTCAAGCTGAGCCGCAGCCCAAGCGCCAAGCCGAACCGCAACCGAAACGCCAAGCCGAGCCACAACCGAAGCGCCAAGCTGAGCCGCAGCCCAAGCGCCAAGCCGAGCAGCAACCAAAGCGTCAAGCCGAGCCACAGCAGCAACGCCAGGCCAAGCCCGATAAAGAACCATCAGCACCCAAGGAATCCGGATCCAACCAGAAGAAGGATAAGGAAGAGGATTCTAACGGTAAGAAAAAGAACTGATCAACGGACCAGCTAGCCATTCCATGAAAGCCGGGGCCCGTTTTGGTTCCCGGCTTTTTTGTTGGAAAATGCGTGTTAACGTTTACTAGCAGCGATCACTCTTCTATCAGACGAATGCCATTTGGCTCGATGGCGATGCAGCGCTTCCTGAGAAGAGCTCCGGTCGCTTGTTTGAAAGTGCGTTTGCTGACTCCGAGCTCGCTGTTGATTTCATCGGCCGGGCTGTGGTCGCCGATGGACCAGAAGCCGCCGCGGGCTTTGAGCTCGGCGAGGATTTGCGCTTCGAGGCCGTCCACCTTGGCACGGCCGGGTGCGTGAAGCGTGAGATCGATTTTTCCATCGGGCCGGACACCTACGATGTAGCCCTTGAGCGTTTCGCCGGGGTGGAGTGCTTGGAAGACCTCGTTGGCGAAAATGAGGCCGCTGTGGGTGCTATTGATGATCGCCTTGTAGCCGAGATCGGTTTTCCCGAAAACGATGAGGTCCACCTCCTGTCCCGCGCGGAAATCGGGAGGAATCAGGTCCATGTGCCTCGCGATCCGGGTGCTCGCGATGATGCGCGCCGTCTGCTCGTCCACGTGGACATGAACGACGTATTGTTTCCCTACATCCATGCGGACTTTCTGCTCCCGGAAGGGAACTAGCAGATCCTTCGGCAGCCCCCAGTCGAGGAACGCGCCGACGCCGGTGACGGCCACGCATTTCAGCCGGGCGAACTGGCCGGGCATGACTTTAGGCGTCTTGAGCGTGGCAACCGGACGGTCCTCGGAATCGTTGTAGAGGAAAACGTCCACGAAATCGCCGAGCACCCACTTGACCGGCATTTCGCGACGCGGGAGCAGGATTTCGCCCAGATCGCCGCCATCGAGGAAGAGCCCGTGGGGTTTTTCCCGGAGGATCGGGAGGGTCGCGCGTTCGCCGATGTTTGCCATGGCGGAGTCTGGACTTCCGGAGATCGGGAGTCGATGGCGATTTGGACGGGAGTGATACGGCGTTGCCGGTTGTTCTTCAAAACGATAGCACAGCCATTGCTGACTATTTTCCGCTGCTCCAATCATGTCCCGCATCAACCACTCCTTCTGCCGCTGGTGTTATCAAAGCATCCCACTCGAAGACCTCTGCCTCGCCGCGAAGGAAATCGGTATTCCTTCCATCGAGCTCGTTATGCCGGACGACCTGCCGCTGATGAAAAAACACGGACTCACCTGCGCGATGATCAGTTTCCCAGTTGGAAAAACTCCTGACGGCACGGAAGTCGGCCGCATCGAAAAAGCCTTTAACCGCCTCGAACACCACGACACCCTGGTCGAAATCTACGAGCCGCATCTCATCGCCTCCGCCGCCGCTGGGGCAAAAAACGTGATTGTCTTCTCCGGCAACCGTGAAGGCATTTCCGACGAGGAAGGCCTGGAAAACTGTGCCACTGGACTCCGCCGCCTACTGCCACTCGCCGAGGAGTTAGGACTCACCCTCGTCATGGAACTGCTCAACAGCAAAATCGACCACCCGGACTATCAGTGCGATCACACCGCCTGGGGTGTCCGCCTTTGCGAAACCCTCGGCAGCAAAAACTTCGGCCTGCTCTACGACATCTATCACATGCAGATTATGGAGGGCGACGTCATCCGCACCATCCGGGAAAACCACCGCTGGTTCACCCACTACCACACCGGCGGCTGTCCCGGGCGGAATGAAATCGATGACACACAGGAGCTTTTCTATCCCGCCATCATGTGTGCCATCGCGGACACCGGCTATCAGGGTTTCGTCGGCCAGGAGTTCATCCCGTTAGCAAAAGATCCACTCGCCAGTCTGAAAAAGGCAGTCAAAATCTGCGGCGTGACATAGGCATTCCTGCCTGTTCTTTCACAAGCCCTGTCCTCCTGCCGCCGAAGAACAGGCAGGAATGCCTGTATCACGTCATTTGATCCCATGTTCCTTAGCGAAGGCTTGCCGGGCGGCGGCTTCCTTGTCTGGCCAGTTTTGATAGATCGACTTGAGTGTTTGCTCGCGGTCATTGCCGGGAGGCAGGGTCATCGCCCATTGCGCGGCGGTTTCGGGTTCGTATTTGGAAACGGTCTCGGCATAGGAGCGGATGGAGACGTTTTTGGCTGGACCGTCGGGAGTGGATGAAAGCCATTTTCCGGCAGCCTGATAGTCGTTCCGGGTCCAGGTGGAGACCATGTTGCGAATGCTACTATCAGATTCTTTTCCGGCAGGCACGGTTGTGCCCAACCACTCGATCCACTTGCCGGTTTCGGAGCCTTTGATAGCCCAGGAAAATCCGCCGTTGCCTAGGTTGGCGAGCTGCTCCGGGGTGAATCCCGCATTTTCGATCCATTTGCTCCCCGCTTCGAATCCGTCCTTGGCAGCATTACGGGCCAAAGAACCGACCGCATTGTCTGAGGCTTCCGCCCGCGCCTTTTCATCGGTGATGGTGGCAAGGTGCTGGCGCAGCGCCGCGAGGGTGGAGGTGCGTTGTTCGGGAGTGGCGGCGGCATCGACGATTTCGTGGATGCCATCGCCTGTATCTTTCAGCCCGAGTTCACCGATGAGCTGAAAAGCCAGTTTAGGATCGTTCGCGGCTGCGCCAGAGATCATGCCGCGCTTGGCGTCGTCGTTGACGATTTCAGAAAATTTCTCGCCGTTTTTTCTCACCCATTCGAGCGCGGCCATCGGATCGTCCTTGGTCCACTTCGCCAGCGAGGTCGAGATGACGTGTTTGCTCATGCCGTTGCCCTCCATCAGATCCGACGACTCGGTGAACAACGCAAGCGCCGCCTGCGGGTGGTCGTTAGCGAGTGTCATGATCGAGAATCCTATCAGCCCCTGGCGCATCTCATCCTTGAGGTCCTTACTCGCGCGGATCTCAGCGATGACGATTTTCAACTGGGCGGCATCCAGCGACATCATGAGGTCCATCAGGTCGATGACCTTTTTCTGAGCGCCCTCGTCGGGTTCGGCCTTTTCTTCGGCGGCTTGCATTTCTCTGGCAAAAGCGATAAATCTAGCAGCGGCCTTTCTTGCATCCTCATCCTTGTTTTCACGCTCGTGCTTGGTGACGCGGACTCCGTCTTCTGGATGGGCTGGGTCGATGGAGATGCCGGATCTGGCGGCTTCCGCAACGAGTTTTGCATGGCTTTCACGAACCTTCGTAAGTCGTTGCTGGTCCTGCCAACTCAGCATCGCGCCGATGGCGAGAATCAAAAGTGATAGGGTGATGGAGATTCTCATGATCAGTTAGCGCATTATCTGAAGCGGCTGATAATTTCCTCGCGCTGCTTCGGATCGGTGATTTTCGCGGCGAGTGCGATGGCTTCTTCCTTGTGGCTACCGGCGGAGCTGGAGCTCAGGAAATGGATGAGCACATCGTCATTGCCGCTGGTCTTATGGTATTGAGTGGCAAGCTCGGCAGCCTCGGAGAATTCCATTTTCTGATTCGCTTGAGTGGCTCTTGCAAGAGCCGAGCCGGTGGCTTGGTCGAGCGTGGCGGGGGACTGCGTCGTCGCCCACTCGCGCAGGGAATCAATGTCTTCGCGGGTGATCTTTTTGTTTTGTGAAATCTTTTCTATCTTGGATGCCGCCGCATTACTAACACACTCTGCCCGCTCTGCGGGAGTGGCTTCGATACGGTCTAGATATTCTGTGATCTTCGTGTACCCCTCGCCCCACGCCATAATAGTGGCCTGATTGGCGAGTGTCCGCACCTGATCTTTTTCTGGAAGCTGCTCGCGAACCAAATTGGCGAAGGCAAGCTGGTCTTTTTCCTTGATCATGTGACCGGTGTTGTTTCGCAAAACGTCCGCGCGTTGGTCTTCCGGCAATCCCTTCAAGCGTGCCGCAGCGGCGGCGGAGTCAGTCGCAAGCAAGGTGCCGATCACAACGCCCTCGAATTGCATCCGCGATTGGCTTTTACCATCGAGCGCCTTGCTAACAAATTTCCCGGCGGCGATCTGTTGGTCGAACCAACCTATTGCCTTCTCCGGTTCCGTTTTCATCCATTCCTTCATGGCGTTCGCAAGCTGCCAGCTCATGCCACTGCGTTGATCGGCGACGCGGTCGATGTAGCGGTTTAACGCGAATTCCGGGTCTTTCTGACAGAGCGGCCCGATGAGCATCTGCTCTAACTGTTGCCGCGCTTCATCGTTCAAATCCAGCGACGCGACTTCATCGAGCGCGGCAACCAGCTCTTCTTTGGACATTTCCTGAAGCCGCTGCTGGAGCCGGATCATCGTGCGCATGTCCCCCATGCCGCCGTTATTGCCTCGCGCTTCCATCATTTCGGCGGCGACTTTTTTCCAATCGATGGGATCTCTTTTCGTGATTTTTCCCGAAGCCCTCAGCTTCGCGGACTGGGCGTCCGGTTCTGACGCGATGGAACGACTGGCGAGGCGCTCCTTCAGCGCAGCACTTTCCTTTTCCAACGTGGAAATCAAATGACGCTCGTGGCCGATCCAACTGGAGACCACGACTAACGCAAGAACAGGCGGAATGATGATGGAAAGTCTCAAGGCTCTACAGGCAATGATTTTGAAACCTGTCTGTCAACGATCTTGGCGTTAGAACATCGGAGGAATTTTCAACCGCACCAATGATACAAGCCATGATGGCGATCCGCGCTTTGGCGGGTTCCACGCCGGTGAGCTTGTAGTCGAGTCCTCGGAAATTCTCCGTGCAACGGGGTGTGGTCGATGCCGAAGTCTAGCAGGCCTCATTGTTTGAAACCATTACCCGTGCGCTGGACGCTTGGTCGTTGAGATGCGGGGATGCTGGCATCTTTTTTCGATACCCGCATGCTGATCCCAGTCACGGTGTCTAGAGCGGCACGAGACGCACGCCGCGCTCTGGCATCCGCCGACGAACGGAGGGATGAAACACTTCACGAGGCGTAAATTTGTTTTCGTAAAGACCCCCACCTGCGGGTGAATCCTAATCGATTTCAATACTAACGACGGAAACTTTAGCGCTTATTTCAAAAACATCGGAATCGCCCGCAGCGCCGATGTGTTTAGAGTTTCGTCAGCTTTGTCACGCGGCCGGTTTTGTTCCAGTCCTCCACATAGAGGTTGCCCGCTTTGTCGAAGCTCAGGCCGTGGGGAGCCGTGAAAATCCCGAGGTGCATCTGCTCCGGCGGGACGGGAAATTTCGCCCACTGTGACTTGTCCGGATTATCTCCGAGGAAGGCGATTGGTGTGCCGGTCTTATCGAGGATAGTGACGCGAGATTCCAGTTCGGCGACGGCGACGTTGTCCCCCAGAATGCTAACGGAACACGGGCGGCGGAGGTTGCTAGAATGCACACCGATCCAGTTTCCTTCGAGGTCGAAATGGACGAGCCGGCGCTTTTCACGGTCCGCCACCAGCAGGCGCGGCTCGCCGAAGCGGGTGTCAATTGCGAGGCCGTGAGGCGTGTTGAATTGCTTTTCATCGGGTCCCTTGCTGCCGAAGGATTTGAGGAGTTTGCCGCCGGCGTCGAACTTGTGGATGATGTTGGCGCCGTAGCCCGTGGAGGCGAAAATCGAGCCGTCCGGAGCAACCGTGACCCCGGTGAGCCCACTCCAGCTGCCGGGAACTTCGCCGGTGGTGGCGTTCGGAATCTCCAACAGAAGCTTGCCGTCCGTGTCGATCTTACAAACGCGCAACGGCGGTTTATTGCCGCCTAACTGTGCACCATAGATTACCGTTTTCCCTTCCTCTTGGCGGACTGCCATCGCATGGAATCCTTTGCATTCCGGAGCGATGGTTTTCACGAGTTTTCCATCAGGCTGATAGACGATGACGGAGAGTTCGGAATCGGTGGAAACATAGATAAGCCCACTCAGGTCATCGATGACCACGCCGCCGTGGGTGGGTCCGATGATTTTTCCGTCCGGCAGCTCGCCCCAGTGCGGCACGGCCTCGTAGGACCAAGCTCCGTTTCCTGTGTGAACGGCGGACTGAGGCCCCTCCCCAGGCGCGGTGCCGTTATCGGGATGGGCGAATGCGAGTGGGGCAATGAGAATGGGGATGATGAGGCTTTTCATGGATGGTTCGGAACCCATACGTGATTATTTGTGGAATATTTCCTGCAAATTTTGCCATGCGGCCTTCTTTGTGAGCCGGAATGTACCCGCATTTAGCTCCAATCGTTACGCATACTCATAGATATAGATTAAAATCACTAATGAATCGAAGGAAAGCGGGAAACGAGCCATTTCCGGTAAGGGCGAGTTTTGAACGACTCTTCAAATCCACGGCATCCAGTAATTGAAAGCCAAATGAACTATTTGGAATTTTGAAAATACGATGCACAACTCGTTCATCTTCAACAAGAAGTTTCGAACTGGCCAATTCGCTGAATTTTCTTCTTGGCAATCCGGGGTCAATGCATACCGTTTTGTCCAGATAACCGAATGCACCTTTCGAAAAAATCAGAATATGCGCTTCGCGCCACGATCAACCTCGGCATTGCGACCGAAGTCGGGCGCACCACGGTATCAGGAGCGGAACTTGCGGAGGCGAACCGCCTGCCCCTGAAATTCGTCGAGCGTATTCTTCAGGAACTCCGCGAGGCGGGGCTCGTCGAAACCCACCGGGGAAAATTCGGAGGTTACGCACTCGCCAAGCCTGCCGACCAGATCGGCATCGGTGAACTCGTCCGCCTCATGGACGGGCGCCTAGCCCCAATCTGCTGCGCCAGTGAAAATGCCTATCAGCCATGCACCTGTCCCGACGAGGATCACTGCGGGCTGCGCATGGTGATGATCGACGTCCGCAATGCGATCGCCAACATCCTGGACCGCTACACCGTCGCCCAGGTTGTCGAGGTCACCCTGCGGAAAATGCGCCGCGATGGCATCATCCCGCCCTTCGCCACCGAAGAAGCAATGGCCGCCGCCGGTGCTTCCCTCAAACGCAAAGCCGACCCTGCCGACGGATTTCTAGCAGGACTCTCCCAACTCACAACCCTCACCAAGGATTCCAATGAGCACGATCACCTCTGAACGCTCCTCACCGGACGGTTCCAAGGCCGACTGGCTGGAGGTCGTCCGCCAGAACGTGGCGAATCTCCGCTTCGGTTCCGTCCAGATCACCGTCCATGACGGTCGCGTGACCCAAGTCGAAAGCATTGAGAAAACGCGCTTCGTCGCCTCCCGCGATGACGCTGCCCCGAGCCAGAAATAGCACCCCTTAGGGCTGTCAGCCCGCACCCACGCTCCAAGAGACCGACCGGACCACCGGAGGAATCGAACAGCGCGAAACCAACCCCGGCGTCATCCGCGCTGCGGCTCGCGCATGATCATCCTCCGCCTCCAGTCGGTCTCTTTTTGCGTTTCCCGATCTCTCCACGCCCACCGCACGCACGGGGGCCCACATGAAAAACAACTGCGAAAGCTCACCGGAACACCGGACGCCGACGCTCCGCAGACATCCATGAAGACAACATTACCAAAACATCATACTGAAACTAACATTCCTTCCCGGAAATCCCGCAGATCGGTCCTCGTCCTGAACTATCGCCTGCCGCGTGCCGCCGCGCTGGCCTTGCTCGCCGGCCTTCCCGTAATCGCAACGGCTCAGGACAACTCCACCGAATTCATCAAAGACAGCACCTTCGACAATATCTGGAGCTACGCCACCCTCTACAAGGATGAAACCAATCCCTATCTGGAGGAGTTCAAACTCCGCGGCCGCTATCAGGGACAGTATTGGGACGGGGACGCCGACCAGGGCAGCCAAAGCAACTGGGAGGACCGCCGCTCTCGATTTGGCTTCGATGCCAAGCTGTTGGACAAAAAACTGGAAGCCCGCGTCGATTTCCAAAGCAATGACGGCTTCGATGATTTCTACGACGGTCTTGTGGACGCCTATCTCCGCTGGAAACCCAAATCCTGGCTGAGCATCACGGCCGGAAAAACCAAGCCGTTGATCGCCCAATACGACTGGCTGGAGTCCACCAACACCCAGCCCACCTTCGAGCGCTCCCAGATTTTCAACCAGCTCGGCATCAATCGCGCCACCGGACTCACCGTGGAAGGAACCTCCGACGCATGGTCATGGCGCGCCGGCATCTATTCGAACGACACGCCGAACAATACCGGCGGCACCGGATCATTCGGTGAAGGAGAGTTCGGCGATCTTACGGGCGGCGTCTCCTACAGCCTCGGCGTCGGATATGATTTCAAACATCTCATCAATCTCGAAAAAGCCGACTTCCGCCTCGACTGGCTCCATAGCGACCGAGAGACGGACGATCTTGTGTTAGAAAAATATGATGATATCGTCACCGCCACCTTCTCCGTCAGGGAAGGATACCTCGGCGCCGTCGTCGAAGCGTTCTCCGCGAGCGGCGGGGATGGAACCAACAGCGACGTGTTCGGATTCTACATCCAGCCGACTTACGACATCATCCCTAAGAAACTCCAGCTCGTCGGTCGTTACTCCTATGCGAATAGCGACGGCCCGCTCGGCGTGCAGGGCCAGTCCAGATACGAGCGCAAGGTCGCGACATACAATGGCCTCGGCGATTCCTATCATGCGATCTACGGCGGTGCCCAATACTTCATCTACGGCGACAAGCTCAAACTCATGGCCGGTGCCGAGTGGGCATGGCTCGACAACGAAAACGGCGATTCCTACGACGGATTCACCCTGCTCACCGGCGTCCGTCTCTCGTTCTAATAAATCAATCTTCCATCACATCATGAAAATTCAATATCTCATCGCAGCCACGTCAATCGCCCTGGTTTCTCTATCAGGATGCGAAAAGAAGACCGGTTCATCCGAAACAACGTTGCTCAATGTTTCCTATGATCCCACCCGGGAACTCTACAGCGACTTCAACAAGCTTTTCGTAGCCCATTGGAAAACGAAAACCGGACAGACGGTAGAAATCGAGCAATCCCACGGCGGTGCCGGCAAACAGGCACGGTCGATCATCGACGGTCTCGAAGGGGATGTGGCGACTCTTGCCCTATCCTACGACATTGATGCCATCTCGAAAGAGTCCGGCATTTTGCCTGCCAACTGGCAAAGCCGGCTCCCGGAAAACAGTTGCCCTTACACCTCGACGATCGTTTTCGTCGTCCGCAAAGGGAACCCGAAGGGAATCAAAGACTGGGACGATCTCGTGAAGCCCGGAATTGAGGTCATCACCCCTAACCCGAAAACTTCGGGAGGTGCGCGCTGGAACTACCTCGCCGCATGGGCTTATGCGAAAAATAAAACGGGCGGAGACGGGCGAGCCATTGAGGAATTCATCCGGAAGCTCTATAAGAACGTCCCGGTTCTGGACTCCGGCGCACGTGGATCGACGACGACTTTCGCCCAACGGAAAATCGGCGATGTGTTCCTCTCGTGGGAAAACGAGGCCTTCCTGATAGAGAAAGAGTTCCCCGGCCAAACCGAGATCATCGTGCCCTCGATCAGCATCCTCGCAGAGCCGCCGGTCACGCTCCTCGATAAAAACGCTGGGAAACACGGAACCACCGAGGTGGCAAAAGCCTACCTGGAGTTTCTCTACACTCCGGAAGCGCAGGATCTCATCGGGAAGCATTACTACCGCCCCCGCGATCCCAAGGTGGCGGCAAAATACGCCGATGTGTTTCCCAAGCTGGATCTGGTGACCATTGATGGAGAATTCGGAGGCTGGCAAAAGGCCCAGGCCGCCCATTTCGCCGATGGCGGCATCTTCGACAAAATCTACCAACCGTAGAACACCTCCGCCATATGCCAAGAAAACGCGTCATCCCCGGCTTTGGGCTGTCCATGGGCTTCACCGTCCTCTACCTGAGCCTGATCATCATCATCCCGCTCGCCGCCTTGTTCATCAAGGCGGCGGGCCTCGGCCCGGCGGAATGGTGGGACATCATTTCCTCACGCCGTGTCGTCGCCGCCGCCAAACTCACCTTCGGAGCCAGTGCCGCCGCCGCCACCGTGAGTATGGTGTTTGGCCTGGTCGTGACATGGGTGCTGGTCCGTTATGAATTTCCCGGGCGGCGCATCCTTGATGCGATGGTCGATCTGCCCTTCGCCCTGCCCACGGCGGTTGCGGGCATTACGCTGACGCAAATGTACGCTCCTAACGGCTGGATCGGCCAACATCTGGGCAAGATCGGAATCCAGGCCGCCTACAATCCTATCGGGGTTTTCATTGCACTGACTTTCATCGGCTTCCCATTCGTGGTGCGCACCCTGCAGCCCGTGATGGAAGATCTCGGCAAAGAGATCGAAGAGGCAGCCGCCACCCTCGGCGCGGGAAGATGGACGGTATTCTGGAGAGTGGTTTTCCCGATGTTCGTCCCGGCGTTGATCACAGGTTTCGCGCTCGCGTTTGCCAGGGCGATCGGGGAGTACGGATCGGTGATTTTCATTTCAGGAAACCTGCCTTTCAAAACAGAGATCCTGCCCCTGCTCATCGTCGCCCAGCTCGAGCAGTTCAAATACGAGGCCGCAGCCGTCATCGCCGCCGCCATGCTGATCGTCTCCTTCCTCCTGCTTTTCATCATCAACCTCCTTCAACGCCGCCTCGACTGGCAACACCGTTAGCCCATGAAAAACCGTCCTGTCACTACCGAGTCTCCCATGGTCCGGGCGCTTCTAATCACAAGCGCCGTCATTATTCTAACGATGTTCCTGCTGATGCCTCTCTTCGCCGTTTTTGCCGAGGCTTTCCGCAGGGGATGGGAGGTGTTTCTCGCCTCTTTGCACGATGATGCAGCGCTCTCCGCGATCAAGCTGACTCTCATCGCTGCCGCGGTATCCGTCCCTCTCAACACCCTTTTCGGCCTCGGCGCCGCATGGCTGGTGACGAAGTTCCGCTTCAAAGGCAGAGCCTTCCTGCTCTCCATGATCGACCTTCCCTTCGCCGTTTCCCCCGTGATCGCCGGTCTGGTCTGGGTGCTGTTGTTCGGAGCGCAGGGTTGGTTCGGCCCATGGCTCGCGGAGCATGACATCCAGATCATTTTCGCACTTCCGGGCATCATCCTCGCCACGGTGTTCGTCACCTTCCCATTCGTCGCACGGGAGCTGATCCCGCTCATGGAGGCACAGGGCAACGACCAGGAGGAAGCCGGAGTCACGCTTGGCGCTAGCGGCTGGCAGATTTTCCGCCGCATCACCCTTCCTAACATTAAATGGGGACTTCTCTACGGGGTGCTCCTCTGCAACGCCCGCGCCATGGGCGAGTTCGGCGCAGTCTCTGTCGTTTCCGGCCACATCCGGGGGAAAACCAACACCCTCCCGCTCCATGTGGAAGTCCTCTACAACGAATACCAGTTCAGCGCCGCCTTCGCCTGCGCCACACTCCTTGCATTTCTCGCACTGCTTACCCTCGGCCTGAAATCGCTCCTCGAGCAGCTCTCCGGTCACAAGGCCGGTGGCCACCGAACTGAAACCTAACAATCGACAGCATGTCCATATCCATCAAGTCCATCAACAAGACCTTCGGTGCCTACAAGGCACTGGAAGACGTGTCCCTGGAAGTCCCTAACGGCTCACTCACCGCGCTGCTAGGCCCCTCCGGATCTGGAAAAACCACTCTCCTGCGCATCGTCGCAGGACTCGAATTTGCCGATGACGGCCCGGGGGAAATCCTCTTCCACGGCGAGAATGTCAGCGGCATCCCAGCGGGAAAACGCGGCGTCGGTTTCGTTTTCCAGCACTACGCGCTGTTCCGCCACATGACCGTCGCGCAGAACATCGCTTTCGGGCTCAGCGTGCTTCCGGGAGCGGGACGACCGCAGAAATCCGAGATCCGTGACCGGGTGATGGAACTTCTCAGCCTCGTGAAACTCGAAGGACTCGACAAACGCCGCCCACACGAGCTTTCCGGCGGCCAGCGCCAGCGCGTCGCCCTGGCCCGCGCACTCGCCATCCGGCCGAAGGTGCTGCTGCTAGACGAGCCTTTCGGCGCGCTCGACGCCCAGGTCCGCAAGGATCTCCGCCGCTGGCTGCGGCAGTTCCATGACGAGATCGGCCTAACGACGCTTTTTGTCACCCACGACCAGGAGGAGGCGCTGGAACTTTCCGACAGGGTGGTGGTGATGCGCAATGCCCGGATCGAACAGGTCGGACAGCCGCAGACCGTCTATGATCAGCCGCGCAGCCCCTTTGTTTATGAATTCCTCGGGAACGTGAACAAGCTGCACTCCGGCAACAACGTCCGCTACGTCCGCCCTCATGAAATCGACGTGCTCTTCGCTGCGGAATACGATCCCGCCACCGACTCGCTGGCCCGTGTCCAACATCTCTTCTCCGCTGGACCGATCGCCACCCTAACCGTGAGGCTGAACGACGGGCAGTTTCTGGATGTGGAACTGTCGCGCAAGCAGTTGGACGAGCTCGGCCTCAGCGTCGGCGATGAAGTCGCGGTGCGCCCGGCGGAAGGCGCGTGTTTGTAGCCAATAAGGAGACGGGGTTTGCAAACCCCTTCTCCATAAGTCCGACCATCTTACCGCCGCTTGCGGTGCTTCTTCGTTTTGTCCTTGGGGCTGGCGTAGCGGCCTTCCTTGAGCTTGACGGCCGGGCCCACCTTGGCGGCGGGTTTGGTGTGTGGTTTGCCGTGCTTTTTCGCGATCTTCGCGGGCGGGCGGTGGGTGCCTTCGGTCGTCGGTTTGCCGGCGACGGCGAAGTCCACAAAGCGCTTGTCGAAATCGATATTGATCACCCTCAGCGGCAGGCGCATACCTAACTGGATAACCTTTCCATCCCTGGACACCCAAGCCATGCGGTGGGGCTCGAAAAACCAGCGGCCTTCCGGCAGGTCCTCGCGTTTGACCACGCCGCGCACGCCCATGTCGGGGATCTCGACCATCAGGCCCATCGGGCGGACGTCGGTGATGAGACCGTTGAAAACCGGCGGCTCGTCCGCGCTGGCGATGCGGTCGAGATACTCCAACAGTTTGATCTGCTTCGTTTCGCTCTCGGCATCGGACGAGGTGCGCTCGGTATCGGAGATGTGGCGGGAAATTTCTCGCAGATCCGCTTGCGACGGCGTGCTGTCTTGCTTGGGCGGCGCGTTTTCCAACAGCGGTTGTAATGCGCGGTGGACGATGAGATCGGCGTAGCGGCGGATGGGGCTGGTGAAATGGCAGTAATCACCCTTGGCCAAACCATAGTGACCGACCGGCTCCGCGGAGTAGGCGGCGCGCTTGAGGCTTTTCAACAGGCCAAGCTTGATCACGTGCTCTTCCGGGCTGCCCTTCGACGCATCCAGCAGATCCTGAATGTGCGCGCGGTTGGTCAGATCGCCGGGGCGATATCCGTGGGCTTTCGCAGTCTCGGTGTAATCCATGAGACGCGACGGATCGGGGTCATCGTGAATTCGATAGATCGCCGGCTTCATCCGCTCTCTCAGAATTTTTGCGACTGCCTCGTTTGCTGCGAGCATGCATTCCTCGACGAGCTGGTGGCTCTCGGTGTGGATCACTGGATCGGCGACGACGGCACGGCCTTGGTCATCGAGGCGGATCTTGATTTCCGGCATTTCGAGATCGAGCGCGCCGTTTTCGAAGCGGCGCTTGCGCATGGCGGAGGCGAGGCTCCAGCCTTCTCTAACCATTCCTGAGAGTGTCGGATCGGATCCTTCGGGAGCGGGCTTGCCATCGAGAATTTCCTGCGCTTGTTCGTAGGAAAGTTTCGCGCGGCTGTGGATGACTGCATCGATGAATTTCGCCTTCGTGATGATGCCTTCGTGGGAAATTTCCAACAGCGCGCACTTTGTCAGGCGGTCCACATTCGGCTTGAGCGAGCAGATTCCGTTGGAGAGTTCTGTTGGGAGCATCGGCAGCACGCGATCGACCAGATAGGTGGAGTTTCCCCGCTCGATGGCTTCTTGGTCCATCGGGCTGCCGGGCTTGATGTAGTGGGAAACGTCTGCGATGTGGACGGCGAGCGTCCAGCCGCTGGGGGTTTTTTCCAGCCAGATCGCGTCGTCGTGGTCCTTGGCGTCGGCGGGGTCGATGGTGATGACAAGCTTGTCCCGCCAGTCCTTGCGGCGGGCGATTTCTGATGGCTCCGGCTCTTCCGGCACCGCGCGGGCTTCTGCCAGAACATTGTCAGGAAATGACGTGCGCAGGCCGAAGCGGTGGATGACGGAAATAATGTCCACCCCCGGCTCGCCCGGCCAACCGAGCACCTCGACGATGCGTCCGCGTGGCGTGGTGCTACGGTCCGCCCATTCGTCGAGATTTACCACGACGAGCTGCCCTGGCATGGCGGTGGTGTCGCCGGTGATGTCGATGGTGCCGTCGATCGCTTTATCATCGCACTCGACGAAGCCGAAATTCGCTTTTTTCCGGTAAATCCCGACGAGCCGGCCCGAACGGCGGGCGAGCACCTCGTCCACCTTGCCGCGCATTTCATCCGCCGGATCTGGCGAGGATTCGCTGCGCGTGCGGAACGGGCGGGCGACCTGCTTGATGATGGAAACGCCGACGCGGTCGCCATCGAGCGAAGTGCCGACGTTCCGGCGATCGATGAAAATGCGCGAATGAAGCGTGAAATCGATACCACTTGCGAGGTTCTGCTCGTCGGTGAGATCGGGGAAAAAGAACGCGTGGCCCTTTGGATGAAATTTCAGTGTGCCGGTGAGCTGGTCTTTTGGCGCAGCGGGCAGCAGGTAGGTGTTTTTCTTTCCGACGACGAGCACGCCTTCTTTCACCAGCGTCTCAAGCGTGATTCTCAGCTCGGTGACGCGGGGGCCGGGAAGCTTGAGGCTGCGGGCGAGTTGGGATTTGGAAAGCGGATTTCCTTTGGCGGAGCGGAGGGCGTCGAGAACGGAATCTCGCAAATTAGTGCCGGGCATGGTGGAAGCATGCCGTCTGGTGGCTCTTCCCGCAACGGCAAAGGCAGGGTGAGGAATGGATTTGAACCATCAGCCGTCTTTGAGTCGCGATTTCCAGTAATCCGGGTGGCGGCTGGTATGCATGACGGAGGCGATCTGAACACACTCGTCTTCCGCTTCCCTATTCCAACTTACCTTCATGACGCTTTGTTGTAGATCCTGTGGATCCAAGGGGAATTGTTTCCAGGCAAAGAAATAGATTGCCGACGATAAAATCTGCGTTTAGGTATGGACCATGTGAATGCGAAATGGTTTGAGGTGTTGTCAGCCTCGAATTATTGGTATTTGCTGCGCGATCATTAACTCCCATCTGAATTCCGTCATGAAAACTCAAACTTCGCACCGCAGAAGCGGCTTCACCCTAGTCGAACTCCTGGTCGTCATCGCCATCATCGCGGTGCTCGCCGGAGCCGGATTCGCCGCCGGTAACGCGGCGATTCAAAAAGCCCGCCGGACCACGGCGCTCGCCACGGCCATCGCCATCGAATCCGCTGTGAACAATTTCTACAGCGAATACGGGACGATGCCGAAGGACAATATGGCGACCGACACAAAGATCGACACCAAGGACACCGCGTTTCTGAGCGCCCTTCTCGGCACAGAAACCAGCACGACTCCTTTGAATCCACGGGCGATCAAATTCCTCTCGGTGAAGGAAGGGCAAAAAACTGCCGGCGGTGGCAAGGGCGGTCTTGTTTACTCCACAGGCACCACGGTTCTAGGACTTTTCGACCCATGGGGCGGACCCTTTTACGTCATGCTGGATGGCGACTACAACGAAACCCTGACGGCCGTCACCACTGGACAAGCCGGCGCGAGAACCGCGAACCTCAACGGCCGCCGCTGTGCTGTCTGGAGTGAAGGTGCGGACGCGAAGACCAAGAGGGCCTCCGCCGATGACGTGATCACCTGGGGCCAATAAGCGCTTTCCCGGGAAATTCTCCCAAAACCCAAAACAGACCCCGTCCGGCTTCGGCTGCGGCGGGGTTTCGCTTTTCCGGGGTAGGTGGTGCAACCCTTAAGCGCTGAAAGAATGCGGCGTGATACAGGCATTCCTGCCTGTTCTTCGCGGGTGGCAGGCGCTTGTGAAAGAACAGACAAGAATGTCTGTTTCACGGCCACGAGGGGCAGCAAGTCGGGAATGCGCGCTCGCTTCCCAAAAGTCGGAGTTCCATTGGCGCTCGCTTCCAAAGCCCTTGATGTTTCCGGCGGGTATGGCGATAACGATCCGCGAATTAGTGGCAGTCGGAAAAACCGTTGATCACCCTCCATGTTTCGAAAAACATCCACCGGCACGAAAGGTTCCAAGGAAATTACTGGTGGCTGCTTGTCGCTCGTCGGCCTGCCGTTTCTACTACCGGGCTTGGTTCTCTCCGGCCTGTATTTTTCCGGCTACGCCAAATGGTGGCAGGCGCGGAGCTGGGAACAGGTGCCGTGCGTGATCGATACGGCGGAACTGAAAGAAAGCCACGATTCCGACAGCAATTCCACCCGCGCCACCGCGACCTATCACTACCGCTACGCCGGGCGGGATTACCGGGGCGATAAGGTTTCCTTCTACAGCGGCTCGGACAACGTCGGCAATTTCCAAGCAAACGCTGGCCGCGAGCTTTCCGCGCATGCGAAGGGGGAAAATGACCGCACTTTCCGCTGCTACGTGAACCCGGCAGCTCCCTCCGAGTCGGTGATCTATCGGACGTTGCGCTGGCAGATGCAGGCGTTCATGGCCATTTTCGCACTCGCCTTTCCAGCCGTCGGCGCCGGTCTCGTATTTGCCGGCATCCAGGGAGCGATCAAGGCGAAAAAGGAATTCCGGCTGCGTGAAAAGCACCCGGATCAGTGCTGGAAATGGAAAGCCGCATGGGCAGGCGCAGCCATTTCCGAAGAGGGTTCGCTCGGGTGGAAGGCTCTGTTTGCCTACACGTTTTGGTTCTGGCTCGTCGTTCTCCCGCTGCTTGCTTCGGTCATCATGACGGGGGCATTTCCCCAGGATTCGTCGTCCGCATTTCTGATCGCTTTCCCTTTGATCGGCATCGCTCCGACATGGCTTGCGGTGCGCCGCATCCGCCGCCAGCAAGTGATGGGAAAGACATCGCTCGAATTGAAAACGTGGCCTGCCAGTCCCGGAGGAATCGTGCAGGGCGCCATTTTGATCGAAAAAACTCTGCCCGCCCGCGGTGAGGCAAAAGCCACGGTCGAGTGCACGAAAACCGTTAGCAGTGGATCGGGAGATAGCCGGAAAGTCACCATGGAAAAAGTCTGGAGCCACCAGGAAATCGTCCGCCTGGATACCATCCCGCGCGGCTTGGACGGATCGCGGATTCCGTTCAGTTTCAACCTTCCACCCGACGCTCCGGAGAGCAGTCTCGATTCGTCAGGCGAGGCAAAATACGATTGGAAACTCGCATTCGAGGTTCCGGGCACAATGGTTCGCTCCGTTTACGAAATCCCCGTTTTCCACACCGGCGAAATCCCCGCGCTGTCGGATCGGGCGACAGCCGTGCAGTCCATCCGCGAAGTGCCTGTTGCCGAACTGCCCGCGCTTCTCGCCGCCCGCCGGATTCTTGCCACCTTCGATGGCAACGGCCTGCCGGAGTCCATTGTCTGCCCGCCAGGGCGGAACCTGTCGCTTTTGATCTCCCTCATCCTCTTCGACGTGATCTGGACCGCCGCGGCTGTTTTTCTGATCATGAAGGACGCGCCACTGCTTTTTCGCATCGTCTGGCCGGTCAGCGCGGCCGCCATCTGGATCTGCGTCATCCGGATGGCCTTGCACAAGCGGATAGTCACCCTCAATCACGCCGGGATGACTGTCCGCAACCAACTCGGCCCGGTGATCTGGACGCGCACCTACACGAAGCGGGACATCTCCGGCTTCAGCTTCGATACGAACATGAACTCGGGAAATACGTCCTTTTATCGCGTCCGGCTGGAGAGCGTTCTGGGGAAAAAGGACACTCTCGTGGACAGCATCACCGAGACCAGCACCGCCGCTGCCCTTGCCGCACAACTCGACCAGTGGAAAAAATCCGAACTCTGAGCGCATCCATGGAAACCACCGAAAAGCCCCCGTTTTCCAAAAGATCCTGGCTGCCGTTCGCCTGGATCATCGCTGCCAGCGCGCTCGCCCATTTGTGGTGCCTCGGCTCCGTGTTCTTCCTCGATGACTATGTCCAGATCGTGCATAATAAATTGCTCATCACCGGTGAATTCTGGCACAGTGGGCTCACCGCTTGGACTCAGTTTTGGTATACTGTCCAATACCGGCTTTTCGGAATCTCTAGCGCCGGATTCCATGCGGTGAACTGGCTGCTGCACACCGCGGCAGCGTGCGTTCTTTTCGCGTTCGGTCGGGATTTTCTGGGAGATCGTGCGCGCTGGCGGGCGGCATTTTTTTGGGCCGTTTTGTTTGCCGTGCATCCGTTAGCCAGCGAGATTCCGAACTACGCGAGGACTCAGGATCTGGCGTGGGTTACGCTTTTTTCGGTGCTCGCCCCATGGGCGATGCTGCGCTTCCTGCGGGATGGCGGGTGGATGAAACTGCTGGCCTGCGCGCTGTGTGTTCTCGGCGCGACCTTTTCCAAGGGACCTGGAATTTTTCACGCCATCATGGCGGTGGGAGTGGTGGGCCTGGCGTTTGTCACCCGTGATCACTTGAAATTGTTCCGCCGGCACCTTTGGTTGATCGCAGTGCTGGGATTGCTCATCCTTGTGCCGCTCTGGTTGAGCGGCGGGATCGCGGCCTTTCTCAATGGCATTAAATCCTTCGGCCAGCCTCGTTTCATCGGTAATGCCTACACCCTTGGCCGCGTGTTCTGGGAATTCGTCTGGCGCAGCGTCGTTCCGATTTCTCTTAGCGCGGACCATCACATCGCGGAAACGCTCGTCCGCCCGGGAATGAATTTCTGGAACGTCCCTGACTCGGGCGCGATGTGGGCGGTGGCGGGATTTTTGGCGGTCACCACATTCAGCGCCTTCCTCGCCTGGCGCCGGTCCACCCGGCTCATGGGCGTCTGTTTCCTGCTCTTCTGCAGCACCATCCTGTTCCGGGTGCTCTATCCGATTCCCGAGTTCATGCCAGAATACCGGATCTATCCGGGCCTGCCGTGGTTCTGCCTCGGCGCGGCGCTCCTCCTCCATGCGGCCCTGCGGAAATTCACCGAAATTCCGCCGCGCGTCCCGGCAGTGATCCTCGTGGCAGTGTTCATATTTCTATCAGCAAAGCGCTCGTTCGTCTGGCATGACCTCCACCACCTGCTCGCTGATGTCCTCCTACAATATCCAACTCAGGCGCGGGCGGTCTGGGAGCAGGACGAGCGCGA
>JBBRYQ010000034.1:0-51135 GCA_038237425.1 Verrucomicrobiales bacterium
GTCATCTACCGCTCCAAGCGCCACCACAACACCAAGCGCAACTTCGAGATCTTCAAAGCCCCCGATTTCATCGCCGCCGCTCTGCTCCACATCCCACCCAAGGGCCAGCAAACCATCCGTTACTACGGCCTCTACTCCAACAAAACCCGAGGCCAAACCTCCCTCATCCCCGACCGCATCATCCGCCCGCCGGAACCGTCTCCCCCCAATCTCAAATCTCCAATTTCAAATCTCCATTCCCAGATCCTCCTTATTCCACCACCACCCAAGCAATCCGCCCGCGACATGCGCCCCCTTTGGCGCGATCTCATCCTGAAAGTCTGGGGTGGCGACCCGCTGGAGTGCCCGTGCTGCAAGGGCACCATGAAACCCGTCCGCCAGGTCATCCGTCGCGAGGAAATTGAATACTTCCTCCGCCTCCACGGTCTTTGGGAGGGCATCATCCAACTTGCTCGTCCACCGCCGCCGCCCTTTGATATCGAAACCATGGAACCCATCGATCCGCCCTGGCAGGCGATCAAGGAATGGATCCCCGACGACGAGCCGGACCTCGACTGGTTCAACCGTCCCCGGAATTCCTCCAATCCCGATCCCGAAGGATTCGACCAGAGTCCGACATGGCAGCCCGAGGAAATCCAACTGGACGACGGCAGAACGCTGGTTCTCGAATACTCCTGACGCCGCTTGCCCAACTCCTAAAACAACCGCTGCCAAAATAAATCTGTAGCGGGCTGAGCAAAAGTGGACACAATTAATCTGAGCAAAAGTGGATTGCTTCACCGACTCGTCGATTGCTCTGGCGTCCTCGCTTCTGATGTTTCTCGTTGGGCTCACCGCCGGAACGGATAGGGCTCTGCTGGAGAGCAACCCGAGTAGTCCCGGATGGTGCGATAGGCTCCCAAGAAGGGAACCGCGCTCCGGGGAAGGGACGCTTTCCCTGGAGCCATTCGCCCAGATTCGGTAAACTCCGGGGTTTGGGGCAGAGCCCCATAAGCGCTGGTTGGTGAGTGGCGCGTGTGCCTCCAATGCCCGGATGAAAACAAACAGCTTTTCCACCGCCTACCACTCGATGTCATCGAGACAACCCTCGCTGCGTTCAACGAAGGGCACCTGTCCCCGGACGACGCTTGTGCCCGGCTCGGAGTCGGCCGATCTCGCCTCTACACCCTGAGAACCCACTGGCTGGCCGCAGGCCGCCATCTCCCACTCGCCCCATCAGGAGGCGATCACGCCACCCTCTGGCCGGATGAAGCGGACGCCTTCCTGCGCATCACACTCGCCACGGGTCAGCCCGCCAACTTCAGCTTCCTGGCTGACGAACTCTTCCGCCGATTCGCCTTCAAACGCTCTGCCTCCAACGTCCGCGGACATATCCACAAGCACATGCCCGAGCTGTTGCTCGAACCGCTCAAACGCGGCCCCAAACCCCGCCGTAGATGGCAGCGCAAAGGCTATGGCGATCTCCTCCAGCACGACAGCTCCCCGCACCAGTGGTGGCCGGGGGAGAAGCTCCAGATCCTCGCCCTGACCATCGACGACGCCACCCGTTTCATCGTTGGCGCAGCCTTTATTGAGGCCGAAACCACCTTCGCTCACCTCGCCCATGTTAGGAAAATTTTCCTTACCCACGGCCTGCCTAACGACTTCTACACCGACGGCCTCAGCCTCTTCGGCCACGAATCACGCAAGGCCGGCGACACCGACACCCTCTCCCAGTTTCAACGCGCCTTAGGCTGCCTCGGCGTTAGCCACCTTGTCGCCAAAGATCCCCAATCCAAGGGCAAAATCGAGCGCCAGTTCGGCTTCTGGCAGAAACGTCTGCCTGCACTCTTCGCCATGGAATCGGTCAGCAGCAGAGAGCAAGCAAACGAACTGCTAGAGACCCAAATCAACTGGCACCACGCAAACCACAAGTCACGCAGCACCGGGATGACGCCTCTCAAAGCAGTCGAGCAAAGCGTGTCCGAAGGAAGTGACTGTTGGCGCCCGGCACCACCATCGACACTCCTTGATCTGCATCTCGCGACCCACCACACCCGAGTCGTCCAAAAAGCCGGAGAGATCAGCTTCCTAGGCCGCCGCTGGGAGATCACCCCGGGGGACACCAAGCAGGTGACCATCGTCCAACAGCCGGGAAGCTTTCGAGTCATCGCCCACCCGCCTACCCCCCAAGCACCGCAGTGGCCTGACATCCTCGCAGAATACAGTCTTTAAGATATTTTGAAAATCAGAATTCGCTGTCCACTTTTGCTCAAACAATTAAATCCACTTTTGCTCAGACGCCGACACCCCGCACTTATTTGCTCGCATGTGCCTTGAGTTTATTGACAGCACAAGTGTCCAGCGCCCAATCGTTTTCGTTCGTAGCAACGATCGATTCCTTGGAAACGATCAATCCAGGAGGAACTGCCTACGGTAGCATCGGTCTGATAGCTGGCAACACCCTCACTGGCACAATAGTGCTCGACCGGACCACTCCTGATTATCTTCCTACCGATCCGAGATTAGGCACCTACTACAATTCCGCCACTCCCGATGGCCAACCCGGACTTTATATCTCTACGCTGACTTTGGATTTGCCAGGAGGCTCATTGGCTTTTGGAATCAAACCGGCGACGGCCTACGAGCGATTTATTGAAACATCCGTGATTCAAATTACGGATGGAGGTGCATTCAATTCTCCATCAGGAAAGTTCGGACAGGTATCTGGCGACAGTTTGAATTTCTATCATAATATCGACGATACCCTGAGGGGTTCCTACACCCTCAACAACGTGAATACCGTGGACTTGCTTCTCAATGATTCCACCGGTACCGCTTTCAACTCGGACCAGCTTCCCACCGCGCTGAGTTTGGCGAATTTCGATCTCGCGAAGATCTACTATTACAAATCTTTTGGTTCATCGCTCGGACCGAACGTTGGCAATCTCCGAACGGAAGCCATCACAGCGAGTATTACCAGAATTATGGAAGTGCCGGAGCCATCGTCGCTCTTGCTTTCAGCTTGGGCAGCAACTTGGCTGCTAGGTCTCCGCAGGCGGCATTAATATCTGATTTCTTGGTCAGAAAAGCTCACCTTGTCCGGGCGCCAGACGTCTGAACGAATCCAAACTCAAGCTCGGCGGGGAACTGCTGAGCTTGTTTCGTTTGCAGCAGGCGTGAAACAGCGCCCGCGTCTGGTTCGCCGCGGCACCGGTGCCGCGCATTCGGATGCCGGGGGTGAGCCCGTTGAGTTTGCCATCGTGCGCTGCGCGGATGCGACCGAGAATTTTTTCCTTCGCCATCGGGAGGTGGCGATCCAACCAGCTTTCGAAAACCTCGGCCACCGAGCCTGGTAAACGAACGGTGGAATACGCGGCGAATGATGCGCCATGAGCCGCTGCAGCTTCGAGGATGGCGGGCAGTTCGGAATCGTTCAGGCCGGGAATCATCGGCGCGGCACTCACCCCGGCGTGGATGCCGGCGGCGCTGAGAGTTTGTATCGCTTTGAGACGCGCTCTTGGTGAGGAAGCGCGCGGTTCGAGAATTCTGGCGAGATCCGGATCGAGCGTGGTGACAGATAGATAGACGGCGACAGCGCGGTGGCGGGCGAGTTCGGATAAGTGGTCGACGTCACGCTCGACCAAGGCGTTTTTCGTGATGACAACGACAGGGTTTCTGAAACGGGCGAGCACTTCCAAGCACCGGCGCGTGATTTGTAGCTTCCGCTCGACGGGCTGATAGCAATCGGTGACACCGGAGAGCGAGATTTTCCCCGGCTTGTAGGATGGCTTCGCGAGCGCGGCTTCCAGCAACTCCGGTGCTTTGGATTTCACTACGATTTTCGACTCGAAATCCAGCCCTGCGGAGAAACCGAGGTATTCATGATAGGTCCGCGCATAGCAGTATGCGCAGCCGTGTTCGCAGCCGCGATAGGGATTTAGGCCGTAGTCAAACGAGAGGTCCTCCGCATCGCTCGCGGAGAGAATGCTCTGCGAGTCGTCGTTGAGAAAAATCGTGCGCTGCGGTCGCGCGTCTTCGTCGATCCACGCATCCTCGTCTGTCTCGACGTGCATCGAATCGAAGCGATTCCTGGGATTTTCGCCCGCACCACGCCCGCGTTGTTCCATCCCCTACCCTAGCGAATTCTCAGTGAAGGCAAACCCGGATTCTCATCTCTCTTCCCAGCTCTCATCGTGATTCTCGGCGGATTTCGGTTCTAGATGGGAAATCACGCGACCGAGTGGTTGGAATAGGCCTGCCACGCGGGCCTCGACTTCGGTGGCAGCTTCATGAGCTTCGCCGACGGTGAGCGCATCATCGAAAACCAGGTGAAATTCCACCCAGTGCGTGCGGCCGGAGTGGCGATAGCGGAGATTGTGATAGGAAAGACTGCGCGCTGCGGTCTCGTGATCGAGGAGGCTGCAAATCTCTTTCTCCTTCTCCGGATCAGCCTCATCGAGCAGACCGCCGAGACTTTCCCGAATCAGTTTCACGCCGACGCGCACGATGTTCAGCGCTGCTAACATGGCGGCGATCGGGTCCCAATAAGTCCAGCCGGTGAATTTATAAAGGCCCAGAGCCACGAGCACCGCCGCGCTGGACCAGACATCGGTCAGCACGTGATGACCGTTCGCGCGGATCAGTGCTGAGCCGCTGCGTTTTCCCACGGCAAGGAGTGAGAGTCCGAGTGCCAAATTGATCCCCGCCGCCGCCGCTGTGACGATGATACCGAAGCCGAGATTTTCGATATTCACCCCGAAAATCATCTGGCGGACCGCTTCGTAGAAAATCAGCACTGCCGCTGCGGAGATCATTGCACCCTCGAATCCCGCGGACAGAAAGGAAACTTTGTCATGCCCGAAGTGATGCGTCTCGTCCGCCGGTTTATGCGCCAGACGTAGCGCCCAGGCCGCAAACATCACGGCTAAGAGGTGAACCACGGATTCCGCAGCGTCCGAGTAAATCGCCGAAGATCCGGTCTTGATGGCGGCAGTCACCTTGGCCCCAAGGAGTATGATGGCCGCTGCGAGCGACAAATTCATCACCCTTTTCTGTTCCTCGAACGCTCCCACGCCGCGAGTGTGCACGCTGCCGAATCAATGGCAACCCCGGGAATCCCCCCAAATCTTTCAAATGCGTGCTTGTCTTCCTTCAAAAATCAGCCATAGCCTCGCCGCCCGGCAAGCCAGACGATCTGCGAGTCCGGATTTCCGACTCAAAATTGCTCATGGATACGCCTCCTTTTTCCGAACTCGGCTTGCCCGATACTCTGCTCGCCGCCATTGAAACGCTCGGTTACGAGCGCCCCTCGCCCATTCAGTTCATGAGCATCCCGCCCGCTCTTCTGGGTAAGGATCTCGTCGGACTCTCCGCCACTGGATCGGGGAAAACCGCTGCTTTCACGCTGCCCGCGCTGGCGAAACTGGATGTAAAACTCGGCTATCCCCAGGTGCTCATCCTCTGCCCGACGCGCGAACTCGCCGTCCAGGTCTGCGAAGAAGTCCACCGCCTCGGCGCGAAAATGACCGGACTGCACGCCACGCCGGTTTACGGTGGTGCGCCGATCGACCGCCAGCTCCGCGCGCTGCGTTCCGGCGCACAACTCGTCGTCGGCACTCCCGGCCGTTTGCTGGATCACCTCCGCCGTGGCAGTTTCGATCCATCGCGCATCAAAATGGCCATCCTCGACGAGGCGGACCGCATGCTCGACATGGGCTTCAAGGACGAGATGGACGAGTTGCTCGCCGCTTTGCCGCCGGACCGCCAAACGCTTTTCTTCTCAGCGACGATGAACCCAGGCGTCTCGCGCCTGATCCAGAAATTCGGAAACAGCCCGGAAATCGTCGAGATTAAGCAAAAAGCGCTCACCGTTTCCACCGTCGAGCAGTCGTATTTCGAAGTGCGCCAGCGCTCGAAGGTCGAGGTGCTTTCCCGCATTCTGGACATGAACCCGCCGCGCCTCGGCATCATTTTCTGCAATACGAAGCGCTCGGTGGACGAATGCACGGAAGACCTCGTTAATCGTGGCTATGCCGCTGATCGTCTGCACGGCGACATCACCCAGCAGATGCGCGAGCGCGTGCTAAAACGCTTCCGTGAAGGGGCTGTGGAAATTCTCGTCGCCACCGACGTCGCCGCCCGCGGCCTGGACATCGATGAGATCGATATCGTTTTCAACTACGACCTACCAACCGATCCGGAGGATTACGTCCACCGCGTGGGACGGACCGGACGCGCTGGGCGTTCAGGACGGGCGGTTAGCTTCGTCTATGGCCGTGAAATCTATCGTCTCCAGGCCATCGAGCGCTACACCCGCCACGTCATCAAACGTGAGCGCATCCCATCCGTCGAGCAGGTCGAAGGACGCCGCGCGGATCTTGTTTTCGATGATCTCAAGGAACGCCTCGAGTCCGGAAAGTTCGATGCCTATCAGGAAAATATCGACCGCCTGCTAGAGCAAGGCCACACACCCACAGACATCGCCGGAGCCCTCGTCACCATGATCCGCGAAGCCAGCGGCCGCGAGGGATCAGCCATCGACGAAGATCGCGAACCCGAACGCCGCGAGCGCAAGGAAGCACCGCGCCGCGAGGATCGTCCCCAACGTGACGACCGCCCACAACGCGACGACCGTGGCCCACGCCCGGCCGACAATCGCTTCGAACGCGGCCCGATCCCGCAAGAACAAGGCATGACCCGGCTTTTCCTTTCGTTAGGAAAAACCCACGGCGTGATGGCGAAGGAAATCGTCGGCATGCTTTACCGCGAGGTCGGCTTGCCAGACGGCTGCCTCGGCCGCATCACGCTTTTCCCGAAACACTCGCTCGTCGATGTGCCAGAGCAGTTCGTAGCGCAGGTGCTAGAAAAGACCCGGAACTCCCGTCTCCGTGGTCGTCCATTCCGCATCGACGTGGACCGCGGGCCTCAGTGACAGATCCCGTTTTTATTTCCTAAAACGATCCCATGACCGCTTCGGCCAACCTATCAGGCAATCCGCGGCGCTTCATTCTCTTCACGGTCTTCTACAATGCCCGCGCTTACTATCCGGTGTTGGCGGTGTTGTTTCTCGATCTGGGACTTACGTTAGATCAGTTCGTGCTGCTCAATCTCATCTGGGCGGCGACGATTTTCCTGTTCGAAGTCCCGTCTGGCGCGCTGGCGGATACGTTGGGGCGGCGGCCACTGCTGATCACCGCAGCGGTTCTGATGATTTTGGAAATGCTCTGCCTGCTGCTCGCTCCGCGCCACGGCGGGGCCCTGTTATTCGCGCTCTGTATCCTCAATCGTTTTCTATCCGGCCTATCCGAAGCCTGCGCGAGTGGTGCTGACGAGGCGCTGACTTACGATTCTCTTGATGAAAGTGGTCGCGAAGAGGCATGGGACAAGATACTCGGCACGGTGATGCGGTGGCGGTCGGCTGGGTTCGTGATCGCGATGATCCTCGGTGGTTTACTTTATGATCCGACGGTCCTGAACAAGGTGCTGCCGGTGGGATTTCAACTGAGTGAAGCGCTGGCACACCGGTTGCCGGTCGTGCTGGTGTTGATTCAAGGAATTGTCTGCCTCGGGATCACACTGCGCATGGTGGAGCCGCCGCGCCAAGTTTCTGATGGGCCGGAAAATTCCTGCGTAAATGCCCTCCGCCTGACTTTGAAAACTGCTCGCTGGGTTTTCACCAATCCGCACACGCTGGTGATCGTGGTGCTCGGGCTGCTAGTCGATTCGATCTGCAGAAATCTCGCGACGATCAACAGCAGCTACTATGTCCTGATCAAGCTGCCAGAGTGGACCTTCGGTTTCATCGGAGCGAGTATCGGATTGTTAGGTTGGTTTGTTCCGGCGATTGCGAAAAAACTCAACGACCGCTTCAGCACGTTGGCAAACTTAGCAATCGCCGCTGGCACCGCGCTGATCGGCCTAGCAGCGATTTCACAGGCATGGCCGGTTTACGGACTGCTGCCAGCGATGTTGATCATGACGATGCTCAGCTACCTCGGATTTACCATCAGCCGTGCGCTGCATCGGGAGACGGACTCCTCGAAACGAGCGACCGTGCTTTCGGTGAAGGGACTCGCTTTCAATCTCGGCTACGGGCTTTTCAGTCTCGGATTCTCGCGGCTGCTGGCGAGTTTTCCCGATCATGAAGCAGGCGAAGCACTGCGACACGCGCTCGTCTGGCAGGTGCCGATTTTCGCCATCATGGCGGTGGTGCTTTTCGCTTGGGGAAAATGGCTTTGGCCACGAGGCACGGCAGTTTCGTGAAAATCAATCCTCCGCCGCAGCAGCGCTGGCCTTGCGCAGGTATTCACAGATCACGGGGATCCGATCGCCCACCATGTCCATTTCTAATAGACTCTGCCGCAGATCGGCCTCGTGGATGAACTGCTGGCAAACGATGTCGGTCATGAGCGCGGGGTCTTCCGCCCGGTCGAGCAGGGCGAAAACTCCGGACTGCACCTCTTCCGGCAGCGGCCGGATGGCATCCTCCACCGCACCGCGCAGGGTTTTCATCGCAGCGGCGGATTGTTCCTCCGGTTTGAAAACGGAAATGACGGGCTCGATAGTGGCAAAAGGGTAGCCGCGTTCGGCATGCCACTCGGTGAAACGCACGCGCATCACGCCGTGGATCAGCAGTTGCGAGGTGCCGTCGTCCTGCTCACGCGAGGCACGCACTAGGCCGATGGTGCCGACCGGAGCCACGCAGTCTGCAAGGTTTCCCGTCTCCTCGCCTAACAATCGTGCCACTGCAAAAAAACAATCGCCTTCAAGCGCGTCCTCCAGCATCTGGCGGTATCGCTGCTCGAAAATAAACAATGGCAGTCCCCCGTGTGGGAACAGCGTGCAGTCGGGCAACAGCATGACGCCGCAGCGCTCGGGTAAGTGGATACTTGCCATATTTCCAAGGAGCGATACACCAACGCAGGTCCGATGCAAGGCAGATAGATGCGCAAACGAGCGGTTATTCGCTTGAAATTTTCTGCCAAACCTTTTTTTCAAACAAGAACTCCTCACCGCACCGCTTCTCGCGAGAATTCAGGAGCAATCAATTCTGCAAATCCATGATCGAAGTCGAATCCCTCAGCAAACAGTTCGGTTCCAAAATCGCCGTGAACAATCTCTCATTCACGGTCAAAAAAGGTGAAGTGCTCGGATTTCTCGGGCCAAACGGTGCCGGTAAATCGACCACCATGCGCATGATCACCGGGTTTTTCCCACCCAGCTCCGGCGATGCCCGAGTCTGCGGCATCTCCATCGTGGACAATCCCGCCGATGCGAAAACCAAGATCGGCTACCTGCCGGAATCCGCACCACTCTACAATGACATGACGGTCACCGGTTTCCTGAAATTCTGCGCCAGCATCCGCGGCCTCAACGGCTCCGCGAAAAAAGATGCGGTCGAGCGGGCGATCGAAACCTGCTTTCTCAACAGCGTCGCCCTGCAATCCATCGACACCCTTTCGAAAGGCTACCGCCACCGGACCTGCCTCGCCCAAGCGCTCCTGCACGATCCCGAAGTCCTCATTCTCGACGAGCCGACCGATGGCCTTGATCCGAACCAGAAATTCGAAGTCCGCCAGCTCATCAAACGGCTCGGACAAACCAAGGCGATTCTGTTTTCCACCCACATCCTCGAGGAAGTCGAAGCCTCCTGCACCCGCGCCGTCATCGTCGATCGTGGCGTGATCGTGGCCGACGGCACACCGTCCGAGCTCCTCGCCCAGTCCGGCACCGGCTCGCTCACCGATCTGTTCCGCGCCGTCACCTCTAGCGACACCGAGGCAGCCGCCTAAAAACAAAACGGAAAGGCTGAAACGCTGAAAATCTAAAATTTCAACGTCACCCATCTCAGCTTTTCAGCTCCTCAAAATTTCAGCATCTACCAAAAAACATGTCATCCTGCACCATCTACAAGCGCGAGCTGAGCAGTTATTTCTCCCAGCCCACCGCCTACGCGATCATCGTTATTTTCCTCGTCCTCTCGATGGGACTCGCGTTCAGCTTCGGCAAATTCATGACCGTCGGCGATGCTTCGCTCGAATGGACCTTCTTCTTCTGGCAGCCGTGGATCTATATGCTGCTCGCGCCCGCCGTCGGTATGCGGCTGTGGGCCGACGAACAACGGACCGGCACGATCGAGCTGTTGGGAACGTTTCCGGTTTCTACCTGGAGTGCGATCGTCGGGAAATTTTTCGCCGCCGCCACCGTCTGGTTAGTCGCGCTCGCGCTCACCTTCCCCATCGTCATCACCGTGAACTATCTGGGAGATCCGGACAACGGCGCTATTCTCGCAGGTTACATCGGCAGTTTCCTCGTCTGCTGCACCTTCCTGGCCATCACGATGCTTGTCTCGGCCTGCACGCGTGACCAAGTCGTCTGCCTGATTGTTTCCGTCGCCATCTGCGTGACGATGGTCCTCTGCGGTTACGATGATTTCACCCGCGAGCTTGGGAAAGCCGCCTCACCCGGCGCGGTCGAGGCCGTCGTTTCCATGGGCGTGTGGGATCATTTCAGCTCGTTGAACCAAGGCCTGCTCCGGCTTCAGGATCTCGTCTGGTTCGTGTCGTTCATCTTCGTCTGCCTCCTCGGCACCAGCGCAATCCTCTCTTCCAAGCGCGCCTAATCGATTTCATATCTGAAATTTCAAATCTCAAATTCCTTTCTTCCGACCATGTCAGCCAAAACTACCCACCCGGTCACCCGCGCGGCCCTCGGCGTCGCCGCGCTCGTCGCCATCGCCATCCTCGCCAACTGGCTTGTCTCCCTCACCCCGCTCGGCAACCGCGGCGTGGACTTTACCCAAAACAAAGTTCACACGCTTTCCGATGGCACCCGCGCCATCCTCGCTGAGCTCGATACGCCGGTCGTCATCCGCTATTACGCCTCGCGCAATACCGACTACATGCCCGAGGGGCTGAAACTCCACATGCGCCGCGTCGATGATCTGCTCAAGGAATACTCCAACATCTCGAAAGGAAAACTCCGCATCGAGAACCTCGATCCACAACCGGACACCGATGCCGAGGACTCTGCTAACCTCGACGGCATCAACGGCCAGCGCATGGACGATCAGAACCTCTACTTCGGTCTAGCAATTTCCTGCCTTGATCGCAGCAGCGTGCTTCCTTTCCTTGATCCCCGCGAGGAGACGATGCTAGAGTATCAGCTTTCCAAAGCCATCGCTGAAGTCAGTTCAGCCACGAAACCAAAGATCGGCGTGATGTCAGCCCTCGATCTGAAAGGTGCTCCCGCGATGATGCCCGGCCAGCGCCCAACACCGGGCTGGGTATTCTATCAACAGCTCAAGCAGTCGTATGATGTCGTGGATATCGGCATGGATGTAACCGCCATCGACCCGAAGGCTGTAAAGGTGCTCCTGCTTTTCCACCCTGCGGAAATCACGCCGAAAGCCGAATTCGCCGTGGACCAATATCTGCTCAGCGGTGGGACGGTTGTTGCCTGTCTCGACGCCTACTCGGTGGCCGCGCAGATGACCAGCACCCAAAATCCGATGACCGGTGGCGGACAAAATCCGACCTCCTCCACCCTTCCTACACTGCTTCCCGCGTGGGGCGTTTCCTTCGAGTCCAGCAAGGTTCTGGGTGATTCACTTCTCGCCACCAAGCTGGGAGACAATCGCCTCGCCCTCGGCATCCTCACCCTCAACAAGGACACCATGCCACAAAAGGACAACGTCATCACCAAGGACCTCGGATCTGTCACCTTTTTCCTTCCCGGCGGTTTCACCTTCACCGGTGGCGGCGGAGTTTCTGCTAACAGCCTGATCAAGTCCTCCACCCGCGCCGGTTTTATCGACTCGATGCGCGCCGCACAGATCGACCAATCGCTCAATACCACCTTCCGCCCCACTGGCAGCACTTACGATCTGGTCAGCCATCTCACCGGCACTTTCAAAACCGCCTTCCCAGATGGAAAACCCAAAGACGCCAGTGCCGCAGCGGCTCCCGAGAAAAAGGACGAGCCAAAACCCGCCTATCTCAAGGAAAGCAGTTCGCCCGGCAACGTCTTCCTCATCGGCGATGTCGATGCTTTCTACGACCGCTTCGCCTACAACGTGCAAAACTTCGGCGGCACCCAGATGGCCACTCCGAGCAACGGCAACTCCTCGCTGCTTTTCAACCTGCTCGATCAAGCTGTCGGCTCCAAGCACCTCATCGGCTCCCGGTCGCGCACGGCCATCACTCGTCCGTTCACGGTCGTGAAAAAGATGGAGTCCGATTTCAACAAAACCGTCGGCGCAAAGATCGAAGAGTTCCAAACCAAACAGAAAGCAGCCCAACAGAAACTCAGCGATCTACAATCCCAGAAATCCCGGGGCTCGGAACTCTATCTCTCGCCCGCACAAGAAGAGGAGATCAAGAAACTCCGCCTGGAACAGGTGGATTACTCAAAACTCATCCGTGAGCAAGAAAAGGAACTCCGCCGTCAAAAAGACAAGCTCGCCGGTAACATCACCCTGCTCAACGTGGCAGCCATGCCCGCTGCCGTCATCCTGCTAGGCCTCGGCCTCTTCATCAAACGTCGTTCCGCCACACGGGCTAGATAATGTGTTGAGAGTGGATGGTTGAGAGTGGAGGGCGAAGATTTCAAAAAGCCCGTCAGCCTCTTTCCACCAATCACCAACTTCTGCCCAATCTTCAATCCACAATCCCCAATCTCTTCCGATATGAACAAACGCCAGGTCATCACCCTCTGGATCATCGCCTTCGCTCTCGCAGGTGCAGTCACCGCCGTGAAACTCAGCCAAAGCAAGTCACAGCACAGCGCCACCAAGCGCACTGCCGGACAAACGCTCTTTGAATCATTCCCTGCCAACGACACCGCCGGCATCGAAATTCAGGGAGCCGCCAACTCAGTCAGTCTTGCCAAAAAGGACGGCAAATGGGTCGTCACCCAGCGCGACGACTACCCAGCTAACAGCACCTTCGTCAACGAGCTACTCCGCACGCTCAGCGAGCTGAAGGTGACGCTCGGCATGGAGGCTGGCCCGTCCTTCGCCCCGCGCTTCGGCATGGATGAATCCTCCTCCGTCGCCACGGACCGCGGTCTCACAGCCTCTTTTAAAGATGCCTCGGGTAAAGAAATCGCAAAAGTTTCTCTCGGCAAGAACATCGAGAACAGCGCGGAACAATCACCCATGGGTGGTGGCAATGCAGTCGGCCGCTACGTGCGCAACCACGCCGACGAGTCCGGCTTTTACGCCGTTAGTGAAATGTTCCCATCCATCAGTGGAGAGGCGAACCGCTGGCTTTCAGATGCGTTTTTCAGTCCTGAGAAGATCAAAAGCATCACGGTTAGCCAACCGGACAAACCGGAACCCGCATGGAAGCTCACTCGTGAGAGCGAAGAGGCAGAATTTAAACTAGACGGCGCCACAGCGGCCGAAGTGCTAGACACCACCGCGACCTCGCCACTCAAGAGCATTTTCTCCTACGCCCGATTCGAAGACGTGGTAACGAAAGATAAAGTGGCGGCGCGCCTCGCTGAAAATGGCAAACGCACCGCTACCATCGAGACCTTCGAGGGCTTCGTTTACACCGTCACCATCCTGCCCACCAAGGCCACCCCAGCCCCGCCCGCCGCCATCAAAGCAGCCACTCCGCCGCCTGCCACCGACAATTTCCTTCTGACTGTCAGCGTCAGTGCCGAGCTGCCAAAAGAGCGCAAGAAGGAGGCAGGAGAGAAACCCGAGGATGCCAAAACCAAGGACACCGCTTTTACCGAACGGCTCAAGACCCTCACCGAAAAGCTCCAGAAGGAATCCGCCCTAGCAGACCGCACCTATGAAGTCGCGAAAACCACCGTAGAGCCGCTCCTCAAGGACCGTGCCGCCCTCATTACCAAAGCCACGCCGCCCGCCACCGCAGGGGCCGCCGGTGGAAACGTGCAGAAACTTCCAGGTGGCATGATCGCCAGACCACCCATCACCGCCACCACACCGCCGATCGAAGCCGTCACACCGCCGGTTTCAGTTCCAACAGAGCAATTCGAGTCCGTGGAGGAAGTCCTGCCGGAGGACGACAAGAAGGCAGAACCCGAGAAGTAATCCAGCAGGGGGAAAACACTCTTCGAAAGTGGCTTCAGACATTCGTTCTGAAGCCACTTTTGCTTTCGTGCGTCATGACACGGAAACCGCCGCCCAGCAGCGTCGCGTGACAGAATGCGAATGTTCTCCTGCCATTGGCTCAAACGGCGACTAGGCAGACCCCAAGAAATGCCCAAACAGCTATCAGTATTTTAGTGACAGGAATTTAACTTGTTGTTTGTCGGACAAGTGGACTACTTTTGATAGGTTTCTTCCAACTGAATGAGTCATCCAGGAAGGGTCAGAAACTTGTTTATCGAAATACGTCTCCTTTCCGCCTGCGAAGAAACGAATCACCATGAAAATCAGCTTACTGCCGCTCGTTTTGCTCTCCTTGGCATCTGCGACCATGGCCAACACCCCGCCGACAGTCGTCATCCAGTCCGCCGCCATGCGGCCGGGCACCACCTTGATGGATGTGGTTTTCCGGGTGAACGATCCGGACGACGCCACGGTCAAGACGCGGGCGCTGGCATTTGTGAACGGCACCCGCTCGTTCGCCAAGGTCCTCAAGCCAGTCACTTTTGTCGAAGGTACCGCCGCCAAACTGGGAGATGCGATTCCCACCAACGTCGATCACAAGCTCACCTGGAACGTGGCGGCGGATTGGAATGTCGATCTTGGGCAGGTGAAATTTGAGGTTCTGGCGATGGATCAACGCGGCCTGCTGCCTTTCGACTGGATCACCATTCCTGCGGCGGGAGGAAAGCCATCGCTGACAATCAGCAAGGATGCTCCCACTGATGATCAGGTATTGAATGCCCTTTTCTGGCAATACGCGGCTGGAGACACTTGGTTGTCGCTCTCAAATGGAGTGCTGCGTGGGAGTTCCGCTAGCGGAGTCTTCGATAATGTCAAATTGGCGAGTGGCACGACGCTGGGAGCCTATGGAACTCCATTCATCTTCAAGCGCATGAACCTTGCTGTTTCTTCAGTTGAGATCAATTTTGCCGCTAATGCGCGTGCTGGCCTGCTCCATACCGATAAGTGGCACGCATTGAACCGAGTGTATGGCGGCGTATCAGTAGTGGTTGCGTGGGGAAGTAATCAATTCGAGCAAACCGAAATTCCGTTAAGCATGGGCGTTGTCACCGCGATTGATGCGGGACTGTATGGCTGTCTCGCGCTCAAGAGCGACGGCACGGTAGTTGTGTGGGGAAATCCTTATGCACAAACTAACGTTCCCGATGGGCTCAGCGGGATCACCGCGATCTCGGCAGGTGTCAATCATTTCCTCGCGCTCAAGAGCGATGGCACGGTGGTCGCCTGGGGAGATAACTTCTTTGGAGGGACTACCGTTCCCGCAGGACTGAGTGGGGTCACTGCGGTCGCGGCGGGTGAAGATCGCAGTCTCGCGCTCAAGAGCGACGGCACCGTGGTTGGGTGGGGAATTGCCATCGCTCCCTCAGGATTGAGCGAAGTCACCGCGATTCAGGTAAGCGGATCGAACTGTCTCGCGCTCAAGAGCAATGGCACGGTCGTTGCGTGGGGAAATAACAGCGATGGTCAAACCAACATTCCTGCCGGATTGAGCGGGGTAACCGCGATCGCGACAAGTGCGGATCACAGTCTCGCACTCAAGAGCAACGGCACAGTGGTTGCGTGGGGAAATAACAACCAAAACCAAACCACCATTCCCGCCGGACTGAGTGGAGTCATCGCGGTCTCGGCGGGTCGAGGGCACAGTCTCGCGCTCAAGAGCGACGGCACGGTGGTTGCGTGGGGAGATAACAACTCTGGCCAAACCACCATTCCTGCTGGATCTGGTAGGTTCACGGCGATCGCGACTGGTAGTTACACCAGCTACGCGATCAAGGCCGAGGAACCTTGAAGACCGAAACTCCTCTGCCCGTCTTTCAAGTCCTGAATTTTCATGAAAACCGCCTGCTTCACTCTGGGATGGATTTCGCTGGCCGCTGCAGCGCATGCGGCGACGGTGAATCTTGTCCAGAACTCCGTGAATGACGCGACCGGCGGCAGCATTCCCGCAGTGGTCTCCAGCCAGTATCTGGAAACTGGCGTCAACTGGAGCACCGTCGCCGCTCCCGCAGTTTCCGGCAGCTATCGCTTCACCCGCTGGACGAGCAGCAGCTCTCCGACGGTGGTTTCACGGGATGCTTGGGGCCGCTCGCAGAATCCCGTCCTTTTCACTCTGCTGGAGGATACCACCTTAACCGCGCACTATCTTCCCGCCTCACAGGACAGCGATGGTGATGGTGTGCCGGATGGGTATGAAATCGAGTATTTCGGCGACCTCAGCCATGACGGCACGTTTGATGGCGATGGCGATGGCATCCCTCTCTCGGCGGAATTGAGCGGCGGCACGCATCCGCTTTATGGAAACTCCAGCCAAGCGGGCGGCGTGGCTTTCGCGGACTCGGGCATCATCACCTTCAATCGCGACGGCTATCCCACCTACACTCTGCGAAGTGAACCTGTCGGCACGGTGAATCAATCCGCCATCGTGCCGCCAGGCACCGTGGTCAACACGCCAGACCTCACTCAGGCCACCTTCAGCTATTGGACACTCGATGGCGTACCGCAGCGCGATCCGTGGGGCGTGGCCCTGCGCAAGATTTCCTTCACCATGGGCATCGGAAACCGCGAGGCGGTGGCCTATTTCTTCTCAGGCGACACTGATGCTGACGGCTTGCCTGATGCCTGGGAGCAGTACTACTACGGCACCCTGGCCAATGACGAGACTTCCGATAGCGATGGTGACGGCAGGAATTTGCTGGCAGAATACCAAGGCGGGACTTCACCAATTCATGAAAATTCACAGCAAGAAGGCGGTGTGTCTTGGGCGGACTCAACACTGATGACGGCGAACCTAGCAGGCTACCCCAGCTACACACTCAGCAGCGATCCTGCGGGTATCGTGGCCCAAACGACCATTGCGCGCAAAGGCACGATGATTACCACGCCGGAGATGACGCAATCGACGTTCGGCTACTGGGCACTGGACGGAGTCGCGCAGCGCGATGCTTGGGGTGTGGCACTGCGGCAGATCCGCTTCACTATGGCTGAGACCGACCGCATCGCAGTGGCGCATCTGTTTGAAATCGACAGTGATGGCGATGGGATCAATGACGGCTACGAACAATATCATTTCGGCACCTTGGCCAACGACGCATCGTTCGACAATGACGGCGACGGGATTTCCCTGTTGGCGGAATTTTACGGCGGCACGAATCCCCTTTACGGGAATGCCAGTCAGGAAGGCGGAGTCTCTTGGGCAGATTCCGTCCAGATGGTGGTGAACTTGCAGCCCTATGAGCGGTTGGGTAAAATCCTGGAAGGTGGAGTTCTCACTGATTTCTTCTCGCCGGATCCGGGCACTCTAACTGGCATCCAAGCGGGGACTTGGTCGGCTACGGCAGTGAGCGACTGGGACGGCGATGGCGATCTGGATTTATTCATTGCGCATCAGGATGGACTGCGTGTGTTCCGCAACATCGGCACTGCTCATAAACCAGACTTCGAAGAAATCGCTGACGGCTTCTCCACGCTTGCTAACTACGTGCAAAACATTGACCGCCCAGCTATCGCCGGTGGCGACTGGGACGGCGACGGCAAGGGTGATCTGGTCATCGGCGGTAATACAGGCACCCTGCGCTTCATTGCCTCCAGCGGAACTTTTTCATCGGATGCAACTGGGCCGGACTTGGACACCGGCTCCACCCGTGCTTTGCCAGCGCTCGGCGATATGAACGGTGATGGCCGTGTAGACCTGATCGTGCTGCTGGCCGATGGCACCGCACGACTCTATCCAAACAACGGTTCGGCGATGCCTTTTAGCGGCTCGTTTACAGCGAACTTGCTTGGCACGGCCGCCCCACAAGCCACCAGCATCACCACCGGAGATATCAATCAGGATGGTCTGGCTGATGTGCTGCTAGCAGATATCGATGGCCGCATCTGGGAATTTATCCAAATGCCCAGCGGCGGATTCTACCTTAAAAGCAAAGTCTGGGGCGGAAGTGGCCCAGGCTTTGCCAGTGGCCTCACACTTGCTGCCGCAGACTTAGAAGGCGATGGTGACCTCGACCTGATCGGTGGCTTGGCCAATGGCGGTGTGATCGCCCTGCGCGATCCGAATGTCGGCCGCCCAACCGGCCTGATTGCCCTACCGGGAGCTGACTCGGTCCAGCTCGAATGGGACGCTAACTGGCAATCGCGCATTTCCGGCTACTACGTCTATGGCGCCAGCTCCGAGGATGGCCCGTGGACGCCATTGGTCGCCGATCCAGTGCCACTGCCGGGCTATTTAGACGCAACGGCAAAGCGGGGAGTTCTGAATTATTATCAGGTGAGCAGCGTAGGCTATTCGTTCCTGCCCGGGAACTCGAAGCCTGTGGAAAGCAAGCCCTCGGACCCTGCAACCACAGCGGCCGGCAAGGTCGATCTCGCAGTGCGCCCGGTCCATGGGCACCCAGGTGAACGCATCAACATCAAGCTCTCGATCAACAATGCGACGGGCATTTCCGGAGAGGGAATGCAACTTCGAGTCAGTTATGACCCTGCTAAGCTAATGCCTTTGGCGCAGGCGCAAGCTGGCGCTGAAACGGTGGTCTCCAGCGGCTTGAGCCGGAAACTAACATTCACCGATAATGGAGCCAATTCTACCGGAAAACTGGTCATCGATGGCAGCGCCGGGGTTCTAGAATCGGGATCGGGTACACTTTTCACCCTGCAATTCGAAGTGGCCTCAAAGGTTCCAGAAGTCAGCACTCTTGGTGTGGCAATCTCCGGTGGCACCCTGCGCGATCTCAACGGTAAATTGCTATCGGTGAAAATTCTCACCCTCGACAAACCACAGACCGGCAAAGTCCACACCGAGGGCGATCTAGATGGTGACGGCCACCTAACGAACGCCGACAAGACCCTGCTCTTTGAACTGCTCAATCCGAACTCTCGTCTCCCCACGGAAGACGAACTGATGACCGGCGATCTCAATGGCGATGGGAAACTTAACGAAAGCGACATTGTCCTGCTGTTACAACTGCTCAACGCTCCTAACGCCCCGTGAAATTTCCAATGAAACGAATTTCCAAGCATCTGATGCGGATCGTCGCACTGGTCGCACTTGTCATGTTAGCGTTGAACGGACGTGCGCATGCGGTCACTCGGAACTTTGCGCTACCGCACTTCCTTGCGAACCCCGGCGGAACAGTTGAGGTGCCTTTGACACTCGATAACGCCAGCGGTCTTGCCGCCATTCGTGTGCAGATCAACTTCGACCCGGAAGTGTTGGAACTCAAATCGGTAAGCGCTGGTCCGCTAGGCAAGGCATTCGAATTCAGCTACGGAAAAGGGGAAGGTTTCGTGCAGATCCTACTGGCCCGGGCTGGCTCTTTGGCTGGAGGTTCCGGGCGGTTAGCCGTGCTGAAATTCCGCGCCAATCCGGGGTCCAAGGCGAAGGCGTATTCGGACTTGGCCATCGCGGACATCGGCCTATCCGATAGTTCTGGCGTGATCAATTTGCGCCAAAAATACCCTTTGCATCTCATCAACGGCCAAGTCGCGGTAACCCTGAGCCCGGACATCGACAATGGCACCAACGGTCCATCCGAATGGTGGAAGGAATTGCATGCCTTATCAGGAATTTCGTTGAGCAAAGGCAAACTTAGCAAACAATTCTCCCCCTCTGTCTTTGCCTACACGACATCCGTGGCCGAAACGGTCAAATCCGTCAAAGTCAAACCAACCTTGGCCGATCCCAATGCAAAGGTGAAAGTGAACGGAGTGCCGGTGACCTCCGGATCGGCTAGCGACGCGATTCCATTGGCTGTTGGCGACAACACCATCATGATTCGGGTCGCTGCCCAGAATGGAACCAGCGTCAAAACTTACAGAATCAAGGTGACGCGAGGCAATTCACCGGACGCGACACTTTCCAACTTGCTGATCAAAACCTCCACCCTTGCTCCGAAGTTCAAGCCGGCCACCACCGGATACACAGCATCAGTGCCCACCAGCACCAAGTCGGTGAAAATCACAGCAACGGGGTCCAGCAGCGCCGCCCGTATTAAGATTAATAGGACGAGAGTGGATTCAGGAAATTTGAGCGCAGCGGTATCGCTCAAAGTCGGCAAAAACCTTATCAGGGTGGAAGTGACCGCCCAGGACGGATCTGCTAAAATCTATCTAATCACCATTACCCGGGCTAAGCCGCGTGCAGTGTCTGTTCCCCAGGATTTTCTAGCAGTCGCAATGATGCGCCCTCGTAAAGAATCGATGGTGTTCAGGGATTACGAGGTTTCCAAAATCGTGCAAGGCGACCAAAAATACCTCAAACTCACCGTGCGCCGCAGTCCAGGAACACCAAAACCGGTGGTCGAAGTATCTCCCAATCTCGTGGACTGGTTCAGCGGTGACGATTACACGACACGGTTAATCGATGATGGCGCTATTCTAAAAGTCCGCGACAACACCCCAGTCACACCGGATGCAAAGCGGTTCATCCGGGCGCGTAGTGTGGCTGGAACAATCGAGCAAGAATAGCCCGAGAAGTCATTCCGCGCGGGTCAAATCTCACAGAAACTGGCTTCGGACTCCCGTCCAAGGCGCTTTTCATTTCGGTGGTCGAGGAACTGCATATTTCCAATGTGTTCCGGCTGCTGCTTGACCTCCGCCGTGCTCGGCTACAATGATTCCGCAAATGCGCGACATCACCCACCCTGCGGAGCGCCTCGTGCAAGCGATGGCCCGGATCTATCAATACCGGATGACCACCACATCCGGCGGGAATCTCTCCATCCGCGATGCCGACGGCTCGATCTGGATTACCCCGGCGCGGGTGGACAAGGGCGCATTGCGCGTCGAGGACATCGTCCGCGTTTTTCCAGACGGTCGCACCGAGGGGCGGCACAAACCGTCGTCCGAATTTCCGTTTCACCAGCAGATTTACGCCGCACGTCCGGATCTGGAGGCCATTGTGCATGCCCATCCAGTGGCATTGGTCGCGTTCAGTATTTGTGGCAAATCGCCTGACACCCGGCTTTTCACCAAGGCGCATTCGGTCTGCGGGACCGTCGGCTTCGCACCTTATGCATTACCGGGTAGCAGCTTGTTAGGCGAGAGGATCGCAAAGGTTTTCGCGCAAGGCCATGACTGCGTGATGCTGGAGAATCACGGTGTCGTCGTCGGCGGGGTGGATTTTTCCGATGCCTTCCGGCGCTTTGAAACACTGGAGTTTGTTGCAAAAACCGTAGTCAAGGCCAGTGCGCTCGGCGAGGTGGACTATCTGACCGACGAACAACTTGGCATCGGCGAAAAGCCAGCCCCCGTGTTCGCCGAATTCGATCCCGGCCCAGCCACCAGTGACGAGCGCCTCCTGCGACGCGAGCTGTGCGAGTTCATCCGCCGCGGCTATCACCAGCGGTTGCTCACTGCCAACGCGGGCAGTTTCTCGGTGCGTGTGGATGAAGATTCTTTCCTCATCAGCACCGCGCTCGTTGACCGCGCGACGATCCAGCCGGACCAGCTCACACTCATCCGCGCCGGTAAATGCGTACGAGGCACCAAGCCCAGCCGCGCCGGGGATCTGCATCACTTGATCTATCAAAAATATCCCGAGATCCGCGCGATCGTGAATGCTACGCCCGTCAACGCAACCGCCTTCTCGGCCTCTGCCAGCCGGCTCGACACGCGCACGATTCCGGAAAGCTACATCTTCCTGCGCGACGTCGCGGTGTTCCCTTTCCAATGGATCTATGAATCGCCGCAAAAAATCGCCGATGCGATCACCCCGGAATTTCCCATCGCACTCATTAAAAACGACTGCGCGCTCGTCATCGGAAAAACCATTCTCGACGCATTTGATCGTCTCGAAGTCCTTGAGTCCACTGCCGAAGCGGTGATCCTCAGCCGTTCGCTCGGCGAAGTGCAACCGATGGGAGACGAAGTCATCGACGAGCTAATCGAAGCATTCCTGAAATAACTGCCGCTTTCGATCAAGGTGGCCACACCGGAACAAAACCAAACTCTGATAGATTCAAGCGCATCACTTGATCTCGAAATTTTTGGCATTTCCGGAAAACCCGCGCGCCCAGGCTTTCCTCGCTATTCCCTGATGCGGTGTTCCCCGGATTTTTATCTCCGTTGATTCCTTGCGATACGGACACCGGAACCGGTTTCGTAAAAGTATGCCGGCGTCCGCTCGCAGCCGATGGCTTCCCAGCAAGACTCGCGCACTCCGCTGTTTCGAGCACGTCTAGCGTGAGATCAAGGGTGCCCGGCATAGCGGGAAGTGGCTCGCGAGGCAGAAAAGCGGAGACGCAGGATAGCAGTGGCGGAGTGTGGGCGATGAATGGGTGGCAAACGAAGCACCCCGAGTAGGTCCTCGTTTCCAACAAATAAATCCCTACTCCCCTTCCCCGCTCCCGCACACCAGCTTTCGTTTGAACGTTACATCGCCTCCGCTAGATCTGCACCTCTCAAATCAAAGTGATCCGCGCGCTGGCACACCGCCTCGGATCACTTTTTTTCAGGTGCTGGCTTTGCAGCGGCATCATCCTTTCCAGGAACGAACACCAATCCACCGCCGTTAATGCAATAGCGCTTGTCGGTAGGGGTGTTAAAACCTTCACCTTCGAAGACGTGGCCAAGGTGACCGCCGCATTTCGCACAGGTGACCTCGATGCGGGTCATGCCCATGCTGATGTCTTTCTTGATCGTCACATTCTCCGCTTTTGCCGGGTCGTAGAACGACGGCCAGCCGCAGCCGGAGTCGAATTTCTGGTCAGAGGTGAAGAGTAGCGCGTTGCAGCCGGCGCAGTGGTAGCTGCCTTTCCCCTGATGCTTGAACTCTTTATAAACTTCTCCGTTAGGCCGCTCGGTGTCGGATTGGCGAAGGATGGCGTATTGCTCGGGAGTGAGCTGTTTTTTCCACTCGGCATCGGTCTTTTCGACCTTTCCGGCGGGCTCGGCGGGAACTTCGGTGCGGACTTCCATGGTTGCCTTCTTCTTATCCTCGGCAGAGCAGGAAGCAAGAGCCAGGGTGAAAATGAGGAACGAAATCCGTTGGGTAGTGATCATGATAGGTGGGGTTGGTTGTTCTGATTGCAAGAGCAACCACAGCCCATTCTATTCCCAACTTTCGTTCCGCGCAATCAGACGAGTTGCTCATGAAGCACGGCTACGGCATAGTCGCGGTTCATGCGGGCGATGTGATCGACGCTGATTTCCTTAGGACAGGCCGCCTCGCACTCATATTGATTCGTGCAGTTTCCGAATCCTTCCGCATCCATTTGGCGGACCATGGCGAGCACGCGCTTATGGCGCTCCGGCTGGCCCTGCGGCAGGTGGCCAAGGTGGGAAACCTTGGCGGAAACGAAGAGCATCGCGGAGGAGTTTTTGCAAGCAGCCACACAGGCTCCACAGCCGATGCAGGCAGCAGCATCGAAAGCATTGTCCGCGTCTTCTTTTGCAATCGGCACCGAGTTCGCATCCACGCTGGAGCCGGTGCGGACATCGACGTAGCCGCCGGCGGAGACAATGCGGTCGAAGGCCTCACGATCGACTATGAGGTCACGGATGACAGGGAAAGGGTTGGCGCGGAACGGCTCGATCCAAATGGTATCACCGTCCTTGAATTTCCGCATGTGGACCTGGCAGGTCGTGATCCCGCGCTCCTTGCTGTGGGGCACGCCGTTGATGGTAAGCGAACAAGTGCCGCAGATGCCTTCGCGGCAATCGTGGTCGAAATGGATTGGTTCTTGGCCCTTGTGGATGAGCTCTTCGTTGACGATATCGAGCATTTCGAGGAATGACGCCTCGGCCGGAATGCTATTTGCATCGTAGGTTTCAATTTTGCCTTGGGCTTTTGGCCCGGACTGCCGCCATACTTTGAGTGTCAGGTTCATGGAGAATGCGATGCGTTTTGAGAAAATTACCGGCCATCGAGGCCGTTTCGGTTGACGTGGCCAGAGTAGTTCTGTTTGCCATCCGGGCTAGGAGAAAAATCGAGATTTGTGAACGATTCCTCTGATTTTCAACGCACGAATTGAGTCGTCCGCAGCGCTTGGGAAAAAATCGAGGAAAGTTCAAAAATCAGTTGACTGGAAACTAATGCCCTGCTTATTTTCCGCGTGTCGCGACACAATTAGGCGGCCCGATTGAACGTCCCTTTGGGTTTTTGGGTTTTTCCCGGGGAAAATCGATCGGGCCGCTTTTTTTTTGTCTGGATCGACTCTCTTGGCAGCAGATTTCGCCGAGCACCGGTCTTGGAAACTCGCATGTCGGCTGCCCTGTATGCGTCTGGCGGACATCTGGCGAAGTTTCCCAACCATCTCACGGGAAGCCACCTCCATCGCCGCTCTCTATCGAGACGTTAGCACCTATCCGGAGCCTGTCTGCGGCGGCGATTTGTTGGATCAACTGCACAACCATCCAGACCACCCTACTTGCAACTTTTATTGGCCTCGTCATTTTCATGATCTCCGCCCTAGACCACCCCTACTGCGGTGACCTTGGTCTCTCCGTCGAGCCCTATCAGCTCATTGATGATCAGTTGATGAAACCCAATGACGCAGCGGCTACTAACGCAGCGATGCTCAAAATTTGAGCGAAATCACGGACAGAGCTGACACCAGCACGACGATGGTGTGAGTGTGAAGTTTCACGGTGATAGTGGCGCTGCGGTAGGCACCCGCATATCTTGCGAAGTAATCGGCAATGCTTCTGATCAGGCGCTTGAAGCTTGTTTGCGCGCTGCGGAAGGGCGATGGTGCGATCAATCAAAAAGGGCATAGCGAAGCCCTGCCATCCAGATGCAGCGGGAGTGCCACCGCATCTGGGAGACAGTCCGCAGTGCACTCCGTTTACTACCGCCATGATCACCATACCAGACTCCGTGGAAGGGGCCGTCATCATCAGCATTGTCGATTTCATCCTGAGCTTCTTTATCATATCCGGAATCGGCGTGGTGCTCGCGCTGCTGCCCTTAGTCAACCGATTCTGGAGCATCGATGACAAGGATCTGAAAAGCGGCCACTGACTCACACACCCCGAAGCACCATGATCGACCAAGTGATTTCTCTGTTTGACGCGATGTTCAAACAAACCGGCCTTGCCCATTTGTATTGGGGAAACCTCGTGATGATCGCCGTGGGCTTCATCATGATCTACCTCGCCGTGGTGAAAAAGTGCGAGCCATTCCTGCTGATAGGTATCGGCTTCGCGTGCATCGTGGTAAACATCCCCGGCTCCGATCTCGCGCTGGAAGGTGGGCTTTTCAACTACGCTTACAAGGGCGTCTCGCTGCTGATCGTCCCGCCATTGATCTTCCTCGGCGTGGGTGCCATCACGGACTTCGGCCCGATGATCGCTAATCCAAAACTCGTCCTGCTAGGAGCGGGCGCTCATCTCGGGATTTTCGTCGCGCTCATTCTCGCGAAGGTGATGGGCTTCACACTATCAGAAGCGGGTGCCATCGGCATCATCGGCGGAGCAGACGGACCGATGGCCATTTTCGTGACGATGAAACTCGCGCCACATTTGCTCTCGCCCATTTCCGTAGCCGCCTACTCCTACATGGCGTTGATGCCTCTCATCCAGCCGCCGGTGATGCGCTTGCTCACGACCAAGGCGGAGCGGAATATCCAGATGGCACAAGTCCGCAAGGTCAGTCGTCTGGAGAAAATCATCTTTCCTCTCGTCATCGCCGCGATCGTCAATCTGTTCTTCCCACCCGTCGCTCCGCTGGTGACGATGCTCATGTTAGGTAATTTGCTGCGCGAGGTGCTCATCGTCGGCCGCCTCGCGGAAACGGCTGGCGGCGCGATTCTCAACGTCGTCACCATTGTGCTGACGGTGGCCATCGGCTCCACCATGCAGGCGAAGTCCTTCCTTTCCTTCCAGACGCTGGAAATCGTAGGGCTCGGCCTGCTCGCATTCGTCTGCGGCACGGCCTCCGGGGTAATCACGGCGAAGATCATGAACCTTTTTCTCAAAACCAAGATCAACCCGCTCATCGGCTCTGCGGGCATCGCCTCGGTGCCCATCGCCGCGCGCGTCTCACACATCGTAGCGAACAAGGAAAACCCCAAGCTGTTTCTCATCTATCATGCCATGGGACCTAACCTCGCAGGCGTCTTCGGCACAGCCATCTCCGGCGGCATCCTGCTGGCGCTGCTAGGCGCGAAATAATCCCGCACTTTTCCAATCCAACAACCCCACCAACTCATGAACCCATCCCACTTCACAGACGATACCTGCGGCTCCATCATGGCCACCGAATACCCGGTGCTCACCTCGCGGATGACACTCATCGAATGCGTGCAAACCCTGCTCAAAAACCGGGTGCTTGCCATGCCGGTAGTCGATGACATGGGTCGCTACATCGGACAGTTTCGGAAAAACTTGCTCATCGCTGCGATCTTGCCGCAGGTGGCGGTGCACGACCCGCGTTTTGATAGAATCGCCCACATGCTCGACGGTAACATGTTCGCCGAGACGATGGACGACGTGCGCGAACGTTTCTCTGCCATCAAGGACAAGCAAGTCAGCCGCTATCTGGACACGGACACACCGGTCCTGCGTCCGGACCAGCCGCAAGTGGCCGCGATGTTCTATCTGTTTCATGGGCGGAACTTTTTACCAGTCGTCGAGCCTGACAGCGGCCTACTCGTGGGCGTGATCTCGCCATGGGACATCATGGCGAGCATGATCAAGTGAGCCGCAAAGGTAGCACGGACATTCCTGTCTGTTCTTCGCCCCGCCATTGCCTTGACAGGCCCCACGAGGGCAAACAACCTCTGCGGCAGTATGGCAAGCGCATCTTCTTACTTCGTCGGTTTGGACATTGGTGGAACAACGGTGAAGGCCGTTTTGGTGAATCATCTAGCGGAGCAGGTCGGGCCGCTCGCCGAGGTGAGGAGCCTAGTGAAGGACGGCTATGAAGCCACTTTCGGCCAGCTCGACAACGCAATCGACCAACTTGCCACCGCCGCCGGGATCTAGCGCGGGCAAGTCAAGGGCATCGGCCTCGACGTGCCGGCACCGAGCAGCGACGGCGTGATCTGGGGCCGCGCGAATCTGGGCGACGACTGGGTGGGCACCGACATCCGGGGTAAACTTTCCGCCCGCACAGGGATGCCGGTTTTCATGACAAACGATGGCAACGCCGCCGCTCTCGGTGAATACGCCCTGCGCCGCAAGCACATCGGCAGCTTGATGCTCGTTGCGCCAGGCACGGGTCTGGGTGGTGGCCTGGTGCTGCCGGGCGGTCGCAGTTACGAGGGAGAAAACGGCCTCGCCCTGGAAGTAGGCCACGTCAGCGTGCCATTCCGCGAGGACGATGGCAGCCTGCCCGCGTGTTCCTGTGGACTAAAGGGCTGCGCCGAAGCGTGGGTTTCACTCATGGCATTGCGCCGTCGCCTGCGGCTGGAACTCGCAAAACCGCAGTGGGCAGATCACCCGCTCAATGCGACCGATGCGCCGGTTGAGGAAAAGGCGTTTAAGCTGCGTGAATTCGCAGAAAAGGGCGATGAGCTCGCCGTTAGCATTTTCAAACAACAGGGATTCATCCTCGGCTATCTAATCGCCGACCTGGTGCGCGTGTTCGATCCCGGCCTCGTCGTCATCGGCGGTGGTCTGGCAGAAACGTCGTTCCGCGACCAATATATGGTATGGATCAACGAAGGCTTCGCCGACCGCGCCTGGCCGGTGTATCGTGTGAGCCCACTCGATCCGAATAAGGTCACCACCGAGTTCGAATGGGCCGCCGGCGGAGACGCCGCAGCAGCCATCGGCATGGCCTACACGGCGAAGGAACTTTTTGAATGACGAGGTGGATGGTCTTTGGTCGATAGTTGATAGTTGGAGGATCGAAAGCTCGGCATTTTTCTGACTTTCAACTCTCAACTCTGCCCCGCTCACGCAAGTTCGTCATCAGCAGATGGCGGACGACGGGCGGATCATCTCCCCGATGGAAAGCGAGCACGGCCTGCTCGATGCGTTGGTCCTCCTTCGTCGCGCGCTCGTGCTGGCGCAGGTGCTCGGCCCATGAGCCGACGAGGTAGGTTTCCCGATAGATTGTGGGGTCGTCCAGATCGACAAAGACCGAGCAACGGAACGCGCCGTCCCGCAGGCGGGTTTCCCGGAGATGGAACATAGCGGCGCGGAAGGCCACGGATTGGGCGGGATCGATCCGGTATTCAATAGTGATGAGAATGGGGCCGTCGTCCGGTTCTGGTTCGTTGGCGAGCGTGTGATCGCGCCAATGTTTTGAAGGCGTGAGGTCGAGTTTCTCCACGTGGCTGATGGGCAAGAGCTTGCTCAGGATGCCACTCACCACTAGCCCTGCTGCGGCGATGCCAAGTGCGAGTGGGGCGCTGAAATGGCCCGTGATCTGCCCCCACACGACCGCACCCAGCGCCGCGCAGCCCTGCATTACCACCAAATAGATCGCGGAACTGCGGGCGCGGACCCAGTTTGGAAAGACGCTCTGGGACGCAACGCTGAAGGTATTGAGCCCGGCCATCCAAGAGGCTCCGGAGAAAAAGAGAACCGAGCCCATCCAGAATTTTCCGGGCACGAGTGCGACAATGGCCGTGGTCATTGCGGACACCAGGCTGGCACCGAAGAGCACCTGATCAAACGTGAATCGCGCGCGCAGGCGACTCAGAATGAAGACCGCAGTGACGATGGCCCCCACTCCATAACAGCCCATCAACAGCCCGAAGTCAGACGCTTGCCAGTGCCGCGAGTGAACGATGATAGGGAGCAGCACCACTGGCGCGACCGCCACGAAGATATGCACGCCACCGCGCGCCAACACCGAGCGCATCGCCGAGGCATGGCGGACATAACGGATGGCCGCAGCCATCGCACCTAACATTTGCTCGCGCTGCGCACTGCGTGGCGTGGCGACGTAGGTGCCGGTGCTCATCACTACGATCACCGCGACGAAGGAAAGCGCGTTTAAAGCGAATACTGGCACCGGCCCTAGTGAAGAAAGCAGCAAGCCCCCGGCAATGGGCCCTAATGCCCGCGCGATGTTATAGCCGACGCCGCTCAGCGCGATGGCGGGCGCAAGGTTTTCCCGACCGACGATTTCTGGGACCAGCGCCTGCCACGCCGGAGTGGTGAAGGCCGCTGCGAGTCCGAGTTGGAATGTGGCGAGCAGCAGCAAGGATTGATTGAGCATGCCCATCGAGGCCAGCACCGCCATGCCCGCCGCTGTGAGTAGCGCACCCGTCTGCGCAAACAGAATGAGCTGCCGTCGGTTTACTAGATCCGCAAGCGCACCGGCGGGCAGCGCGAAGAGGAAAAGCGGGAGGCTCGACATCGACTGCATCAGCGAAACCATCGTTGCCGAGCCCGTCAAAGTTGTCATCGTCCAGACCGCTGCGGTGTCGTTCATCGTCGTGCCGATGTTGGAAACGATGCTGCCCAGCCAAAGCGCTCGGAAAAGCGGCAAACGGAGTGGTGAAGAAACGGCGGACATCAGCAGGTAAATTGGAAGTGATCTCCCACCCTGTCCAGCGCCACCCATGATTGAACAGACGAAGCGCGGAAAAATGCCTGCCTACTGTGGGCTTCAGAAATCAAACATCGCCTGCGGACCCTTTTTCACAGGCGCTACTACCACCTCTGGCGCTTCCGGCGCTTCGGGCGCTTCGGGCGCTTCTGGCATCTCCAGAATAATCTCTTCAATTTCCACGGTCTCTGTCATCTCGGCGAAATCAGGAACATCGACGATTTCCGCCGTCTCAATCATTCCCGCGCCCTCCCTCAGACCTGCGGCAGCGAAGCGAGTGAAACGCACCAATGACACATCCATGTTAGGAAGGGCCGCTTCGTTTGCCAGCATTTCCTGATGGGTGAGCAGATGGACCAGCCCGCCGGTCATGAAGTGGATGCGGGCGGCGAGATCTTCGGCGGGAAGGGCCGGTAAAGCTTCCTCAAACGCCCGTGCGAAACGATCGCTGGTGTGGCGGAGCTGCTCTTCGATCACGGGTGATAGACCGTCGCCATTTTCAGCGAAGATCCGCCCCAGCAGTTTGTAGCGCAGGCTTTCCGGTAGATCGCTATTGCAGACCTGATCCAGCAGCGGGCTTACGAAAGCATCGATGATTTCCTCAAGCGGCAGGCTCTTTCCTGCCCATTTCCGCTCGGCGGAGTCGAGGCGGGTGAGACGCTCTTCGTTGACCGGATTCGCACAGCGCATGATCACCAGCGTCATCATCAAATCGCGACTGCCGAAGTGGTAGTTCACGGCTGCGACGTTCATTTTTACGAGCTGGGTGACATCCCTGACGGACACCGCTTCAAATCCCTTTTCCGCAAACAATTGTTCGGCGGCATCCAGTAGTTTCCGCTTCGGTCCGGATTCGGGGAGAGTCAGTTCGCGCATAAGTTTTAAACACTCAATGCGGATCAAACCACAAAGTCAAACGCACGATTCAATCGTAAATAAAGCTTAAGGAAATGGTTTGCCAGCCACCAGGGAAGGATCCATTTTTTCCCTATGACATTCCCCATCCGCAGCCCGCGTCACCAAGTCCACGGCATCGTGATTTTCGCGAGAATCATCGACAAGATCCGCCTCGATGCTCAGGGAAAACTCCCCGCAGGCTATCACATCGGACCGATGGAGGGAAACCGTACCTTCGACGACCGCGTGTGCAAATTTCTCGGAGTGGACTTCGATAATCTCAGCGCACGAGCACTCCAGCCCGGCAGCGACGAAGAAGTCCTCGAGTGGTGCTTTGAAAACGGTCGTAAACCAGATGCAGAGCAGATCGAGGTTTGGAACGGCTTCATGATGAAGCGAGGCTGGCGGGATTCCGGGACGGCAAGCTTGGTTGCGCAAAAGGCGGAAGCTGGATTCGCGGCTCGAGAGGAGATCCAGACTTATTTCGATCTGATGGATGCCGAGGAAGGTCGCGCTTGAAATCGCTGTGGAGGCTCATTTTCCTACGACTTTGCGCTAGAGTGCGGAGACTCGCGCACGTATGGGATCTAAAGCTCGTCAGCTCAGATTTCATGAAGTGCCCGTTCGTCCTCCTGATCGCATTCTCCTCCGCCGCTCCGGCTGAGGACAAGACGACCTATGACGACCACATTTTCCCGATTTTCCAACAGTCCTGCCTGAACTGCCATAATCCTGACAAAACCAAGGGAGGGCTCGATCTCTCCACCTTTTCCGGCACCATCAAAGGCAGCTCTGGCGGAAAAGTCGTCGAGCCCGGTGATGCCGCTGGCACCCTCGTCACTTGTGTCCTGCAAACCGGCGAGCACAAGATGCCACCCGAAGGAGAAAAGCTCGCGGCCGACAAAATCGAAATCCTCATGCGCTGGATCGACGGTGGCCTGTTGGAAAATAAATCCTCCTCCGCCCGCAAGCCGTCCAAACCGAAATTTGAGACCACCTTGCGCTCCGATCCCGCGGCAAAGCCCGACGGCCCACCACCGATGCCCGTGGATCTCCTGCTTGAACCACCGGTCGTCACCAGCCGCCCATCCGCCATCCATTCCATCGCTGCATCTCCCTGGGCACCAGTCATCGCCATCACCGGACAGCATCAGATTCTGCTTCACCACACGGAAACGCTCGAGCTGATCGGCATCCTCCCATTTCCCGAAGGCGATCCTGTTTCACTGAGTTTCACGCCCGATGGTCGCTACCTCATCGTCGGTGGCGGCACCCCGGGAAAATCCGGACTCACTGTCACCTTCGACATCCGCAATGGCTCCCGCCTGCTGACCGTGGCGAAGGAATTCGACTCCGTCCTCGCCGCCGATATCCGCCCCGGCTTTGACATCATTGCCACTGGCGGCCCATCGCGCCTACTCAAACTGTGGAACACCGAATCCGGCGCACAGATCAAATCCGTCAAGAAACACACCGACTGGATCACCGCCCTCGATTTCTCCTCCGACGGTGTTTTGCTCGCCAGCGGCGACCGCAACGGCGGCGTCTGGGTCTGGGAAAGTGACACCTGCAACGAATTCCACACGCTCCGTGGGCACCAAGGAGCCATCAGCGCCGCCGTATTTCGCGCAGATTCCAACATACTTGCCACGGCATCCGAGGACGGTAGCGTCCGGTTTTGGGAAATGAACGGTGGCAGCGAGGTGAAAAAAATCGACGCTCACCCCGGCGGAGTCACGGCGTTTGCCTTCGCCCGCGACGGCTCTTCAGTTACCGCAGGCCGCGACTTGAAGGCCCGATTCTGGAAACCTGATTTCAATCTCGCACGGGATCTTGCACAAAATCTCCCAAATCTCCCCACATCTGTCGCCATTGATACCGATGCGAAACGGGCATTTGTCGCTGATTCAGAGGGAGTTATTCATGTGATTCAAACGGGCGATGGAAAATCCGCTGGAGAATTCTACGCGAATCCACCCACGATTGACTCCCGACTGATTACCCTCAAAGCCCAAATCGCCGAACAAGAAAAAACCCCGTCCGACAAGCTTCCAACGCTACCCACCCTCCACGCCTCCCTCAAGCACTGGACTGCCGCCCAAATCAACACCCGCGCACTCTCGACCCGCCGCGAAGCCGAGGAAAAAGCCCTCGCGACCGAGGAGCAACAACTCGCTTTCACCCAATTCGCGCAAGCAATCACCACCCAATCGACCGTTTTAAATCAAAAGCGGAATCAGCGTGAACAACTAGAAACACGCCTTACTAGCAACCTCTCATCCGAAGCAACCACAGAACTTAAAGCAACGATGACAGCCCTCGATACCCGGATCGCCATCGAACTGGATGCACTCCGCAAGGCCGAGAACGATGTCGCAACTGTCAGTCAATCAATCGATCAAAACGCCCCCATTGCATCCGCTAAAAGGACTGAGTCAATTACACTCGAAAAAGCTTACCATAAGGCACTTGAGTGAATTTATCTGAAAATACCTTTATTCTAAAATCGGGTCACTTTCAAAACTAGATAAGGCCGAACAAGCAATTCAATCGTCAGCTTACTTTTTTTTGGGAGAGACCTAAAAAAGATCCCAAAGATCGAAAATGGCCAAATCATCGCCCATCCATTCCAAGCGCAATCCGAAGAACCAGACTGCGCAGAAGAAACCCTGGCGAAATTCGGCGTGCGCAGGAATGAAGAGTTTTTCTTGAATCTCCCCGAATGACCGGGCATATCGCTGCGGCACACAAAACACCGGAGGGGTGGTAGAGTGGTCGATTGCGCCAGTCTTGAAAACTGGAGAGCCGAAAGGTTCCGTGGGTTCGAATCCCACCCCCTCCGCCATCTGCTGGGATTAGCGTAGCTGGTGCATTGTAGTGCGTTCTCACGGTCATTGGCGCATTGGTTGTTTTTGTTGATTTCGCATAGATTCGCACACGATCTCAGGCTTTTGTCCAAAATGCGTCAGAAGTCGCGAACAAAACCTGCCACCGAATGCGGTTAATTTGAACCCCCACCTTTCCTCCGTTGTTCGCTCTCCAATCTGGCGTGGCGCGATGAATCAGGGGGATTTCATTTCAACGCCCCCAATGTCACAGAGCCTCCGGATGAATCAAGGCCATTCCTCACAGGCGAGCGCGAGGTCAAGGTTCACTACGAAATCGGCAGTCCTGCCACCACTGGCAGCGCGTTGGTTCCAGACCTCCAGAAATTCACCACCACGGATCTCCGACTCAGCTTCCTCGCCGTGGACTCGACCGGCCAGCATCAGACCGGCCCGGCGACCGCTTGGCAAAACCGCATCAGTCTCAAGAGCCGCTTCTTCCAGCAAGGCAGCCAGCGGATGTGCGAATTGCTCGCCGCTCCGCCCGTTCCCATCTTCTACACCACCGACGGCTCCACGCCCAGCAGTGCCAGCGGAGTCTATGCCGACTCTTTCCCTGTGCCCGAGGGGACGATCTGCGTCCTTGCCATCGCGGAAAAGGACGGCATTCATTCGGAAGTGCTCCGCGATGACGTGCTAAGGGACATTCAACCGGTCGCCATTGATCCCACCAAGCCCACCACCTGGAGACGCTCTCATTCCTTCGACACCACCAAGGAAAGCTACGAGTTCCTCGCCAAGCTCGAAAAATCCGCCGCGAAAATTCTCGGACCCCGGGTCATGGTGGGTTCGTCGCCATGGGCGGAATTCAACACCGATTCTTCGATGTCGCTAGACCGTGCCACGTTGGAAAAAATCCTTCATCCACTGCGGGAAATCGTCGGTGCCGGCGAGGTGTCGCTTTCCTGCGACGGTCTCGCCTTTCTATCAGGTCAGGATCTGCTTGATTGGGCTTCCGACCAAAAGACCGAACTGAAAGAGCACGAGGTTTCCCAAGTCGTCACACGGAATGAGCACGAAGATTAAATATCCCAATGCCGCAGAGAGCAAAGCGGTAAAGGCGGTGAAGGCAAAACCGGCTACGCTCAAGGCGGATGGTTTTGGTTTCCAACCGGATCGATCCCAGCATCACTTCATGGCCACCCTGCCCACCGGCAAGGATGACAATGTCTTTCTGTCCGAGCATTTCCACTTCGACGATGCAGAAGCCCGCCGCGAACTCCACCTCGCCCTCGGCAAGGAGGACGACAAATTCCGCTGCGTCCTGCCACTTTCGAAATGGGAAGCCATCGCAGAAACATTGAAGTCCGAGTTCAACGAGCGCCTCAAATCCCTAGGCCTCGCTGCCGGGCGCTGGGGAAAACGCCAGACGCCCGTCTCCCGCCTGCTCGGAAAGGAAATGCTCCTTCTCGCCTGGGTCATCGAAGATGCAGACTCCGCGCTAATCCCCATCGCCATCGCCAACTGGCGCGGCCTTGCCCCGGAGGAACGCTGGTGGCTCTTCACCATGACCAACGCCGCCACCGGCCACGCTCTCCACGGCAAGGGGCGCGGCTGGCGCAAAGCCGTCCGCTTCGCCCTCACCGAAAACCCCGCCGCCGATGCCCGCCCCGTCAAGCGCGAGGACTTCTTCAGTCTGGTGCAGGAAGGCGAGCCGCAGGGGATCTAGGGCTTTCATCACCAAGATCGACGCAAAGATCGACGGTTTTACAGGATTATTTAGCCGAATCTTAAAATTAATTATTGAATATTATAGTTTCTAGGGCCATAAAGATCGCCGGAAAGATCATCGCTAATGCCTCATTCTTCACCCATCGTCCGGCGCGTCACTTCCATGGAGCCCTTGCTTCCGACTAGCGGAGGTGGCGAACTCGCGGAGTTGAGCGTGGAGATTTTCAGGAAATCCGGCGAGTTGTCGGCCACGCTGCCATCCAAATCGGTCCGCATTGGCGTGGCGACACTGGTCCGGGAAATGAACAGTTATTACTCGAATCTCATCGAGGGCCATAAAACCTTGCCCCGCGACATCGAGCGGGCCTTGCGCGACGATTTCTCGGACCGGGAAGAAGACCGACGCAACCAGCTCCTGAGCGTGGCTCACATCCGCGCGGAAACCGCCATGCGCCAGCGTCTGGCGGATGAACCGGATCTCGGTGTCTATCAACCGGAGTTCATCCAATGGCTGCACCACGAATTCTATGCGGCATTACCTGCGGAAGAATGGTTCACCACCTCGTTGTCCGGAAAGCGCCACCTGCTGGAGCCGGGAGTGTTTCGTAACCACAACGTGGACGTCGGCCGCCACGTTCCGCCTGACCACGAATCACTCGACGATTTCATGCGGCGCTTCGCGGATTTTTACTCGAACCCCGCCATTCCGGCCACCGAGCGCCTCGTCGCAGCGGCGGCTTCTCATCATCGGCTGGCTTGGATTCACCCCTTCGGCGATGGCAATGGCCGGATGGCCCGGCTGCAATCCCAGGCCGCCATGATCCGCTGCGGTCTGGACGCTGATGGCCTCTGGACGCTTTCCCGTGGCTTTGCCCGCGCGCGGCCCGCCTACTACCAGCACTTGCAGGCCGCCGATCAACCGCGCGCCAATGACTTCGACGGCCGGGGAAATCTGAGCGATGCTGCGCTCTCCCGTTTCTGCCACTTTTTCCTCGAACGCTGCCTCGACCAGATCGATTTCATGGTCGGCCTCATTGCCCCCTTCAATCTCCTCGATCGTATCGAAAGCTACCTGCGCTTCACCCGCGTGGATCTGGAACCTAAGACCCGCGAACACCTGCTGCGCCTGCTCAAGGCTCTCTGTCTGGAGGGCGAGCTTGCACGTGGCGCGGTCCCGCAAATCCTCGGCCTGAAAGGCACCGCCGCCCGCGTCATCATCCGCCGCGCGCTCGACGAAGGCCTGGTAGGTTCACCCAGCGAAAAAGGCCCGCTGCGCATCGCCTTTCCTCACAAGGTTCTGGATGCTTGGTTCCCTCAACTCTTCACCGATCTTCCCTTGCAGGAGCCATAGCACCTCCCTCCCATTTCAACTTTCAGCTTTTCAGTTTTCAGCTTCTCTCCCATGTCCCTCTCCTTCATCGAAACCCAGTTCCCCGTCTCCCGCCTGTCCAAGGAATCTCAGAAGGAGCGGAAGTCGAATACCTCCCAGACGCCCACCTCGGCACCGCCGCCAGTTCCATCCCTGAACTCGTCCTCGAACTCGGCACGCGCCGCTTCGGCTGCGTTCGATGGGTCGAAACTCGCATCGACAAAAAATCCGGCAATACACGCACCACCCGGCACTACCGTGCCGTCATCACCCACGACATTGCTCGCGAGCAGAAGAACGTGGACCTTCTTCAAGACCGCTTTGGCAAGTGGCAAAAAAAGGGGTTTCTCCCTTCGATGAAAATTGCCCCTGGATTCAATACCGATCAACCCATTCGCGAACGAGGGTGGACTCATTGGCATCACCTTTTCAATCCAAGACAGTTGCTCTCTCACGGATGCTTTTTGGAAATCGCGAAGAGTCTAAAACAAGATTCCCGCGATATTGTAGCTGCCTACCTTGCCCCCAAGCATCGGGCTCGCCACCCATGCGTTCGAAAAATTTCCGTTCATGGCGTTAGACAAATGCCCGAGTTCGTGTATTGCACTGCTTCAGCCACGCTCATGCCACCCCGTTTCTTACTCAGCCTTGTTCTCACCGCCGGCAGCTTATCCCAAGTTCTCGCCGAGTCCCGGCCGTGGAAAAGTGCGGACGGAACGAAGACGATCCAAGGCGATTTCCAGAGTCGCGATGCCACCAGCGTGAAAATCCGCCTCGCGGATGGTAAGGAGGTCAGCATCCCCCTCGGAAAACTCCATGCCGACGACAAAAAATGGCTCGATCTGAATCGACCTGCCGCCGCCCTTACTCCCCCACCGGACGAATCCGCCGTTTTCGACACTCTGAAATTCGGCGACAAGCACGACACTGTCTTGGCCAAGCTCAAGGCCTCAAAATTCGTCGAACTGACCATGCCCGAGAGCATGATCAGCCGCACCGGACTGAATGGCATTTTCCGCGTCAAGCAGAAGATCGGCGGCCAGACGGCCACCTTGTATTTCGATTGGAGCGAAACCAACGCACTGAAAGAAATCACGATCCGGACCGAATCGATTCCCGCTGCCGCATTCAATTCGAAGGTGGACCCGTGCTGGAAGGAATTTATCGACCTACTCACCACACTGCACGGGAAGCCGCTTCAGGCCGTCCCGAAGATCGATCCAGCCTCCGTCCCGAGCGGCACGATGCTTTCGTCGCACCTCTGGAAACTCGAAAACGGCGGCAGCGCCACACTTGGCGTCGGCTGCGAGGTGGCAAACTACCAGGTGGTCGTCCGCTTCACCGAGGAGAAGATCGAGCCCGTCACCAGCAACCGTCCTGCCAAGCCGACCCCACCAAACGTCGACTTCAACCCTTGAAAACTTCCGCCGAAGTTTGAGACTCGCCCCATGGCTGAGCCCGATCTTTTCTCCCTCGCAAAACCTCCCGGCCCGGAGGAGCGCATCCACGAGCTGCGCGCGTCGCTGAATCACCACAACCAGCTCTACTACACCCAGGCCACCCCGGAAATTTCCGATGCTGAATACGACCAACTTTTCCGCGAACTGGAGGAATTGGAGAAAAATCACCCCGAGTTCCAGGATCCGAACTCCCCCACCCTCCGCGTCGGCGGCGCGCCCATCGACGGCTTCCAACAGATCCAGCATGCCGTGCCGATGCTATCGATCGACGATGTCTTCGAGCTTGGTGCCGAGGCGCTGGAAAAATCCGGTGCCGCCCGCCCTGAGCAGGAGCTCATCGAATTCTATCAACGCCTGCAGAAGAATCTTAAACGCGAGGACATCACCGTTACCATCGAGCCGAAGATCGACGGTGTCGCCGTCTCACTACTCTATCGGGATGGAAAACTCGCTTACGCCGCCACGCGCGGCGATGGCACTACCGGTGACGACGTGACGCACAACGTCCGGACGATCCGCAGTATCCCGCTGATTTTGCCTCCACCTTTTCCAGAATCACTCGAAGTCCGCGGTGAGATCTTCATGCCGAACGAAGCTTTCGCGGCAATGAATGCGGAGCGTGACGAAGCGGGTTTACCAACTTTCGCCAATCCTCGAAACTCCGCAGCAGGTACGCTCAAGCAACTCGATCCGAAAATCGTCGCGCAGCGCCCATTGGCGTTTCTTGCTCATGGCCTAGGTGCCTATGACGGACCGCCTTTGGAATCAGAATATGATTTCCATCATCTGTTGGACCACGCCGGCATCCCTCGGAACAAGCCGATCCTGCAAGCTTCCAATCTGGATGAGCTGTTGGAAGCCGTAGCCCGCATCAACCGCGAGCGACACGACCTTGACTATGGCACAGACGGCGCCGTCATCAAAGTGCTAGACCGCGCCGAGCGCGAGCAGCTTGGCTTTACGTCACGAGCACCCCGCTGGGCCGCCGCTTACAAATTCCTGCCGGAGCAAAAGGAAACCACGCTGGAAAACATCATCGTCCAAGTGGGTCGCACCGGCGTGCTAACACCCGTCGCCGAGCTAACACCCGTTTTCATTTCTGGCTCCACCGTCTCCCGTGCCACGCTGCACAACCAAGACGAGATCGACCGCAAACAAATCCAGATCGGAGCGACTGTGCTGATCGAGAAAGCGGGAGAAATCATTCCCGCCATCGTCAAGGTCACCAAGCCCGTCCCCGGCATTCCCGTGTTTTCTATCTTCGATTACGTCGGAGGAAAATGCCCGTCATGCTCAGGTCCCATCTCACAGGAAGAAGGTTTCGTCGCTTGGCGCTGCACAAATTTCGAATGCCCGGCGCAAGCAGTCACCAGCATCAAACATTTCGCCGCCCGCAAGGCGCTCGATCTCGATGGCCTTGGTGAAATCGTCGCGGAAGCACTCGTCCGCCTCGGCCATTGCACCACTCCGCTAGACCTTTTCAAGCTGACCGAAGAATCCCTCGCCAACCTGAATCTCGGCTCCGATGAAGCGCCACGTCGTTTCGGTGAGAAAAACGCCACCAAAGTCCTAGCAGCGCTCGAAGCAGCCAAAACCAAACCGCTGCATCGCTGGCTCTTCGCCATGGGCATCCGCCAGCTCGGCGAATCCGCCGCCAAGGAACTCACCCGACTTCACCGAACCATCGTTGATATCGCCGGATCTGAGATCCTAGCAGAGCTCCTACGAGACACCCGCGCCACGGCGAAAAAACAGAACGAGTTCCTAACGAAGTTTTCCATCACTGGTGATGTCGGACCAGCCGTGGCCGAAACAATCAACACCTTTTTCAAGTCCGACGCTGGCCACCATGTGCTGGCCCGCATGGAGGAACTCGGCATCGACCCAGTTTCAGACAACTATCTACCCATCGCCGCAGAGGCGGATTTATCCACCCTGCCGCTCGCTGGGAAAACCTTCGTCATCACCGGCACCCTGAGCATGGACCGAGATGCGATGAAGGAACTCATCGAGAGTAAAGGCGGCAAAGTCAGCGGCTCGGTTTCAGCGAAAACGAGTTACGTCCTCGCCGGAGAAGGCGAAGGCTCGAAGCGCGATAAGGCGGAAAAGCTCGGCGTGCCCATCCTCGATGAGGCGGCGCTACTCAAGTTAATACCTAACGGCTGAACGCGCATGCTGCAACCACTTCCCAAATTCTATCAGGAGGAGGGGTATTTTTCTTCGGCAGCCTGATCACGTGCATTCTCGTGATGACCACTTGCATTCTAATTTTTCTGAGATCCGGTGGGTTTTCGTGGCGCTGGCCGGTGCTCTGGCTGGCCCTGCTGGCGATGGCCGTCAGTCTGCAACTGACGGTGGTCTTCCATATTCTGTGATTTTTTGTGCGGTTTCCCCAATGAATATTGGTGGATTCCACCCATTTCAGGAATGCTTGAAAGAGGTGGTGGCTGTGCCAAGTCTTCATCTCATTCATGAAGATTCCGATTCTCATCTGCCTGCTGCCCGCACTGGTTTTTCCAGTGGCGTTTTCCAAAGACATTCGGGCGGAAATGAAACGAACGGAAAAATTCGGGAAGCGGGCACCGTCGTTGGTTTTCAAAAATGAAATCAGGCCCTTCTGGTCTGCGGATGGAAGCCACCTCGCGTATCGAGTGAACTCAGAACCAGGGCAATCGGCATTCTTCCAAGTGGATCTAAAGTCCGGCGTGAAGACACCCGCATTCGACCCTCCAAAAATGGCGGAGGCTCTATCAAAAGTTGCCGGACGAAAAATCGAAGCAACGGCCCTTCCCATCGACCGGCTCGAAATCGACACCAGTGGGATCATCCGGCTCCAAGCCCAAGGGAAATCTTGGCGATACTTGGCAGAAAAAAACGAGCTTATCTCTGACGATTTACCACCCCAGCAGAGCAACCTGCTAGCCCCGGAAGAGCTCCGAGGAAAATCAGGCCGCAGCGGCCCACCTTCATCGGTGACGATCGAAAACGCCACGCTGGGGGAAATCGAAATCTTCTGGGTGGGCGATGGTGCTCCCAAGAGCTACGGAAAAATCCCCGTCGGGGACAGTGTTACCCAGTCCACTTATTCCGGCCACCTTTGGCTTATCAAATCGGCAGCCGGTGAGCCGCTCGCCGCTGTCGAAACCGGAGACACGCCCACTTTTGCACGGATCACCGGCAGAGTCCCCGCTCCTCCATCAGTCAGAAACGACCTATCGCCCGACAAGAAACTAAGGGCCGTCATCCGCGATCACAACGTGTTCATCGAAGCTGCGGAAGGCAGCGAGGCAACCTCTGTTAGCTCGGACGGAACGACTGCGGATCATTTCACCGGGCCGTTGATTTGGTCGCCCGATTCCAAAAAACTCGTGGCATTTCGAGTGAAGGAAATCGAGACCAGAAAAATCCAGATCGTTCAGTCGTCGCCGCCGGATCAAGTCCAACCGAAGCTCAAGACCATCGACTATCCGAAGCCCGGCGACGCAATTCCGCAGCCGATGCCCTGCCTATTCGATGTGGGAAAGCGCAGGGAAATCAGCATCGATCACGCAATTTTCAACAATCCATGGGAAATCGGAGAAGTCGCTTGGGACAAGGAATCATCCGAGTTTTCATTCGTTTACAACCAGCGCGGCCATCAGCTGATGCGCATCATCGGCGTCCGCTCAGACACCGGGGCGGCGCGCATTATTGTGGAGGAAACCAGCAAGACCTTCATCGATTACTCCCAGAAATCCTACATCCATCACCTCCCTAATACCCGTGAAATCCTCTGGGCCTCCGAGCGCGATGGCTACAATCACCTCTATCTGATCGACGCTGTTTCTGGCAGAATCAAGAATCCGATCACCAAGGGAAACTGGAATGTCCGCGAAGTGGTGGAGGTAGATGTGGCAAAACGCCGCCTGCTGCTGAAGGTGATGGGCTTGACCGACCAAGATCCCTATCACCTGCATTTTGTGAGGGTAAATTTCGATGGTTCAGGATTCACGCGCCTGACGTCTGGCGATGGCAACCATGGCATCTCGTTTTCACCTGATGGAAATTTCCTGCTCGATACTTGGTCGCGGGTGGACGCACCACCAGTCGTGGAACTTCGCCGGGCGGACGACGGCAAAGCTATCTGCGAACTCGAGCGCGCAGACGATGGAGCACTGCGGCAAACCGGCTGGAGCCGCCCCGAGCGTTTCGTGGCAAAGGGACGTGACGGACTAACGGACGTCTACGGCGTGATCATCCGCCCGGTGAATTTCGATGCCACGAAGCGCTATCCGGTGGTCGAATACATTTACGCGGGGCCGCATGACTTTTTCGTGCCGAAAAACTACGAACCCTGGCTCGGCGTGAACGCCATGGCCGAGCTTGGATTCATCATCGTGCAGATCGACGGCATGGGCACGAACTGGCGGAGCAGGGCGTTCCACGATGTCTGTTGGAAAAATCTAGCAGACGGTGGATTTCCCGACCGCATCCCGTGGATCAAAGCGGCGGCTGCCACGCGGCCTTGGATGGACCTTTCCCGCATCGGCATCTACGGCGGCAGTGCGGGTGGGCAGAACGCGCTCGCGGGACTACTCCACCACGGCGATTTTTACAAAGTGGGCGTCGCCGACTGCGGCTGCCATGACAACCGGATGGACAAGATCTGGTGGAACGAAGCCTGGATGGGCTGGCCGGTGGACGAGAGTTACGAGCGTAATTCCAACGTCACCCACGCGGGCAAACTGACCGGGAAGCTGTTGCTCGTCGTCGGCGAACTGGACTCGAACGTTGATCCGGCATCCACGGCGCAGGTCATCAACGCGCTCGAAAAGGCCGACAAGGATTTCGAGTTTCTCCCAGTCATGAACGCCAACCACGGCGCGGCGGAGACTCCCTACGGCAAGCGCAGGCGTGCCGAGTTTCTGGTGCGCAATCTCCTCGGTGCCGATTGACACCTCGTTTTCCTTGCCGCTCCCAGCACGGTCACTCACTCTCCGCCCGTGGTCGAAGAGCTGGAGGAAAATCCGAAAACGGAACTGTTGCGGGCGCTGGATGCGTCCGATTGCTCGGCCGTCCTTGCGGCTGCCGAGGACGTCCACTACGCGGACCTTGCCCACCTTTACGAGAATCTCGATGACGAAAAGCGCGACCTGCTGCTGAAGACCATCGGCCCGGAACTCGCCACCGACGTCGTCGCGGAGCTGCCCTACCCGCTCATCGAGGAGGCGCTGAATCATTTCAAACCGGCACAGCTCAGAGTGCTCCTGGGAAACCTATCAGATGACGACCGCGTGGATGTTTTCCAAGTCGTCAGCGAGGCGGCGCAGGTCCGCTTCTTCAGTCTGCTAGGACCGCGCGACAAAGAGCTCACCCGAAATCTCCTGAAATACGGCGAGGACACCGCTGGCGGACGGATGACGACGCACGTCGGCCGCATCACCGCGGACATGACGGTGAAACAGGCGATCACTGTGTTACGTCGCGACAAGGACGACGCGGAGACCCTAGCGCGGATCTTCGTGGTAGATGCGCAGGGCCGCTTAGTCGGAAAAGTGCGACTGCGCGATCTGGCTTTCAGCACTTGGGACACGCCGATCCATGACATCATGGAAGCTGCGGACGAGACGATCCTCGCCTCGGCCGACCAAGAGGAAGCCGCTCGCACGCTTTCGAAATACGACCTCATCGTGCTGCCGGTGGTGGATGAGTTCCATCATTTGCTAGGCGTCCTGACTTACGACGACGCGCTTGAAATCATCCAGGAAGAGTCCACGGAGGACATCGAAAAGCTCTCGGGTATCGGTGGCGAGCAGTCCGAGGTTTCCTATTTGAATACCAGCGTCGTCCGGCAATACCAACGCCGTGTCATCTGGCTGGTAGGACTGGCTTTTCTATCCGTCGTTTCCGGCTATGTGATGTTCCGTTTCAGCGCTGTCTTGGAAAAGGCATTTGTGCTCGCGCTATTCCTTCCGATGGTAGTGGCAGCCGGTGGAAACTCCGGCGGACAAGCGGCCACAATGGTGATCCGGGCGATGGCGCTGGGTGAGATCAGCACTGGCAATGCACTCCGGATCGCATGGAAAGAAGCACGCACTGGCATGCTGCTAGGTGCCACACTCGGCGTGACGATGGCGTGTTTCATTACCTTCATCCTGCCCTACCTGCAGCAAAGCACCGGCGCACATTTCGACTTCCTCCACCTTGCATTCGCCGTTTCATCCGCACTCATGGTGCAGGTTCTATCTGCAACCATCCTCGGAGCACTGTTACCGATCGCCGCGCGTTCGATCAAACTGGACCCCGCAGTTGTTTCCGCGCCGTCATTGGCTTCCACCGTCGATATCTCCGGCATGATGATCTACTTCACGACAGTCGGCGCGATCCTCCACCTGCATTGATAGGTCAGATCAATCCACGTCCGTTCGGAACGGCGAGGCGGGCAGGCCGTCGCGATTGAAAAGATTCACGTCCGGCACATTTGCCCAACCGTAGCGGACCGCCTTGGGCTCCGGCACTTCCTTGCTGGTTACGATCACTCCTGATCCCTGGATCACTGCCGTGGCCGGGACGAACTTTCCATCAGCTCCGGCAATGGTGAAGCCTTTCAGCTCGCCGCCTTTCGCTTCAAGGCCTTTTCCAACGTGTGTGAACGTGAGCCCGACGCGGTCGCCGGAAATTTTCATGCTTTGGTATAACGGGCCGGACCATTCGATTTTCTCACCATAGGCCAATGCCCTGGCAGCGAGTGAAAGTCGGATGCCAACGGGCTCCTTGTTAGTTGGATGAATGTCTTTCTCATCGCCAACATCCGTGGTGACGACCATCGCGGTGTTTGCCGATTTTGTGAGGGTGAGGAACTGCGCCTCACGGACCTCCGGGGGCATTTCCTTGTAGGGCGCGACCTGCACAAAAAGAAACGGCAGTTTGGGCGAGTTCCAGCGCTTTCTCCAATCGGCGATCATTGCAGGGAAACGATCGCGGTATTCGCGAGCCTTGGTTCTGTTGCTCTCACCTTGATACCATATCACCCCTTTGATTGGAAACGATAGCAGCGGAGCGATCATTCCCTGATAGAGCGCCGCGGGCGAGTTCTGATTTTTCGCCTCCGCGACTTCCACTCCTTGCTCCTTGAGTGCCTCGGCGCTGGTCCATGCCTCGACCACCGTGCCACCCCACGAAGAATGGATAATTCCGATAGGAACACCAATCTTCGGCTGTAGGACTCGTGCGAAATAGAATCCTACCGCACAGAAATTCGGAGCGTTTTCAGGCGTGCAGACCGCCCATTGCGCCTGTGTATCTTCTATCGGAGTGGAACTAAATTTCCCTGGCAGCTTGAATTCGCGGATCAGTGGAAAATTCGCAGCGGCAGCGGCTTCACGCCAACCGATTATTTCCTGCTGGCCTCCACGCGGACCGAGCTGGCGCTCCATATTGGACTGTCCGCTTGCCAGCCAGACATCGCCGACGAGGATATTCTCAATGGCGATGGTCGAGCTGCTAGTGATCTTCATCACCCGCGGCTCCGCGCTGGCAGACAGCGGCTTCAGTTTTACCATCCATTTTCCTCGGGAGGCGGTGGTGGTGACGTTTTGCCCGGCGAACTGCACGGTGATTTTCATGCCGTCACCCGCAGTGCCCCACACGGGCAGCTCGACGCCGCGCTGGAGCACTGCGCCACTGTGGAAAAGAGCGTTCGGACGGACTATTTTTGAAGGATCAGTTCCGGTCAGAACCTGGAACGCAGCCTTCGCCATCTCGCCGGCGCCTTCGGTGTTAGGATGAACTCTATCAGGCAAAAGCGCGGCCTTGTCGGCTAGGGCTGCATGCATGTCGATCACTCCTGTTTTGAGCTCGTGGGCGAGGCGATCCACGATCAGAATTTGCTCTTGAATACCGGCCTCGTTGATTCCGTAGTTTCCAGCCCCTGGCACCGGCACTGCGCGGCAGAGGAAGATCCGTGGTTTCGATTTGAGGTCTTGGAAGGTATTCACCAGATCGCGGTAGTCCTTTTCAAACTCATCCTTGTGCGCCCAGTTATGAGGTTTTGTATCGTTCGTGCCGAGCATGATCACCACCACATTCGGCTCGAATTCCTGCGCCTGCTTGAACGCTGCCTCATTCCAATAGGGAAAATCGCCGCTGCGCATCAGGGTGCGGCCGCTGACTCCGAAGTTTTTCACGAGCCATGCACCGCCCAGCAATTCCTGCAACTGGGCTGGATAGGACATGCCCTTCGCCGCCCCGGAGCCCTGGGTGATGCTGTCACCCACACAGGCGAGGCGGACTGGAGCCTTGTAATCGGATGGCTTCACCGGCTCACCCCGCAGCAGGCTGCCGATCGTTAGAAAAAAACAAAGACACCGGACAAATGGAAAATGGATTTTCATCGCGGCAAGCCAAACAGGATCAGCGGAGTTTGCCAACCCTACTTATTCCGAGACCTGCGCCCCTCTACGGTGACACTCGGATGCGGTAAAAGCAGCTTGGCTGGGCCGCTTCTACGCTTGCTTCAAAACTGAGCACTGTTCCCGTCACCCCGGCTTGGGCGTCTCCCGCATTTTGCCACGAGTCGGGGAGGAGCGTGGTAGAACGTTGTAGCTGATAGAAATGCCCGGCGTAGGATTGAATGGTGACGGTTGAGGTTTGGCCGGAGCGCACAAACGACTCCACCCGGATCAGGCTGGAGTCCAAAATGGAGCCGGTATTCACCAGATTCTGAAGAACTACGGGGGCTGCGGTGATCAGATCCAAGGTCCCGTGATTGATGAAATTTTCGCTGGCCTGCAACGATGCCCCGCCCGTGATCCGGACGAGTCCGTTATTCGTTACGTCACGGGAAAATTGGAGCGACTGACCGATTCCGCTGCCGATACCGCCATCATTCATCACCACGGCATGAATCGCGCCATCGCCATTGAGCGTTCCTCCGGCATGGATCAGAATGCTGCCGACGGTGAGCGTTCCGCCTTCAAGTATGAGGGTGGCACCGGACATGATTTCGATCACGTCGGAACTGGAAACCGAACAGGCGATGCGGAGGGTGCCTTCGTTTACCTGCGTTTTTCCCGCCTGATTGAGCGCGCCTGATAGAGTCAACACGCCAGGCCCCTTTTTCACAAACCGACCGTTGCCAGAGACGGTTCCCGAAAAAGTGCTATCGTTAAGATTGTTAGCGATGAGCGCACCTCCAGTCCCAAGCAGGACCTCTCCTCCGCCGGATAGATCGCCGACGGTTTCGGTCGTTCCATTGAGATCGAGAAACGCACCAGCACCGACCAACGTTGGCGACTGATCCGGGATTGGTCCGCTGGTCGTGGCGAAGGCGGAGAGAATGGCGTCACGCCATTGGTTCGCCATGAAGGCGATGCCGATGTCGTTCGGATGGATGTTGTCCGGATCCAGTCCGTTAGTGGGAAATGCCGTTTTCATATTCACTAGATAGACCTTCTTTCCGGCAGACTGAAACGCTGCGACTTCACTTGCGACGATTGCGTTGTAGCTATCTACGTTTGCTGGCAACGCAGGCAGCGGTGTGATTTGGGCGACGAGTAGTTTCGCAGCCGGGCGCTGCGTGGTGATCTTAGAAATGAGATTGTGCAGCCGATCCCGCACGCCAGTTAGGTCGAGAATATCATTGGTGCCGATCATCAAGGTGATGACATCCGGGACGATCGGATCGCGCACATTCGGAATGCCGTCGAACCAGTGACCGCCGTTGGGATTCCGTTCGGGGCCGCCATATTGGAGGAACTTTGAATTATCGAAGCCATCGAGGTTATTGAAAATATCGGTGATGGCATAAGACGAGTGACCTTCATTGCGCCGCTGATCGATTGGGCTAACGGGAAGAGTTCCGGGTCTTTCGATGGACGTGCCGACATAAACGAAGCCGGACGCGATGGGATTGAGCAGGGCGTAGAGCGGCCCTCGGTATCCGGCGTTGCCACCATTGTGGCCATACGTGATAGAATCTCCCAGCGGCATGATTTTTAAATTCGCTGGAAGCACGGGTGGCACGGCTAGGCGCAAGGTTCCATTGCTGATCGTAGTGCTGCCAGCGTAGGTATTCGTGCCGGAAATGGTCAGCACGCCGGTTCCGGATTTTTCGAATGCGCCGCCGCCACTCAGTTTGCCGGAATACGAAGTGGCCGCGCCGTTGCCACCGACGGTAAGATAGATGGAATCTGGGGGAGTGGCGGTGTTTTCCAATACAAAGTCGGCCGTGCCGGACAAGCCGCCGAACAGATAGGAATGACTGCTGACCCGTTGATCGAAAACGAGCACACCACCGGAATACGCGAGCGTGCTGTTTTGCAGGGCAAACGAATCTCCGATTGATAGAGTTCCAGCACCATTGTGGACCGTAGTGCCGCCGTAAGTATTGCCACCCGCCAGCACCAGCGTGCCACCACCTTGCTTAGTGAAACCAAAATTTCCTCCACCGTCACCCATGCTTCCGGAGATGGTCCCTACTCCGATTTGCGCACCGATGAAAGTGTTTGATTTCAGTGTGATCGGCCCGCTCCATGCGGCACCACGCTCGATGCGGAGGACTCCCAGATTCTCAGTGTTTCCCAATCCGGAAAGTTCCAGGGCAGCACCGAATGCCACCGACGTATCAGCCGAACCAAGAAACAGCGCGCCCCCTGACTGGACGCTGACCGCCGCACCCGCGCGGATGGACTCCGCCTGCGCGTTGTTCGTAAATAGAACCTTTCCTGCCGCGCTGGCTGGTGCTATTTCCAGCGTTCCCGTGAAGCCACTGAGATCCCCCTGCAACTGTGGCGCCCCAATGCCTGGCGAAACCCTCACCGTCCCTGTCCCAGCCAGCGCGTTCGCATAGTTCGCGCCACCGGCGTTCAACCAGAGCGTGGTGCCGCTGTTCACGATGGTAGATCCCTTCAGTGAATTCGACCCACTGATCTGCAAAAGTCCCGCGTTGATGACCGTGCCGCCGGAATAGTTATTGGAGCCGGAAAGGACGAGCGTTCCAGCTCCTTCCTTCGAGAATCCCTTGCCGCCCACGAGGGAGACGGCGAGCGTCGTCGTCTGGTTAGAAACGGTAATCATCGGCATGCCCGTGGTCACATCCAAGGTGAGCGAGCCTCCACTGCCGCTCGTCACCAACCAGTTGTGCGATGGATTCGTGTCGCTAAAAACGAGCTTTCCCACCGTCCTCGCGCCATCGAGCGTCACCAACGCGTCGTTACTGAGATTAAGGGTGCTAAAGCCCGCGTTGGCCCCAACCCCATCGGCCGTGAGCCCGAACGACCAGTTCGCCGGACTCGCCCAACTGCCGCCGGCAGAATTCGCCCAAGAACCCGACGCGCCATGCGCGGGCAGCGACAACAGGAGACTCGCTGACAGCAGCAAGCCTGGCAGTTTGCCATGGGGAAGAACTATCATTAAACTGGCGATTGGGGGGGTAATCAACCAAGGGAAATCGCTGGATTCATCAGCCAGCGAGACTCCGCTACATCGTGAAAGACGCCGCTGTGTAGCTTTTTTTTAAAAAATCAAAACCCAAAAATGCTCCATGCGCAGCAATCTTCGCGCGTAGGATTCATACTTTTTAGGTGTGACACGGGAATTCCGGGATATGATCCTGATCAAAGTTAATGGAAAATACGGATTCAACCGCACCCGTGCCGTGGGATGACCTCACCACCGTCGGGCAATATGCAACACAGGGAGAAGCCCATGATCACGGGCTGGTGATCCTCGCCATGGGTGAGGCCTGCTGGGTTTCCGCCACGGAGGAGGGTGGAAATTTCAATCTCCATGCTGAGCCAGTCGCCGCAGAAAAGATCGTCCGGGAGCTGGTAATCTACGCCGGAGAGCAGGATGAACAACGCCGCTTGAAGAGCCGCCCCGAGCCGGTCGATCCGTTTCATTTCTCTGCCGGTTGGGACATCTTCCTGATCTGGATGAGCTGCCTCATGGTGGTGTTTTACTTCCAAGGCGAGGACCCGCGCCTGACGGAGCGGGCCGCCTCATCAAGCATCGGTCTCATCTCGCACCATCAGTGGTGGCGGCCATTTACAGCGCTCTTCCTCCATGCCGACGTCCAGCACCTCACGGGCAACCTGCTCAGCGGCGCAGTCTTTGGCACCCTCGTTTCCCGCTCCATCGGCCCGCTGCGCGGATGGCTGCTTATCCTGGGCTGCGGAACGATGGGAAATATTCTCACCTCACTGCTCACCTATCCTGGGGCATTTGAATCCATCGGTGCCTCCACTGCGGTCTTCGGTGCGCTGGGCATCCTGACGGGCCTCGGATTTTCCACCTCGCTGCGCCTCCGCTCTCGGACATCATGGGCCAAGGTCGCCGCACCGGTGATGGCTGGGTTCGTTTTGTTGGGATGGCTCGGCAGCGGTAGTCCGGGATCGAATACGGATGTGCTAGGTCACGTCCTCGGCTTCGGCAGCGGTCTGGTGTCTGGAATGATCGTCGGGGAAATGAGGCAGAAGCTGACAAAGGCTCCCGTGCTTTCCATGGTCTGATAGAATGACCGACGGGCCTGTATCTGAACTCTCTGGCTGCCGTCACCAGCGCGATAAACATCCGTGGTCTCGGCAAGGCTGCTGAAGATCGTGACGTTTTCCGTCATAGCGATGGCAACCCCACTAGCGGGAGCCAACGTTGGACGCGGGGTTGATGTTAAAACTACGCGGAAACATGGATAACAGAGAGGCTAGTGGGGGTTGCCATCCGCGCCTTGTTCGGCTTCTTTTGATTTAGGTGTGGGCTGCTTATTTGCCTGCTTCTCCCACTCATAAACTTTGAGATCGAGGCGTCGCTTAGCTGGCCAGTCATAAAGGTAAATAAGTATCTCGTCATGGACAACTTCCTTCCCTTCGCGAGTATACGAGCTGATCATCGCAATGTTTTTCCCTTAGACTGGCGTGGATCTGTTCGCTGCCGAATCCAACGCCAGAACTGAATCAGGAATTCTCTGACAAGGTATCCAGCGGCAAGCAAAAGCAAAAGAACGAATGACCATGCTAGAATCTGCCCTGATACAGAATTCTGTGGCGTGGTTGCACTGGAAATCGCTCCTTCAAGAAAAGGTATGCAGACCACAACCATAGCGAACGCTGCGACAAATGCGTTCCATCCGTAGTGATTAGGAGTTGCTCTGATCTTCATAATCTTAGCGAGATTTTATGGCTGAAGCTCGTGGCGGGCGCGGCCTTGGAAAAGAGAGGTGGCGTGCCTAGGGTTTCCGTGGGCTACCGCGAAAACACGAGGATTCCGCAGCCTATCCAAAATCAATAAATTACCTAAACACGCCATGA
>JBBRYQ010000035.1:0-50587 GCA_038237425.1 Verrucomicrobiales bacterium
GCGGTAGTCGGTTTGATAGAAGCCGGAGCCCTTGAACAGGATGCCACCACCGGTGCCGAGCAGGCGTTTGACCGTGCCATCGCAGCCCTCCTGCGGGCAATCAGTGAGCTTTGCATCATTCATGCTTTGAAACACCTCGAAGCGTTTCCCGCATTTTTGACATTCGTAATCGTAGTTTGGCATGGTTCGTGGCGGCTGATTTAGCATGTTCCGCCCCGGGCGCAACTCCTTCCCCACTTTCGCCGAATTCTACGCGTGCGGTGGCGCGGCGAGTCTGCTTGAGTCACCTCCATGCCTCCTCGCGTCAAAACCGTCGCTTCCATCTCCGTCGAGAAATTCTTCGATGCCCACGCTGAAGCCCTCGGACTGACCTTGTTGAGTGAAAAAATGGGCTTCGACCGCCCGATCAGCGAGCCCGCCATGAATCGCCCGGGCCTCGCGCTCGCTGGCTTTTTCTCCTACTTCGCCCGCAAACGCGTCCAAGTCCTCGGGAACTCCGAACTCTCGTATCTCAAAAAACTCCCCGACGTCATGCGCATGGATCGCTTCCGCCGGATGTGCGACCGGGAAATTCCGTGCATCGTCGTCGCCCGCGGCTCGGTGCTCGATGAGAATCTGATGGAAGTGGCGAAGGAGCATGGCATCCCCGTTTTCGGCACCTCGCAGGTCACCATGAATTTCCTCAACGCCGCCACCATCCGCCTTGAGCACGAATTCGCCCCCAGTGTCACCCTCCACGGCTGCATGGTGGACATGCGCGGCGTCGGCGTGCTCATCGTCGGCAAGAGTGGCTCCGGGAAATCCGAAACCGCCATCGGCCTGCTAGAGCGCGGTGCCTCGCTCGTCGCCGATGACATGGTGCGCATTAAATACGTCGGCGGCGATCTCGTGGCCACCGCGCCCGACCTCTCCCGTGGCTACATGGAAATCCGCGGCATCGGCATCATCAACGTCGCCAACCTTTACGGTCTCGCCTCGATCCGTCCGGACAAGCGCCTCGATCTCGTCATCACTCTCAAGCCCCAGGCCGACCTCAACGAAGTGGACCGCGTCGGCCTCCAGCAGAAAACCTACGAAATTCTCGGCCAGCAAGTCGTCCACGTGGAAATCCCCGTCGGCCCGGGCCGCGACACCGCACGCATGGTCACCATCGCTGCGCTTGACCAGCAACTCCGCCGCCTCGGCTACAACATGGCTGACGAGTTCAACCAGCGCCTGCTTTCCCACATGTCCAGCCAACGAGGGCTTTGAGATAGTTGATCGTTTCGAAACGCCATTCGGAGTCCCCCACCTTGAATTTCACGCGATACTAGGTTGTATTACACAGGAATAAGGTCCCGCAGCTTCGTCGAAAGGAGGATACATTCCACTCGTGCTTTCGGATAGGCGCGGCCTATCACTTCACGGTAGGCGTTCATTTGTCCTGAGTAGCGCTCCGCCAGTTGCCCGATCTCAACCACGGCGTCCGTCTTGAAATCGATGACTTGCACTAACGTCACAGCGCCGGTGGAGTCACGGTGGAGATGAAGCCGGTCGATCACGCCGCTCAGCCATTTGCCGTCGAGTGTCGCATCGATTGGCTGCTCGCGGAGGAGTTCGATACTCTTTCCGCTTCGTTCGAATAAAGCGCGGATCGCTGGGGTTTTCAAAATCGAGCGGACCAGTTCGCCTGCGTCACTGGTGGGAAGGGAAGGGGAGTTGTCGTCCACCCATTCGACCAACTCGAACGCGGCGTGGACTTCCGTGCCGAAAACCATGCCGCTGGCCGAGTGGGCGACTGCTCCATCCTTCTTTTTGCTTCCGCTCGGCGTCGTGCGTTCGCGGCGGGGAGTGGCGTTTCCGAGCGATGAGAGATTTCCGGGTTTTGCTTTTTCCTCCAGTGGGGAAACGGTGTGGGTCCATTCACTCGTGCCCACTTGATAGATGATGCCGGGTTCGCCGTTCGATCCCACGGAGGTGGCCAGCCAATTGGCGAGCGACGGCTTGTCCGCATCCTGGCTTTTGGCCGGTGGCTCTAGCAGAACGTGGAGTCCGCGCTTCGAGCGGGTGAGGGCCACGTAGAGCATGCAGAACGCTTCGTAGCGTTGGGACGCGCCCCATTTCTCCTCGGCCTCGCGCATTTCCGGTAGAAGCTCGCGCGCCCATTTCGGCGGCGGCTCGGTGATCCAGCCCGGGCCTTCCGCCACGTCGAAATGCAGCGCCGATGGGATGCTGTCGTTAGGCACATCCGGCAGAACCACCACGTCGAAGCCGAGGCCTTTTGACTTGTGGATCGTCATCACCTGCACGGCTGCAACGCCGGGGCTTTGGGAAACGGTTAGTCGATCTACCCAGTCCGCCGCCTCGCGGGCGGTCGCGCCGCCTTGGGCATCGAGATTGGAAAGCGTCATGATCAGATCGCCCGCGCGGCGGCGGCCGAAGTCGGACCAATCCGCCCAGCAGAGTTCCACCACTTCCTCGATCATTCCGGCGAAGCCGGTTTCTGATGCGCGGCCTAGCAGTCCTTCCCAGATCTGTTGCCAGAATTCGCCAAATTTCGCTCGAAGGCCTGCAGCCAGCGGGGACATCTCCACCACCTCCCAAGCGAATGCGTCCGCCGGATCGGCCAGCCATTTGAGTAGATGTCCGAGGGCGATCCCCACCGGATGATCCTTCGCCGGCTCGCGCTGGCCTTCCTCGATCACGTCGAATCCGCAGGCGCGGAGATGATCGGCGATTTCCCGCACCTTCGAATTACTTCTCACCAGCACGCCGCAGGTCATCGCGCGCTGACCGACGCCGAGTTCCGTTAACAAATCACCCAGCCGCACCAGCCGTTCTTCCCATTTTCCTTCGACGACCTCCACCCGCGCCTCACCGCTTTTTGTTGCGGCTTTCAACGGCTCCGCCGGGAAATGTTCCTGCCATTCCCAGCGATCCGCAGCGTTTCCGAAAAACTCCTTCAACGTGGTAACATCACCGCAGACTTGGTTTACCAGCGAGAGAACTTCCGGGCATGAGCGCCAAGATTCGGATAGAGGCTCGATTTCGAGTCCGCCCTTGTAGCGGTCCATCACCTCATCGAACAATCCCACCTCGCCGCCACGCCAGGCGTAGATGGCCTGTTTTCTATCACCCACGATGAAAACCGAGCCATCGCCATCGCCCGCTGCTTCATCGATGAGCGGCAGCAGCCCGGTCCAGTCCGAGCCGCTGGTGTCCTGGAACTCGTCTAGCAGCCAGTGATCGAAACGCGCGTCGAGCCGGAAATCCACGGCCTCACGGCGCAGGCGGGCGTCCTCGCTTCTCACCCACTGGCCCATTAGAACCTTGACGTCATCGAAGCCGAGCAGCCCGCGCCGGCGCAGTTTGGTTTCGCAGAGTGCGTCGTAAATCGAAACGACGTCGTGCAGCGCACGGGTGCGGGTGAGGGCCGCCGCCATCTCGCAGCGCGCGGCGAGATTGAGCATTTCTCGCAGGGCATCGCCGCTGGGTCCGGCGATCACAAATTCTTTGTAGAGCCTGACGTGTAACGGGCCGTTGGGCGTAGCTGCCGCCTTCATGATGCTTTCCAACAGACTGCTGGCACCTCCGAGACTACCGCTGCCGATGGTGTGGTTCACCAGTGTTTCGATCACTTTTTCCAACGCCGCACGCTGGCGCTTGTCGGTGTAGTCGATGCCGTCGAGCCCACGTGCGGCGCTAGCTGATAGGGCGAGCTTCTGCTTTTCCCACTCGGTGCGATCCACTCCTGCCAGAAACTCCGGCCCCCATTCCAGATCGCGTTTCGTTCGATAGCGGCCCTGCCACGCCTGCACAAAATCGCGCAGGCCTTCCTGCACGCCCTGCGATTCCTTGCCGATTGTTGCCCGGCGGAAGGCATGAAGGAATTCCTCACCGTCCTTGCCTTCCAGTGCCTCACCGAGGATCGCTGCTAGAATTTCATCCGCTGCCGCTTCCGCGCGCGGGCCTTCGAGTAGATCGAATTTTCCGCCGGTCAGTCCGAGTTCGTATTGGAAACCCCGCACGACCCGCGAGAAGAAGCTGTCCATTGTTCCCAAGGTGAATCGTGGTAACGCTCTAACGACCTTTTCCAGTGCCTCGCTGAAATCTGCATCCGGCAGCTTCAGATCTTTTCGTAATCCGGCGGCAGTTGGTTCTTCGCTCGCCGCCTTTGCCAGTTTTGTGAGCACTGAGTCCGCGAATTCCCCGGCAGCCTTGCGGGTGAATGTGAGCGCGACGATTTTTTCCGGAGCCACCCCCTTCGCCACCAGTCCGATCACCCGATTTCCCAACTGGAAAGTCTTGCCGGAACCTGCGGAGGCGAGAATGAGCAGGTTCGGGGCGAGGATGTTCATGGACGAAAGCTTGCACGGCTCGCAGGCTTTCGGAAACCAAGAAGTTGTCTCTAAGCCAGAAGTGCCTCGATCACTTTTTTCTTCGAATGGGCGCTGTATTGCTCCCCGGTGCTGCTCGTTTCACTCACGCCACAATCCATAAATCCTGATGCGAACAATCATCTTAAATGCGTATTGATAAGCCCGCGCGGGCCGCTAGCCTCCCAGTTATGCGCTTCTTCCGGATTTTCGTCCTACCGCTCCTGTTGGTCTGCGGATGCAGCAAGCGGTCCACCGTTTCCGGTGAGTCCTCCGCCGCCGCCGCGGAAACGCGGGTTCCTGCTGATGCCCTGCAACTGACTTTCACTTATGGCTCCGAAAAAGAAGAGTGGATCAAGGTTGTCACTGCGGAGTTTAACGCCGCGAAGAACCGGACGGAATCGGGCAAAGCCATCTTTGTGAATGCCATCCCGCTGGGCTCCGGTGAATGTGCGGACTCGATCCTCAACGAGACCATCCAGGCCGATCTAACTAGCCCCGCCTCCGCCGCCTTCATCAAGCTCGGCAACGCACAGTCGCGGGCGAAGACTGGTCAGGATTTGCTCGGGCCGACGGAAAATCTGTTGCTGTCCCCGGTAGTCATCGCGATGTGGAAACCGATGGCCGAAGCGCTTGGTTGGCCACAAAAAGCGCTCGGCTGGAGTGATATTCTCGCACTCGCTGGCACCCAAGGTGGCTGGGGCGCACGCGGATTTCCGCAGTGGGGGGAGTTCCGGTTTGGCCACACCCACCCGCAGTTCAGCAACAGCGGCCTGATCTCGCTGTTTGCCGAGGTCTATGCGGCGACGGGCAAGGTCTCGGGGCTGACGTTAGAGGATTTGCAAAAACCGCAAACCGCCGCTTATCTAGCCGGGATCGAAAAGTCGGTGGTGCATTACGGGAGTTCCACCGGATTTTTCGGCAAGAAGATGTTCGCGAACGGCCCCGAATACCTGAGCGCGGCGGTGCTTTATGAAAATATGGTGACCGAGTCCTACTCCGCAAAATATCAACTGCCCTTCCCGGTGGTGGCTATCTATCCGAAGGAAGGCACATTCTGGAGCGATCACCCAGTCGGTATCGTCAACCGGCCATGGGTCACGGCGGAAAAAAAAGCGGCCGCGAAAAAATACATCGCGTTTCTTCTCGACCCGGCCCGGCAGCAGCGGGCGCTGGAGTTCGGGTTTCGCCCGGCCCTCCCGGAAATCCCGCTGACCGCCCCGCTAGATGCTGCCCACGGCGTAAATCCAAAAGAGCCGCAGACCACGCTCGAAGTGCCCGGCGTCGAGGTCATGGACGCCACGATGCGGCTTTGGCAGGAAAACAAAAAGCGGTCCCGCGTGACCTTGGTGTTCGATGTTTCCGGCAGCATGCAGTCGGATGACAAAATCGGCAGCGCCCGCCTCGGTGGTATCGAGCTGCTCAAGAAAATCGACGACGGCGATTCGTTCGCCCTGCTCCCTTTCAACAACAATGTCCTTGGCACAAGCACCCCCATCTTGGTGAAGGGCCAGCGCCAGAATTTCGAACGCCAGATCAGCGGGCTATTCCCCAGCGGCGGCACCGCGCTCTACGACGCCATCGCCGCCGCGTTTCAGGAGGAAATGGACCATCGCGCTGAGAGCCGCGACAAGATCACCGCCATCATCGTCCTCACCGACGGCGCGGATACGGATAGCAAGCAGTCGCTCGACCAGCTTCTTCGCAAAATCCGTTCCGATAACGAAACTCGTAACATCCGCATTTTTACCATCGGCTACGGCGCGGACGCGGTGAAGGATGTGCTGGAAAAAATCGCCAACGCCACGCAAGCCAAGTATTACAAAGGCACCAAGGAAAACATCCGCGAAGTCTTCAAGGACATCTCCACCTTTTTCTAAGCACGCTTCATCCCACACCTCCATTTTATCATGTCTGATTCTCCGAAACTCACTTGGCTGGGACGCCTGTTCATCTTCCTCTTCATCGGTGCCTGCGCCTACGGTGCCTGGGCGATGTTTGCGAGGAAGCCCATCGGCCAAGCGACCTCCCCCACTGGCTCGAATCCCGATCCGGTGGTTTCCGCCCCGCTACCTCCCGGCAAAACCATCGAGATCGGCATCGCTTACGGATCTGAAAAAGAGCGTTGGCTGAAATGGGCGGCTGACGAATTTGCCAAGACCAAGGACGGCTCCCGCATTTCTATCAACCTGATCAAAATGGGTTCGCTCGAAGGTGCCCAAGCCCTACTCGCAGGGGACCAGCGGATCCAAGTTTGGAGTCCGGCCAGTGCCCTCTACACCGATATTTTTGTCCAAGAATGGTCCATCAAATATAATACGAACAAGCCCTTCGTCCGGCAGGACCAACTCGCGCTCAGTCCGATGGTGTTCGTGTTCTGGGCCGAGCGCTATGATGCGTTCATCGCGAAATACGGCAGCGTCAGTTTCGACGCCGTCGGCAGTGCCCTGCGCGAACCGGGTGGCTGGGATGCTATCGCCCAGAAACCCGAGTGGGGCGTTTTTAAATTCGGCCACACCCACCCGAACGAATCCAACAGCGGCCTCCAGACGCTCACACTTATGGCCTACGAGTTTCACAAAAAAAACCGCGGCCTTGTCCTCAAGGACATTCTCAACCCGGCCTTCCAAAGTTGGATGAATACGCTGGAAAGCGGCGTCACCGGCCTCAGCAACAGCACCGGCAACATGATGCGCGACATGGTCCTGCGCGGTCCCTCCAGCTATGACGGCCTCTTCGTTTATGAAAATGTCGTCGTTGACTACCTGAAAAACGCCGAGGGCCGCTGGGGCGAACTCCGCGTCGCCTATCCGAAGCAGAACATGTGGAGCGATCACCCCTATTACATCATCGACGCTCCGTGGAGCAGCAGCGACCAACGCCTCGCTGCTGGCAAATTCCTCGATTTCCTCCTCACTGATCCGATCCAGCGTGCCGCCCTTAACCACGGCTTCCGCCCAGGCAACCCCGCCGTACCCATCAAATTTCCTGAAAGCCCTTTCACGCTCTACCAGAAATCCGGCCTCCTAGTGGACATTGCCAGTGTTTGCGAGCCGCCCAAGGCCGATGTCATCAACAACCTCCTCGCCATCTGGCAGCGCAATCAGGGCTCGCGGTGACTCGTTGAATATAGCCCTCAAACCGTTTTTCCTTTAACCGAGCTCTTCAAGCGAAAAGTATTAACCAGCCAACCATTCACCCCCATGTTCAACCGTATCGCCAACCTCTTCAAAGGCTTCCTCAGTCTCTTCATCAGCGGTCTTGAAAAACAGAACCCCGAGGCCCTGCTGGAGGTCGAGCAGGAAAACATCCGCAAGCAAATTGCGAACTACAACCAAGGCCTCGCCGCCCATGCCGGGCTTTGCGAACGGCTCATCGGTCAAGTCAAACGCCTCGAAACCGAGGAGCGCGATCTCCGCGCCAAAACCGGAGCCCAACTCCGCGCCGGCAACAAGGAGGCCGCCGGCCAATACGCCATGCGCCTGCAAACCGTCCAACGCGAACTCCAGGAAAACACCGCCCAACTCGGTGAGGCGGAGAAAACCTACAAGGAACTCATCCGCGCCCGCGATGTCTCAATCAAAGCCGCCCAGAAAAAAATCGAGGACCTCAAATACTCACTCAGCGATCTCAAAATCAAAAAAGCCACCGCCGAACTCACAGAAATGGCCAGCGGCATGATCTCCGAAATCGGCGGCGCTGGCGACACCCTCGGTCGCCTCCACGACATGGTCGAGGAAGAGCGCGAGAAAGCTTCCGGCCGCGCCCGCGTCGCCAAGGACTCCCTCGATACCAGCGGCGTGGTGATGAAGGAAACCGAGCAACGTGCACTGGAGGAACAAGCTCTCGCCGATTTCGCCGCCAAGGAAGGCATCACCCTCGAAGGCACCACCGCCCCCGTGACCGAATCCGCCCCGAAATCCATGGGACCCCTTACTCAATAGAATGTTGAGAGTTGAGAGATGAATGTTGAGAGTCAAATCACCCCACCGAAACGCGATTCTTAACCCTCAACCCCAAACTCTCAACCTCTTCGATGTGGCACTACCTCAAAGCCGCCTTCTGGGCGCGACCGGAAATCCCCGGCTTCGGCCGGTTGCCCCTTAACGTCATCGTCCTCAGCGGCCTGACTCTGCTAGGCTTCGGCCACGAAGGTTTCTGGTTAGCCGCTGCCGCCGCCGAGACGCTCTACCTCTACACTCTCACGACTAGCGAGCGTTTTCGCAATGTGGTTGATGCGGAAAACATCGTCCTCCAACAAGGCACGGTCGAGGAGCAGCGGCAGGCTCTCGTCACCTCCCTCATCCCGCCACGCCGCCAGCAACTCGCGGCTTTGGAGAAAAAATGCGCCCGCATTCTCCAGCTTCATCATGACAACCAGAGCGACGAATTCACCGTTGAGTCCAACGCTGAAGCGCTTCACAAAATCTCCTGGCTCTATCTGAAACTCCTCGTCGCCCAACAGAACATCGCAACCCTCGAAACCCCCAGCGACGAACGCGACCTCCAACACCAGATCGACATTATCCAAGCCGACCTAAGCTCCGCGAAAATTTCGCCATCGCTCAAGGAATCCAAGACAGCAACTTGGAAAATCCTCCAGCAGCGCAAGGAAAACCTCAGTCGCCGGGCACAGACGATGGAGGAAATCCAAAGCGACCTCACCCGCATCGAGGCGCAGGTGGATCTCGCCATGGAAAACACCGGAATGCGCGGGAAAACCGAAACCATTTCCACCAACATCGACCTCGTCAGCCAGCTCCTCGACGACAGCGTCTATGGCGACAGCGGCGCCAGCATCGCCGCCATCGACGAAACTTATGCCCTGAAAGCGTGACCACCCACCCGCCACCCATGCTCCCCGACTGGTCACAAGAACTTGCAGCCTCGTATGAATCGAACGCCGCCACCCAGTTCATCCTGCATGGCAATGTGAATGATCGGTTTCTGTTGCCCTTGGAGAAAACGCGTCTCGGCTCGCTCTCGGATTTCCTGCTAGGCGTGCTTCTGCCGCGCTTCGATGTGGTCTTGAGCTACGACATCGGCAACGGCATTCGGGTGGAAAAAGGCGGCGAAATTTTCACCCAATGGCCCGCCTTCAAGGAAAACCTCGAACTCCCCAAAGCACCGCGGCCGGCGGTCGAGACCCTCACCCGTTATTTCCGCTACGCCGCGAATCTAGCCCGCCTCGGCAAGCCGCGCCTCCAGACCGGCTGTATTGTTAGGGCTGCCCACCTCCTTGCGCCCGCTGTGCCGGGAATGGCCAATTACGATCTCAACTCTCTCGCCCTGCTGATCCGCGACTGGGCCGATGACCCGCTGCTGGCGGACTACTCGCTGGCCACCTGCTTGCTCACCGAAAATCTGAACGATCTGCACCCTTTGCTAACAGGTAATCCGCGGGCCACCAAAATCAAAGTGCCGCTGCCCACCGCCGCCGGCATCCGGGACGCAGTCGGCTTTCTCGCGAAGGATCACCCGAAAGCCCTCGCCGCCTTCTCCTCCGACCTCACCCCGCTAGCAGATCAACTCAACGGTGCGACACTCAACGCCATCGACAGCCTCCTCAAGCTCAAGGAATATCGTGCCGAACCGCTCCAGCCCGCCGACCTCGTACAGCTCAAAAAACAACTCGTCGAGGCCGAGTGCCAAGACCTCATCGAGTTCATCCAATCCAAGAAAACCCTCGATGACTTACAAGGCCAGGACGGTCTGAAAGCTTGGCTGCGGCAGGATCTCACCCTCTGGGAAAAAGGCGACCTCCAAGCCCTGCCCATGGGCTACTTGATCTGCGGCCCAGTCGGCACCGGCAAGACCTATCTGGTAGAATGCCTCAGCGGCGAGGCGGGCGTGCCAGTGGTGAAATTGAAAAATTTCCGCGACAAATGGGTCGGCACCACCGAGGGCAATCTGGAGAAAATTTTTCGCCTGCTCCAAGCGCTCACCCGCTGTTACGTTTTCATCGACGAGGCAGATCAGACACTCGGCAAACGTGATTCTGGTTCGAATGACTCAGGGCTATCCGGCCGGATTTACTCGATGATCGCCCAGGAAATGAGCCGCTCCGAGAACCGTGGCCGCATCATCTGGGTGCTCGCCTCCAGCCGCCCCGACCTGATCGAGGTCGATTTAAAACGGCCGGGCCGGGTCGATGTGAAGATCCCGATTTTTCCCACCGGCACTGCCGCCGAGTCCTTCGCTCTGCTCCGCGCTCTGTGCAAACGCAAGGGTATCGTCCTCGCAGAAACGGATTTTACGCCGCTGGAAAATCTGCTCCCAACCTTGCTGACCCCCGGTGCCGCGGAGGCACTCGCGGTGAAAATCTATCGACTCGTCCGCACCGCCGCGATGACCCCGCTCGCCGCCGCGGTGGAAAGCCTGACGGGCTATCAGAACCCAATTTCCAAGGCGGTGATGGAGTTCCAAATCCAGCTCGCCGTGGATGAGGCGACTGATAGCAGCTTCGTGCCGGAAGTGTTTCGAAACAAGGTCTTAAGTCCGGGCTGACACCGGCCCCTTTTCAGAAAGCATCGATGGTCTTCGTGTTCGCCCATCCGTCGGTGGACTAATCCGGAAATCACCCTACTTCGGATTTCGGGCTGAACTGGCGGGCGAAGGGAATCAGGCCAGAAGTGCCTCGATCACTTTCTTCGCAGAGTATCCGGTGCCATCATCGGGGAGCATGGCGCGGATGCTGTCGAGATCGTCGCCGAGAGTGATGATGGGGGGCTCGGTGGTGCCGTCTGAGCGTCGCTGGGCGAGGCCGATGGAAGCACCTAACGAATTGCATAGACAGACGGAACCGTTAGTGTGGGAGATGCCGCCACCTTTCGAGGTGTAGATTCCGACGGGTTCTGCGGAGCAGCGGAAGCCGACCGAGCCATCTTCTTTCATGTAGGTTTCACGTAGCACGCCGAGATCGCAGACTCGCTCGCGGTGGTCGTAAACCTGAGGGTTTGAGAGTGTGCTGGGGAGCTGGGCGACTTTGAAGGGAAATCCGGTAGGCGAGGCGGAAGCGTTCGTGAAAACATCGAGATCATTGCGGCGAATGGCGTCGATGAGCTCGGCCTTGAGCTTGGGGTCGAATCCGGATTCATCACTCAGGGCGAAGACGGTGCCGACCTGGACGCCCATGGCTCCCTCTGCTTGTGCTTCGCGGAGTTTCCCCTGCAATCCATACCCGCCGGCGAGCCAAAAGGGCAGTCCGATCTCGCGGAATTTCGAGACGTCGATCGCATCGCGTGGGCCGTAGATGGGCTCGCCTTTTTCGCTGAGCTGCATCGGTCCGCGTGGTGGCGCGTTGTGGCCGCCGGCGATCGATGCTTCGACGACGAAGCCATCAACTTTTCCGGATGCCTTGCGGCGGAGGTTTTCTGCCAGAACGGGTGAGGAAACGATGGCGAGGAAAAGGGGGCGCTTCAGAAGGTGCGGCGGTTCATTACAGAATTTTTCGGGATCGAACTCGACGATGATGGTCCGGTCCGCGCCGGTGACGTCGAGGCGGAGTTCGGCGGTTTTGCCCTCTGCGAGCTTGTCGAGGATGCCGGGAATCTGGCGGGGAATGCCTGCGCCCATGAGCACGGCATCGACACCGGCGAGCATCGCGCCGTAAAGCGCGGACATGGTCGGGAGCTGGCTTTTTTCCAACAGATTGAGTCCGACGACGCCATCGTGTCCTTCCTTCGCGAGCCAGATGGAAACGAAACTTGCTAGAACTGAGAGCTCCAAAGACGGAGTCGTGGGCGGATACGCCATCATCGGCGTGGAGCGAAAAGCTGCGTCCGGGGCGATTCCGCCATCGACGAAATAGCGCTTCACCATGCGCTCCGCCATTGCCGGAAACGGGAACTGTTCCAAGGCGCGGCGGATGTGACCGCCTTCATCGCCGAGCTGGAGCGTGCGCACGATGACAACGTCCAGCATGGTGCCTGATACAACACCGAGTTGTCCTGCGAGGGAGACGGCACGTGCAAGGCGCCAGCCCGATACGCCGACGCCCATGCCTCCCTGAATGATGGGTGGCAGTTCGTTGGCGGGGATGGAATGGGTATTCATGAATTTGGTATCTTTTCTAACTATCAACTTTCAACCATCGACTATCAACTTCTTCAACTGCACCCTTGGCTGGTGCCGCATTGGGTGCAGACGCCGCAGGCACCGGCGCGGATGACCTTGTCAGAGCCACAGTTCGAGCAGGTGATGCCCATGTAGGCGGTGCCGAGTGCGGTCTGGACGCGGGCGGCGGCGTGAGGGGGGTGATCTACTACGCTGAGTTCGGGCACGGGGCGGTTGATGGCGCGCTTTTCCATTTCCGGCAGCTCGGGCATGGGAAGCTCGGTCTGTTCCGAATCTGGCGAGGTCGCCTTGCGGTAGCCTTGGATGAACTGGCAGCCGATCCAGCGGAAAACGTAATCGGTGATGCTGTAAGCGGAGCGGATGTCGGGATTGGAAGTGAAGCCGCTGGGTTCGTAACGTTGATAGGCGAACTTGTTCACCATCTGTTCGAGTGGCACGCCGTATTGCAAGGCGATGGAGGTGAGCGTGGCGACTGTGTCCATTAGACCGCCGAGGGTGCTACCTTCCTTGGACATTTGGACAAAAAGCTCGCCCGGCTGGCCATCCTGATAGAGTCCGACGGTGATGTAGCCTTCGTGCCCGGCGATCTCGAACTTGTGCGTCAGCGACATGCGAGTGTCGGGAAGAGTGCGGCGCGAGCGGCTGTCGAGCTGGTCGCGGAGAGATTCGTTTTCTGCGGCTAGTTTCGCGAGCTGGGTGGCGAAGTCATCGGCCACTTGTCCACTGCCACCCATGTCCGAGGTTTTTTTCGTATTGAGGGGAGCCGAACGTTTCGAGCTATCCCGATAGATCGCGACCGCCTTCAAACCGAGCTGCCACGCCTCGATGTAAGTCTGCATGATATCCTCGACGGTGGCGTTTTCCGGGAGGTTGACGGTTTTTGAAATGGCTCCTGATAGAAATGGCTGCGCTGCGGCCATCATGAGCAAGTGGCCACGGTAATGCAGGCTGCGGGTGCCTTTGTAGGGCTTGAAGGCGCAGTCGAAAATCGGCAGGTGCTCGGGCTTTAGTCCGCTGTGGATGACTTGTCTGGTTTCGTCATCCGTGACGTCTTCGATAGTATCCCATTTTTCGATGTGCTGGAGAATGGCGGCATTCTGATCATCGCTGTAGCCGAGGCGCTTGAGCGCGGGCGGGACGGTCTGGTTGACGATCTTCAACATGCCACCGCCGGCGAGGAGTTTGTATTTCACCAGTGCGATGTCCGGTTCGATGCCGGTGGTATCGCAGTCCATTAGAAATCCGATGGTGCCGGTGGGCGCGAGCACGGTGACCTGCGCATTCCGGTATCCGTGGCTGCGTCCGGCATCGAGCGCGCGGTCCCAAGCGTTGCGTGCGGCTTCGATGATGGGTTGGCAGTCGGCGTTTCCGGAAAGATGATAGGCGAGATCGCGGTGGCGGGAAATGACGTCGAGCATGGAGGGCTCGTTCGATGGGGAGGGCGGGCTTTTCACCGTGCCGTAGCGGGAGTCTTTGTAGGATGGAAATGGTCCGGTGATAGCAGCGAGCTCGGCACTCACCTGATAGGCGTGGCCGGTCATGAGTGCGGTGATGGAGCCGGCGAGGGCGCGTCCTTCGTCCGAATCGTAGCCAAGTCCGCGGCTCATGATGAGTGCGCCGAGGTTGGCAAATCCGAGGCCGAGCGTGCGGAAGGCGTGGGAATTTTCCGCGATCGGCTGGGTGGGGTAGCTGGCGCGGTCCACGAGGATTTCCTGCGCGACGATGAAGAGCCGGACGGCGTGCTTGAAACGTCTGACGTCGAAAGAGCCATCGCTTTTCCTGAATCTAACGAGGTTGAGCGAGGCGAGGTTACAGGCGGTGTCGTTGAGGAAAAGATACTCGGAGCAGGGATTGGTGGAATGCTGGCGGCCGCTGCCCTTGCAGGTGTGCCAGGTGTGGATGGTGGAATCAAACTGCATGCCGGGGTCGCCGCAGGTCCAGGTTCCTAACGAGATTTTTCGAAGTAGGTCGCGAGCGCTTTTTTTCTCGCAGGGCTCGCCATCGATCACTCGGCGCGTCCACCAATCACCGTCATCCACGGCGGCCTGCATGAACTCATCGCTGGCGCGGATTGATAGATTTTCGTTCTGAAACATGACGGAGCCGTAGGCGTCGCCGTTGTAGGAGCCGTCGTAGCCTTGTTCGATGAGTGCCCAGGCTTTCTTTTCCTCGATGGTCTTGGCTTCGATGAATTCCTCGATGTCCGGATGCCAGTCCTTGAGCGTGTTCATCTTCGCCGCGCGGCGGGTTTTTCCACCGGATTTTACAGCGTTCGCGACTTGATCGTAGATGCGCAAAAATGAGAGTGGCCCTGAGGGTTTTCCGCCACCAGAGAGTTTCTCGCGGGTGGAGCGCAGGGTTGATAGATCGGAGCCGGTGCCGGAGCCGTATTTGAAAAGCATGGCTTCCGACGAGGCGAGGCGCATGACGTCCTCCATCTTGTCCTCGACGCCCTGGATGAAGCAGGCGCTGGCCTGCGGATAGTGATATTGCCCGGGTGCGCGTTTGGCTTTTCCGGCGTCGGCATTCCAATACCAGTTTCCTTCACCGCTATTCTCACCGACGCCATATTGGTCGTAGAGGCCGACGTTGAACCAGACGGGTGAGTTGAATGCGCCAAACTGATGGAGGCAAAGCCAGGAGAGGTCGCCGTAGAAATTTTCAGCGCTTTCCTCGTCGGCGAAGTAGCCGTCAGCCACGCCCCAGTCGGTGATGGTGCGGGTGACGCGGTGGATGAGTTGGCGGATGGAATGCTCGCGGCCGCCGTTGTTAGGATCGTTGCTGATGGTGGCATCACCGTAGAAATATTTCGAAACGGCGATCTTGGTGGCGAGTTCGCTCCACGCCTTAGGGACCTCGACGTTTTCCTGACGGAACATCGTCTTACCGCGATCATCGGTGATCTCCGCAGTGCGCCTGCTCCATTCGATTTCATCGAATGGCGAAACACCGGGCGACGAGAAATTTCGCTCGAAGCCGAGACCGGCGACTGTTGCTGAATCGGTAGAGCTCGGAGATGGGGCGTCAGCGGTTTTCATGGGATGGGCGGACCTAAAGGATACTCTACCGGAATTTCGGGGCCACGCATCCCGCATCACAACCTGCGCCGATTTCACCATCGGTCCCCGGTTTCGCCCTCCCGGCGGATGTTGAAGATGCGTTACCAGAGTGCTCTTAACGCATCAGTATCAAGCACTTCCAAGGTGGTCACAATTCGGTCAGGAGATTCGGCGGCGAACGATTCCGCCGGGTGGGTGGTGGTGACGCCGATGCATTTCATGCCGCCGGCCCGGGCGGCGCGAATGCCGGCGTGCGCGTCCTCGATGACCACACAGTCTGCGGGATTTGCACCGAGCTTGGCGGCGGCCTTGAGAAAAACCTCCGGGTCCGGCTTGCCCCGGGTGACGTCTTCCGATGCTGCGACGTCCTGGAAAAGGTGGGCAATTCCTAGCAGATCGAAAGCGCATTCGATGTTCTTGCGCTGCGCCGAAGTGCCGACTGCCGTGGGGATGCCTGCTTTTTTCAAATCCTCCAACAGAGCGACGACACCGGGCAGCGCTTCGATGCCTTCTTTCGCGAGAATTTCCCGATAGAGCACTTCCTTGCGGTCGCCGAGTTCCGTGATGCGCACGCTGTCGCTTTCGTCCGCCCAGCCTAGCAGCGGCAGGATCGTTTCGTTCCGCTGGCCGAAGGTAGCATTGAATTGCTCGCGGGTGAGCGATTTTCCGATTTCAGCGGCGAGCATGAACCACGAACGCTCGTGCGCGTGATGCGAGTCGATCACCACGCCGTCAAAATCAAAAATCACTGCTGCAAGAGACATGGGTGGAGTTTAGCGCAAGGTGGTGGTTTGACCAGCCCTACGCTGTATATTCATGGGATGTATGGATAATCGTGGACATTGCGAATTCCATCTTGAATCCGAACGGTCCGCCCGTTCAGCTGATTGGGTGAAATCAACCTATGCCGTCCTCTTTGCACCGCTGTTTCTGATAGGAATTCTTCAGGCTGCGGAAAATACCCTGCATTATACCGAGCCTGCGAAGCGCTGGACCGAGGCGCTGCCTGTGGGAAACGGGCGCCTCGGGGTAATGGTTTTTGGCGATGCGCGGGCGGAAAAGCTTTCCCTCAACGAGGCGACGTTCTGGAGCGGCGGCCCGAAGGATTTCAACAACCCCGCTGCCCGCGAGGTTTTGCCCAAGGTGCGCGAGGCAGTGGCTGCGGGAAATTACAAGGAAGCCGAGGCGCTCTGTAAGAAAATGCAGGGCCCTTACAACCAGTCTTATTTGCCGCTCGGTGAGTTGAAGATTTCATTCCCGGGCGATGGTGTTGTCACCGAATACACGCGCGATCTTGATCTCGATCGCGCAGTGACCACCGTTCGTTATCGCGTTGGCGACGCGGTTTTCACCCGCGAGGTTTTCAGCAGTTTTCCTGACCAGGTCATCGTCGTCCGAATCAGTTGTGACAAGCCGGGCAAAATTTCGTTCAGCGCGGCTCTCACCAGCCAGGTTCATTTCACCACCGAACCAGCGGGCACGGACACGCTCGTCCTCCGTGGAAAAGCCCCGGCCCACGCGGAACCAAGCTATGTTAAAAAGGACGACCCGATCCGCTACGAGGACGGGCCGCAAGGGGAGGGCATGACCGCCGATGTCCGGGTGAAAGCCCTCACGACCGGTGGCACCAGCGCCTGCGATGGGAAAAATCTAACGATCAATGCAGCCGATTCCGTCACCCTACTGCTCTCGGCCGGCACGAGTTTCAACGGCTATGACAAATCACCGGGCCGCGAAGGTCGCGATGCCACGACTGAATCCATCCGTCCGCTCAAGGCCGCGCAGGCGCATTCCTACGAGGAACTTCTCGCCCGCCACCTCGCGGACTATCAGAAGCTTTACCGCCGCGTATCTCTCGATCTTGGTCATTCCTCCGGTGCGGAAAACCTGACGACGGATGCGCGGCTCGTCCGCCAGGCGAGAGGCGAGCCGGACCCCGGGTTGTCGGCGCTGCTGTTCAACTACGGCCGCTATCTGCTGATTTCCTGCTCACGGCCCGGTGGCCAACCTGCGAACCTGCAGGGCATCTGGAACGAATCGCTGCGTCCGCCGTGGAGCTCGAACTGGACAATCAACATCAACACCCAGATGAACTACTGGCCTGCTGAAGTCACCAATCTCAGCGAGTGCCACGAGCCGCTTTTCGATCTCATCGACGGTCTGGCAGTGAACGGTCGCAAGACCGCCGAGGTGAATTACGGCGCGCACGGCTGGGTTTCCCATCATAACGCCGACCTCTGGCGGCAAACCGCGCCCGTCGGAAATTACGGCGACGGCGATCCAATGTGGGCTAACTGGTGCATGAGCAGCGCGTGGCTTTCCCAACATTTGTGGGAACACTATGCCTTCACCGGCGATCGCGATTTCCTGAAGAATCGCGCCTGGCCGCTCATGAAGGGAGCAGCCGAATTCTATCTGGATTGGCTGATCGACGATGGCAAAGGGCACCTCGTCACGTCGCCCTCCACCTCGCCGGAGAACTCCTTTACCGGACCTGATGGGAAAAAAGGCTCCGTCAGCATGGCGAGCACAATGGACATGGAGATCATCTGGGATCTCTTCACCAACTGCATCGCCACCGGAAAAATACTCGGTAGCAATCCGGAGTTTGTCGCAAAACTCGAAGCCGCCCGTGCGAAACTCTATCCGTTAAAAATCGGCGCGCGGGGCCAGCTTCAGGAATGGTTCGCGGATTTCATGGAAACCGATGTCCACCACCGCCACACGTCTCACCTTTTCGGGGTCCATCCGGGGAAACAGATCACGCCTGAGACCCCGGAGCTCTTCGCCGCCGCGCGCCGCTCGCTTGAGATCCGTGGCGACGACGGCACCGGTTGGTCTCTCGCATGGAAGATCAATTTCTGGGCACGCTTCCGCGACGGCGACCACGCGCTCATCCTGATCAAAAACCTGGAGCGTCCTGTCGGCGAGTTCGACGGCGTCCGATACAGCGGCGGTGGCGGCGTCTATCCGAATCTTTTTGACGCCCACCCGCCGTTCCAGATCGATGGAAACTTCGGCTTCACCGCCGGCGTGGCGGAAATGCTGGTGCAGAGTCACCTCGGAGAAATCCATCTGCTCCCGGCGCTTCCTTCGGCTTGGCCAGACGGCAGTGTATCCGGCCTTCGCGCGCGCGGTGGTTTCGAGGTGGATATCAAGTGGGAAGGAGGGAAAGTGAAATCAGCCGTCATCCGCAGCATCACCGGAACCAATTGTAAGGTCCGCATCGGCGAGAAGGTGATTGATCTAACGATTAAACCCGGCGAGTCGCGGACGCTCTGAAACCACGCCAGTAGTCAGTAAAGCTCAGTTTGACGGATGGCCATGCCCGGCTGTCGTTGCCCCGAGACGGCTCATCCACGTTCACCACCGTCCGCCAATCTGTATGATACGCGACACCGAGTGTCCGCTACTTTTGGCCTTCTCCCAGCCGTGCGCCGTGGGTGTTGAAAATGGCTTTCCGGACAGTTGGGCGGCGAGTGCGAAAGAAATCAACGAAAGTCTGGCTGACATAGGTTTCTCCAATACGCCCGGCTCCTGCACACCATTCGAGGAAATTCTTTCTGAGTGGGGGGGATCGAGTTTTGCGGGCCTAGGTTGCCTTCGGGGCGCTTCTTCCTGAAGCGAAGTACACTTACCTTCAAAAATCTGGTTTGAAGTACACCGTCTCTAAATTTGATAAAAATTTGGGAATTTTGACTCGTTTTCTAGTTTATTTTAAGGCGTGATTGCCCTCGTCCTACCAATTCCTGGGTCATATTTTTAAAATTAACAACTGCTTTGGCTGCCTAAATCATTGATTTTCAGTGTATTGAAAAATTATTATGATTTTCCTTATTTATTCTTGAAAGCCGAGTGTGTTTCAGTGTATCCATTTATTGCTGACGCGACGGTCAGCCACGCCAATGATCACAGACGACCAAAAATATAAGAGTTTCCACTCTTACAAGATGGACCCGAAGTTCCGGGTTTCCATCCCGACTGCTTGGCGTCCTGAGGCGAATTCGCCGCTGTTTCTCCAGTTTTCCTCCAGGCATGAGATGCCAGTCGTCAAAGTGCTCAGTGAGGAGGCCTACATGGAAAAAGTCTCCCTGATCAAAAACAGCAATAAGACCCCTGCTGAGCAAAATTTCCTCCTCGGTAAATTGGCGATGCTCTGCAAAGAAGTCACTCTGAACGATCAGGGCAAATTGCTCGTTCCGAAAGATATCAGCGAAACGGCCGGCATCGCCGCCGAGTCCGATGTGGTTCTCGCCGGTCGTGGCAACCACTTCGAGGTCTGGAGCAGAAGCAATTTCGACAAGGTGCTCGCCATTGAGTCCCGCCCGGTCGAAGCAGACGACCTCGGCATTTTCTAACTTTCCCACTCACCCACCACACCCAACAGCAGCAATGTTGTTCACCCAACCAACTCTGGCACTTGACGCGGTCCGCAATACGGCGGCTCCGGCCGCTCTCGCGCAGGCGCCAGGGTTGGGACTCTTTTCATATGGATGCGCGGAATTCCTCGGGACAGGAACCCACGCATCGTCGCTAACGGATTCCCGCACCGCTCCTGGCTGGTTGTCGGGGCGGGGTCCGGTCACTTTCATGGCTGGGCGCACGAAGTCTCTCGGGACAGAGCTTCTCGCGCTTTTTGAAACGATGTGCCGCACTGCTCCTGGCTGGTTGTCAGTGCGGCCATCGCAAATTTTCTATCAAAAGCAAATCCATGCGCTCGGGACAGCACAAGGTTTTGCCGATCAAACGGACGTCCGCACTGCTCCTGGCTGGTTGTCGGTGCGGCGTCCCGTTACTTTCATGGCTGGGCGCACGAAGTCTCTCGGGACAGAGCTTCTCGCGCTTTTTGAAACGATGTGCCGCACTGCTCCTGGCTGGTTGTCAGTGCGGCCATCGCAAATTTTCTATCAAAAGCAACTCCATGCGCTCGGGACAGCACAAGGTTTTGCCGATCAAACAGATTCCCGCACTGCTCCTGGCTGGTTGTCGGTGCGGGGTCTGGTGACTTTTATGGCTGGGCGACTGGAGCTTTTCGGGACTGTACTCCACTCGCTATTTGAAACGATGGTGCGCGCTGCTGATAGTAGTGTGTTTGCGGCGCGGCCATCGACAGATTTTCTATCAAAGCAAGACCATGCGCTCGGGACAGCACAAGGTTTTGTCGAAAAAACGGATGCCTGTGCTGCTCCTGGCTGGTTGTCAGCACAGGCTCCCGTCGATTTCTCCGAAGCGCCCATCGCTCCCGGCGGCTATCATCTCCCGGTTTTTCCAGTCGAGACTGCCGAGTGGATGGGTGCGGCTTCCGACAAGTTCATCATCGACGGCACCCTCGGCGGTGGCGGCCACAGCGAGATTTTTCTCAAGGCCGGCGCACGCGTGTTGGGTGTTGACCGCGATCCGGAAGCACTCGCCCACGCGCGCTCGCGCTTGGCTGCGTTCGGCGAACGATTCTCCACTTGGGAAGGCAACTTCTCACAGATCCAGGAGATCCCCGGGATCCAACAGGGGGAAAAGGCCGATGGTCTTCTTTTGGATCTCGGGGTGTCTTCCCGCCAGCTCGATTCCGCGGTTCGCGGATTTTCGTTCATGCGCGAAGGCCCGCTTGACATGCGGATGGGACCCTCCAGCCCTCGCACCGCAGCAGACATCGTGAATGGGTGGCCAGAAGCGGACATCGTTAGAGTTCTTTTCGAATACGGCGAGGAGTCCAAAGCCCGTCGCATCGCTGGAGCGATTGTCAGACAGCGCGCCATCAAGCCTTTCGTCACTACGCTCGATCTCGCGGATTTCATCGAAAAAACAATCGGCCGCCACGGCCGGACACATCCGGCGACCAAGACTTTCCAAGCCATCCGCATGGCGGTGAACGAGGAACTTGAATCGCTCGCCACCGCCCTCGCAGCCGTGCCTTCCGTTTTGAAACCCGGCGGACGTCTGCTCATTATCACTTTCCACAGTCTGGAGGACCGGATGGTGAAGCGGTTTTTAAAACACCGCTCTACCGAATTCCTCGATGACCCGGGGTGGCCGGAACCCCGGCCCAATCCGGACTATCAATTCCGGCTGCTGGCGAGAAAAGCCATCATTCCCACCGCCGAGGAAACATCCCTGAACCCGCGAGCCCGCAGTGCAAAACTGCGGGTTGCCCAGCTTTTGGACCTGAAGCCATGAACCGCCGCCGCAACGAATCCCGTCCGTCCATGTCGATCTTTTTCTCGGTGATCCTCGCCGCGGTGATCGTCGCGGGTGGTGGCGTGCTTCACGCCTACTACAAGAACCGCCAGGTTTCCATCACCCGCGAGATCGATGCGATCGATCGCCGCGTCGAACAATACCGGCTCGACATCCGCACCACGGAAATGCGGATGGACCAGCTCCTGAACCGTTTCGTCATCCGCAAACAAATCGAAGACAACGGATCCACCCTGCGCCCGATTCCGATGGGCGCAGTGGAAAACATTGATCCATCTATCACCAACCGCCACAGCGTCGCCTCCACCGAGCCCTAGCCCGTGAAATCTGCTTTTCAATCCCGCTGCGTTGTCCTGTGCTCGATCCTGGTGGTCGGGCTCAGCACGCTTTCGGCCCGGTTGATCCAGATTCAGTTAGTGGATCGCAAGCGCTATGCGGAAAGCTCGCGCAAGGCTTTCCACCGCGTTGAGAAACTGCCCGCCCTGCGGGGCATGATCGTGGATCGCCGCGAGGAGCCGCTGGCGAAGAGTATTCCGGTTTCCACGGTGTTCATCGACAAGAACCACTTGTATGATCCGAAGCTCGCCGCCTACGGACTCGCCTACGAGCAGGCAAGCGCGGAGCCCGGTTGGGAAAAGCTGGACGCGACCAAGCAGCGCCGCCGGATCAACGCGATACGTGGTGAATTGTTAGCCAATGAGAAGGCGGATGTGCTCGTTCAGAAGCACCTCGCCTACGCCATGGGCGTTCTCTCACGGCCGCTCGGCATGCGCCGCGAGGAGCTGCGCGACAAGATCGAGAATAGCAAAGGCAAGTGGTTCCCGATCGCAAAAGATCTGCCGGAAGACGTCGCGGACCGCGTCCGGGACGAGATCGACAATCACTGGATTCAGGGTTTCGAATTTGAAAACTCCATCAAGCGTTGGTACACCGCGCCGAACCTCGCGACCCACCTCACGGGCTTCACCGGCGAGGTCGAGGAAACCGACGACGAAGGCAAAACCCACACCACGGTGCAGGGCCGCTTCGGGATCGAAATCGCGATGGAAGAATTTCTAGCAGGCCGTGACGGATCGCGTGAACACTGCCGCGACGCCCGTGGGCTGGTCGTTCCAGGCACCGCTGCCAGTCTTCGTCCGCCGCGTGCGGGGCTCAACGTGCAGCTCACCATCGACATGGGTATCCAGGCCATTGTCGAAGAGGAACTGGATGCCGGACTGGCCGAGTTCGAATCCGTCCGCGGCGGCGTGATTCTGATGGATCCGAAAACCGGTGAGATCCTCGGCATGGCCAGCCGTCCCACCTTCGATCTCAACCACAAGGAGAACATCGCCGAAAACGGATACAACTATGTGACGCAGGCGATTTATGAACCGGGCTCCACCATCAAGATCGTAGCCACCTCCGGCGCGCTCAACGATGGTCTCGTCACCCCGGTCACCTCCATCTTCTGCCATAACGGATACTATCAGGACGGAGCGGTCATCCTGAAGGATGACCATCCCGCCGGCCAGCTTTCATTCGAAGGAGTGCTCCAGCATTCCAACAACATCGGCACCTACAAGATCGGTCGGCAGTTAGGTTCTGATCGATTTTACGACTACCTCCACAAGTATGGATTCGGCCGCAAGACCGGCATCCAGTTGAGCGGTGAAAGCTCGGGAATCGCCCGCAATACCGGCAATCCCGTCGATTTCTCCCGTGCCTGTTTCGGCTACGCCACCAACGTCACTCCGCTGCAGCTAGCCTGCGCATATTCGGCGATCGCCAGTGATGGCCAGCTCCGTAAACCCCACATCGTCAAGTCGCTCGTCGCGAACGATGGAACGGTGGTGGAAAGTTATAAACCCGAGGTGGTCAACCGGGTGATCTCCGCAAAGTCCGCCGCCCAGATGAGGACGGCTTTGGAAAAGGTGATTGAAAAGGGAGGCACCGCCACCCAGGCCGCCGTGGCTGGATTCAAATCAGCGGGCAAGACCGGCACCGTTCAAAAGCACAACCCCAAGGGCGGCTATCTGGAAGGCACCTATATTGTTTCCTTCGTCGGCATGATGCCTTCGCAGAATCCCGCGTTCGTTTGTTTGGTCGTGGTGGATGATCCTCACACTCATAAGGTCACCCGTTACGGTGGAACGATTGCAGCACCGATCTATCGAAAAATCGCCACCCGTGTTGCAGCTTATATGAATTTGCAACCCACCGAAATCGTTCCACCTCCGCTTGCCACTGCTTCCAGATGATTCTCCGCGATCTAGTTTCCTGCATTTCACGTGTTACGGTCGCCGGATCGTTGGATGCGGACATCCATGCAATCACCGCCTCTTCGCGTGAAGTGACGCCGGGCATGATTTTTGCCGCCATTCGAGGCACATCCATCGATGGCCACCGTTTCATCAACGACGCGCTCGCCGCCGGTGCCACGGCCATCCTCGCGGAATCTGCGCCGCCTGCGGACTATTCCGCTGCCGCGACTTGGCTCCACGTGCCTGATAGTCGCGCGGCGCTTTCCACGCTGGCTTCCACATTAGCCGGTCATCCGTGGAAAGATCTCAAAGTCGCCGGCGTGACTGGCACCAATGGCAAGACCACCACCGCTTTCCTGCTTCACCACTTGATGAAAGCCGCGTGGCACCGCGCCGGTTTGTTAGGCACCATCCTTGTGGACGACGGCGAAACCGAGGAAACCGCGAAACATACGACACCCGGGTCCATCGAGCTCTCTGCCCTGCTCGGACGCATGCGCGACAACGGCTGCCGCGGCGTGGCGATGGAAGTTTCCTCGCACGGCATCCATCAGAAACGCATCTCGGCGATTGGTTTCGACGCCTGCATTTTCACCAATCTCACTCAGGACCATCTCGACTATCACGGCACGCTCGACGCCTATTTTCAGGCCAAAGCGGAGTGGTTTCACGCGCTCGCCGCCGATCCACTTGGGAAAAAACCGATTGCTGTCATTAACATCGACGACGCATACGGCAGGGAGCTTGCGGAGGCGCTCCATGGCAAGATGCCGGTGCTTCGCTTCGGCTTCGGCGTGCACTGCGATTTCCGTGCTAACAATTTTCGCCAGAACGCGCGCGGCATGGAATTCGAGCTCACTGCGAAGGGAAAAAGCTTCCTCGTCCGCGCTCCGTTGATCGGGCGTTTTAATGTTTACAACCTGCTTGCCGCCATCGCCGCTGCCAGCGCCTGTGGGATCAAGCCGCGTGACGCCGTCGCCGCTCTAGCCGATGCACCGCAGGTTCCGGGTAGGATGGAAAACGTCGGAAATGCTGGTGGAGCGACTGTTTTTGTGGACTACGCGCACACTCCGGACGCACTTGAAAACGCTTGCCGCACGCTTAAGGAACTCGACCCGCGCCGGCTCATCACCGTCTTCGGCTGTGGTGGGGATCGTGATAAAACCAAGCGCCCGTTGATGGCCACTGCTGCTGCACGCTACAGTGATGCCTTGGTGGTGACTTCCGATAATCCGCGTTCAGAAGATCCTCTAACGATCATCAGCGAGATCGAAAGAGGACTCGGTGGAAAAGCATCCCGCAGTATTCCCGGCCGTTCAGAAGCGATCAACTTTGCCATCGCGAATTCCCTATCAGGCGATATCGTTCTGATCGCCGGCAAGGGTCATGAGACGACCCAGCAGTTCGCCACGGAAACCCTCGATTTCGACGACCGTAAACATGCCAGCAAGGCGCTGCGCGAACGCGCACAGGCCATCTCCGACATGCGATGAAACCGCTCTCCGCCCAACAGATCGCGACGATCCTCGGCGTTCCCCTCGCCGCAGGAAGTCCCGACGCGCTTGCATCCGGCGGTGTCTCCACCGATACCCGGACGCTGCCGCAGGGCTGTGTGTTTTTCGCGCTGCGTGGCGAAAATTTCGATGGAGATCTATTCGCCGCGAAGGCTTTGGCGGATGGTGCAACGGTGGCCATCGTTCACAAGTGGCAGGGCGATGTTCCAGCAGGAACAGCTGTCATCGAGGTGGCTAACACACTTTACGCGCTCCAGAAGTTGGCTTGTTGGTGGCGCAAGCAATTGAACATCCCGGTGATCGGCATCACCGGCTCCAACGGCAAAACCAGCACCAAGGATTTCACTGCGGCCGTCCTCTCGCAACGGTTCAATGTTTCAGCGACGCGGGGCAATCTGAACAACCACATCGGCGTGCCGCTGACCGTGCTTGCTACGACCGAGGAGCACACCGTCGCTGTTTGGGAAATGGGCATGAACCACTCGGGCGAAATTGCGCCGCTGTGTGAGATCGCCCGGCCGAAATACGGCATCATCACCAACATCGGCACCGCGCACATCGAGTTCTTGGGAACGCGCGATGCCATCGCGGAGGAGAAAGGAATGTTAGGCCGTGCGCTTCCGGCGGACGGCATTCTGTTTCTTCCCGCGATCTGTGATTATTACGAGTATTTCCGCAAGCGGACCAAAGCGGCGATGATCGTCGTCGGCAACGGCCGCGGCCTGGTCCGGGCGGAGGATCTTCGCTTTGAGGCGGACGGCACGCTTTTCACGCTCGTCATCGAAGGCGCGGAAAAAGCGGAAGTTTCCCTGCCAGTTGCCGGACGCCACATGGTCACGAATGCCCTACTTGCCGCAGCAGTGGGTTGGAAACTCGGCATGTCTCCAGCAGAAATTGCAACCGGCCTATCCAATGCGACGCTGACCGGCGGGCGACTCCGTCGTTTTGATCACGGTGGCACCATCGTGATCGATGATACTTACAATGCGAATCCGGAATCGATGGCCGCTGCGATTGAGACGCTGGCCGACACGCCTGTTAGCAATGGTGCGCGCCGCTTCATCGTGCTCGGCCGGATGGGCGAGCTCGGTCTTCATGCGCCTGCGGCCCACCTCCGCACCGGCGAATTGGCAGCGCAGCGCAAGCTGAACGTCATCGCCGTGGGCGAGGGCGCTGAAGGCATCGCGGAAGGTGCCCATGACGCACCCTATTTTCTCGACCTCGACCAAGCTGCTCAATGGCTGACGCGTGAGGTGAAACCCGGCGATGTGGTGCTCTTTAAAGGTAGCCGCGCCGCCACTATTGAACGCGTCATGCACGCAGCATTCCCCCGAAACTAATGCTCCCCGCGATTTACGATTTCTGGTACAACGCCTTCCAAGCCGAACAGGCCTCGGGGCACAGGGGCTGGGCGTATGCTTGCTCGTTCCTGAATCTTTTCCAATACGTCACCTTTCGCGCCGCAAGCGCGGGATTGCTTGCGTTCATTCTATCCGTCATCTTCGGACCATGGATCATCCGTAAACTAATCTCGCTCAAGGTCGGTCAACCGATCCGCACCGCCGCGGAGGTTCACAAACTCGCTGAGCTGCACGGTGGTAAAATCGGCACGCCGACGATGGGTGGGGTGTTGATTATCGGGTCGGTGATCGCGGCGACTTTGGTCTGCGCACGTCCGCTCAATCCGTTTATTGCCGTCTGCGCCTGCACGATGGCTGCCTGCGGTTTGTTAGGATTCGTCGATGACTACAAGAAGGTGAAGGAAAAGAAGTCCGACGGCATCAGCAGCCGGAAGAAGATGGGCTGGCAGCTTCTCATCGCACTGGTGGCTGCGAGTTTTATGTATTTCAAAACCGAGATTTCCGGGTTTGGTGCATCCGCCCAGCAGCTTGCGGAAGGTCTGGCCGGTTATCGTTTGGGAGAGAAACCCATCGACATCGGCGCGATCTGTTTTCCGCTGTTCAAGTTTCCGTTGGTGAATCTGCATTGGCTGATCATTCCGTTTTTTGCGATCGTGATCGTAGGCTGCTCGAACGCGGTGAACCTCACAGACGGCCTCGACGGACTGGCCACAGGAACGACGATCAGCGTGGCATTGTCATACGCGCTGCTGGCCTATCTGGCAGGACATTTCTACATGGCGACCGAATACTTGGTGATTCCCCACAACCGTTATATCGGCGAGTTGGCGGTTTTCCTGATGGCACTTGCGGGAGCGGGATTCGGGTTTCTTTGGTTCAACTGTCACCCGGCTAAGGTTTTCATGGGAGACACCGGATCGCTGGCGATCGGCGGCGCACTGGGCACGGCGGCGATCTGCACGAAGCAAGAGTTGTTACTCATCATCATCGGCGGGGTCTTCGTGATGGAGGCGATGTCCGTGATCCTTCAGGTCGGCAGCTTCAAACTCCGCAAGAAGCGGATCTTCAAGATGTCGCCCATCCACCATCATTTCGAACTTCTCGGCTGGCATGAGAACCAGGTGATCATCCGCTTCTGGATCATCTCCATCATGCTCGCCCTTTTCGGTCTCGCCCTTCTCAAGATTGCCTAACTGAATGAATCTCACTGGAAAACATGTCGCCATCCTTGGTGCCGGCCGCAGTGGCCGTGCTGCTGCGGCGCTCGCCTTGCGCGAGGGGGCGACTGTGTCCGCATGGGACGCTGCCGGACCGGAGGCTTTCATGGGGATGCCGGAAGGTGTGATGATCCATCCGAACGCGACGGAAGAGCAGGGCGGTAAGGTTTTCTCAGATATTCTAGTGGTCAGTCCGGGTATCGATACCTACGGCCCCTATGTCGCAGCGTTTTCCAACAAGGCGGGAGAGGTCATCGGTGAAGTCGAGTTGGCAGCGCGTTTCTATCAGGGGAAGATTGTCGGCATCACCGGAACGAACGGCAAGACAACGACGACCGAACTCATCGAACGCATCCTCTCGCACGCGTCGCTCGGCGGCACGGCTTGTGGCAATTATGGAACGCCGTTTGCTGAAGTGGTTCTGCAGACAAGCCCGCCGGCGGTTGTTTCTTTGGAACTGAGTTCCTTCCAGCTAGAAACGATCCGCACCCTGCATCCGGTGGTGGCGGTCTGGTTGAATTTCGCACCCGATCACATGGACCGCTACCCGACCATCGAGGCCTATCGTGCGGCGAAACTGCGTATTTTCGAAAACCAGACGGCGGCGGACACGGCGGTCGTTAGGACGGGTGAGAACCTCCCCATGATGGCGGCCGAGGTGGTGACATTTTCCACGACAGATGAGTCCGCAGATTGGTTTTCCAACGGCCTGACGATCGTCCACGACGGCGAGACGCTCCTTCACATGGACCGCGATACGAGCTTGCGCGGGCTGCACAACGCCGAGAATACGATGGCTGCGCTGGCCGCATGTGCTGCGCTCGGAGTTCCGACGACGGTGATGCGCGAGGCACTGCATGGCTACGCGCCGCCGCCGCATCGTTGCGAGCTGATCCGGACGCTGGACGGCGTGGAGTATTTGAACGATTCGAAAGCCACCAACCTTCATGCGTTAGAATGTGCGCTGCGTTCGCAGACAAGGCCCGTGGTGCTGATCGCTGGGGGCAAGGAAAAGGGCCTCGACTATTCGGCGGTGGTGCCGCTGCTCCGCGAAAAGGCACTCGCAGCGGTGACCTTCGGCCAAATTGCACGGCCGCTTGCAGATTTGTTTTCGAGCGCTGTTTCCTGCGAGTCCGTCTCGACGCTCAGCGACGCCGTGGCCACCGCCCGCAGTCTCGCGCCGAGCGGGTCCACCATTCTTCTATCACCCGGAACCTCGTCTTTCGACCAGTTCACCGGCTACGAGCAACGCGGAAACGCCTTCCGTGATCTCGTGCACCAACTCCGCTAACTGCTATGAAACCCCACACCCTGCCAGTCAAACGTCGCCCCGCCCAAAAGGGAATATTCAAGCGTCTCAGTGCCGTCACCCGAAACCGGAAACAGCGAGTCGCTGCGACGGCGGGTGCTGATATGGAGGTGGAGGACAGCGGTTCAAAAATCTCGCGCGCCCTGACGATCATCTTCCTATTCCACATCGTGGCGATTGGACTGATCTTCGTTCACAAACAGTTTCTCGACGGTCGCCCGAGCGAACTGACAACCGCAAAGACCGGAGAAAAATCGCAGTTAGCTACGATAGCTCCAGCACCCGTGCGGATGAATCTGCCGCAGATTGCTCCGGGTGAGAAGCCCTACATCATCCGGGCTGGCGACAACTATACAAGAATCGCGGCGGCGGAAGGCGTGGACGAGGGGGACCTGCGGCTGATTAACGAACACATGGACATCCGGCCTGGGCGTTTCCTCAAGCTGCCGCCGAAGCGGATTGTGGCAGTCGAGCCTCCCGAGGTAACAGCCATTCGTGACAAAACACCGGTGGACCGCGATCAAGGTCTTGTGGAAGTGGATGTGAGCAATGCGCCGAAAGCCCAACTGATTCGACCTAACATTCACCCGCTTGCTGTCACTCCGAAGGTCAGCCTTGCGGCTCGTCCTGCGACTCCTATCAGCACCGCTCCGGTGGTGGCTTCCGGCAAAAGCTATACTGTCCAACAGGGTGACAGCGTTTGGCGCATCGCCAATCGTTTCAAGGTGAATCAGGAGCAACTGATGAAGGCCAATGGCATCAGCGATGCCCGCAAGATCAAGCCGGGCATGAGCCTTTCGATTCCCAAGTAATTTCAACATGACTCGCCATTGCTCCGCCATCCTCTGTGCCGCTGTAGCGACGCTGGTCGCCATCGGGCTGATCATGCTAGCGAGCACCAGCGCGTGGGTGAAAGGGGTAGAGGCTCCCTATCACTTCCTCAGCCGGCAGGCGATGATGGTGGTGGTGGGACTGTTTGCGGCCATCGTGGCGGCGCGGTTTCCATTAGAAAGGACGAGGAAGCTCGCTCCTTGGTTGTTTTTGGGAACCTGCTTCTTGCTGCTGCTCTGTTATATTCCAGGCGTCGGGGTCTCGATCTTCGGTTCGCGACGTTGGATCCAAGTGCCTGGCATCGGCCAGTTCCAGCCGTCCGAGCTGTCGAAGATCGTCATCGTGATTTGTCTATCCGCCTGGTTTGCGAGGTGGCAGACGGAGGTCCATACGTTCTGGCGCGGTTTCGTTATGCCGGGAATTATAGCTGGCGTGCCGATTCTACTAATCGCTGGTGAAACGGACGTGGGATCTGCGCTCTCGGTGTCGGTCGCAGTGGGGGCAATCTTGTTTTGCGTTGGGACCCGGTTGATTTACATGGGCCCTACAGCGTTGTCTGTCATCTTCGCTGCAGGCTACTACATCCGGCATAACGAGAACCGCTGGGGACGGATCCAAGCGTGGCTCGATCTTGATAATCCGGTGAATCAGCTAGACCGAGGCATGCAGCAGTGGCGCGCGCTGCTCGCACTGGGCAATGGTGGTCCGTGGGGGGTGGGCTTGGGAAATGGTGTTGAGAAATTCGGCACGCTCACGTTCGCCCACATCGACTTCATTTTTCCGGTCATCGGCGAGGAACTCGGTCTGCCGTTTACGCTGGGAGTGGTGATGTGCTTCGTGCTCATCGCCGTCTGCGGCTGTGGCATCGCACTGCAGGCGAACAATGTTTTCAACCGCTGCGTCGCACTCGGACTGACCTGCGTGATCGTGGTGCCGGCGATTCAGAACATCGCGGTGACGACGGCCATGCTGCCGAACGACGGCCTGCCACTGCCATTCGTGAGCTTCGGCGGGACGAGTCTGGTTTTCAGTCTTGCCGCGGTGGGGATGTTGGTGGGGATCCACAGACGATCTCACGCGGTGGTTTCGCAGGAGTTTCCGCTGACCAAGCAGACCCGGCTGGCGGTGCGGCTGTAAGTGTTGGCGGGTGGACTTTACACCAGCTTAACAATTTCCCCGGTTGCGGACATACGCCCTTTACGACGGTTGTCTTCTTTCATGGCCGTAAACCCCATGAAACCATTCGTCCCAGCACTGCTTGCCAGCCTCGCCATCGCCCACGCAGACCCGCAACTGACGTCGTGGTTCACCGCGAATTCGGGAAAATACGCACGCGTCTATCAAAGCACGGCGAACGAAACCGCTGGGACGACTTCTACCACTTGGACCCGTGGCACCGGCACCCAGTCGAGCCCGACGTATGCCGATGTGAGTGAGGTCAATTATTCGGCGAACTGGGTTTACATCCGCACGACCGGGCTCGCCTCGCATGTGATGGGGCCGTGGTATCTCGATGCAGCGAAGTCCATGAATTTCCCGAATTTTCCCTCAAACACCGCGACGGTTTACCGCATTCCGCGAGTGCCAGTGATTCCGGTGAACAAGACCGGCACCGGCCTCGGGGCGACTGGGCGGATGGTGAATGGAGTGTCGATGTTCGACAGCCGCGACGCGTTTTCTTATGTCAATGCCAGTGCGACGGATGCAACGCCGATGAACGGACTGACGGGTGACGGGGTCTGGAATCGTGACGGCTATCACAACGAGGGTGTGACATTCGATCCGGCGCTCGCCCACCAAGCGGGGAATAACTATCACTATCACGCACAGCCGATCGGCCTGCGCTATCAGCTTGGCGATCATGTGGAATACAACGCCACGACGAACCGCTATACCGAGAGTGCGGCAGCGGTGACTGCGCACTCGCCGATCCTCGCATGGGCGGCGGACGGACTGCCGGTTTACGGGCCGTATGGCTATTCCACACCAATGAACGCGGGGAGCGGCGTGCGTCGGATGGTGTCCGGCTTTGCGTTCCGGGATGGGACTAACGGTACGACGGCGATCACCGTGCGGCAGGTGCTGCCGCTATGGGCACAGCGGATTCAGGGGAAAACGACGCTCACTGCCTTGCAACACGGGCCGGCTATCAGTGCGACCTATTTGCTCGGCCATTATATCGAGGATTTCGACTACCGCGGTGACCTCAGCCAGACGTTAGGAGTGGATTTCGATTTAAACGAGCAGAACGTGCGCTATTGCGTGACGCCGGAATTTCCCGCAGGGACTTGGGCTTACTTCACACCCATCAACGCAAACGGAACGCCGATGTTCCCCTACACGACCGGTCGTCAGTATTATGGAAATCCCACTGGCGGCGGATCCACGGCAGCCGTGATGACCGCTGATACGCCGCTCACCCAGCAGTTCCTCGGTGGAGCGAATACGCCGGTCACGGTCAAGTCCGCGACGGTGAACAGCGGCACGGTCACCATCGTCTGGAGCGCGGTGGAGAGCGGCACCTACTCGGGAGATGCATCACCCAACCAGACGACCTGGACTAACAAGGCTACGGGTGTGGTTTCTACCGGAACAACCAAGTCATCGAGCTATGCGGCCCTGGCCGCTTACGGACCAGAATACGGGAGGGTAAACCGCACCGCGCTCGCCACCTATGATGCCAAGGGGCAAACGGCGGCGATTGTCTCGCAATCCACCATTACCAGCTATTCGGCAGGAGTCCAGGCTCCTCCCACGGTGACGGCACCGACAGCCGCTAACATCACCGGCACCAGTGCCACGCTGGGTGGAAACGTGACCAGTGCCGGGACCAATCCCGTTTCCGCGTGCGGCATGGTGTTCTCTCCGTCTGTTGCAAACGGTTTTCCACAAATCGGTGGCACCGGTGTCACTGCGGTTCCCAGTGCGGGCACCACCGGGGTCTTCGCTGTCAGCGCGGTCAACTTGAGTGCGGGCACGACCTACACCTACGCCGCCTACGCCACCAGTGTTGCCGGAACCTCTTACTCCGGATTTGGAGATTTCACCACGCTCACCGGCATCGAGAGCTGGCGACAAAGCTGGTATGGCACTTCAAGCAATACAGGTGATGCTGCTAACAATACCGATCCATACAAGACCGGCGTCCAGAACCTAGCCGTCTATGCTTTCCTCGGCCCCGGCCAAAACCCGGCCACCGCCAGAGCCGGTGACCTCCCGCAAGCGCGGTTGGACGCCGTTAGCTTGACCTTTGATTTCACGGAACCGACCAATGTCAGCGGCATCATCTACGGAGCCCGGTCCAGCAACACCTTGCAGGATCAATGGCAGTCCGTGACTGATACGGGCAGCGGCACCCGGCACATTTTCAGCGTATCCGCTGGCGGCAATCCGGAAATGTTCATGCAACTGAAGGTGACAAGCCCATGAAACTGCTGATGACGACCGCCGCCATGGCGGGAAACAACGTCCTGCTGATCATCGCCGACGACTACGGCACCGACGCCAGCACGCTCTATAACAGCAGCCCCGGCGCGACGCTGCCGCCGACGCCGCAGATCAATGCGCTGGCAGCGAATGGCGTGCGTTTTACGAACGCCTACGCCTACCCGGTGTGTTCGCCCACGCGCTCGTGCATCCTGACGGGGCGGTTTGGATTCCGGACGGGAACGGGAAATGTGGTCTCCATCGCTTCCGGGAACTTGCTGAAGGCGGCGGAGTTCACCCTGCCGGATGCATTTGCGGCAAACAACTCGCTCGGCTATCAGCTCAAGCATTTCGGCAAATGGCATTTGGGTAGCAACCCCGCATTGTATCCCTGCACCATCGGCGGTTGGCCGAATTTCTCGGGTTCGCTATTGGGCGAGATCTCGAACTATACCAGTTGGACCAAGGTGGTGAGCAACGGGACCGGCCCGGGCACGACCAGCACCACGGTGACGACCTACGCCACGACCGATGTGGTGAATGACGCAGTCTCCTTCATCAACACGCAGACTGGCGCGGGAAAACCCTGGTTCGCGTGGGTGGCATTCAACGCGCCGCACACACCGTTTCATCTTCCTCCAGTCGCGCTTTGTCCGCACTACACGGCGCTGAGTGGCACCCCGGCGGACATCACCGCGCATCCGCTGAACTACTACAATGCTGCGGTAGAGGCGCTGGATACGGAAATCGGGCGGCTGTTAGCGGCCGTGGATCTGTCAAAAACGACGGTGATTTTCCTCGGTGATAACGGCACGCCCGGGCAGGTGTTACAGACGCCGTTTCCAGCGGGTCATGGTAAGGACACACTCTACGAAGGCGGCGTGCGGGTGCCGATGATCATCCGCGGGCCGAACGTGGTTTCCCCGGGGCGGACGTGCGAGGTGATGGTCCACGCGGTGGATCTCTATTCCACGATCCTCGATCTAGCAGGAGTCCCGCTGCCGACTTCCGTCACGCTCGATTCACAAAGCTTGCTGCCTGTTATAAAAAACGAGGTGGTCACCCGCAGCCGACTTTACAGCGAGGAGTTCGACAACGCCACGCCGACGACTGGGGGCCGGGTGTTGCGGGACGACCGCTATAAGATCATCCGCAACGAGACGGGAGTGGACCCGTTTTACGATCTGCAGGTGGATCCCTACGAGATCACGAACCTGTTCGCAGGCGGTGTGGCGGCGATGACGGCGGAGCGGCAGGCGTATTACTATCGGCTGCGTTTCAATCTGGGGAAATACACGGTTGCGACGGCGGCCAGCCCTGGCAGCTCCGGCATGGGTGTTAGCGGGTTTTCGGTCACGGTGCCGCAGGTCACGGTGCCGCAGGTCACGGGGACGAGCCAGACTTTGTGGCGCTGCACGGATCTGATCGCCGGTTTCTGGGCACCTGTCAGCGGCGTGACCGGTGTGGCGAGTGGGGGAAATCTGGTTTTCACCGACCCCACGCCACCCGCAAACTCGGCGTTTTACAGTGTGCTTTCCGCGACGCCGTGAGGATTTCTCCAGTGCTTAGTGACCGATTCTCACAGTCTTGAATGGGCATGGTGACTACAATCTTTGCAAGATTTACAGAATCTCGCTTTTTGTGCCGAATTTCGCCGATTCTGCCGATGTGGCTGGTTGACAAGCGAGGGGGGGCTTGACCAATCTGCGAAAGACGCAGCAAGGGCAACGGCCTATAACCTGTGATAAAATCCACCTTTAAGGACTCAGAGCTCAGTGTTTTCCAACGAAGATTATCTTGCAGAATTGCTCACCGAAGCCGGCCTGGTGAGCGCCGAAGAAGTCGCCCATGCGCGCAGCGCCCTTTCAGGAGGTGAAACGATCATCGAGCACCTGCTGGCACATACGGCCGTCACTCAGGAGAATGTTGCGAAAACGCTAGCGGCGAACGCGGGGATTCCTTTCATCCGGTTGTCCGATGTGGCATTCGATCCAGCGATCACGGAGACGATTTCCGAGGAAACGGCGAAGCGGTATCGGGTGATTCCAGTGCATGACGAGGGGATTTCCCTGATGGTCGCAATGGCGGATCCGCTGGATTTCGAGTCTCTTGACACTCTGCCGCACGTGATCGGACGTGAGCTCAATTTAGTCTGTGCGACTTATCAGGACATTCAGGACCACCTGAAACAGTTCTATCACTCGAACGAACCGGCCAGCACGGGTGGCGGCGATGGCTACTCCGTGATGGGGGGCGACTCTGAAGCTGGAACTGGCGGAGACGACGCTCCGATCATCCGGCTCGTGATGCAGACGCTGACCGAGGCTTTCCGCCTGCGGGCCTCGGATATTCACATCGAGCCGCTGGAAACTTCCGTGCGGATCCGCTATCGCCTGGATGGCAAGTTGGTCCACGTGGATACCCACCCGAAGAAACTTCTGCCGGCGATCATCGCCCGTCTAAAGGTGATGAGCGGCACCATGTCGATCGCTGAAAAACGCCTTCCTCAGGACGGCCGGATTCAGCTCAAGATGGGGGACAAGGAAGTCGATCTTCGGGTTTCCTCGGTGCCGTCGAATCACGGCGAGTCAATCGTCATGCGGATCTTGGACAAGACGGCGCTGCTGCTCGGGATGCCAGAACTCGGATTTTTCTCGGACGACCAGCAGATCTTCGGAGAGTTGCTCGGCTTGCCGGACGGCATTTTGTTGGTGACCGGCCCGACTGGCTCGGGAAAAACCACTACGCTCTACGCTTGTCTCAACATGATCAACAAGCCGGACAAAAAGATCATCACCGTGGAAGACCCGGTCGAGTATGAGCTTCCCGGTATCAACCAAGTCATGGTGAAAACGGACATCGGCATGACCTTCGCCGCTGCCCTCCGCGCGATGCTGCGCCAAGCGCCGAACATCATCATGATCGGGGAAATCCGGGATGCGGAGACCGCGAACATCGCGATCAATGCCTCGCTCACGGGTCACTTGGTTTTCTCCACGCTCCACACGAACGACGCGCCCTCGGCCGTCGCCCGTCTCGCGGACATCGGGGTGAAGCCATTCCTCATCGCCTCGGCCGTGCGCGCCGTGCTCGCCCAGCGTCTCGTGCGGAAACTCTGCCCGATCTGCAAAGGCCCCGCCGATTTGACGGAGAAGGAAATGCGTGCGTTGTCCCTTGATGCCTCCCGGATGGCGGAGGCCACGATCTTTGGCCCGGTAGGCTGTGAAAAATGCCGCGGCAACGGCTTCAAAGGCCGGATGGGCATTTTCGAAATTTTCCTGATCGATGACGAGGTCCGCTCGATGATCAACACCGGGCTCACCACCACCCAACTCCGCCGCCGCGCGCGCGAACTCGGCATGCGCACCCTCCGCGAGGACGGCATCCGCAAGGTGCTCGCCGGGCTCACCTCTGGTCAGGAAGTCGTGCATGCCACCATGTCAGACAGTGACTGATCGTTTTTAAACTTCGACCGAATCGAAAAACCCTTCCGCTTCCCCGTCCCATGGACAATCAACAGATTATCGAACTTTTCCAATCGCGCGGCCTCATCGATGCCGCGCTCGCCCAGGACATCCTTCAGGAAGTCGGCCATAGTGGCAAAGAAATCGCGGAAATTCTCGCCGATTTCCAAGTCATCCAGCACCGCGACGACATCTGGCCGGTGGTCGCCTCCGAGCTGGGAGCCAGCATGGTCGATCTGCGGAACTGGACTCCGCCGGAAGCCCTGCTCGCCCTCGTTCCCGCCGGAACTGCCCGCCTCCATGGCGCGCTCCCCGTGAATTTCGATGAAACCGGCCTCTACGTCGCCCTCGTCGATCCGCTGAACCCGCAGACGCCGGAAGACCTTCGCTTTGCCCTTGGCCGCGAAATCAACGTGGTCGTCGCACCCGATTACCTCGTCGAATCCAAGATCAACGAGTGCTACGGCGGTGAAGGAAAAGCGATGGAGGACATTCTCTCCCAGCTCGAAATCGGCGGCGGAGGAACCAACCTCAGCGTCGCCGAACTCGAGTCTGAGGCGAATTCCGCGCCCATCATCCGCTACGTCGATCTGGTGCTCTATCAGGCGATCAAGGAGAAGGCGTCCGACATCCACTTCGAGCCGTTCGAAAAGGATTTCAAGATCCGCTACCGGGTGGACGGCGCGCTTTATGAAATGGCCCCACCGCCGATTCATCTCGCCGGTCCCATCCTTTCCCGCATCAAGGTCATGTCGAACATGAACATCGCCGAGCGCCGGATCCCGCAGGACGGACGGATCGTCAAGCAAGTCGGCGATAAACAGGTGGACATGCGCGTTTCCTCGCTGCCCACCCACCACGGCGAGTCCATCGTGCTCCGGGTGCTCGACCGCTCATCGGTTAACCTCTCACTCGAAAACCTCGGCCTCACCGACCACATCTACACCTACATCACCGAAACGATCGAGAAGCCCAACGGCATCTTCATCGTCACCGGCCCCACCGGTGCGGGAAAAACCACGACACTCTACGCCGCCCTTCGCCGCATCAACACGATCGACGCGAAGCTCCTCACCGCCGAGGACCCAGTCGAATATGACATCGACGGCATCATCCAGATCCCCATCAACGACGCCATCGGCCTCGATTTCCCCCGCGTCCTCCGTGCCTTCCTTCGTCAGGATCCAGACCGCATCATGATCGGAGAAATGCGAGACAAGGAAACCGCGACGATCGGCATTCAGGCTGCTCTCACGGGTCACTTAGTGCTCTCCACCCTCCACACCAACGACGCGCCAGGCGCCATCACCCGACTCGTTGACATGGGTTGCGAGCCGTTCCTCGTTTCCGCATCGCTGGAAGGTATTCTTGCCCAACGCCTCGTCCGGACGATCTGCAAAGAATGCAAATCTCCTTACGAGCCAAACGAGGCGATCCTCGGCCAACTTGGCATCTCTGCTCACGAGCTCGGCGACAAACAATTCTTCACCGGTGCCGGCTGCGATGCCTGCGGCCAAACCGGCTACCGCGGCCGCCGTGGACTTTACGAGCTACTCAATGTCAGTGACCCGATCCGCGAGCTCATCACCTCCCGCGCCCCTTCGGTGGTGCTCAAGCAGAAGGCGGTAGAACTCGGAATGAACACCCTGCGCGAGGATGGTCTTCGCAATATTTATCTGGGTTTAACCACGATTGAGGAAGTTCTCAAATACACCTGATCCTCCTGGCAGTTTTCCGCTTCAAAAAACGATTCCAATATTTAAACCGCATTCATTTAGTTTCTTTACACCCTCTCCTGAAACCTTCAAAAAACCCCTAATCCCATGGCAAATTTCCAATACTCAGCACTCGATGCCAAAGGCGAACAAACCACTGGCACCGTCGCCGCTGCCACCGAAGCGGAGGCCATCCAACAGCTTCGTAGCAAAGGTCTTTACCCCACTCAGATCAATGAGGAAGGCAAAGGCAAGAAGGGCAAGGCCGCTCCTGTCAAAGCGGCCGCCAAGGGCAAGGCCAAAGGCAAGCCAGTCGCCAAGGGCCAGACCGGTGGCCGCATCAAGCCGAAGAGCCTGATGATCTTCACCCGCCAGCTCGCCACGCTGATCGATTCCGGCCTGCCGCTTCTTCGCAGCCTTACCGTTCTTGAAAAGCAGGAGCCTAATCCCGTCCTCCGTGCCACCGTTTCCGCCCTTGCGGAAAACGTGCAAGGCGGCTCGACGTTCTCGGAATCCCTCGCGCAGCACCCCAAGATTTTCAACAAGCTCTACGTGAACATGGTCAAGGCCGGCGAGCTCGGCGGTGTTCTTGAAATCGTCCTCAACCGACTCGCCGAGTATCAGGAAAAGGCCCAGAAGCTGAAGAACAAGATCGTTTCCGCCATGGTCTATCCGGTGATCGTCATGTTCATCGCCGTCGCCATCCTGGTCTTCCTGATGATTTTCATCGTTCCGAAGTTCAAGGAAATGTTCAGCAGCACGGACCAGCAGCTTCCGCTCATTTCGCAGATCGTCTTCGGCATGTCCGAGTTCTTCCTCGCCCGGCCGCTCATCGTGCCGAACGTGGTCTTCGTTTTCATCATGTTCGGTGTCGGCGTTTTCCTCTTTAATCTCTGGGGCCGCACCGCTGGGGGGCGCAGGTCGATTGATAACCTGAAGCTCCATATGCCGGTTCTCGGGGACATCCAGCGCAAGAGCGCCGTCTCCCGTTTCTCGCGCACGCTTGGAACGCTCGTCACCTCGGGTGTGCCCATCCTCCAGGCCCTCAATATCACCCGCGACACCGCCGGAAACGTGGTTATTTCTAACGCCATTGAAAAGGTCCACGAGGCCGTCAAGGAAGGGGAAACCATCGTCACCCCGCTCCAAGCGTCCGGCGTGTTCCCGAACATGGTCATTTCCATGGTGGACGTCGGCGAGGAAACCGGACAGCTCCCAGAGATGCTTCTCAAGGTCGCAGACGTTTACGACGACGAAGTGGACAACGCCGTCACCGCCCTCACCTCGATTCTCGAGCCGATCATGATTGTGATTCTGGCCCTCATCGTGGGCTCAGTTGTATTTGCATTGTTCCTACCATTGATTAAGATGATCTCGACCATGGGCAACCAGTAACCGCTGGCTACCACCGTCCGACTCAAAATCCTAGGATCATGAAAACCACTCCACGCAAAGGCAGCTCCGGCTTCACGCTCATCGAGCTGATGGCCGTCATCACCATCATCGTCATCCTCGCCGGCCTCGTCGTTGGCAGTCTTGGCTACGTATCCGAAAAGCAGGCATCGGCAAAAGCGAAGGTCCAGATTGCGCTGCTTTCCAAGGGGCTTGAGGAATACAAACTCGACAACGGCACCTACCCACCGACCGGTAACCTGAGTACGCCGGCCACGGTTTCCTCAACCACGGCGGGCAACAGTGAGGTGCTTTTCAAGGCACTCTACTGGGATTCAGACAACGACGGCGTCGGTCCTCCGGCCGATTTAGACCAGAAAATTTACATTCCCGATCTGGATCCTGCCACCAGCAAGCAAGGCTGGACCACAGGAACCGCCTCGGCGACGGTTAAGATTCTCGATCCATGGGGTAATTCGTACCTGTATCGCACGGCCAAGGGGGTCCCACCCCCCACGGGTGCAGTTCCGGTTAATTCGAACTGCCAGAACCCTGATTTCGACCTCTGGTCCGCCGGTAAGGATGGTAAAAGCAATGCGGATACTAAAATCAAAGAAGCCCGCGACGATATCCGGAACTTCTGAATCGTCCCCTGCCTTTTCCTAGATCTCACTTCAAGAAAAGCCCGCCGTCACGGCGGGCTTTTTCGTTCACACCACCGGCCACTCGCCGCGGTCTTCGAGGAGGCGGCGGAGGAACAATCGATCGATTTGGTCCTTTTCTCGGTAAGTCTGCTTGGTTTTCCACAGCAGTGTGGGTGAAGCGAAAGGAATGGTGACTCCATCCACCACCACCGGGCTGATCAGGTTCTTAACGGATTCGTAATCATAACCGCATGCCTTGGCCATGAGACCCACCGTGATTTCATCGCACACCCGCACCACGACGTAGTCCGCAACTTCACCCGGTCGTAGTTCTTTGGCAGCACCATCCGGTAACAACGAAAGCACTTCGAGGATCTTGCGTTCGTTGTCCTCTTCAGTTTCGATCAAAAGATCAATATCCTCGGTATTCCGAGTGAACCCATGAATGTTGATCGCCATGCCACCAATCACGATGTAGTTGGCGCATCGTTGATTCAGCTCACGGCAAATCCCGACCAAGTCGCCCATTAACGGCGGCCGGGTGCATTCCGCATCATCAAGTTCGTCTTCCATTCGTCGAATTCTTCCATGCTTTTGAAACGATGAACCCCCTTCGGGAAGGGCAGGCCACCCCACAAGTGTTGAAAATTCTGCTGGAGCCAGTCGAATTGCTTCCAGTCTCCTTCACCGTTTGCGGGTGGCGGACGGCGCTTGCCGACTACCCTTGCCCTTGGCTCACCGGATTCAATCAGCTCGTTCATGGTGGCACCGTAAACCACGGTGCCTTGGATGGCGAGGTGCATTTCTGCAGAATCTCCCGGATGGAAAACCAAGGTCTGGAATCTTTTTCCTAAACCGCTCTTGTCCGCTGCCTTTTCCTAGATCTCACTTCAAGAAAAGCCCGCCCTCACGGCGGGCTTTTTCGTGTCTCTACCCGCAGTTTCAAAGTAGGGTTATGCCCCATGGTTCCAACTGCTTTTTCGCACTAGGGTGGAAGTGTTGTCGAAGAGAAGCCTGTCATTCCGATAGGCGGCCCGATGACGCGGGAGGAACCACATCATGCTCAGGAACATCAACGACATCTACGGCATCCAGCTCGCCGCCACGGATGGAACCATCGGCCACGTGAAGGACTTTTACTTCGATGACCAGAGTTGGACACTTCGCTATCTCATCGTGGACACGGGATCATGGCTGACGGGCCAGCAGGTCCTGCTTTCGCCCCATGCCTTCGACGGATTTGGCCCGGACGGCGCGGCACTCAAGGTGAATCTGACACGCGAGCAAATTGAAAACAGCCCAACCATCGAGTCCCACCGTCCGGTGACCCGCCAGCACGAGCGGGATTACTATCAGTATTATAGCTGGCCCGCCTACTGGGAAACCAGTGGCATGTGGGGAATCGGCCCGATGCCGGTTCTGACGCCACCGGTGGAGATCAAGGCAGAAGTCGATCCGTTGGACGATATCCACCTCCGCAGCACGCGGGCCGTGACAGGATATGACATCAGAGCCTCCGACGGCACGCTCGGCACGGTTTCCGGTTTCATGGTGGACCACATGAGCTGGGCGATCGCGGACCTCGTGGTCGAGACCGGCCACTGGTATTCCGGCAAGGAGATCCTCATCTCGCCAGCGTCGGTGCTGGGTATCAGCTACGGCGATTCCGAAGTGGCGGTGAAGCTCACCCGGGCAGATCTCGAACGCACGCGCGAGGACGAGGTGGCGAAACTCGCCTTCATTAATCATTAATCTGCTAGGAAAACCCACACATTGAAAAATATGCAAACCGCTTCAGCATCTGGAAGTAGATCCGCTATCGTCACTCATCCGGTCACCCGCCAGATGGTGCATGATAGGACGGTAGAACTTGCTTCAATCGACGGTCGGAACTCACATCAGATCAAACAGGTGGACTACGAACGGGCAAAGCGCGAGCTCACTGGCGAATCCGATTTTGAACGCCAGCAGCAAATCTTGGATTTTCCCGAATATTGACCGCACACATCACGGATTGCTCCCACCCCAACAAGGGTGGGAGCAATCCGATCATGCAATCACTCAGCTAACAAATTTTCTTCCGCTGCCCTAACCATCTGGTCGTGTCCGGCCTCTTCCACCCCCTCTTCGAAAAGCCGCTCGCCAATGCTGCGGCCATCTTCATCCTCGTTGTCATCGAAGGCGACCGGTGCCTCGTGGCCCTCTGATCCGGCAATCGGGTTCCAGCGGTCAGACTCCGGTGCGGATTCCAGTAAGGTCTGTTGAGCATCGAGTTCCCCACCGCCGTTGAGTTCCCGCTGGGCATCGTCCCAATCGGACTTTGAAACCTCATGCGGCTCGCGGCCGTTGATCTCGGCCAGTTCGATGGCGCGCTGCCGGACCATCTCTTCCGTGACCGTGCCGATCCCAATGCCGTGGATGATGATCGCGCCTTCGTGCAGTGGGTTCGTGTTCATGATTCAATCGCGGGGATTCAACCGCGCGGTGAACTTAGAAAAATTTCCCCGTTCCGGCCATGGGGTGAAACCCTACTTTTCGGAGGATGAGCGGAGTATGATTACCTTGGGAGGTAAAGCGCCGGAGTCTTCCGGCACAGCTGCATGAATACAACTCACCCGGCATGTCGGAGCGCCGGTCAGGCACCGACGACAGAGGCCGGGTGAGTCTATCAAGTAGGTGTGCTTACTTCCGTTGATCGTGCGGCACGGTGACCCTCACGGTCGAGATCTCGGATTTATTGCCAGCTTCGTCCATTGCTTGGATTTTGATGACATAAACCCGGTCGGATTTGATTTTTCCGGAACGTTCAGCGCGCAGCGAAACGTTGTGATTCCCTGTGATCCTCCAGTCGGGCGAGGTGTTGCCACTGCCTTTTTCGTCAACGGCTTGATTGCTCCACACCGACAGGATTTTCCACGAAGTCGCGCCACAGGCATCTTTGACTGTCGCCTTAACCGTTACCGGGACCATCTTGTGATTGGGCGGCCACAGCACCTTTGAATCGGCGGAAACCGAGACGATTTCCGGGGCGACCGTGTCCACCACTGTGATGGTAGAACTAAAGGTGCTGATGTTGCCGTCGCTATCAGTTGCGACCACCGACAGGGTATTGACGCCGTCAGGGAGCGCTGTGGTGTAAGTGATCACCGCACTGGTCGGAGGTCCCCCGGCAGGGATGTTGTCAGTTTCCACGGGTGCCCCGTTCAGGGTCCATACCGCTTGCACGGCGTCGCCATCATAATCCGACACAGTCGCCGAATAAGTGACCGATTTGCCGCACTCCTCGGTAGAATCAACGGGTCCAACGATTCCGGGAGCCGCGTTTTGTCGGACCAACTGGCCACGGATTTCACCGTTCGGGTTGGCAACGGTGTGGACGTTGACATAGTCGAGTCCCGCCAACAGGTCGGTGGCCTGGGTTGGCGAATAAACCACAGAGCCGTAAACGATTCCGCCATTGGCAGGAACGGTTGCTGGGAAATGGACCGTTGCGAGGTCGAACAACGGACTGGCACTCGCACCCACAGCCGCCGGACCATGGATGTGCAGTGCGGTGGCAGCTCCGGTCAGGTTCGTGAAGCCTGCCGACGAACCGTAGCCCATCGCAAAGGACAGCGTGGAAGTGGAGGTGTCGAAGGTAATTCCGCCTGAAATTTTATTGCCGGATCCCGTGCTGGTGATAACGGCAGGGGTTTCATTCGCGGGGCTGAGTCCCACTACCGGGCTGGTGCCAGCCGGGGAAAGATGGAATTCGATGATGTCCGCTTGGGCGAGTCCGAGAGAGGACATGAACGCGAGTAGCGAATTTCTGATAGGCCAGTTTCGTTTGCTTTTCATAATACCGTTGATGATTAGTGTTTTCCCCACCGGTCTGAACTAGCTATATCAGGCACACGAGCTTCTGCCACGGCTATCCGCTCATCTCCAACGAACTATCGCGATAGCTATGTATACACTTCAAGATCTGTTTCTCAATGAACTCGCTGACTGCCATGATGCGGAGAACCGCTTTGGCAAGGCATTGCCGGGGATGCTGAAGGCAGCGACTAGCGATGAGCTGAAGACCGCATTCCAGCTACTTTTGAAGGAAACCGAAAGTCATGTGGTCAAGGTGGGCAAGGTTTTCGAATGTTTTGACCGTAAGGCCCGCTGGAAGACCTGCGAGCCGATCATGGGGATGCTGAGGGATGGCGCGTGTATGGCGATTTCCTTCGAGCGCTCGCTGGCAATCAATGCTGCGCTCGTTGTCTCCGCGCAGCGGGTGGGGCACTACAAGATGGCCACCCATGGTTGCCTTCAGGAATGGGCGCTTCAGCTCGGATCCAAGAGGGCGGCGCTGTTGTTAAAGGAGCTTTTGGAAGACGAGAAGGGGACACATAAGTCCCTAACGATTCTAGCTCGGACACTTTGCCATGACGATCAACCGGCGGGCGGGGTCGTGACTGTCGTCCGCGTCAAGGAGCGTCTTCCTTGTCGAAATCTTGTTCCATTATTTCGAGAAAGTCGGGCGTGAAGCCGATCTCGCTTGCCTTGCCGGGGGGCGGGAAGGAGAGACACTTGTGGTGCGCAGATCTCAGATTGGAGGATGCCTGTGCCCGAACGTGGTCGCTGCGACGATTTTCTTTTTGGGACTTTGCGGCGAGATGGCACAACCACTTTCGGAGATCTATCCGGCAAGTGATAATTTACGCGACACTAGACTCCTGCGGAAGAAGCGGACGTCGGGCGGCCTGGCGGATTCGTCGCTACCCATTTCAAAGTCACGACGGCAATTGGGGCGAGTTGACTATCTGAAGAACAGGCAGGAATGTCTGTGTCACGTCGTTAGAGAATCGTCACCTTCACGCTGCATTCGATGATGCCGTTGGCGATGGCGTAGCGGGTGAGGCTGGCGGTGTCGTGGATGTTGAGCTTTTCCATCAGATTCTGGCGGTGTTTCTCGACGGTCTTGATGCTGATATGAAGTTCGTCGGCGGTTTCCTTGTTGGCCTTGCCCTCGGCGACGAGTTGAAGGACTTCCATTTCTCGGGAAGTGAGGAGCGAGGCTTCGTTTTTCGCGCCCGCCTTTTCCTGCTGGTGGTGGCGCTTGCTGATGGAGGGGTTGAAACAGGTTTTTCCCTGATGAACTTGGCGGATGGCTTCGGGAAGGACGTGGAAGGCGGTTTGTTTGAGCAGGTAACACCTCAGAGTCTCGAACGTGAAGGCTATGTGCCCAATGTAGTTTATAGCTGCGGTTCGTTGGTCCACTGCGACAAGTTGATTTTGCCCTACGCCATGAGTGATAAGTTCACCGTGATCACGAGTGTGAAATTAGGAGAAATTTTGGCTGCTTTAAAGGAGTGATACCAATTCCCAGGCATAAAGTGACTTCCCAGCAGCGCCAAAAGCGCCAACCAGCTCACTCGAGGGTCCTTTGGCGTTGCAGGTCGTCCATCCAGACATCGGGACCGTGGTATTGGTCGCCATCGCACTCGACAGCCAGCCTTCACCCCGCCGTTCCTTCAACGACAAGATCTATCTGGTAGCCACCAGCACTTACCTGCGGGAGTATCCGATAGCCCACTGCATTGAACTTATCATACACGTCGATTTCACAAGATGACTCACAGAGATCCGACCTTTTTTTCAACATCGCGCTTCAACGGATTCGCGAAGTGAGCCACCAACAATTCACGTATGATCTTGGCATGATCTCCTCCGAGCAGGGACACGATACCAAGACTCACAACTAAGTAGGGTGAATACAGCGAGTCAAAGTCTGCTCGTCATTGCACGTTCTCAGTGGGGTTTCACCCCATGGCGGAATCCCGGTCGGCCAACGATTGTAAGTTTAATACCAGTCAAATTCATTGACCGGAAACAAACACGATCCAAAAAATTATGAAAGCAAACCACGCACTCGCACTTAGCCTCCTCAGTTTCGCCCTCGCCACTCCTGCCGTGATGGCGGAAACGGCGAAAGACCACGCGCCCGTCGGCCGAGAAGCCAAAACCGACCACATGCTTGACGGCTACGCAGACATTTCGACCGCCCTCTACAAGGACGATCTCGCCGCCGCCAAGAAGGCCGCAGCCGGAATGGCCATGCACGATAAGGACAGCGCTATGTCCAAGCACGCCCAAGCGATCGCCGACAGCAAGGACATCGAAGGCGCACGCATGCATTTCAAGGAGCTCAGCGACCTCGCCATTCCCGTCGCGAAGAAAGATAAGTCCATGCACCAGATGCATTGCCCGATGGCGATGGACGGCAAGGGTGCCGATTGGCTCCAGGAATCCGCCGATGAAGTACAGAATCCCTACATGGGCGCCAAGATGCCGCATTGTGGCAAAGCGGTGAAGTGATCCCATCGAACTCATTTCTCAACGTTGGGGGCGACTGGGGAAACCTAGTCGCTTTTCGGCGTTTTTGACTTCGAAATAAGTCTCGTCCAAAAGCCAAATATTCCCGTGAAATTTCCACTCAACATTGCTGCGCCCCTCCTTTGCGTGTCACTTTTGATCGGCTGCACCACGTCGTCGGAAGTCTCGGTTCCGGAAATCCCTCAGGGCAGTGCTGCCAACCCCCGAGGCCCAAGCGGATCAGGAATGGTTGCGGCACCCGGATTGATGGCAGATGCGATCACCCGCGCCACGTCTACACGCCTTGAACGGGGAAGCCCAGCTGCTCCCGAAAAGTCCACTCCCATGGATCACGGCGACATGAAAATGGAAAATGCCAAAGGATCCCCAGCGGTTGCGGACAGCTACACCTGCCCCATGCATCCTCAAATCCATCAACCGACCCCAGGCAATTGTCCCATCTGCGGCATGAAACTCGTGAAGGAAAAATCTCCCACCCAAGCCCACTGATGAAACATTTACCCATGATCGCCACACTCACCCTAACAGCTATGATTCCGCTCGCCGGGTGCGCATCAGTTTCCAATTCCGCGATGGCTGGCAGCCCGAACGAAGCCAGCTCCGCCGAGGCCAAGCGGGCGGTCAGTCGCATGATCGCGAAACGTCTCACTGCGGACACGGCGGCACGAGTCGCCGTGCTTAACAATCGCAAGCTTCAGGCGACCTTCGAGAATGTCGGTATCGCCCAAGCGGATCTCATCGAGGCGGGGCTTCTTGAAAACCCGACGCTCTTCGGCAGTGCGCGTTTCCCCAGCCGTGGAGTGGGAACCAACTTAGAAACCTCGCTGAGCCAGAATTTCATCGATGTCCTGATGATGCCACTGCGCAAGAAGATGGCGGCTGCAGAACTGGAACGGACGCGCAACGAAGTCGCCGACGCAGCGGTCGAAACCGCCGCCGAAACAAAAATCGCCTTCTATACGCTTCAGGCCGACCTCCAGTTGCTTTCGCGCCTCAAGCTGATCACCAGCGCAAACCAGGCAGCCCTCGACCTTTCCCAACGACTCCACGATGCGGGAAACATCACCGACCTCAGCTTGCTCAACGAACAGGCGACTTACAGCGAAGCCCGCGTCGGGGTCGCCAAGGCCGAAGCGGACATCGCGGCGGACCGTGAGAAACTCAACCGCCTGATGGGACTGTGGGGCAGCGATACCTCATGGACCTTGGCAGACCAGCTTCCTGAAATCCCCGGCAGCGAAATCTCCACCAGCCGTCTTGAGTCGCTGGCACTCACCCAGCGCAGCGACCTAACAGCCTCGCGATACGAACTCGCCAGCCTTGCCAGCGCGCTCCACACCACCCGCACCTATCGCCATATCGGCGTGCTGGAAGTCGGCGCGGATGTTGAGAAGGACACCGATGGCACCAAGCTGGCGGGGCCGGAGTTTTCGGTTTCCCTGCCGATCTTCAACCAAGGCCAGGGAAAGATCGCCAAGCTGGAGGCTCAGCAGCGGCAGGCGGAAATGCGATTCGAAGGAAAGGCCATCGATATCCGCTCGGAAGTCAGGGAAGCACGCGGACGCTTATTGGCGAACCGCTCCGCCGCGCTTTATTACCGCAGCAACCTCCTTCCCGAGCGCCTGAAAATCCTCAACCAGACACAACTCCAATACAACGCCATGCAGATCGGTGCGGCGGAACTCCTGATGGCCCGCAAGAGCCAGTTGGATACCGAGCGCGATTACATCCATTCCTGGCGCGACTACTGGATTTCCCGTAGCGAACTCGAACGCGCTGTCGGCGGGAACCTTTCGCCTGGCGGCAAATGAGAATTTTCAGGCTCTAACATAAATATCAGATCATGAACCAAAACGGACTCACAAGGCGCGGATTCATCGGTGCGACCGGCGCATTTGCGGGCGGCGTCGGCCTGCTACAATCGCTGTATGCCCAGGCTCAACCCAACGTGCAAGACGATCAACCCGCCATCGGCTCGACCACGCTTGATCCCGGTCAGCCCGGGAAAAATTACACCCCCGTCATCACGCCCAACGGCAGCAGCCTGCCGTGGAAGATCGTCGATGGCGTGAAGGTCTTTCATTTCATCGCTGGGGAAGTCCGCCACGAGTTTGCCCCCGGTCTGGTCGCCACTTGCTGGGGCTACAACGGCAGCGTCCACGGCCCGACCATCGAGGCGGTAGAGGGCGACCGTGTCCGTTTCTATGTGACCAACCGTCTCAGTGCTCCGACCACCATCCACTGGCACGGACTGTTCCTGCCCAGCGGCATGGACGGTGTCGGCGGGCTCAGCCAGGCATCCATCGAGCCGGGAGAAACCTTCAAATACGAGTTCACTCTCAAGCAGCATGGCACCTTCATGTATCATCCCCACCATGATGAAATGACCCAGATGGGCATGGGATTGATGGGCATGTTCATTGTCCACCCGCGCCATCCCGAGGGCCCGTTGCCCGATCACGATTTCGCGATCATGCTCAGCGAATGGGACATCACACCGGGAACCTCGCGCCCGAACCCGAATGCGATGAGCGGCTTCAACGTCCTCACCATGAATGCGAAATGTTTCCCCGGCACCGCGCCGCTGGTGGTGAAACAGGACGCGCTCGTCCGCATCCGGCTCGGCAATCTCAGTGCCATGGATCACCACCCGATCCACCTCCACGGCCACCGGTTTTTCGTCACGGAAACCGATGGCGGCCAGATTGCCCCCGCCGCCCGCCATCCGGAAACCACCGTCTTGGTCGCCGTCGGCCAGACCCGCACTTTCGAGTTCATCGCGGATGCCCCGGGCGATTGGGCGATGCACTGCCACATGACCCATCATGTCATGAACCAAATGGGCCACGACGCCCCGAACGTCATCGGTATGAAACCCGGCGACCTCGACAAGCAGATCCGCACGCTCGTCCCCGGCTACATGACCATGGGACAGGACGGCATGGGTGGCATGGACACGATCGGTGGTCGCGGCGGCAAGGGATCAGGGACAAATGCCTTGAACGGTTCGTCTCTGGTGGAAACGGTCACGTAGCGCCCTGTTTTGCGTGCTTTCACCTCCACAGGGTGCCGGGGAAATTGGATTTCGGAAAGCTCAAATTCCAAATTTAACACAAACTTGGAATTTTCGAGCCCGGAATTCCAAGTTCCCATCTTCGGGGGAGGGGCGATGGATACCAATCGAACTCCAAAGAAGCTTATGATTTGACGATCCGCTTGAGGGCGTCAAGAGCCTGGAATGATCGGCCTTTTTTATTCGCCGAAGCGCTTCTTCAGCTCGCTGGATTGCTGAGCGAACTTGGTGGAGTTGCTGCTTTTGAGTCGTTCGAGATTGGCGAGCTTCCAGCGAAGCGCCGGCATTTCCGCAAGATGCGGGCAGGACATGAGTGAATAGACGGGTTGCGCTTCAGCGAGACTCATCAGGAA
>JBBRYQ010000036.1:0-49435 GCA_038237425.1 Verrucomicrobiales bacterium
TCGGCCCGGAAACTGATGGAGAACTGCGCACTGGTGACCTTGGTTACCTTGAAGACGGTCACTTGTATGTGAGCGGACGGATCAAGGACCTAATCATCATCGACGGAGTCAATCATGCTCCGGAAGACATCGAATCCGTGGTGTTTTCGAAACTCCCGGAAGTCACCGCTGTCGCAGCATTCGCGACAGATTCAGCCATTGGCGAATCAGTGGTCATCGCCGTCGAAGTGGAAGGCATTTCTTCAGACCAACGCGCCTCCACTTGCGCTCGGATCAGACTCGCTGTCGCTGATGCAATTGATCTAGCAGTTCACCGCGTGGTAGTCGTTCGCCGCAGTCTGTTGCCCCGGACGACGAGTGGTAAGATCCGTCGTTCCGCCTGCCGCGAGGCTTTTGAAAGTGGGAAAATGCGGTTTGATTTCTCGGATGAGGAAACATGCGTCCGCAATACTGATAGAGATCCGCTGGCGATGATTCTCGAGACGGTCATCGAAGTCGTCGGGCGGCCTGGAGCCGGAGCGGATGATGACTGTGTCGGATTCGGAATGAGTTCGATAGAAGTCACCCGCCTGTCAGCACTGATAGAAGCGCGTTCGCATGTGGCAATCTCCATTGGCGAGTTGTTCGCCGCCAGATCGTTTCGTGAGATCGCGGAATCGATCGACCACCGGGCTGTTGTAAAGCCCGCTCTGCATGAGATCATTCCCGGATGCGGGCTAGGCACCAGCGTCCTCACTCATTCGCAAGAACGGATGTGGTTTCTCCATCAGCTCGATCCAGAGAGCGCGGCCTATCATGTTTTCGGAGCATTGGAAATGACAGGAACACTGGATGCGACAGCGCTGGACGAAGCGATTGCCGCAGTCATCACACGCCACGACATTCTCCGCAGCCGCCATGCGACGGAGAATGGCAAGCCTCGTGTGACGGTCGAGCCGTATGGGATTCCAGCTCTTGAAATCCACAAACTGAGAGACGAGTCAGATCTCGAAAATTTCCTAAAAGGATTCGCCCGCAAACCCTTCGATCTTGCGCACGAATCGCCCATTCGTGTCGCCCTGACAAAGTGCGGCGAGAATCGGCATGTGCTCGCGGTCTGCGCCCACCACATTGTTGCCGACGGCTGGTCACTGCGGATTCTAGCGAGGGAAATTTCCGCCTGTTATGAAACCATTCGTGATCGGAAACCTTTACCGATTTTCCCCGAAAAACCAAGCTATCTGGACTACGCCGCCTGCCACCGTCGATGGGTGGACAGCGGGGCCGTCGATTCGCAGATCGATTGGTGGAAAAACAAACTCGCCGGTCACTCTGGCGTGCTCCAGCTCGCCACCGATTTTCCCCGCCCCAACCGCCCAGCGGCGGATGGTGGTGCCATCGAGTTGACGCTTTCGCCAGATCTTTGCAGTCGCGTCGCAGCGCTGGCAAAGGCCCATCGCGGCACGCCGTTCATGGTCCATCTCGCCGCGTTTCTACTGCTACTTCGCAGACACGGCGCGGGCGACGATCCAGTGGTCGCTATTCCAATCGCCAACCGCAACCACGCTGCGGCGGGAGATCTGATAGGAACTCTCGTCAACACCCTACCTTTCAGACTTTCGCTCAATCCAGCGGAATCATTTTCTACACTGCTAGATCGAGTAAGGGAGGCGACGTTCGAAATGCAGGCCAATCAGGACGCGCCATTCGAGCGGATCATCGACGCCGTCAAACCCGACCGCTCGCGCGACCATGCACCGCTTGCCCAAGTGATGTTCGATCACCAGGAACTCCCGATCACGGAAACCTGGTCTGGCGGACTGCACTGCAAGCCTTACATCGCCCACCGCGGTGCGGCGCAGTTCGATCTCAGTCTGTTGCTGACCGTGCTACACGACCGTCAGCAACTCACCATTGAATATCGGACCGACCTCTTCCTTCGAGAAACCGCCTCGTCATTGTTGAACCGCTATCTCGCCACGCTTGAATCTGTTTGCGTCAACGCCGAACAGGAACTAACCGCCATCACGAGCCTCACTCCCTCCGACGCCGAGCTGCTCGATAAAATCTCACAGGGTCCATTTCGCCCGGATTTTCTAGACAAAACCACACCCACTCTCATCTCGCGGCGGGTAGCTAGGCATCCGCAGCGGATTGCGTTCGAAGCCTCTGGTGTAAGCCTTGACTACGAAACTCTTGACGCGAAGTCGAGCCACTTGGCCGCCAACCTGCGCAAGCTCGGCGTGAAGCTTGGTGACCGAGTCGCAGTTCTAGTGGATCGAAATCTAGTAATGCCTGTCGCGCTGCTGGCCATCTGGAAAACCGGCGCAGCCTACGTCCCGCTGGATCAGGCAAATCCGCCCGAGCGGCTCAGGTTGATTTTGGAAGATCAGGCACCGCTTCACATTTTGGTTTCTCCATCGCAGCAAGATCGGATTCCAGAGGGCTTCCCCACAATCCTGTTAGATGAGTATCTGATGGAATGTGCCGAAAACACGATAATCCATGAGATTTCCCCTAAAGATCCCGCCTACGTCATTTACACTTCCGGCTCGACCGGTAAGCCGAAGGGCGTGGTCGTTTCGCACGGGGCACTGGCGAATTTCCTGCTCTCGATGGCCGAGAACCCCGGATTCACTGAGGGAGATAAACTGCTCGCCGTCACTACCATTTCCTTCGACATCTCGGCTCTGGAAATTTTCCTACCTCTCATCACAGGCGGCACCTGCGACCTCGTCGGCGCGGAAATGGCCCGCGATGGTAGAAATTTGTTAGAAAAGCTGAAATCCTCGCGTGCCACCGTGATGCAGGCCACCCCGGCCACTTGGCGGCTATTGATCGATGCGGGCTGGGAGGGTTCACCCGACCTCAAAATCCTCTGCGGCGGCGAAGCGCTCGATCTGCCGCTCGCCACGCGACTTGTGAAATTTGGTTGCCAGCTTTGGAATCTATACGGACCGACGGAAACCACCGTGTGGTCAACAATTTGGCGTGTCCCAAAGGAGCCGAAGTTCATCCGGATTGGGGTGCCGATCGCCAATACCGGCATTCACATCCTCTCCGCGGACGGCACGCTCGCCCCACCGAGAGTGGCCGGGAGTCTGTGGATTTCCGGCTCCGGGTTGGCCGAAGGATATTGGAAACGCCCGGATCTCACGAAAATGAGCTTCGTTTCGTCACGCTACAATTCTGGCGATCTCGCGAAATGGCATCCGGACGGCACCTTGGAATGCCTCGGTCGCTCCGATGGCCAAGTGAAGATCCGCGGATTCCGCGTCGAGTTGGGGGAAATCGAATCCGCCCTCGCCGATCATCCGCAGGTAGGCCAAGCCAAGGTTGCTCTACGAGGTGCTGAAAATGAAAAATTGATCGCATGGGTGACTCTGCGCGAAAATGAAACACTGAATATTAGTGAGTTAAGGGAATTTCTAGCAAACCGACTGCCCGCCTATATGCTGCCGGCTGACATCGGAGTGGTGGACTCATTTCCGCTCAATTCCAACGGCAAGGTCGATGTCGCCCGACTTGCCAATCCGAAAAGTCAGCCGCAATCGGAGCCTGCAATCACCGCCACCGAGCGAAAGCTCGCTGAAATCTGGTCGGAACTGCTGGAGCGGACACCGGTGCATCGCGACGACGATTGGTTCCACAGCGGCGGTCATTCGTTGCTTGCGCTCAGGCTTTTCGCGAGAATTCATAAGGATTTCCACGTGAGTCTGCCGCTTTCCGCGATTCTGGATCACCCGACGTTGCGCTTGCTGGCATCGATGATTGACGAAACGGAGCCACGAATCAGTGTCGATGAACCATGACGCCGGGGCAGGTCATCATTCATCCGGTTTTTCCCCACCGCATCTCTTCCGATTTCTCTGAAACGTGTCTGACGGATGAGGAAAAATCCCGTGCTGCGCGTTTTCATTTCCCGAAAGACGCCGCCCACTGGTCCGCCTGCAGGGCTGCGTTGCGTGGGATACTTGGGCGAGAAATCGGGCTGGCTCCGCGCGGAGTGCCGCTGATTTTCTCGGAATTCGGGAAACCCCTGCTTGCGCCACCTTTTGATGAGCTGCATTTCAACCTCTCCCACTGTCCAGATCTCGCCCTCGTCGCACTCAGTCTCGATGGGCCAGTCGGCATCGATCTAGAATCTCTCGGGCGCGCTCCCGATCTTTTGGAGTGTGAAAATTCATTCTGCCACTCCGAGGAAATCCGCGCCTTACCCGCCGAATCTGAGGCGAGAGCGGCCCAATTGCTCAGAATCTGGACGGCCAAAGAGGCGGTTTTGAAAGCACTGGGAACGGGACTCTCGCATCCACCAGAGGAAGTTCGGATCATTTTCGGCTCATCGGACGACTTTGCGAAATCGGACCAAGACCTATCAGGGATCGAAAATCAGATGATCCGGCGGCTGGAGAACCTCGCTTTCGAGAACTACAGCGTGGCGGTTTCATTCCCAAACCGAGCAAACGGAATTGCAGTCCTGCTGGAAGCCCCATTTGATTTGGTCGATTGCAGCCACCGTGAGTTACAAAATTTATTTTCTAAGCTATGATTGTGGTGGTCGGGGGCGGGGATTAACCCGAACCTAAACCACACAAAATGAAAGCAAAACGAAGAAGACACGAACCCGAATTCAAGGCCCGCGTAGCGCTAGAAGCGCTCAAGGGCATCAAAACCATCCAGTAAATCGCCAAGGAATTCGACATCCATCCGGTGCAAGTCTAGGATTGGAAGAAAGCCATGACCGAGGGTGCCACCGGGATCTTCGGCTCCACCCGGGAGAGAGCCGATACCGACGATTTCGAACGCCAGCGCGACGAGTTGCATGCCAAAATTGGCCAGTTGACCGTCGAGGTGGACTTCTTGCGCAAAAAGTCGAAACAACTCGGTCTGTGGGGGATCGCATCGAGTTGGTCGAAAAAAAAATCATCCCAATCTGAGCATGAGAAAACAATGTAAACTCCTCAACGTCGCCCGCTCAACGGTGAGCTATCAGGCCGTGCCTGAGGACCTGGAAGACAGTCGCCTAAACATTCTGCAAGACGCGAGACAAATTGCGCCCATGATCGGGCACTTTTGGGCACAGTGATCGGGACTGTCCGTTCGATTTCCCCGGCAATGAGAATCCACCAAAGTCTCGGAGATCGATGATCTTTAGAGCGTCATTCATGCGTCCACGGCAGAAACGGGCACACTTTGGGCACACCCACGCAGTCCTAACAAAAATCTCCGAGCCCTTTCGGAGTCGGAACTTGTTGCAAATCAATATGGTGCGCACGAGAGGACTCGAACCTCCACAGGGTTGCCCCTACTAGAACCTGAATCTTGTGAAAGGCGAACTTGCTGCAATCCTCGACGATGACGCGGGAAAACCGGTGGAGTGGGGGAGTTGATTCCAAGGCTCCGATCATCCGGAAGTGTGGGGAACGGAAGGTTGCACTGGCCAGCGGTGAGAATGCGGATTTATTGCTATACTTTTTTTATACATTTTTTTTGCACTAAGCCGCATTTTACTGCGCTTGCTTGCATTCACTTGCACTTCGAAAATTTCCAAAAAAAGACCCCAACCCATTGATTTACCAACAGGTTGGGGATGGTGGGTAGAGATGGATTCGAACCAACGTAAGCTTACGCTAGCAGATTTACAGTCTGCCCCCTTTAGCCACTCGGGCATCTACCCATTCCCGTTTACACGGGGGCGGATGTATGAGGAGGGGGGCTGGGTTTGACAAGGGAAAACATTCAGGGCAGTTGAAAATATTTCACTTCGCAGCCTCGTCACGGGGAACGCTGGCATTTCCTGCCGGACAACGCCAGGTGCCGATTTGACCTGCCATGGAGAGCATCATGAGCAAGCGGGCGGGGACACCTTTCATGATGCCGAGTTCTTCCAGCACAGCCATGCCGGACGGCTGGAGCAGGAAACCGGCGCCCACCGCCTTGCACTCGGGTGCGCGTTCGAAAAGCACCACTTCATGCCCCTGCCGTTTTAACAAAACCGCTGCTGCCGGGCCCGCCGTGCCGCAGCCGACGATCGCAATCCGGAGTTTCTGCAATGCCACCGCCGGCAGACTAACGGTCGCGCGGACGGCGACAAAACGAATCCACCTCCGTTCGTGTCAGATTGACCCGGCCAAATCGTCCCAAGTGCGACAAGAAATCTCAATTTCGAACCCCCATTCAACCGCCAGAATCTCCACATTCCTTTGATTTCCCTACATTTACGACTCCCCCCAGATTTCTTGCACGATTCCTGCGAATGCCTCCTCGAATCAAACCAACCACTGCTATGAACTTCATCCAAAGATACCAACCTGACATTTCCTGGGTCAACGAACTCGATCGTCTCTTCGACCGCAATTTGAAAAACTCCGACATCTACCGCGGGCCACGCGAGGCGTTTCATGAGTCCGAAGACTCCTGGATCCTGCGCCTCGACCTTCCAGGCTTCGCCAAAGAGGACATCGCGCTGACCGTCGCCGACAGCACGCTCAACCTAACAGCAGAAACACCACCTAACCGCCCATTCGGTGGCAAGCTCGAACGCCAATGGAAACTCGGCGAGTCCGTGGATGCGACCGGTATCGTCGCCCGCCTTGAAAACGGTGTGCTCGAAGTCCGCCTCGCGAAAAAAACTCCCGTCGTGCCCGAACCCATCACTATCAACATCCAATAATCCGATCCTATGAATTCCTGCAATTGCCCCAACCAATCAACCACCTCCAATAACGTGAACCAGACCGTGCATCGCCCACCATTCCACACCGAGGAGCACGAACACGGTATCCGCCTTCAAGTCGCCCTGCCCGGTGTGCGCAAGGAAGATCTGAAGCTCACGCTCCATCAGTCTAACCTCACCATCGAAGCGGATCGCCACCAGGAACTTCCGGAAAACTGGAAGACCCTGCGCGAATCCAACAGCCCTCGCAGCTATGGCCTGAATGTCCGTCTGGCAGCAAGGCTAGATGGCACCAAGACGAGCGCTTCATTTGAAAACGGCGTGCTCACCCTGCAAGTGCCGGTCCGCGAGGAGGCGAAACCGCGACAGATCCATGTCGCTTGATTTATCAAAAAAACGGACGGTGGCTCGAAAGAGCAACCGTCCGTTTTTCATATTCATGATCTGCCTCTATCCGTTCACTGGTTCGACTTATCAAACGCAGCGTCGAACGCGAGATTACTTGATGGAAAATCCACACTGCGCACAAACGCGGCGGCTTCCTCGCCACCGTGGACGCGGTCCATGCGGATGTCCTCCCACTCGACGGAAAGCGGGCCTTTGTAGCCGATGTCGTTGAGCGCGACAATGATGTCTTCGAACTCGATGTCACCATGGCCAAGTGAGCGGAAGTCCCAGAAACGCCGTGCATCGCCAAAATTCGTGTGGCCGCCAAAGACGCCGACCGAGCCGTCGCCGTGGTTCCACCAGACGTCCTTCATGTGGACATGATAGATGCGGGTACCGAGATCGCGGATGAATTTCACGTAGTCCACGCCCTGATAGCCGAGGTGGGACGGATCGTAGTTAAAGCCGAAGCGCTTGTGGTTTCCAACAGCGGCTAGAGCACGCTGGGCGGAGGCGATGTCGAAGGCGATTTCGGTCGGGTGGACTTCGAGAGCGAAATTGACGTCGAGTTTTTCATACGCATCGAGGATCGGCAGCCAACGCTTGGCGAAGTCCTTGAAGCCCTTTTCATAATACTCCTGTGAGGTCGGCGGGAAGGCGTAGAGCGAGTGCCAGATCGAAGAGCCGGTGAAACCGTTGACCACCGCTGGAAACTCGTCCTTGCCGTTGCGGCCTGGCTTCGCGTTGAAAAACGCGCGGGCGGCCTTGCCGGTGGTGATCATCTTCTTCGCAGCGCGCTTGCGGACGCCTTCAGGATCGCCATCACCCCAGACATCCGGAGCGAGGATTGCCTTGTGGCGCTCGTCGATGAGATCGCAGACCGCTTGTCCGACGAGGTGATTGGAAACGGCATAACAGGTGAGTCCGTGGTCGGCGAGCAGCTCCCATTTTTCCTTCACATAGGACTTGCTGGAAGCGGCGGCATCGACATCGAAGTGGTCGCCCCAACAGGCGAGTTCGAGTCCGTCATAGCCCATTTCAAAGGCGAGCGGAGCGAGTTTTTCGAGCGGGAGATCGGCCCATTGGCCGGTGAAGAGTGTGACAGGTCGTGACATGGCGGAATTGATGAAGGATCTATACGGAGGATGAGTGAATCTCTTGCGGCGAATAAAGAAAAAAACGACCGGAGATTGACCGCAGTAGCTCACTCGGCCATTGCCAATTTCCACCCTCGCGCCCAAGCTCGCGCCGTCCGGCAGCAGTCGTATCCCGGACGAAACCACCCGTTTTCCGCATCATGAACGAGCCATCCCTTCCCGCAAACAAACCCACACCCAGCGAAGCCCCCGTCGGCCCACGCTGGTTGTTCCGGGTGTTTCATGAGCCAGCCTGCAAGAGCTACCAGATCGTTCACAATTTCCTCAGCCTCATCATTTTCGTCGCCACCATTTGTAGCGCGCTGGAGACGGTGGACAGCCTGCAGCAGGCGTACGGCCCCGTCTTTCGATTCTGTGAAATAGGGGTGACCGCCATTTTCACTCTGGAATACCTTGGCCACTTGGTGACCACCCGGCGGAAAATGAGCTACGTTTTCAGCTTCTGGGGCATCATCGACCTGCTCGCCATCGTCCCGAGCTTTTTCCAAGTAGCCAACATCACCGCTCTGAAATCCGCACGCATGCTGCGGGTCCTGCGTGTGCTCCGCGTGCTGCGGGTCCTCAAGCTGGCGCGCGAAGCCGTGGACAAGATCGGCACCGACGTGCGTGGCGAACTGAAACGCAGCCCCCTCAAAATCAACCTGCTGATCTACTCGCTCGCCATGTTCTCGGTGATCATCATTTCCAGCACGCTGATTTATTACGCAGAAAACTCCAAAGGCGAGCTCGCCTCCGTGCAACGCGTGAACGCCGACACTCTCCGCTTCGAATCCACCGAAATGTCCAAGGACCAGCCGAGTGTGAAAATCGGGATCACCGGCGATTCGCCCTTCTCCGGCACTTGGGATGTGAAAGCCTGGCACGCGGCGAAACACAGCTTCGAAGTCACCGTGTCCGATCCCGACGTGATCTCGCAAGCCGATGACACAAAATCCCCACTCACCGATAGTCACGGCGAAAAAATCAACTGGGCGAAGGACACCGCCTTCAGCTCCGTGCCGCAGTCGATGTGGTGGTGCATTACCACTCTAACTACCGTCGGCTACGGCGACATGTATCCGGTCACCGTCTTCGGACGACTGATCGCTGCCGCCACGATGTTGTGCGGCTTGGTGCTATTCGGCATGCTGATGAACATCGTCGGCAAAGCAATGATGGTCGCCCTCTTCGGCACGGACCAGCTCGACGAGGAATCCGAATCCGCTCCCACAAACGTCAGCCCTAACGGAGGCATCCCATGGGATCCAAAATGGAGTTACTGCCCCACCTGCGGGCATGCGCATCCGCCAGCGGAAGGAAACGCAGCGGAGCAGGGTGGTTGATAGAGATTTTATGGTTGTGGGATTCACCCGTCGTTTTGGGATTTGCCTTGTTTGCTGAATCGATCTAGCAGCAGGCATCCCGGTAGCAGATGCGCCCGAGCAAAACGATGATCGTGGCATCATGAATCACACCGTAGTTTTTCCCAGAAGCAGTCTAAACCTAAAGAGGAAAATGGAAAGATCGCCACTGGCGCTACGCCCACATCAACGCCATTCGCGGTGACGGGATCAATCCCGGTTTGTTAGGCATGAGCGGTGTCGCCAGTGAGGACGCCGTCCACCTCGGCATCGGACGCATCGAGGAAACAACCGGCCTCGACTGGCTTTCCACCCAAATCCTCGCCAGCATTTCACCCGCTCTCGGCCTGCCCTATCTCTTCAAGCTCCGCCACACAGCCAAAGTCAAAGAACTCGTCGTGCGCATGATGCGCCAAGGAGCCCTCTGGCAAGACTGCGGCGATGGCTGGGAAGCCATGGAAACCACCCTTCGCCTCAGCGGATGGAGCCGGGAAAGGCGCGTCATCCTCGTGCGCGAAAGCCCCGCCCGCACACCTGTTAGAGAGCGCGGGAAATCGCGTCGCGGCAAAGATCGCCAAACCCTCCTGCCCAATGCCAAAGGCGACGGCTGGAAAACCCCGAAAAGGTTATGTAATTTAAGGATACTCCGATTTTAAAACGGTCGATTAAAATTTGCAATTCAATCGAAAGGCACAATTACTGCGCTCCGGCACACCCACAACTTTTTAAATAAACCGAACGCCGAAAGCTTAATATTTTAAAGAATTGACAATTCAGGAAAATTGATGTTCTATCTGCGCGTCCCCACCTGAATCCAGCCTGTGAAACGCCGAGACGTAGAAATCATTCAAAAAGACGGAAGGTTTATCGTGCTCATGGCTCGCGAACCACTCCCTCTTTCGCTCACCCAAATCGCCCGCGAGGGTGAATACCGGATGTCGAACCTTTGTGATCGCATCGGATTGTCCGAGCGACACCTGCGCCGGGTCTTTGAAGAAGGACTGGGCATCAGTCCGAAAGACTGGTTACGCCAAGAACGCATGGTGGCAGCGCGATCCCTGCTCCGCGAAGGCTCACCGATCAAGGAGGTCGCCATCGACCTCGGCTTTACCACCTCGAAGATGTTTTCGCGTGATTTCCAGACTTTTCACGGGGTGAAACCGACCGACTTCCAACGGAAGGAACACGCGTTTATCACAAACGCAGTCACCGCCTGAGTTTCGGCAAAACGCTGATTACCAACGACCAAACAAGTCATACAAACGGGCGCTTGATAATTTCAAGCGCTTTTCTTTTGTCCTGATGACTGTTTCGTTGAAAGCGGTCTCCGCCATCTTCGCGCATTTCGGAAAGCCTAGGCGACGGAACCGTGGTGAACGCTCGATTTGCAACTTGCCGGAGTTTTTCGCTCTTGCTAGAAATGCAGATCGTGAGCGGTCCAAGAAGACGACTGTGCCTCCCCATCTGCCTCGGACTGTTCTGCGGCATTCCGCGCGCGGCGGCTGAGGATTTGTCGGAAATGATCGCCGGAGCTTGGAACGTCGCGGAACAACGCTGTGAAGCGAACGTGTCTTGGATGACGGCGGGCATCGGTGCACCACAGATGTTTTCGATCTACCCGGGCATCGGCGATGCTGCGAACGGCCATTGGATTTTGAACTACAATATCCGCAACTGGCGCAACGGCTTCTGGCCTGGCACACTCTGGTTTCTCGCCCAGCGCACTGGCAGTGACGTCTGGCGGCAGCGCGCCACCGATTGGTCCGCTCCCCTCGCAAATACCGACAATACCGATCACGACATCGGCTTCATCACGCTGGCATCGCTAGGAAAAGGCTGGCTCTATCATGACGACCTGACCGACCCGGGCGGAGTCTATCGTGCATTCGCAAAAACGGCGATCACCACGGCAGCGACGAAACTGGACTCTCGTTTCAACCAGCCCAACACCAGCGGCGTTCCCATCCCAGCAAACTTCATCCGATCGTGGAACACGCCCTTCCAAGACCCGTATCCGGTCTGTATCGACAACCTGATGAATCTCGAAGTGTTGTTCTTAGCCTATGAAATGAACGGCCGCCAACCGACTCAGCGGCCGTGGTATGATCACGCGCTGACTCACGCCCGCACGACGATCGCACGGCTGCTGAGGGCGGATGGCAGCACCTATCATGTCGTGAAACACTTCGAAAACGGCCCGCAGATTGGGCAAATCGAGCGCAAATGCACGGTCCAAGGATATGGTGACGAAACGACTTGGTCGCGCGGGCAGGCGTGGGCCATCCACGGTTTCACCAGCATCTATCGTTATGCCCGGCGCGATCCGGGGACCAATGCCGCAGATATCCTCGCAGCAGCCCAATCCGCTGCGGACTATTTCATCAGCCACTTGCCTAACGATTTCACCGATGATCCTTACAACCACCGCGTGGGAGATTTCGTTCCGCCATGTGATTTCGATGTGGCCCTCGGCGAGCCAGTCGGGCCGTGGAACGATGGCAACAACGACTACAACCCCGCCACCGGCAGCGGCCTCGGCGACCGGCGGTCCGCACTACTTTCTTTCACGCTGAGGGATTCCGCAGCGGCGGCGATCGCGGCATCTGGATTGATCGAACTGAGCGGCCAGGTCGCGTCACCGACCGACCAGGGCCGATACCTCGGAGCGGCGGAAAAAATCCTGAAATGTTTGATCACTTACGATAGCGAGGATCCCGGCAGCGCGCCCGACTACCTCTGCGCGGTCGGCGATACGACGAACCCGGGCATACTCAAAGCTGGTTGCGTTTTATGGGGCGATTTCAACCGCTCGCAGATTTATGGTGACTACTATTTCCTCGAAGCCCTCTCGCGCTACGAAGCTCTGACGGCGCGTAAAAAGCTGGAGAAAAACCAGCAGGTCCGCCGGGACGGTGCGAATGTGACGTTCGAATTTGAAACCACCGCTGCAGCTCCGACTCTTGGGTTACGTATCCAGAGGTCATCGGATTTGAGCACGGAAAGTTGGTCCACCGTCGCGGCCCGTACGGGAGCGGGCGGATGGAGTGGGACCGCCAGCGCCATTGAGGAAACGATGCCGAACGGTGACAAGCGTGTGAAAATTGCGGACCCGACGCCGGGAGAGCGAGGATTCTTTCGCATCCTAACCCGCTCGATCGGCGGCGGTGGGCCCTGAATGCGTCCTTTGCATTATGGCCGCGATTTCTCACCATAAGCCTTTGATCCTGAAGACGAGGGGTGCATATTGCACTATGCAATTTGCATTCAGCGCATTTTGCATGTAGGGTATGGAATTCTCAGTCCGAAAAATTCACTCAAGCCGTTGATTTGTAGTCACCTACCTATTGGCCCCGTCACGGCATGCGGAATGTTAAGAAACAACCGACCCAAACTACCCCATCTCCATGGATATTCTCATCGTTGACGACGAAAAGTCGATCCGCCTCACCACCTCCATTGCACTGGAGGCAGAAGGTCATTATGTGGAGACCGCTGAAGATGGTCCCCTCGCCCTCCGTCGGATTAAGGAGGAAAACTTCGATCTCGTTTTCCTCGATCTACGCCTTGGAGACGAGGACGGTCTTGAAATTCTCCAGAAGATCATTGCGATTAAGCCGCACCAACTGGTGACGATTTTCACCGCGCACGCTTCCGTTTCTACGGCAGTAAAAGCGACGCAACTCGGAGCATTCGACTACTTGGAAAAACCGTTCACTCCGGACGAACTTCGTGCCATTTTGATCAAGGCCCAGAAGGCGATCAAGACGCAGGGTGAAGTCGTGCAACTGAAAGAAACGGTGAAGGAACTGAAGAGCGAAGTCCGCCATTCATCGCCACCGCTGAGATTTGTCCCTGAGGACGAGAAAACCCGCGAGGAGTTCGATGTCGTTTTCCGTGCGGCTGCAACTTCTGCATCCATTCTCATTCTCGGTGAGAGCGGCACTGGCAAGAGCGCAATCGCCCGCGAGATCCACGAACGCAGCCATCTGCGGGACAAACCATTCGTAACCGTGAGCTGCCCGAGTCTTTCCAAGGAATTGTTGGAGAGCGCGCTCTTTGGCCACATGCGAGGATCGTTCACCGGAGCCATCAAAGACACTTGGGGGAAAATCCACGCAGCGGACGGTGGCACGCTTTTCCTCGACGAAATCGGCGAACTGCCCTTGGAAATCCAGCCGAAACTCCTGCGCCTCCTGCAGGAGCGCGAATACGAGCGACTCGGCGAAAACAAAATCCGCACGGCCAACGTCCGCATCATCGCCGCCACTAACCGCGATCTGATGGCGCGGATCAACTCCGGCGAATTCCGTGAAGATCTCTATTACCGCCTCAACGTCATCAGCATCACTGTCCCTCCATTACGGGCGAGGCCGGCCGATTTGATCCGCTTCGCGAAGGACTATTTGGATTTCTTCGCCGGTCAGCTCGGACGGAAAATCGAAGGTCTCAGCGAAAGCGGTCGCAGCTCCCTGATGCGCCATCAGTGGCCGGGAAATCTTCGCGAACTTCGCAACGCCATCGAGCGTGCTACCATCCTCGCGCAAGGTTCCAAACTCGAAGCGGAAGATCTGCCTCGCCCTGCCGGTGTCGTGGCTGGTGCCGCTAACGCTGAACCTGGAGTCCTCGGCATCGGCGGCGAACACAGCTTGGATGAAATTGAGCACGCGCACATGATTAAGGTGCTCGGCTGGGCTCCGTCTCTCGCAGACGCGGCATCCGTGCTCGGCATCGACAAGGCGACACTCTATCGGAAACGGAAACGTTTCGGCATGGAGTAACAGACCCTAACCCACCCCATGCTACGCCTCCGGCTCTTCTACGGACTACTCACCATCATCCTCCTATTATGGAGCGTGGGAGCCGCCGCTTTGCTGCTGATGAGGGAATCAGTCACCGGCTTCGACACCCGCCTGCGCACAGACTACCGGTCCATCGACGCCGCGCAGACGCTTCGCAGCCTCACGGTCACTATCAACACCCGCTACCTGCCTTCACTCGCCTCGGCACCTTCTGAAATCGCTGAAAACCGAGCTCTCTACGACCAAACCCGCACCCAACTGGCGGATCAGATCGCCGCCATCCATCAGAGCCAAGGATCCGACGAGCGTTGGAAAAGCGTGATGACCCGGCTCGATCAAGTTTTCGGCAGTTACTGCGAAGGTTATGAGAAATTTTTCAGCGGCAAAATAGTGGACCGGAGCGACCGGCAGAAGCTTCTCCAGTTTCAAAGCATGCAGACCCAGCGGCTCACCGACCTGACCGAGAACGTGATGACCCTCAGTGAGGAGAAGTTATTTTCAGGAGCCAATCAGATCGTTCAAGGCTCGGGAAGAAATACGATTTTCGTGGTGACACTCGTCTTGTTAGGGACATCCATTGCGGTGTTGATTTTTTTCCAACTCGTCCGCCATCTGGTGGATCCAGTTGCGAACCTGCATCGGTCAATCGAGGAGATCAGTAAGGGGAATTTCGAACTCACCCTGCCCGAGCCCACATCGGCGAGCGAGTTTTTCAAAGTGATCGCCGCGTTTAATGGAATGGCTGCCGAGCTTAAATTCCGCCGCAGCCAGAACGACGAGAACCTGATGCGAGCTAACATGGTCAACCGCGCCATCCTGGAAGCGATACCGTCGCCAGTGTTCGTCCTCAGCGATGACACTGGCATCGTCCAAATCAATCCCTCAGCGGAAAATCTGATGGAGAAACTCGGCATCGCCGGACGCCTGCCGCTCAAGATCCAGCACATCTTGGACGAGTGCAGGAAAACACATGCGCACTTCCTGCCGGAAGATCCGCGGGAAGCGTTGCTGTTCCGCATCGAGGAGCAGGAATTCTTCTATCTGCCCCGCATTTTCCGCTTCGAATCTGACTACGCCTCACAGTCCGGCTGGGCGATCTTGCTGCACAACGTCAGCCACATCCGCTGGCTGGACGACATGAAGACGAATCTGCTCTCCACCGTTAGCCACGAGATCAAGACACCGCTCACCGGCATCCGAATGGTCCTGCATCTTCTGCTAGAGGAGCGGTCGAGCCCTCTTGATGAGATGCAGAAGGTCATGATCACCTCCGCCAATGACGATTGCGAACGCCTGCTAGCCACGCTCAACAACCTGCTGGATCTCTCCCGCGCGGAAAGCGGAGCCACCGAGCTCACCCGCATCCCGCTAGACGTGCGGGAAAGCGTCGCCCGCGCCGCCCAGCTTTATTCCGGCGCAGCGTCGGCGAAGGAAATCGAAATCACCATCGATGGGACTGATGCAAATATCCCCGAGATTTCTGCCGATCCAATCCGCTTCGACGAGGTGCTCAACAACCTTGTTTCCAATGCAGTCAAACACAGTCCGGTCAGAGGAAAAATCACCCTCCGCCTCTCAAAGCCAGACGTGGACCACGTCCGCATCTCTGTGATCGACCAGGGGCCTGGCGTTCCCGAGAGCAGTCAAAGCCGGATTTTCGAGCGTTTCTATCGGGCACCTGGGCAAGACTCCGAAGGCATCGGACTTGGCCTTTTCATCTGCCGGGAAATCATGAGGGCCCACGAAGGACGAATTGGATTATTCGAGCGGACGGACAATCAAACTGAATTCTACATCGATGTCCCCACCGCCTGACAGCAGCGACATTCCCTACGACCACAAGCTCAAAGTGCTCATCGTGGATGACGAACCGACGCTGCGACTTGGCTTTGCCTACGCCCTCACTAACACATCCACCATCGTGGAAACCGCCGCTAACGGACGGCAGGCGCTGGATCGATTCGCCGAGGAGCGATTCGACATCATGATCCTGGACCTGCGTATGCCGGAGATTGACGGCCTCGGCGTGATCAAGGCATTGCGCGAGAGCGGCAACCCAATTCCCATCGTGCTGTGCAGCGCCGCCCTCACTCCCGGTGCGGCTCTGTGCGCCATCCGCCACGGCGTCGTCGATTTCCTCCTCAAGCCGGTGCGCCCGGTGGACCTGCGCCAAGTGATCGAATTCGTGCTCCATCCCGAGAAGCGTCCACTGCCACTTGCGATGCGCGCTGCTAGAAGCGGCCAGTTTGACGAGGCCATCCGCCTACTGGAAAGCGAGCCGAGCCCCAGCAAGCAGGCCACCTATTGGCTGGGCATTTTCAGGTACGTCCGCGACAGCGATCCCAACGGAGAAACGCCCCTGCTCACCGAGGAAATCAGGACCAGCCTGCCGATTCTCGCCTATAACTCGCCCACTGTCGCTTGATCGCGATTAACCCATTCCGGGGACTCGCATTTCTGTCGTATCCTTTCACCATGGCGGCGTGAAACTCGTTACTACCATTTTCCGCACCACCCTTTTTGCGATCGCCGCCATCCATGCCTCGGCTCGTACGATTGTCTCTCTCGATCCGGATTGGAAATTCCTCCAAGCGAATTCTCCGGGAGCGGAGAGCCCGGGTTTCGATGACTCCGATTGGCGCAAACTCGATGTCCCACACGACTGGAGCATCGTCGGCGAGTTCAAGGAATCCGCCCCCACCGGCGGCGCGGGCGGCTGGCTGCCATCCGGCGTCGCATGGTATCGCAAGGAAATCACCCTGCCGCCGGGTAGCGAGGGCAAGAGCGTGTGGATCGAGTTCGACGGCGTGATGCAGAACAGCGATGTGTGGCTCAATGGCGCCCTCCTCGGCCACCGCCCGAGCGGATATTTCAGCTTCCGCTACGACGTTACGGAGAAAATTAAAACGGATGGAGAGAACCTCCTCGTCGTAAAAACGGACACCTCCGCCCAACCCGCCTCCCGCTGGTATTCAGGGGCGGGAATCTATCGACACGTTAGAATGATCATCGTCCATCCGGCGCACATCGCACCCTGGGGAATCTTCGTCAGCACGCCAGAAGCGAACGTCAGCAGTGCCACAGTGAGCATCCGGACGAAGCTCACCAACACCGCCGACAAGTCCGGCAAAATCACACTGCGCTCAGCCATCGTCGGACCTGATGGAAAAACGATCGCTACTCTCAACTCCACCGCCACCCTCGACCCCGGCAAGGACAGCGAGATCGTCCAACAGATCAAGGTTCCTCAACCGAAACTCTGGAGTCTGGAAACGCCGCAGCTCCATACCCTCGTCACCCGCGTCATGGCCGGAGAAACCGTGCTCGACGAGGTTTCCACACCCTTCGGCATCCGTCAGGCGGAGTTCAAGGCGGACACCGGTTTCTGGTTGAACGGGAAGAATTTCAAGATCAAGGGCGTCTGTCTCCATCAGGACGGCGGAGCGGTCGGAGTCGCTGTGCCGCTCGGCGTCTGGGAGCGGCGTTTCAAGATTTTGAAAGCACTCGGAGTGAACGCCATCCGCACCGCGCACACCCCACCGGCACCGGAGTTTCTCGATCTCTGCGACCGCATGGGCTTCCTCGTGATGGACGAGTTCTTCGACTGCTGGACGAAGGGAAAAAACGATCACGACTATCACCTTTTCTTCAAGGAATGGTCGAAAAACGATCTCCGTGACGGTGTCCTCCGAGATCGCAACCACCCGAGCGTCATCCTCTACAGCGTGGGAAATGAAATCCACGACACGTCGAACGCCACTCTAGCAAAGGAGATCCTCAGCGGCCTCGTCGAAACATGCCACGCCAACGATCCCACCCGCCCCGTCACCCAAGCCCTGTTCCGCCCTAACGTTTCCGGCGACTATAAAAACGGCCTTGCCGACCTACTCGACGTCGTCGGCACGAACTATCGCGACAAGGAACTGATGGATGCGTGGAAGGACCAGCCCACCCGCAAGATCGTCGGCACCGAACAAGGCCACGACCGTTCGAGTTGGGCAATTTGCCGTGACAATGCACCTTATTCCGGCCAGTTCATCTGGGCTGGCATCGACTACCTTGGCGAGTCCCGTTCGTGGCCGCTGACAGTCTTCGCCGGCGGTCTGTTGGACCGCGCCGGATTTGTCCAGCCACGCGGACTGGAGCGCCAGAGCTGGTGGAGCGAAAAGCCGATGGTCCGCATGGTCCGCCGCGTCGCCACCACCGAAGCAACCCCGGTCGATCCCGGTTACGAAGCCGTGGAGTGGAAACTCCGCCAAGTGCTCTTCCCGGACTGGACTCCCGCCGCACTAACTGCTCATGATGAAAACGTCGAAGTTTACTGCAACGCTGAGGAAGTGGAACTTTTCCTGAACGAAAAATCCCTCGGCAGCAAGCCAGTCAGCAAGAACGGCGCGGCGACCAACTGGCTGATCCCCTTCCAACCCGGCACGCTCAAGGCCATCGCCCGTAACAAGAACAAGGAGGTCGCTACCGATATCCTCCGCACGGCGGAAAAGGCCACAAAGATCGTCCTTCTATCTGATCACAAGTCGCTCGGCACTACTTGGGACGATGTTGCTAACATTGAAGTCCAGATCGTGGACAATAACGGCACGCTCGTCCCCACCTATGGCAAGCTTCTCAAATTCACCACCACTGGCCCTGCGAAAATCCTCGGCGTGGATAGCAGCAGCGTCACTAGCATCGAGCCCTTCCAAGCGAGTGAGCGCAAGGCATTCCAAGGCCGCGCCCTCGCCATCATCCGCGCCACCGAGAGCGGCACTCTCACCTTCACCGCCACCGCTGAAGGACTGCCGCCCGCCACGCTCACCCTGCCTGCTGGTAAATAGCTGCGGTGGTCCGCACAGAGGACTGTGCGGACTACTTCCCATTCATCGGCATTTCCCGCTATCCATCGGCGTCACCATCTGCTAGAAAACCGGCATGACGCCCGTTTCCGCCTCATGAAATTCCTCCACAAACATGGACGGAGGATTCTGATAGCCGTCGCCTTGCTCATTGTGACCGGTCCGGTCGGAGTCATTCTATGGGCGGGAAATCAAATTGCCAGCCCGCCACGACGGGCGCTGATGGACTATCACCGCGAGTATCTGAGCAACCCGGCGGCACACGGAATGGTCATCGAAAATTACACCGCTGGCGACGGCACGCCCTGCCTCGTCTGCACGCCTGATCCATCAGGAAACCTGGGCGAGCGTGGAAACAAAATCCGCCAGCAACTCACCGCGCGCGGCCTCACCCTGAAATCTCCGGGCCAAATCACCGGCACTCTCGTCCTCCTCCACGGCCGCACGGGCCGGAAGGAAGACTACCTGCCCATTGCAGAACGGCTTTGCGCAACAGGTTTCCGCTGCGTGATTCCGGATCTCCCCGCCCATGGCGATCATCCGGCCACCATCGCCACTTATGGCGTTCGCGAGGCAGACTTGCCGGCGCGGGTGCTCCATGAATCGGCGATACATTTCGCGTTCGATCCACAACCCGCAGGACTGCTGGGAATGTCGATGGGAGGCTCGATTGCTGTCCACGCGGCGGATCTGCCGGACGCCCCTTGGAAAGCACTTGTGGTAATCAGCAGTTTCGACTCCTTTGCGAAAGTGATCGAGAGCCAGGCGTCCCGACACATCGGATCCACGTTAGGGCCGGTATGGGCTGTGGGTACGGACATCGTCTATCATTGGAGATCCGGCATCCATCTCGCCGACATCCAGCCCGCCAAACACGCGGCGTCGATCCGTATTCCGACACTGGTCGCCCACGGCACGGCGGACGAAATTTCCAATATCAGTTGCGGCAAATGCCTGTTCGATTCACTGCCCGCCACCACGAAAAAAAAATGGATCGAAATCCCCGGTGCCGGCCACGATAACGTCCTCATCACCTCCTATCCCATCTACGCGGACATCGCCGCTTGGATGCTGGAAAACGTGAAATAATCTCCGTTCCACCACCTATTCCATAGAATCACTCCATGCAAAGCCCCCTACTGAAAAGCCCTGTCTCCGGCAAACCCATGACCCCCGTCCTGCTCGAAACCGGTCTGGCAGCCCATCACTGCGAAGATACCGGTGGCCACTACATCACCTCGCAGGCCTATCTCACATGGCTTCAGCAACAACCCGCCCGTCTTCCTCATCTTCCCGCGCCAGCCGATTCCACTGAGCTCACGGCGGATTCCACCAAGCCGTTGTTTTGTCCCGAATCAGGAACCATCATGACTCGCTTCAAAGTAGGTCACGGCTTCCGTTTTTCGATCGACCGCTCGATCACCGGCGGCGTCTGGCTGGATGGAGGCGAATGGGAGTCCCTGCGCGAGCGGAATTTCCACGATGAAATCCATCTTGTTTTCACCGCTCCCTGGCAAAAGCAGGTCAGAAATTCCCAAGCCCAGGCGGTCTATGAAACGACCTTGGAATCGTCGCTCGGCAAGGACCTGCTCGACCGCCTGACCGGGCTGCGCGATGAGCTGATGGAACATCCCCACCGGAACCTCGCGCTCAGTTACCTATCCGATAAGGAGAACTCCCTCGCCAAAGCGGAGTAGACCGGTGCCACGAAGGATTTCCATAATTCCTTCGACTTACGCCGATCACGGAATGGTCCGTAGTTCACGGTTTACCGTGCTCTTTGAAGAGCAAGCTGAAGCTTGAACTCCAGACAGCCGGAGAGACTTCGCAGCCCTCTCACGTTTCGCAAGTTTTTTTTGGCAAAGCGTATCACACCCAATAGATCCTGCTACTACGGCACGGAAATCCCGAGCGTCTTCAAATTCCGATCCGTGAGCAGCCACGTGAATCCCAACTTCCGGGCCCGCGCCTTCACGAGATTCCTCCGCTCCGCATTTGTCGCGTATTCGATGAGGAGCACCGGCTTGCCTGCCTCTATGATCTTTTTCAGAAAACCCAGCGAGTAATCCGTATCGGCCTTAGGCTTCAGGCGGTTTCCATCAGTGAACAAATCCTCGATTCCGATGGCACTGGCGGTGGCGAGGAAATCCGGATGGGCGAGCAGTTGCGGGCCGTTCTGTGGAACCACCAGGGCATTGGAATCATTCTTGCGGACGTGCGCGGCGATCGTTTTCACCCAATCCACCATGTCACGCCGATAGGTTTTTCCCGTTTCAGGATTCATCCTGTTGTCGATGAACTTGTCGCCATCCCGTTCGAAAAACTCAAAGCCGTCCACGATGTCCAGATAGACGCCATCAAATCCGGCGGCCATCACTGAATCGATGACCGGAAGCATGGTCTGCTGCCAGCCTTTGGCCCAGTATTTCACCTTGTAGTTGCCCGCCCAATCCGGATTCTCCGCCACCAGCCAACCGGGAGCGGTCGATGTCAGCTTGCCATCCTTCAGCCAGCCCTTTTTCCAATACGGCCGGTAGTCCTCCGCCTCGCCGATCGAGACATAACAGATCACCCTGCGTCCCGCTTTCCCCGCGCGGATCGCATTCAGATCAGCGCGGGTCCATGGCGCGCTTCCGGAAAAGCCCGCATCGAGCACGATCCAGTCACGCCCGCTCGCCGCCAGCCGCGCGATGGCCGATGCCTTGTTTTTCGCGAACGAATCGGCCTGGAGCACATAGGCCAGCGACGTGGGCGCGGGTGCCTCGGCACAAGCCGTCTGGAGGAGTCCGAGAAAAACGCTCGCGGAAAAAGCCAGCCGTCTGATTGTATGTTTGTTCCGGTTCACTCACGTGGATTTTCTCTATGGAAACTGCGCGTTCGAGGAGCGGATCACAAGGCGGAATCCACTCTGCGGCATTTCACCGGAACGCTCCTAGCAAGACCGCCAGCTCTTCCCCGACCATGTCTGGATCCGCCAGTGTTTCGGCGACTTCACGCCGCAGCAATTCGCGGTAGCGTTTCCGCAGACGGTGAACCGCCACCCGCAGCGTGCCTTCGTCGATCCCCTGCTCTTCCGCGGCTTGGGCAAAGGGAATTTCGCCTTTTCCCGCAGTGAGAAAACCTTTCATCCGCTCGAAGCGCTCCGCCTTTCCCTCCGCCGTCCACTCATCCCGCAGGCGGACGATCACGCGTTCCAACAGCGCCACCGCCCATTCGCGATCAAAGATCTCATCCGGGCTGCGCATGGCGGCGTCCGCGATTTGGAACTGGGTGTCCGCGCTCTGCCAATCGAGCGGGAAATGGGTGATCGAGCCGCCTCGTTTCAAGCGCTGGGATTTGTCCCACTCGTTCGCCAGGAAATTCTTCAGCGAGGCTAACAGGAACGCCCGGAATCTTCCCCTCTCGCTGTCCGTCTTCGCGAAATCCCTGCGGCCCAACAGATTCGCGAAAAATGCCTGGGTCAGGTCCTCCGCGTCCTCCTTGTTATGGCCGCGCCGCCGGACGTAAGCATACAGCGGAAACCAATATGACTGGCACAACGCCTCCAAAGCATCCGCCGCCTGCGGGGTGCCGGAATCCCCCGCCGCCAGGACGATGGTCCAGCGGGTGGTGGCGAAGAAATCGTTGGTGGGGAATTTCGTCACCAGAATTTAAGGAGTCGCGTAAAGCAAAGCGATTAGATTCCGAAGCACTTCCGCATCCGTTTTCGTCAGCACATCGATTTTCTTCACAAAGCGGCTGATGCTCACCGCGCGGATTTGATCGACCATGACTTCAGCAGGTTTCGCAGCGCAAGTGATCTGCATCCGGTGTGCCCATTGAGGATGCTGCAAGGTGGTGAGCGGGCAGACTACCGCCATGCCACTCCCGTGCATGGCATCCGGACTGATCACCACGCAGGGCCGGGTTTTATTGACCTCGCGCCCCGCCGTGGGATCCAGGCTTATGAGATGAATCTCGTAACGCCGGACCATCGCTTTGGCCGCGGGAGGCCGAATGTTTTTAGAGGCCATCGGTAAGTCCGGTTTCCGCCCATTCGTGCGCGTCTTGGAGGTCTGCTTGATCCAGCGCCATCGCGGCGAAGGATTCCGTCAGGGTGAGCTTCGCATCGGATACAGGCTGAATGAGGATGCCATCCTGCACCGGCTTGAATACGAATCCGCGCTCAAGATGGTAGGTGCGGATCAGCTTGGCGGGAATGATGGTTCCTTTTGAATTACCGATGCGGACAGGCTTTTGGACGGGATTCATGGCATTACTGTAATTACCTTATCGTTGCGGGCAAGACCGATTCCAGACGGACGGAATCCCCCGCTGCCAGAACGATGGTCCAGCGGGTGGTGGCGAAGAAGTCGTTGGAAGGAAAATTGAGGCATCAGGGCTTATTTTTCCGGCAGGTTTTCCCTGCCTGATTTCAAACCGTGCTCCAAAGCAGATGCCTCTTGATCGGACATCACCAAGGGGATTTGCAGGCCATTGCCCCAGGGCTGCGTGACGGGCAATATTCCAATCACCTTGTCATGCCAAACCACGGCCAGAACTTTACCGCCGTTTTCAGAAGTCGCCTTTTGCAAGGCAAGAACAGCCGCCGCATCTTTCAGGGTAAGGGAAAGTTTTTTGTTTTCCCCGTGCCATTCCGACCAACTGACCGTGTCGATCACGGTCGAATCCACGAGCCAAGTCTTGGAAACCCGGAGCATTGATTTGTCAGACATGGCGAAGGGAAGTTCCACGGTATCCGCATCGTTTGGCTGAGCGATCCAGCGCAAGGTAAAAGCTGGCGCGAGGAGGGTGGACCTGGACGCAGGTTCATTTTGCACCAGCTTGTAGCGGATTTTCACGCCGCGAGGATTCTCCGTGAGGCCAAGGACCTGGAACATCCCAATCCCTCCTTCACGGCATCGGAATATCCATGTCGTTGTTTGGCGTGGCACGGAATCTCTCCATACCCACGGCTGTTTCAAGTCTTGGTTAGCCAGACACTTCACCACTCCAGGCGCTGCAAGCTCATCCCAATCGGAGTTTCCGACACCCAACACGGTAGCATCAATCAGCCCGATCCCCGCCGTTTCACCCGCTGGGCCTTCGCCGGATGAGGAGGCACCCTGTTGTTTCAAATCGAAGAAATAGGCGTCGTATCCGTTGGCCGTCATCCAGTTATTCTTGGTGAATGCGATGGTCGATACTCCCGGCGGAAAGGTGGCCAGATTCCCATTATCTAGATCGAGCAGATTATTCCCGGATTTCTGTTCGCTATCCAGCAACACCCGCTCGATCACCGGGCCGAATGTAGGCACTGGGCTATCAGAAACTGGCGGAGCAGTGTTTCCAACTTTTTCCTCCCCGGCCTTGATCGTGGCGAATGACAGATTCCAGATTCCGCTCTTCTGACAGAGGTCGATGATCTCCACCACCTTGGCATAAGGCACCTCGGAAACATTTCGGATCGATACGGAAACGTCTGGGTTCGCGCGTGCGGCCTTTTTCATTTCGTCGGTGAGGGCGAGCAATGAAATCGGCACCCCGTCCACGGCCACAGAACGGTCCGCTAGAATTGTGATGGCCACTTGCTTCGGAGTGATGGCCTTCGCTTCCAGCTTTTGAATATCTGGGACGGGCTCCTCCGCCTCCGTGAGGCTTGCGGAAGGTTGCGGGTCCCGTGGAGGTGACTTCATCTTGCGGATGAGGCCGGAGGGTTTATCCGCAGGATCAGGCGAACGGGTGCGGATGCCTGACAGTGTCACGTCTTTTTTCTCGGTCCAGACTTCGAAGAGGAGCTGCCCGGATAGATTCAGCGAGAACCCGGCAATCACGTCGGCGTTCCCTGACGAACTCGTGATTTCGTATCGCCCGAGGAAACGGTTGGCGCTGGCGAGAGGATTGAAACCTCGGTAAACGTCCAACCATAGTGGTTCATCGCTCTTGTTGCGGCCTACAGGAGAATCCTTTGATCCGCTGCGGGGATAGGGTTTGGCGAGATACATCACCGGATTGAATTGCCCGTCGAACTCCGCCCAACCCACCGCTTCGTATCGCAAGGGAAAAATCGGAGAAGCCACCCAGCGGTCACCGTTATCCGCGAGCGGCGGTTTCTCATCCAACAGCCAGGACATCTTCTCGTTGGGCTGGCTGGCGGTTTGGGTGGGTTCATGGGAGGCGGTGGACGCACGGGCCGCTGCAACCGGGCTGACGCGGAGCGTAGCTTGCTGCCACTGCCAGTTGTCTTTCCCCTGAGCATCTTTCCCGGTGAAGCGTTTCAAGTAAAACAGGATGCACACATCGGACGGCAGGACCTTGCCGTCGAACATCTCCCGGGCCTGATGGACCACCATTTCTGCCTTCTCGCCATCGGGTAGAGCGAAGCCGAATCGAAATGTGCCCGGCCCCTGTGCCGAACTGCTGCCAATCAAGGCGGTCTGGCCCTCGGCGCGGCTCAATGCATTGGGAACCAGCAACCCCGTCAACCCCGTGCCGGACTCAGGCTGCGGCAGCTTTTCCAAGGGAATTCCCGAATATTCGATGTTGATTTCATGCGCCGGGAAACCCGCATCCGAGACGATATCGAAAATCACGATACTGCCTATACTAACGACACTCGCCACGCGGATGGAGGCCAGAGGTTTCTCCGCCGCGGTGGTGCCCATACTCATCCTCTGCCCCTGCCACTTTCCGTTGTGTTCCGAATCGGCCGAAATCCCCAGGATGACCTTCAGTAAATACAGAACGGACAAGACCAAAACCGTCCATCCGATCCAGCTGTGAAATCGCTTTTCTTTTACTGGCGAAACAGTGACTGTCGGTGGTGCGGATACCGCCTTCCAAACGGCGCGGATGATGAGAAGATCCACGATGAGCCATAAGATGATGGAGACGACAGCCAGTTGGGCGTTTTGCGTCGGTTCGTAGTTTTGCGTCCAGTGGAGGAAACCTTTACCAAACTCGTGCAGAAAATAGGCGATGCCGAAATCGAGCAGGAGCAACGGGAACAGCAATGCGTTGAGCAACGCCAACCACATGCCGTGAAGCATTCCTTTCGAGTTCCGGATGTGCACCACCGCGATGATGCCGAGAAAGACGGTGCCAAAAGGGGTGATGGTGCTGAATAGCAGAAGCCCGTCCGTCAGAATTTCTTCCCACAACGGAAGGTGTGTGCCGGGGGCAAGTTTCGCAAGCAGGCCGAAGTTCAGCCATGCCGCCGCGATATAGAATGGAATCAGGCAGGCCCCGGCGATGGCGCAGCCGGAGAAATGAGGTTTGGTTTCCACGACGGGTTGCGGAAAATCCACACCAGTCACGGCCTTCGCCGCAGCCCGGATTTGATGCAGCCATTCGTCAGTCAGCGAATTGGTCTGCCAGGTGGGGGTCAATCCTGACCAAGCCGGAGTAAACCGGACCTGCTTCGTGATCCCGCCGTCGAGGTAACCAATGGAAATATAGTTCAGTCCTGTGGGCTTGGCCGACCATGAAAAGACTCCTGTTCCGAGGCTGATGATGGAACTTAACGTAATATCGTAAGTCGCCTTGGGGCTGGAGAAAATGAGTCGTTGAGTGTCCAGATTCAGCACTCCTTTTCCACTGTAAAGATAGATATAACGCCCGTAGAAGCTGGCCGCATGTTCGGGAGTGATGTAATAGCAGGGACTGGCCTTGAATGGGGCTGCCACTGCTGCAGGCGGATCTGAAAGAGGATCGTCTGGGCCGACTGTTTCGATCCGCGTTTTCATCACACTTGCCTGTTGGAACCTCTGCTCGGGGTTTTTCTCCATCGCCTTGAGCACGATCTCGTCGAGTCGCACGTCGATCTGGACTTTGCGGGACGGCGCTTGCAGTTCCTTGCCGGGCAGCTCGCCGGTGAGCATTTGATAGAAGACAACGCCGAGGGCGTAGATGTCGGCGCGGTGATCGACGGCCGCGGGGTGGTCGATCTGCTCGGGGGCCATGTATTGCGGCGTGCCGAGGATTTTTCCGGCGAGGGTTTGGTCTGTGGGGACAGGAATGTCCCCACTCCTTATCGGGTCTTCACAGACCGCAGCGACCACCTTGGCGATGCCGAAGTCGGCGACTTTCACGCGGCCGAGGCGGTCGAGCAGGATGTTTTCCGGTTTGATGTCGCGGTGGACGATGCCCTGGTCGTGGGCGAATTGCAGGGCGTCGCAGATCTGCGGAACGATGGCGAGCGCCTCGCGCGGCGAGATGCGCCCGGTTTGCATGAGTTGGGCGAGATTCACGCCATCGACGAACTCCATCAGGAAATAGAAGAGTTGAGGGTCGGGTGTTGATGGTTGATGGGAAGAGGTGGAGCCGAATTCGTAGAGCGTGACGATGCCGGGATGGTTGAGTTTCGCAAGGGCCTTGGCCTCGCGGGCGAAGCGGGCGGAGAATCCGGGAGTTTCGCCGATGGCGGGCGGTAGGATTTTCAGGGCGACGATGCGGTCGAGTTCCTTCTGGCGGACTTTGTAAACCGCGCCCATGCCGCCCTTGCCGATGAGTTCGAGGATCTCGAATTGCGGGAAAAGGGTGGCCATTTCCTCAAGCGACGGCGGCTGGAATGGATAGGGATTGCCGATGGTGTCCCCGGTAACGCCTTGGGCGAGGAGGTCGGCGGGATTGAGGCCGGCGAGTGGGGGTTGGGGCGGATTTTCCATCGCGGCGTCTTCGGGGAGTTTGTCCATACCCTGCTCAGAAGCAATCCGGCTGATTCGTTACAGGGAAAAGTAGTCCAGGAGTTCAGTCCTCGCAGAAGAGCGGCCTGAAGTCCTGTGCTACTTTGGCTTCCGCCTCCCAGCCTTTTGCGGAGACTTCGTGGAGTGTGCGCCGGACGCCGGGAATCCATAGGCCTTCGCGGGCGAGCTGCTCACCGTCGCGGGGGAATCCGGAGAGCGTTTTTTCCGCGAGGTGGAAGCAGAGCCATGCGCGCCAGGAGCGGATTTCTGCCCGCGGGCCGGACATTCGGCTGGCGAGGTGTTGGAAATGGCGGACGGGGTTTCCCATGTAACCGTGACCGCCGTTGGCCGCGGTTTTCATAATCCAGACGAGGGCGCGATAGGGCGATGGGTGGGTTTGCAGGATGGGCTCAGCGCCGGTGAGATCGGCCATCCAAGCTTTGTTGAGCTGGAGGATGGCCTGAGCGGGTTTTCCGGAAATCCACTGGGACTGGGCGAAACTCAACGCGTCCAGATAGAAGTCAGCGCCTTTCACTTGGCCGTGGCGGCGGGTCAGTGTGAAATCATGGATCCCGGAAATTTCCGGAAGCCACGGGCAGGGAATGGGACGAATCGGATTTATGGGACGAATTCGTAGTGGCAATTTCCCTGACTCTCAACTCCCAACCTCCCAATTTCGACATTCTTAAACGCTTGCATCTCCTTTCGGATCATCAATCCTCCCGCCCGCATGAGTAGCAACCGTTTGGAAGGAAAAGTTCTTGTCGCGCAGGGTGGTGGTCCCACTCCTGTCATCAATCAAAGCGTCGTCGGCGTCGCCCTCGAAGCCCGTAAATTCAGCCAAGTGACCTCCATTTACGGAGCGGTCCACGGCGTGCGCGGGATCATCGATGAAAACTTCGTGGACCTCACCCGCGAGACGACCCACAACCTGGAACAAGTCGCCGGCACGCCATCGTCTGGCCTGCTTTCCACCCGTGACAAGCCGGATGAAGATTACTGCGCCCGCATGTTTAAGGTCATGCAGGCCCACGACATCCGCTACTTTTTCTACGTCGGTGGAAATGATTCTTCCGACACCGTGCGCATCGTCAACGAGCAGGCGAAGGCAGCAAACTACGAGCTGCGTGCGATCCACATTCCGAAGACGATCGACAACGACCTTGAGGAAAACGACCACTGCCCGGGCTTCGGCTCGGCGGCGCGTTTCGTGGCTCAGGCGTTCATGGGCGTGAATCTCGACAACCGCGCTCTTCGCGGCGTTTACATCGGCTGCGTCATGGGTCGCCACGCAGGATTCCTCACCGCGGCGTCCTCGCTTGCACAGAAGTATGTCGATGACGGCCCGCACCTCGTTTACGTGCCGGAGCGCCATTTCGTGATGGAAAACTTCCTCGCCGATGTGGACCGCGTCTATCAAAAGCACGGCCTCTGCACCATCGCCGTTTCCGAAGGTATTTCCGATCCTGACGGCACGCCGATGATCGTGAAACTGCTAGGCACCGAAGAGCGTGACTCTCACGGCAATGTCCAACTTTCCGGCACCGGTGCCCTCGGCGACTTGCTCTCTAACGAGATCCGCAAGGGCCTCGGCATCAAGCGCGTGCGTTCTGATACTTTCGGTTACCTCCAACGTTCGTTCATGGGCATCCAGTCCGACCGCGACGCCCACGAGGCCCGCGAAGTCGGTGAAAAGGCTGTGCAATTCGCGATGTGGGACAACGTCGACGGCTCGGTAGCAATTAAGCGCCCGGTGCTCGACTACAGCGTGGACTATCAGCTCGTGCCAATCGGCAACGTCGCCGGCAAGACCCGCCATATGCCGGACAATTTCATCAACGAAGAAGGCAATGGCGTGACTCAGGATTTCATGAACTACTGCCGCCCGCTGCTCGGTTCCGATATGCCGGAGCCACACCGTCTGCGCGCGCCGATGGTGCCGAAGATCCTGCACAAGTGATCGACGGAATTTAATTCCCCTATTCCATGGCCGGAGAGACGCATCGTTTCTCCGGCCTTTTTCTGTGCAATACTACCGGCAAATCATTCTGTCATTTCAACCCACCCGCCAGCTCCACCCAAGGCGCGAACTCTGGCGGAACCGGTGCTTCAAACTGGTGACGCTTGCCGGTGATGGGATGATCGAAGCTGAGACGCCAGGCGTGGAGCATCAGCCGGCCGGTCTGTTCGGCGGTCTTGCTAGGCTTTCCGTAAATCGGATCGGCAACGAGCGGGGCTCCTTTGTGATGCATGTGGACACGGATCTGATGGGTGCGACCGGTGTGGAGGTGGCAGAGCACAAGCGCGGTTAGGCTAGCAGCATCGGTGGCGAGGATTTCGTAATCCGTGATGGCAGTTTTTCCGCCGGGCGGATTGACGACTGCCATTTTCTGGCGATTCACCGGGTGGCGGCCGATGTGGGTGAAGACGGTGTCTTTGGCGGGTTTCGGGATGCCTTGGGTGACGGCCAGATAGAGTTTCTCCATCGTGCTACGTTCGGAAAACTGGAAAACGAGCGATTGGTGGGCGGCGTCGGACTTCGCCACGACGAGGCAGCCGGATGTGTCCTTATCGAGACGGTGCACGATGCCCGGGCGCTCGACGCCGCCGATGCCAGAAAGTTTCCCCTGACAGTGGTGGAGCAGCGCGTTGACCATCGTGCCGTCGTGGTTTCCTGGCGCGGGATGGACGACCATGCCGGACGCTTTATTTAAAACGATGAGGTCGTCGTCCTCGAACAGGATGTCGAGCGGGAGGTCCTGCGGCGCGTTATCGAGCGGCACGGCTTCGGGGATCACGACGGAAATGCGGTCGCCGATTTTTACCGCGTCGCGGGGCTTGGCGGGATGGCCGTTGATCTGAATGAACTGCTCACGGATGAGCGTCTGAATGCGCGAGCGCGAGAGATCCGCAAGGCGGGCGGCGAGAAAAGCGTCGATGCGCTCGCCCGGACTGTTTTCGACAAGGATCTCCACGGGCGGATTCTCTCCGGCGGCATATGCCCTGCAAGTTTCAAGTTTGCAGGGCGTAACTGTGCGGGTACCATTTGCCATGCCGGAAAGCTCAGAAAACATCGCCTATTGCCACGCTTGTGGAAGTCCGATGGACGTCAGTTCCGTAGCTCCTTTTTCAAACGTCGCCTGCCCGACTTGCGGCAAGCACACCCGGGTGAAACGCGAATTCGGCCCCTACTCGCTGGTCCGGCGACATGCGGTGGGCGGGATGAGCATGGTTTTCGTCGCACAGGACGACACGCTCAACCGCGAGGTAGCGCTGAAAATCCTCAGCGAGGAATACTCGTCAGACGAGCGGCGGATCGCAGCCTTCGAAGAAGAGGCGCGAATCACGGCATCGTTCAGCCATCCCCACGTTGTGCGGGTGTTGCGGACGGGAAAAGCGTTCGGACGATTTTACATCGCCATGGAGCTCGTGCCGGGCGGTCACTTCGAGCACCAGATCCGTGAGCGTGGGAAAATCCCCGAGGCAGAAATGCTGCCACTCGCCATCGAAGTGGCGCAGGGACTCAAAGCCGCACACGCCGCCGGACTGATTCACCGCGATGTGAAACCGGGGAACATCCTGCTCGATGCCGAGGGCCATGCAAAACTGGTAGATTTCGGCCTCGCCCTCGTCACACAAGGTGGCAAAGCGCAGGCTACCGAACTCTGGGCCACGCCGTATTACGTCCCGCCGGAGACAATCGAAGGCGATCCCGAGGATTTCCGTTCAGACATTTATGCATTCGGCGCCACCGTCTATCATGCCCTCGCAGGTCACCCATCGTGTGGTGAGGAAACGATGGCTACTGACATCCTGCGCGAGGCGAAGAAGAAGGTCGTGCCGCTCAGCGTGGCGGACCCGATGATCTCCGCCGACACCTGTGCGATCATCGAAAAAGCGATGGCCTTCGATCCGCAGGGCCGTTTCGCTTCATACGATGATCTGATCTCACAGCTCCAGGCCGCGATGAAGCGCTTGAAAGCCGGCGCGCCTACCGCAGCGGAGGTTTCCCGCAATCTGACGCGAAGGAGGGCGAAGAAGAAACAGACGGAGCTGGTGCTTTTCGGCACTGTCTGCGCTATTTTGTTAGTATCTATCGTCGGTGGTATCATGTGGGTCACCCGCAAGGAGCCGAAGAAGGTGGTGATCCAGCCGGTAGCGGTCGATCCCATCGTCGTCCCTGAAGTTCCCTCGTCCACGGAGATCGTGAAAACCTATCGGGAGGCACACGAAGCCGTTGCTTCCAAGGATTTCGAAAAAGCGACCCGCCAGCTTATCGAGCTGAGCGAGAATCCATCGGTCCAGGAACCCACCCGCACTTGGGCCGGAGTTGAGGCCGTGGTTGCCGCCTATCTAAACGGAAAATCCGGGGATGCACGCCAGCAGGCGAAGGCAGTAGCGGACCACGCGAGCTCGATTTCACAAGAATCCGCCCACGTCGGCGGCTATCTGATCCGCATGCTGGGAGAGGTAGGAAAACTGCCTGCGGTTTCCGGCGCGGCGCTTGATTCCTCCAGCCCAGACCCCTCGCACGTGATGGGCTGGATGCTGGCGGGGCTGAAGGACTGGGAGCAGGGAGCAACGCGCGAAGCTGCCATCTATCTGACCGCCGTCGCCAATGCCCAGCTCAAACCAAACGAACAGTGGATCATAGTCTATCAGGAACTAGCGCGGGACTATCTAGCCGATCACAAGTTACTATCCGGTCCGCTATTCGAAAAATTTCCTGACGATAGGGAGGGCTGCGAGGCGGCGGTGGCAGAGCTCGATAAGGTGCTCGCCTCACTCAAGACCCGAAGCCGCGCCCGCTATAACGTCCGTGCTTGGCAGCTCGATCTGACGCGCAAGGCCAGCCTAATGAGCGCAGCCCAAAAAATACAGGTCGAGCCTTCCGTCACCGCCGTGCAACCCACGGATCTCACCGGAGTGATGACGCACCTGTCAGAATTTTCGAGCGAATGCCGTTTTCTCGATGCTGCGAACTACATCAAGTCTCTGCCAGTCGATCCGCAAGGCGCAAAGCGGACTTCGCTGCTAGCCGTGGCCGAGTCCGCCGCCATATTCCTAACGGACATCGAGCAGGATCTCCTGAAGGAACCGGTGACTGCGGAGCTTATGATTAAATCGGGAGAGGTCGTGCAAAAGATCGCTGCGGATGCAGAGGGCAGGATCTTCACCACGGATGCCAGCGGAATATCCCGTGCGCACACATGGGGTGAGTTCTCGCCGGACGCACTGATCGCGTTGCACCGGATTCTCGTGAAGAATCCGAAGAGCGATTTGGAACGCCTTCGCCGCCATCAATGCGCGATTGCCTTCGACTGGCTGGCTGGAAACCGCGAGCGCGGTCTATCCGCCGCGGCCTCGCTTTGCCAGAGCAGCCCGGGATTCAAACAGCAGTGGGACAGCATCGTCAGCGGGCTGCCGAAGTGAGCCAAATGAAAAAACGGGCTCCTCGTTAGAAAAGCCCGTTTTGTGAAGTCTGGAAACGTGGATCAACCGAGCACGTCGTCCATCGCATCGATGAGTTCCTGCATCGTAGATTCGGTTTCGTTGCCCATGTTGGAGATGCGGAAAGTGGTTCCCTTGATCTTTCCGTAGCCGCCGTTGATGAGGAAATTGTGCTTCGATTTCAGGTTCTTGATGAACGCTGATAGATCAAAGCCTTCCGGTGTGGCGAAGCAGGTGAGTGCGAACGAACGGTGACCTTCGGGCGCGAAGAGTTGGAAGCCGTGTTTCGCACCCCAAGCGGCGATCATCGCGTTGGTCTTGGCATGGCGCGCCTGACGGGCGGCGAAGCCTTCCTTGGCGATTTCTCCCAACATGAACTGGAGTCCGTAAATGATGGAGATGGCCGGAGTGGAAGGTGTGTTATTGACCGCTGCATTCTTGGCGAACTCAACGAAGTCAAAGTAGTAACCGCGGTTCGGATTGCCTTTGGCGCGTTCCATGCCCGCTTCCGACACGGCGAAAACGGCGAGGCCCGGAGGCAGAGCGAGCGCTTTCTGGACACCGGCGAGCATGACGTCGATGCCGTTTGCATCCATGTCCACCGGCACGGTTGATAGAGAGGAAACGGTGTCCACAATGAGCATCGTGTCCGGGAAGGATTTCACCACCTTCGAAATCGCGGCGATGTCATTGAGCACGCCGGTGGAGGTTTCCGAATGGATGAAGGTGACAGTGTCGAATCCACCTTCCGCAAGCTTGGTGCGGACGGCTTCGGGATCGATCTGCTGGCCCCACTCGACTTGCACGGAGTCCGCCTCAAAGCCGCATTTTTTTGCGACGTCGAGCCATTTGTCGGAAAACGCGCCGCAGCAGAGGCAAAGGACTTTTTTCTTCGCGAGGTTGCGCAGCGAGCCTTCCATCACGCCCCATGCGGACGAAGTGGAGAGGAATACGGGACGGGCGGTGCCGAAAATTTCCTGAAGACTGGGCTGGGTGGAGGCGTAGAGTTCCTCGAAATCCTTGCCACGGTGGCCGATCATCGTTTGCGACATGGCGACGAAAGTTTCTTTCGAAACATCGACGGGACCTGGGCTGAAAAGTTTGGGGTATGACATGAACAGATAGGTGTTGGTATTAGAGAAGATTGTAGGACTTCAGCAGCGCGGCGAGCTGCGCAGTGGCGGAATCGCTCATCGGGGCGAGCGGGAGTCGGAGTTCAGAAGAGCAGTGGCCTTGCAGGGCGACGGCGGTCTTGATCGGCACCGGGTTCACCTCCAGCGACATCAGGCCGCGCATGAGCGGATAGTATTTTTTCTGGATGGCGAGCGCTTCGGTGAAATTCCCGCTGAGGCAGGCCTTCACGAGACTGACGATCATTTCCGGAACGAGGTTAGATGCGACGGAAACAAGGCCAGTCGCACCGCAGGAAACGAAGGGCAGCGTGAGCGGATCGTCACCGCAAAGGATGCCGAAGTCGGCGGGCAGGGCCTGGACGAGTTGGTTCACGCGGTCCACCGAGCCGCCGGCTTCCTTGATGGCGGTGATGTTTGGGCAGTCCGCAGCGAGGCGGGCGGCGGTTTCCGGAGCGATCTCGATGCTGGAGCGGCCAGGCACGCTGTAGAGCATGATCGGCAGTTCGGTCGATTCGGCGATCGCCTTGAAATGAAGATAGAGGCCTTCCTGTGAGGGCTTGTTGTAATACGGGCAGACTTGGAGAGAACCCGTGGCACCGAGTTTTTCGGCGGCTTCCGTGAGTTCGATGGCCTCGGCAGTGGCGTTTGCGCCAGTGCCAGCGACGACCTCGCAGCGACCTGCGGCGAATTCGACGGCGAGGCGGATGACTTCGATGTGTTCGTCCGTGTCGAGCGTGGGAGACTCACCGGTCGTGCCCACCGGGACAATTCCGTCGATTCCAGCGGCGATCTGCCGTTCAATGAGGGATTGGAAGGCGGGAACGTCGATGGCCCCGTTGCGGAACGGAGTGATAAGAGCGGTGTAAGTGCCGGAAAAGGACATGGCGGGCGGAACATGAACAAACTTCGTCTTACGTCCAAGCTGTATCCTACCGAGAGCGGATTTTTTCACGTCGGCCGCTGATAGGAACGGTATCCATGGAAACCTTGGAATTTTGCAATAGCAGGAAAAAACGTGTATAGACCTTGAAAAGGCAAAATAATCCTTACAAATGAGTAGATTGGGATGGCGAAGGTGAGAAATCCATCCCAGTATCCGACCGAATCTTTCACGTCACATTTTTCTGTCCGATGTCAGCCCCCTCCAAGCCAGCGAAGCCTAGAATCCTCATCGTCACCCCTGAAATCACCTATTTGCCATCGGGCATGGGAAATATGGCGCAGCGGATGTCGGCGAAAGCGGGTGGATTGGCTGATGTCTCCGCCTCGCTGGTTTCCGCGCTTTTCGAGCTGGGCGCTGACGTCCACGTGGCGATGCCGAACTACCGCCGGATGTTTCAGGGCGACATTTTCAGCCTCCACGAAAAGGAGCTGCGCAAATACCACGAAGTGCTGCCGGAAGCGCACATCCACCTCGCGGAAGACCGGATTTTCTATTACCGCGAGCAGGTTTATAGCAACCAGAACGACGAATCGATGCGCATCGCTCTCGTCTTCCAGCGCGAGGTCATCAACCACATCGTGCCGATGGTCCGCCCGGACTTGATTCACTGCAACGATTGGATGACCGCCCTCATTCCCGCCATGGCCCGCCGCCGCGGCATCAAGAGCCTTTTTACCGTCCACAACATCCACACCCGCCAAGTTTCGCTGGCGCAGGTCGAAGAAGCCGGCATCGACGCTGCGGAATTCTGGATGAATCTGTTTTTCGAGGGCCCTCCATCCAGCTACTATCACGCCCGCTCGCACGTGCCGGTGGATTTGCTTTCTTCGGGAATTTTCGCCGCCCACTATATCAACACCGTCAGCCCTCGCTTCCTGTGGGAAATCGTCGAAGGCTGGCACTCGGTGGTGCCGGATTCCGTGCGCGCCGAATTGCGCGCCAAATACTTCGCCGGTTGTTCCGCTGGCATCCTCAACGCGCCGGACGTTTCCTACAATCCGGAAACCGACGACTCGCTCTTCCAGACATTCGGTGTCGAAGACTTCGTCGAGGGAAAACGCGCGAACAAACTCGCCCTGCAACGCGAGCTCCAGCTTCATCAAAATCCGGACGCGCCTATCTTCTTCTGGCCGTCCCGTCTCGATCCCGTCCAAAAAGGCCCTCAGCTCCTAGCCGATGTTCTTCACCAACTGGTTTCGGACTATTGGGACCGTAGCCTGCAGATTGTGATCGTCGCCAATGGCCCGGGACAGGAATGGATCGATAAAATCGTCTGCGCCTTCGATCTCAGCGATCGCGTGGCCATCGTTGATTTCGACGAACGCCTCTCGCGCCTCGCCTACGCTGCTTCGGATTTCATGCTGATGCCATCGTTGTTCGAGCCCTGCGGATTGCCGCAAATGACGTCTCCGCTTTATGGATCGCTGCCGGTCGTACACTCCACCGGTGGCCTCTACGACACGATCACTCCGCTCAACATTGAGAATTCCACCGGCAACGGGTTCCGTTTCGATCACTACAACTCCGGCGGTTTCCGTTGGGCAATTGATCGGGCGATGGACTTTTACGCACTCCCCCGCGAGGTCCGCGAGCGCGAGATCCGCCGGGTGATGATCGAGAGCGCACAGCAATTCAGCCATAAGGAAGTCGCCCGCCGCTACATCGCTATTTACGAGGAAATGCTCGCCCGCCCCCTCGTCGAAAAGGAATCCGGTGAGGTCATCAAGGCGATCGCCGAGAGTCTTTCCGAAATTCAGGTAGAAGGCTGAAGGATCCGGGATTCCGCCTCGACCTTTTCCATCCCTGTGGTATCGGAAAGGCAACCATGGAACAGGAACCGGAACAGCCGAAAATGCCCGCCATCCCGCCGCCTAACCTTTCGCGGCCGGCACCACCGCCGTCCTCGCCGATGGACGCGTTGATTTCGTCCCGACCACCCGTCATTCCCCCACCACCGATGGCGGGAGATCCTCCGGTAAAAGTGAACATCCGAGATAGCTCGGAAGGCGATGAGGACGATTCAGTAGCAGGTGGAATTCCTCCGTTCAACACCCGCGCCATCGCTATGCTGATCGACATCGTGGTGGTCATCGGCATCAACATCACGCTGACCATGCTCCTGCCGGGCTTCGCCACCAAGCTCGCCTGGCTTACCGGAATCGCCTACATGCTCCTGCGCGATTCCCTGCCATTTCTCGGCGGACAAAGTATCGGCAAGAAAGCGATGAAGATCAAAGCTGTCACCCTCGACGATAAGCCGCTCACCGGAAAATGGGAAGCCGCCGTGGTCCGTAACCTGATCCTCGTCATTCCACCACTTGGCCTGATCGAGCTCTTCATCCTGCTCACCCGCGAGGACAAGCCGGACCGCGGCCGCCGTCTCGGTGACGAGTGGGCGAAAACCAAGGTGATCCTTGCCCCAGACCCGCCGAAGGAGGAAAATCCCGACTGATAGAAGATATTCTTCCCCCAAAAATGGCCTTCATTTGAAACCATGGTCCATGCATTTTGGATCATCATTTCTTTTCTAACCTCTTCTTTTTGCGTCTTCTGCACCTTTTTGCGGCTGAAATCCATCAACACGGCCCGCTGATTTTCCCGCTTTCTAAGCGCTGGGAAACCTGCCAGTTTCCGTGCATGGAAAGTCATGAGGTGTTGAGAAGAGCGCTGCAGAAAACCACACCAAAGGCCGTGGCTGCGGACCTCGGGGTTTCGCTCTCACTGGTTTACAAGTGGGCGGAGAAACCTACCGAATTCGGTTCCGGCAGCAAAAACCCGCTCGATCGCCTGCTCCAGATCATCGACCTGAGCGGCGACACCGGCATCGTCGAATGGCTTTGCAGACAGCAGAACGGCCATTTCGTCAAAGATCCGGCCGTGGGTGCAGCCAGACACGACCACGTTTTGCCGGCCACCCAGGAAATCATCGGACAGTTCTCGGACCTCCTCACCCGCATCTCAGACGCGGCGGACGACCACTCGGTCACCAAGGAAGAAGCCGACGAAATCCGCCAGTGCTGGGACAAGCTGAAGAGCTTTGCTGAAGGATTCGTACGCGCTTGCGAGAACGGCGATTTCAAACAGATGTCACGCCTGCCCGGCAGCCGCCCGGTGGGTCTGACGCAATGAGCGGAGGTGATGGGGAAACGGCAGGACCGGTTCGGGTGGTTGAGAGTGCTACTGGCTTTTTGTCCCGGGTTTGGGACGGTGATGGTGTTAATTGTCGCCAATTTTTTCATGAAGTGGTTTCCGGCGGCTCGGATGGGAATTTCAGACCTAGCTTTTTATGGTCTTCAAATTGTCATCTGTTTTGTTCTTGTTGTGGGTTCCGGGTGGTTCTACGCCATGCTCGATCCGTCATTTCCAAAGATCGAAGGCGAGTTGAATAAGCGTGTTTTGATCCAATACATCGCGGTTTTTGTTGCCTGCCAGATCGTCATCGCACCCATCGTGTATGCTTGTGTCGGCAATCTTTTATTCGGATTCCTTCCCTAGCAGGACAAGCGGAATCAGCCGGACCGAAACTTTGGACTGCGGTGAGAATCACCGCTTTGAGAGTGATCTCCGAATACTTCCGGTCGTCTGTTTGAAGAAAAAGCCCGCAAACACGCATTTTCCCCGAAGCTCCGGACCGTCATCAGAAACGAGAGCCGCCCCTCAAAGCGGTAATGCTCACCGCAGTCCAAGGCCCGGCAACACCCCACCCGCCTGCTGGTTCCAGCGCGTCGCCATAACGATCGCTTTCTAAAATAAGGGGTGGGGACGTCTCGTCCCCACGCATGGACGAGACGTCCATGCCCCCTATGGCGCGTGATCAGGCCCCAACGCTAACGGAGCGCTGGCTTCAGCCGGCCACGATATCCTCCGCTCTCAATGCCCCAACAAAACTCCCGCCGCCTGTTGGTTTCCCCCCGTCACGGTAACCACGGCTCTCTCAAGTCCACCCGCTTTCACCGCCTCCGCTGCCGCAACGACTTGCAGCGCGGTCGATGCCCCCATCGCCTCTCCCAGCGTCACCCGCGGCGACCACCTCGGGCCGGTCCAATCGCTCCACGCCTTCGTTTCCGGCAGATCGAAGCGGGCGACACCTGCACGGCCATCGACGAGCAGGGTGTTGTAGTCGTTTTTTACGTTCAGAAGTTCACGGATTCGTCTAACGGCTCCCATCCGTGAATGGCCGGAAAACGAAACGGGATCGGGCAGATGGAGCAGGCGCACCGGGCCGTCCGCCGCTTCCAGATAGATCGCGCCGGCGCCTTCGGACGGCAGGTAGTTTTTTGAATAAAGGCAGAGTCCTTCCGCGCTGAGCCAGTCGATTTCCTCGCTGGCGACGACGAGGCAGCCATCGACATCGCCGCGTAGGATCCACTCGGCCGCGAGATCGATGCCGCTGAAAAAGCCGGTGCTGTCGGCGATCAGGCTGTCGTTGGGCGCATGGCTGCCGATCATTGCTGAGAGGTGGCTGGACGGTGCGTTGAAGACAGTTTCCGGAAACAGGATCGGACTCGCCATCGCGGGATCTGTGAGAACTTCACCGAAGAATCTGTTGGAATAATTCACGCAGCCATTAAGTAGCGTGAAGATCACGCCCACTCGCAGTTCTCCGGCCGCGATGGCGGCCAAACGGGTCTCTCCGAGCGCCTCCATTGCAGCGGCTGCGGCGAATTTCGAGATCAGACTGGTGCGGCGGAGGCGGGCGAATTTCGGGGTGGTGGCACCTTCTGATGGGACGCGTAGGACCGGAGTCTGGATCAGCGTCTCACCCGCCGTGCGGTCGAGCAAAGTCGGCTCGGGCGTTCTATCTGAAGCCAGCGCGTCCCTCAGCGACGCCACTCCCCAGCCTGCGGAGGAAACCGCACCGGTGCCGGTGATGGAGAGCTTCATGCGATGCCCTCCTTGCCGAAAATGAGCGTCGCATTCGCCCCGCCAAAGCCGAAGGAATTCGTCAGCACTCGCCGCACCACGGCCTCGCGTGGTTCCCTAACGAGATCGAAGGTGCAGACCGCGTCCGCTTCCCGCACGTTCAGGCTGGCGGGCAGAAATTGCTCGGTTAATGCCATCAGACTGATCACGGATTCCACCGCGCCCGCTCCGCCTAGCAGGTGGCCAGTGGCGGACTTGGTGGAGCTGACTTTGATTTTCCCGACGTCGTCTCCGGCCCAGCGCTGGATCGCGTTTCCTTCGGCAATGTCGTTGAGCGGCGTGCCGGTGCCGTGGGAATTGATGTAGTCGATCTGCTCCGGCGCGATGCCCGCCATCGAACAGGCGGACTGCATCGTAATCAGTGCCGCATCGCCTAACGGATGAGGCTGAGTCAAGTGATGAACGTCTGTAGCCGCACCGTAAGCAAGGATTTCCGCAATCACCTTCGCGCCCCGGCAGCTCGCGGAATCGGCAGACTCGACCACCACAAAGCCAGCCCCCTCCCCCAGCGCCAATCCATCGCGTGCGGCGTCGAACGGACGCGGAATGCCAGACGGACTGAGCGCCTGCAACGCATCGAAGCCGGCGAAAACGAGCTGGCAAAGCGCGTCGTAGCCCCCGGCGATCACGATTTCTGCCCGACCCGAGCGGACGAGGTGGAAAGCGTGACCAATCGCATTCGCTCCGGAAGCGCAGGCGTTAGAAATGATCCGCAATGGGCCGTGCACTCCGAGTTCGCGTGCCATCAAGGTCATCTGATACTGTGCCTGATAGGTTTCCACCCGCCGGAGTTGCAAGTGGCGGGAGGGAGATTTGGCGAGCGCTGCTTTAAAATAGTTCTCACCGATCGGCATCGCCGCCGCCGAGGTGCCGACCATCAGAGGAAAATCGCCACCGGACAATCCAGCCTGAGCCATCGCCTCGCGCGCGGCGAGAATCGCCAGCCGCGTCCCGCGATCCATGCGGCTCCACGCTTTTTTCGAGATCCCGAAATCCGGCGCTCTATCGGGTAGATCCACCTGTCCTGCCGTGCCAACCCGCTGGCGAGAAACGTCGAAAAGTGTCACTGGCGAAAACGCCATTCCCCCCGCACGGAAGCCCGCTGTGTTTTCCGCTAAATCCCGACCCATCGGCGAGACGATCCCTACGCCGGTCACCACCACGGAGCGGGATTTCGGGAGTTGGGGAGATTCGGAGGAGTAGGCCACGGGAAATCAGGATCAGATAAGGCTCGTCAGATGGGGGCTCAGGTAGCTAGGCAGGCACCCGCACCTTGTCAAATGCCGTATCTCCGCTGGTTGGAAACCTCACGCCGCTTCGCCGGCCGCCCCGCCATCATCGAAGGCGGGCAAACCGTGACGTTTTCCGACCTCGCGGCCGCTCTGGCATTGCTTCCGGTGGCCACCGCACCGGTCATCGCCCGCAGCGGTGGCATCGGATTTTTCGTGGAAATCCTCCATGCCTGGCGTGACGGGCAGGCCGTGATTCCGGTCGAGCGCGATGCCGCGGAGCCGGTCCTTGCCTCGCCTCCATCCGGCTGCACCCGCCTCGTGAAATACACACCCGGTGCCAGCGGGATCCCACGCGGGATTTTCCTAAATGCCGCGCAGATCCTCGCCGATGCCGACCGCCTCGTCACCGCGATGAACCTCACTCCGGAGGTCCCGAACCTCGGCGTCATTTCGCTCGCCCATTCGTATGGCTTTTCAAACGTGGTGCTACCGCTGCTAATGCATGGCGTGCCGGTGCACCTCGCGCCAGTGCCGTTCCCAAGGGTGGTGGAAGAAATTTTCAACGCCCACGCCTCCATCGTCGTTCCCGCCGTGCCCTCGATGTGGCGGGCATGGCACCGCGCCGGAATCCTAACTGACGCACCAATTCATCTCGCACTTTCCGCCGGAGCACCGCTGTCGCTCGCTTTGGAAAACGACGTTTTCGCCGCGTCCGGCCTTAAAATCCGGAATTTTTACGGTGCCAGCGAGTGCGGCGGCATCTCGTTCGACACTAGCGACTCGCCCCGCGAATCTGCGGCCGATGTCGGCACCCTGCTGCCAGGCGTGAACGTTTCTATCAGCGAGTGCGGCAAGATCGTGGTGAGGAGCGAAAGCGTCGCCACCGGCTACGATTGTCCACGCGACGATGACCAACTCGGCAGCGGCATCTATCAAACGCGCGATGTCGGGTTTCTCGATCCCATTGGACGCCTCCATCTCACCGGCACGCTCGGCGGGGCCATCAACGTCGCTGGCCGGAAAATCAGCCCTGCCAAGGTAGAAGCCGCCATTCAATCAACCGGCCTCGTCCGCAGCGTGAAAGTTTTCGGAACCCCCAGCAGCGACGCGGAACGCCACGAGGAAATCTCTGCTACCGTGGAACTGCAACCTGGGATCACAATCGATGCCCTCAAACAAGCGGCCACCCGAGTGATGCAAAACTGGGAGATGCCGCGCCACTGGAAAGAGGCGTGATACTGACATTCCTGTCTGTTCTTCAGTGCGTATGAGGTGGCTCGGGCTTGTGAAAGAACAGACAGGAATGTCTGTATCACGCCTGTCGGGCGTTTAGGTGTCGTCCAACAGCCCTTTCAGCCCGCCGAAGAAATTCTCTAACTCATCCGTACTGGGAGCAGCGCCGAGGATATCATCGTAGGTGGTGTGCAATAAATGTTCATCGTCCAGCTCACCGATAAAACTGCTAGGCTGACAGCCGGTTTCCTGCCCGTATTTGATGCGGGTGGAGCAATAGGTCATCGTGAGCTGGTCCTGGGCGCGGGTGATGCCGACGTATAACAATCGCCGCTCTTCGTCCTTCGTCCCTTCCGCGATGCTGCGGGTGTGTGGCAGGAAACCTTCTTCGAGGCCCACGAGGAAAACGATGGGAAATTCGAGGCCTTTCGAGGCATGCAGAGTGATGAGGGTGACGCCTTGTTTTTTCTCCAAGTCCTCGTCTTCCTTCTCGGAAGCGAGCGCGCTGGCATCGAGGAATTTCTGAAGGCTCTTGCCTTTCTCACAGCTTTTACGAAGGCTGTCGATGACGCTCTGGATACCTTCTCCGCGCTGCTGCCGCTCGTTGTCGGTTTTGCAACCGCGCTCGATCCACGGAATGTATTCGATTTCCTTAATCAGACCATGAAGCACGTCGGCGGCGTTTTCCTTCGCCACGTCGATACGGTTTTTTGCCCCGGCGATGGTGGCCACGAAATCCTGCACGGAGTTCGCGGCCTTGGTGCCTAACTGCGAGGTAAAATTCGGGTCGCACAGCGCCTGCCAGACGGACTCGTGGTGCTCGCGACTCCAATCAGTGGCAAGTACGGCGGTTGACTGGCCGATGCCGCGATTGGGCGCGTTGAGGACACGAAGCAATGGCACATCGGCGTCCGGCGAGGCTAACAACTGCGCATAAGCCAGCACATCGCGGACCTCGCGACGGTCGTAGAAACTCTGCGCACCCACCATGCGGTAGGGCATTTTCCGCTCGCGGAAGGCGAGTTCGAGCTTGCGGCTCTGGCCGTTAGTGCGGAAGAGGATCGCGAAATCCTCCCACTCGCGCCCGACCGCCCCTTTTTCCGACATGATCTCTTCGGCGATGAACTCCGCTTCCTGATCGTCGCCCGGCATGGCCACGATGCGCACCGGATCGCCACCGGCGCGGGTGGAGCGGAGGATCTTCTCACGACGGCCGATGTTGTGTTTGATTAGGCTGTTAGCCGTGTGGAGCACTGCGTGGGTGGAGCGATAGTTTTCCTCGAGGCGGATGACTTTCGGATTGGGGAAAAATTTCTCGAACTGGAGGATGTTCGCCACTTCCGCGCCACGCCAGCCGTAGATGGATTGATCGTCATCGCCGACGACGCAGACGTGATAGTTCGGTCCGCCGACAAGCTGTTGGAGAAGCTGCATCTGGAGCGCATTCGTGTCCTGGAACTCATCCACCGTGACGCGGGTGAAGCGCTGGCGGAACATTTCCCGGACGTCCGCGTGTTCGCGTAAAACTTTTTCTGCGAGGAGGAGCAGGTCGTCGAAGTCCACGGCGTTCTGCGCGCGGAGTTCGTTGTTGTAGGCGACGGCGAGGCTGGCGAAGTAATCGTCCTGCATATTCTGCAGCTCGATTCCCTTGTTTTTGGCTTTGGAAATTTCCGATAGAACCGCATCCGGCTTTACCTTCTCATCGGTGCCGCCCATGCGGACGAGGAGCTGTTTCATCATGCCCACTTGGTCACCGTGTGAGCAGATCGAGAAATTCTTCTTGTAGCCGATGCGGTCGATGCCGCCGCGCAGGATGCGGACGCAGAGCGAGTGGAAGGTGCAGACGGTCATCGCTTCCGCCGCTTTTTTGGAAACCATCCCGCCAATCCGCTCGCGCATCTCGCTGGCGGCCTTGTTGGTGAAGGTGACGGCGAGGATTTCCGAGGCCTCGATCTTCTTCTCCAGCATGTGCGCGATCCGGCAGGTGACGGTGCGGGTTTTGCCCGTTCCGGCACCGGCGAGGAGCATGACAGGGCCGTCGAGTGCGCCCACGGCTTCGCGCTGGGCTTTGTTCAGGGAATCGAATGAGAACGCATGGGCCATCGGCGGGCGGGATGGAAGCGGGGAAGGCGGCGCTTGAAGAGCAAAATCTGAAGTGGGAAACCGGAAATTTCGATTTCCTGAAATAAGCCATTTTTGCCTTGCCAAGCCGGGGGCGATCCCTAGTTTGCCCGTCCCATGCCAAGAGTCGGAGGAAAAGCAAAAACACGGAAAGCCGTTGCCAAGCGTTTCAAAGTCACTGGGACAGGGAAAATTCTACGTCGCAAACAAGGGGCTCGCCACTTGTTGCAAGGCAAGAACAGCAAGCGCAAGCGTCGTCTTGGGCAAGCTGCACTCGTCTCAGACGCTGACCTTCGCAACGTCAGAGAGAATCTTCCTTTCTCCCATCGCTAAGAAACTGAAAGCAACGAAACTACGCCCCCGTCCGCGAATCGGACGGCCTTTACACAGCCTGATCCCGAGAGGGAGACAAGAACAGTCGAGACTGTGGAAGGAAATGAAAACAACGGTCTGTTCAAACTGAAATAATAAGAAATGCCACGTGCTACTAACTCACCGGCCAGCCGTGCCCGCCGCAAGCGGACGCTGCTTCGTGCCAAGGGTTTCCGCGGTTTCCGCTCGAAACTCTTCCGTTACGCCAAGGACGCTGTCCGTAAGGCGATGACGTATGAATATCGCGACCGGAAGCGTCGCAAGGGTCAATTCCGCCGTCTGTGGACGCAGCGTATCAACGCCGCATGCCGCAACGAGGACATGACCTACTCGCGCTTCATCGAAGGTCTGAAAGCCGCCGGTATCGAAGCTGACCGCAAGATCCTCTCGGATCTCGCGATCACCGATGCCGCCGCGTTCTCCGCCATCGTCGCTCAAGCCAAGAAAGCCCTTGAAGCGAAACACGCTCCAAAGGTCGCCTGAGACTGACCCGCGAAACTCGAAAAAATCAACCGTCGTCCGGCCTCGTGCCGGGCGGCGTTTTTTTGTGCGAACGAAAATGATACAAGCATTCCTCCCTGTTCTTCAATACGTTCCCCTGTCATCTAAAACACCACCCTCATGAACCCATCGCTCACCGTGGCCAGCGCCGGCTTGCTCGCGTTCTTCCGTCTTCTGGATGATGAACTTTGTCACGAAGTCGAATGCAGCAAGCTGCTTGGCCTCTGGGTAGTGCGATGAAAACGAATCTGGCCCATAAAAATCAGCTTTAAGCGTGCGACCTTTAGTGGTGATTGTGAGGTAATAGTGACTTGCATCCGCCACCCCAAAAAGTCCACCTCCTTGAGCCCTTTTGAGATCCTCCTTCAGTGAATCTGCGGTAACCTTCCACATGTCATACTTGTCTACGAGACCAATCACCTCTCGAAACAAGCCTTTGGATTTACCCTCAGACTTCCTCGGTAGAGTCAAATCGTTCCAGATTACGGCCATTCCTAGAGTCCTCTAGTGCTTTAATCGTAGCATCATTCGGAATAGACACATCGAACGGCAGTCCGTTGCGCAAAGCGATTTGCGTGTAAAACATCCGAATCGCCTCGGTCGGGCTTAAGCCTAGGCGTTGGAGTATTCCCTCAGCCTGCTCCTTGATCTCAGGCTGAATCCGACTGTGAACTGCTGCGGACTTCATGATTTAAACGTGTTGCATTCGCAACACGCGGTCAAGGTTTTTTTCACCCAAAGTCAAAGAGCACGCAACCCCACCAGCGGGAGCGAGCGTCGAGACGGGGGGGTGAGGTTCATACTACGGGTGACGTTGCCGACAAGACGGCTAGTGGGGGTTGCTGTGTCTCGTATTGTTAGCGCTCTTTTTTGTTGTCTAAGAGGAGACTTCCTCATCCTCCTCCGGTTCTTTCTCGATTGCCCGAAGCCGCACCATGGCGTTACACACACAGCGTTACGGGATTACCCGCCTAATTCCGCCACAAGAAATCCAACTTTGCGGACAATTGATTTCGCTTCGGCCGACTGCGTCGCCCATTCAATGAACTCCTTTGCGGCGGGTGAAGCATCGCAGCGGATCAAGTAGTTTAAGGTGCGAAAGTAAGGATAATCGTTTACCTGGTCTGTCGGCGGCGCGATGCCATTGATGGAAACTGTTTTTATACCTTTGGTTTTGGCATAAGCGTGGCCGATGTAAGTGATTGCATTCACATCCTTGGCCACTACCTGCCCAGGCTGTTCGCCACCTGCCAGCTTGATGTTATCTCCCGAATAAGAACGACCATTCATGGCGATGCGACTGAAATCCTTGTAGCTTCCAGACGCGGTATTACGTGAAAATAGTGAAATCGGAGCATCGTTGCCGCCGACTTCCTTCCAGTTCTTAATATCGCCCGTGAAGACTCCTTCGACTTGTTTCGCCGTGAGGTTGCTCACCGGATTGTTGGCGTTCACGGCGATTATCAAGCCATCGTACCCCGCGAGGTGTTTGTGCAGCTGAATCTTCTGATCCTCAAAGCGTTTCGCTTCTTCCTGCTTAATCTCCCGCGAGGACATCCCGATCTCGGCGGTGCCGTCGAGTAGAGCTGTGAATGCAGTGGTGGATCCTTCCGCAGCAATATCGAATTTGACGCCGCTGTGCTTCACTTTGTATGCCTCACAGAGTTGCGGCATCAGTTTCGCGCCCATAACGTCAAAGAGCACGCGCCGCCACTAGCGGGGGCGAGTGATGAGGTGGGGAAAAGGGTTCATAATACGGGTGATGTTGCTGACAGGGCGGCTAGTGGCGGTTGCGTGTCTCGTCTCTCTCTTTTTGTTTTACCGCTTGAATCGCTTAAGGCCAAGGGAGGCTTTGCGTTTGTGGTGGCGGAGAACCCAAAATCGGATTGAGTCACACCTTACATCGTAAAGGAAGTGAAATGGAAATCGAATAAAGTTGGCTCTGCGAAGTCCGCATGCGTCAAAATGATTGGACTGCGGATTCGCAACGGCCTTCCCAATCTCCGCCATGAATTCATCGTAAAAATCGTCCTCCAACTGCGATGAAATCTGCGAATAATCCTGTAAAATCTTATTCAAGTCTGCCTGGACGAGCTTGTGGAATCTAGCTTCCACTGCGCTTGATTCCACTTACGAATTGATCAAATGAGATGAGCACGCTGGGATCTTCCTCCGCCTCACGCATGCGGTCTGAGACCTCTTCGTCACTCACCCAGTGATGAGCCGTGCCGAGGCTGTGAATGAGCTGTGAAGCTATTGACGCACGAGCTTCTTCGGGGAGTTTGAACGCCTCCATGACGATGTCTTTTGCTTGCATGGTGGTAGTCTGCGCTAAAATCTGCGGTTCGGCGAGACGAATTTCTTGAGAGAACGTCATAGCGATGGCAACCCCACTAGCGGGAGCCAACGTTGAACGCGGAGTTAGGGATAAAATTACGTGGACACATCGATAACAGAGGGGCTAGTGGGGGTTGCCATCCGCGCCTTGTTCGCATTGTCTTTTTGTAGTATTGCGTCGGAGATACCTTTGAAACCCGAATCAGGTTCCGATGTCTTGGGCGAAATCTTCTTCTTTGGCTTCTTCGGCTTCAATTCTTTAGAAAGAGCTTCCAAAGCAGCAATTAGTGACAATGCCTCGTTAATTCGACTAGGATCACGCAGAAATGCTGCGATCTCTGCGATATCGCCGGGGCTATAGCGCTTCAATACCTTGGCTAGATCGTATAAAAGTTCCTTATTCATGGCTTAGTATCTGCACGAGTTCTTCCACGAAGGTAGCAAAATTTCTTTTGGTGTCGCTCCTCGCGTGTGGAGTCTGGAAAATTGGCAATCCCTTCCGTGCTCCGTCAGGATAAAGCGTCGAGTAGCGAATCGCGGTCTCAAATACGTGAACATTGTTGTCTGTGGCAAATTGCTGAATATCTGCCTGCCCGGACCGATTGTCTTTGATCTTATCATTCGGCCAATTAACCACTATTCCCGCAATCTTTAGCTTAGACTCAGTGTATTCGCGGATGAAATCCGTATAAGAACGCAACAACAATGGCAGGCCAATCACTGATAGAAACTCTGGACGGACAGGGATGACGAGAAAATCGCTCGATAAATATGCTGCGATCGTAATCATTGAATCAGTAGGTGGACAGTCGATGACTACGTAATCGTAGTGATCCGCGAAGGTCTTTAGAAACTTGGAAAGACGTTGCTCCTTCTGGGCTGGATTCTTCAAAACCTTATTGAGTTCCAAAGACGATGGCAAAATATCAAGGTTGTGAGAAACGCTCTTAATCGGATTCTCTTCCTCTTCAATGTATGGTTTCTCAAATACATCGACCACCGATGATTGGTGGTCTGTGAAGTATTTTTGGGTTCTAGTCGAGCCAAGGGCATATTGGGTCGCATTGAATTGCGGATCAATATCAACAAGCAGTGTCTTTGCTTTGCGAGCGAGGGAGAAAGCCGTGTTGACGGCGATGGTGGATTTCCCGACGCCTCCTTTCATGTTGATGATTGATATGGTCTTCATTTTTTCTTGCGATTGAGGTAGGGACGCCGGTTTCACCCGACGCCCCCCTCGCAGATCCCGGCGTGCGAAATTACCGCACCGGGCTCCTCAGGAAGACGCGCAAATGTCACCAACTCCGGCAATCTGGCCTGAGTCGGTGCCCGATGCAA
>JBBRYQ010000037.1:0-48883 GCA_038237425.1 Verrucomicrobiales bacterium
GGACAGCATCGCCGCGAAAACACAGGATTATATCAACTACAGGCAAAAAAGTCGCAATCGCCATTCCTCCAAAATGCCCTCAGAGCCTCGCAAATTCAAGGCTTGGGGCGCGTCGTGTCCGGGCTGTGGGACGGCAGTGAAAGCCTTTCCCACCGGAAGGCGGTCCGGAGTTCACGTCTTCAGCGTGCTCTTCACGAAGACAAGGTGAACCTTGAACTCCGGACAGCGTGAAGCCATGCATTTCTATCTGTTTCGGAAAACGGTGGTCCTTACCACCTGATAGTTTATCTCCAGGCACTCCAAATACCTATCAAAACGGAATGTCGTCATCATCATCATAGACCTCGATGGGTTTCACCTTCACCTTCTTACCGCCCACTTTCGCGATGCGCACGGAAATGACGGAATGGCTGGCGAGTTTTTCGCGCTTCACTTCGAAGAGATCGATGGCTTCGAAGAGATCCACCAGCTTCTTGAAGCCGTAGGTGCGGTGATCCAGTGGGCTTTCGTTGTTGATTCGATTGGCGATGTTAGAAAGGTTGGCCCAGCCGTCCTCGTCGGCGGAGGCGCTCACGGCGCTGCGGAGCGTGGTCATGAGCTTGGTGTTGCCCTTGAGGTTTTGCTTCGCTTGCAAACCGGTTTCGGTTTTGACCTCGCCTGGCTTCGGCTTGGATGCATTCGCCGGCTTGGCGGGTTTCTTGTCCTCCAGATAGATAAAGCGTGTGCAACTCGCAATCATGGGCTCCGGAGTCTTTTGCTCGCCGAATCCGAAGACCTCCTTGCCGTCGGCCCGCAGGCGCTGGATGAGCGGGGTGAAATCGCAGTCCGAGGAAACGAGGCAAAAGGTGTTCACCTTTTTGGTGTAAAGCAGGTCCATCGCATCGATGAGCAGTGCCATGTCCGTCGCGTTCTTGCCTTTCACGATGTCGAACGACTGCATGGGCTGGATCGAGTTTTCGTGCAGCACCTTCACCCATCCGGACAGCCCGGCCTTGGCCCAGTTTCCGTAGGCACGGCGGATGTTGACCACGCCATGGCCGGCGAGCTCAGAGAGGATGAAGTCGATTTTTCCCGATGGCGCGTTATCGGCGTCGATGAGCAGGGCGATGCTGTTCGTAGGTGGGGCGGTAATGGTGCGAGGATGGCCCGCAGTCTGCCGGAAAAAACCCGACCGACAAGCTTCCGGGCGGCGGTTCGTGAACCCGCCACCGCCCTGGCCAAGTCTTTCCCTCGACAAATCGCGATTCCAGTGTCGATTGAGTCACCATGACCGCACGTCACCTCGGCCTCTCGCTAGCCGCTCTTTCCTGCGCCAGCGCTCAGGATGCGCCAATCACGGCGGACCAACTCCGCGCCCTTCTCCAAGCTCCAAATGGCGACCTTGCAAAAGCCGCGCAAAATTTCAGCGGCAACAAGGGCGGCAACCAGCTTTTCTATTTCCCCACCCGCGACGAGCCCACGACCCCCGCCGCGTGGGGATTTAAATTCGAGCCCGTCGATTTCAAATCCGGTGATGGTACGCCCCTCCACGGCTGGTTCATCCCCGGCCGCAGCAAGCAGCCCAAAGCCACCGTCGTCTTCTCCCATGGCAACGCCGGCTCTATCAGCTATCACATGGGCTTCGTCATGTGGATGGCGGAGGCGGGCTACAACGTGCTGATGTACGACTACCGCGGCTTCGGCAAATCCGGCGGCACGGTGGACCGCCGCGGCATGATCGATGACGTGAAAGCCGCCTTCGCCTACGCACTAAAACGCAAGGACGTCGATCATACCCGCCTCATATCCTACGGCCACAGCCTCGGCGGCGCACAATCCGTCACCGCGCTCGGCGAGACGCCGGTGAAGGGCCTGCGCGCCATCATCATCGACGGCGCCTTTGCCTCCTATCAGAAAATGGCCAGCGTCATCGGTGGCCAGCTCGGAGCCAGCCTCGTCACCGACGAACTTTCACCCAAGGACTTCGTGAGAAAGCTCGCGCCCGTTCCATTGCTCGTTGTCCACGGCGACCGCGATGAGGTCGTCCCCATTTCCCAAGGCAAGCAACTCTTCGAAGCCGCCGGCCAGCCGAAAACCCTCTTCGAAGTCAAAAACGGCCGCCACGGCACCGCCCTATCCGATGACAACGGAGCCTATCGGAAAAAGCTCATTGCCTGGCTGGATGAGGCATTGAAAGGCTGAAAAAACCGGAGCGCGGACTTCAGTCCGCCAGTGAGTGGGAAGCGAAAGAAAAGCGCCCCCGGCGCCACACGGGCGGACTGAAGTCCGCGCTCCAATTGTTGGGGGTCAAAGGGGAATGACCTCAGAAGATGATCACAAAGGTTTACAGAAACCTCACTGCGTGTTTTTTTGAGAGCTTGAGGACGTCGCCGGCGGCGGGAGAAATGGTGGCGTTGGGATCGGTGAGCTTCTCGCCGTTTAGCTGGACGGAGCCAGTGGTGATGAATTGTTTTTTCAACTCACCGTTGGATTTCTCGACGGCGAAGGCGGCTTGGAAGGCAAATGCGCTGAGGGAAAGAACCGTGAGATCGGCGGGGAGATCCGCGAGGGAAATCTCTGGAAGTTCGGCGGCGGCGAGGTCTTTTTTCGAGAAGCGCGTGTCCCAATCCGCACGAGCGGTGGGGCCGGCTTCGGGGCCGTGGTAGCGGCTGGTGAGTTTCTCGGCGAGCGATTTCTTGGCATCCATCGGGTGGCCGGCGGGATCGCGGGCTTCGCCTAGCAGGAGGAGGTAGTAGCGGTCCATCAGCTCGTCGGAGACGCTCATGAGCTTGCCGAACATTTCCTGCGGCGCATCGCTGACGCCGACATAGTTGCCGTAGGACTTGGACATTTTTCTAACTCCGTCCAGCCCTTCGAGCAACGGCATGACCATGACGACTTGTTGTGGCTGGCCTTCTTCTTTCTGGAGATCGCGGCCGACGAGGATGTTGAAGAGTTGGTCGGTGCCGCCGATCTCGACGTCGGCGCGGATTTCCACGGAGTCCCAGCCCTGCATGATGGGGTATTGGAGTTCATGGAGGCGGATCTCCTGCCCGGCATCGAGACGGGTGCGAAAGTCCTCACGCTGGAGCATCTGTTGGAGGGTGACGCGGGAGTTGAGCTTGAGGATTTCCTCGCAGGTCATTTTCCGGAACCAGTCGCCGTTGTAAACGATCTCGGTTTTGGATCTGTCGAGGATCTTGAATGCCTGGTCGGTGTAGGTGGCAGCATTGACTAACACTTCATCGCGGGTGAGTGGCGGGCGGGTGGCGGAGCGGCCGGAAGGATCGCCGATGGTGGCGGTGAAGTCTCCTATCAGGAGCACCGCTTGGTGGCCGAGGAGCTGGAATTGGCGGAGTTTTTCCAATGCCACGGTATGGCCGAGGTGGATGTCCGGCGCGGTAGGATCGACGCCGAGCTTGATGCGCAGCGGGCGGCCGAGGCGGAGTTTTTCCAACAGTTCCTTTTCGGAAAGGACCTTGGCAGTGCCAGCGGTGAGCTGGGCGAGTTGTTGGTCGGGAGACATCTGATAGTGGACAGTAAAAAGTGATCAGTGAGCAGTGGAAAAGTCGAGGTGCAGCTTGAGAATGCGCTTCACTTCTTGGGCTGCTGCGGCGTTATCGGGAACGCCGTGGCCGCTAGGGACAATGAGTTCGGAGGCGACTGGGGCGACGTGGGAGGACCAGTAGGGGACGATGCCGTCGCTGCTGTTGGGGGTATCGCCTTTGCCCCGGTCTCCGATGATGGAGTGGAAGGTGATGTTCTTCGGCAGCGGCATGGAGGTGAGCGCGATGTTTGATTTATCCTTGGGTGAGAGGCTACTAATCGAGTTCGGCATGTCTGGCTTGGCTTGATTGCCCTTCATCGCATCGCTCACGCCTTGAATGGTGGCGTCCACGAGCTCGACGGTGAGTTTTTTGGGCAGGTGGATGAGGCGCGAGATCCAAACGGCGGCGCGGAAGGTGGCGACCGGGCTGCCCTGATGGGGAACGGCCATGAAGATGACGCGTTTCGGCTCGGTTAGTGGTTGATAGAGCGTGCTGTCCCGGATGAGCTGGCGGGTGGGTTCGGAGACCTTGAGCTTGTCGATAGGGACTTTGAAAACGGCGTCGTAGAATTTCGTGCCGGGAGGGGTGACGCTGGAACGCGTGACGAGCCCGCCCATCGAATGGCCGATGATGACCATTTTGTTAAGGTTCCGGTCATCGCCCTTGGTGCGTGCGTAGGCGCAGGCCGCGTGGATGTGCTTGCGGAAATTCATGCCACTGTAGAGCCATGGATTTCCTGTTGGATAGTTGAACAGCCAAATCTGATAGTGCTCGCGGAACCACGGCTCTGGAGCCAGTTCATTGATTACGTTCTTGAAGGCGTCTGGCGATGAAACAAGGCCGTGGACGAGGACGAGTGGAATTTTGTTCGGATCGTATGGCTGCACGAAGTAGAGGCCGGTTTCCTCGGAAAAGCGCTCGGGCAGGATGACGTTCTGGATCTTGAGATTGTCGAGGTCGCACATGTCCCAGAAGAAGGCATTGGGTGCAGACCAGTCGGCGGCGAGAGTGTGGGTGGTGCTGCCGATGGCGAGATCGTTGTCGAGCCAGCGTTTCGGAAACCGCCAGACCGGCGTGCTGCCGCGCTCAAAGGAAAGATAAACGGTGAGGTTGTAAGGCAGGCCGGTGGGCAGAAGATATGGGGCGCGTTTCTCACCGACCGGAGCGGTTTTTTTCCAACCGACGAGTGGCACTCCGACGCCATCTGTCGTCTGGTGCACGGCGACGGTTTTGCATTTCACCTGCGCTGCGGGGAAAACCGCTTCGAGAGTCGTTAGATCCGTCTGCCATGCGTCCGGCGGCGCGACGCGGGTGCCGAGCAGGGCGGCGCGTGAGTTCCAGTCGCCGGGTCCGCAGCGGAGTTGATCGAATAGGCGGGCGATGGCGGTGTTGTATTCTGCGCGTGCGGCGGGCCATTCGGCTTTACGCGACGGGTTTGCGAGGATGTGCCAGTTCTTGTTAGCGGTGTCGATGAGCGTGGGTGCGGGAACCCGCGAGGCCATCGGCACGCGGGTGATGCGCGGCGGTTGTGGCGCGCCGCAGTGGCACAAAACCGCGAGCAGCAGGATAGGGAGAATGCGGAGCAGTTTCGGTTTCATCGTGAACGGGCGGTAGAATGACTTCTGGCCGCTTTCTGCCAAGTCTGGAAACGCTCAGGAAACTTCGTTCGCGTGGGCGATGAAACCCTCCGCATCGAGGAAAACACCCGGAGGCAGTTCCATTCCCTCGTCGGGAGCAGCCGGGCCGTGGACTCGGGATCCCTTGATAGACCAGCCAGGCAGGAGTTTTCCCCAAGCACCAGGCTTGTGGCCGTGCTGGATTTCATCGCCGTCCTCGTTCTTAGGTGGCTGCGGCATCGACATGGAAATCACCGCGCCGTCCACCGCAAGGCAGGGTAGATGCAATACATTCGGAACGCGCAAAGGCTCCAAAGCACGGCTGCCGAAATCGTAAAACACCACCTCACCGGCATGCGGTGCGTTTTCCAAAACCCCGCGCAAATGGTCGCTGCCCACCCAGATTCCTGTCCCGAGTTCGTCGCGGACCTCCATGCGGGCACCGAATATTTCCGGAAACGTCAGCAGTAAGCCTGGCAAATTCAGCACATCCCCCTTCAGTACAAAGAACGCCTCCCGCCGTTGCAGCGCGTTCACCTGCCCGATCTGATGCCCGTTCACCCACATCCTCCTGCGTCTCGCTTCCCCGCAGATGCGGAAATCCTCCCCTGCCCCGGTCGGCACGCGCTCGCCCCAGCCCGGCGCTTCAAAACGGTTCCCCACCGCATCGGCGGATGCTTCTAGCAGACCATTCCTCACCACCTCTAGGCTCGCATCGCGTGGTTCGATTTTCGGCCCGAAGGCGATCGTCATTCCAAAGGGCAGCCGATAGGGCCGCTTGCGGATGAAACGCCCGCGCTCGAAGGAAAAAATCGACCCCCACGAGCCGTCGCACCACATCGGCACCAGTGGGTGGCCCGCCTTTTTTGCCGTCAGCTCAAAGCCGCGGTGCAATTCGCTCAGCGTGCCAGTGCGCGTGAGCTGGCCTTCGGGAAACAGGCAGACCAGATCACCGTTTTTCAACGCCTTGATCATGCTCCGGATCGCCTCCAGCGGTTGGTCGCGGCGGATCGTCATCGTATCGAAAATACTCACAAAAATCCGGATCGCCCGCGATTTCATGAATGCCTCATCCATTACGAATCGCACCGGGCGCGGGCAGGCGGCCGAGATGAAAAACGCATCTGCGAAGGTCACGTGGTTCGGCAGCAGCAACGTGCCGCCCTTCGCCGGGAGATTTTCCAGATGCACCACGCGGATCCGATAGATCGAGCGGATTATTGCGCCGCCGATCAGGCGGATGAAATCAGCAGGCAGCAGACGGATGATGGAAACGGTCATCAGACCGCAGACGACGCCGATGAAAGCGATTTCTATCCGGAAATCCAGCGCTGCAGAAATATGAAACACTTTTCCCCCATACTCGAAGACACCGGTCACCAGCACCGCGATGATGCCCGCGAAGCAATCCTGCAGGTTCACTGCGGATTGCAGCTCGCCGCGTTTCGCCGCCGGGTAGCGGTCCTGCATCCAGGCGCTGAGCGGCGCGAGGAAGACCGCTGCGGAAAACGCCAGCAGCGCGAGTGTCGTTAGAAAAATCCAGCCGCCTGGCGTCATGAAAGCGAGGGCGATGGCCGTGAGCGTCATTGCTGCCCCTGCGACTGGCACCCAGCCGAGCTCGATGCGTTTCCGCAGGAGAAATGAGGCGAAACCAAATCCACCCGCCATGCCGAGCGACGCAGCCGCCATGAACACCGACGACTGCGTGCCGAAGCCCTCGCCGCCACCGGTCATTTCCTTTGCCAGCTTCACCGACCACAGATTGATGAACGCCGCAAAGCCCCAGAAAAACGCCACGCCGAACGACGCGCGGCGCAATGGTCCATCGCGCCACAAGTCTGCTAGGTTGAGGAAATGGCTGACTATCAGTTTTGTCGTGAATTTTGGCCCGCCCTGCGCAGGCACCCGCGGCACCGCCCAGGCCATCGCCAGTGCCGGGATCGAAAGCACGGCCAATAACAGCAGCGGAGCAAGCGCCGCTTTCCATGCCATATTCGGATGACCGCCGAATTCCTTATAACGATGGTCGAACAGCCAGCCTGCTAGAATCTGCCCCGCGAGGATGGCCAGCATCGCCGTCATCTGTTGGATGCCCGCGGCGAATCCGAGATGCTTCGAGCCGACGAGCTCCTTGTTGATGCCGATCTTGGCCGGACTGAAAAAGGCCGATTGCACGGCCAGTGCGAAAAAGCCGCTGAGCGCGACCGGCATATTTTTCATCATCACCGCCACACAGACGCAGGCCAGCACCACGGCCTGGAGGATCGCCGCGCCGAGCATCACGTCTCGTTTGGAAAAACGGTCGCTCACCCAGCCGGCCACGGGAGCGAAAAGCACCATCGGCAGCGCCATCAGCAGACCGGCGGCGGACGGGACATCCACCTCGATGCCCGCGCCCACCGGAATGAGCAGCGCGAAGCCGACGGCACCGCCTAACGGGATGAGCGTGAATTGGGCGAGTTTATCGCTAAATGCGTTCTGCGTTTGCTGAAGGATCATGCACCAGAAACCCACCCATTGGCGGTGTGTCGGTTCATTTTCAGCCACTTCGGAAGTCATCGGGGCGGACCTTAGGGGCCGGACTTCGGCCCTGCAAGGGTGACAAACGGACATTGCGAAAATCTCAGGATCAATCGGACGCCCCGCCCGGCAGGGAAGCCCGGAGAGCCGGAATTCCGCTCAACAGGCTTCAGAAACGCCCGGGCACCGCGACGTCTGGCGCCCGTTGGACCGTCGAAGCGGTATCCCCCAAAACGGAGCCACCGTGAGAAATATCCGTAGGAGCCTGCTCAAATGGACGGCTGTCCAGAGGTGGACAAGGCTGGCATTGCTTTTGGACTAGCCCGCCTGTGGTTGTTACATCGGCGCGTTACGCGCATTGCTCAGTGTCTTCGCCAGTGCAATCATCGACAAAACAGCCGCAACCGGCATCCAAACAGTCAATGTCACAAAGGAAAGACCGCCCACAGCACTCAAGGCTAAATACGGCTGATATTCCGGGATGAAGACATCGTGGACGTTCAAAAGATTCATCCTTATGCTTGAGAACAAGTTTCCGCGACTTCCGCCGATGGCCAAGCACGCGCAGACGGCGTGGAATAAGATATTGGCGACCCAGAATCCTACGGCCGAACCGCGTAGCTTCTTCACAAGAATATTTCCGTATCCAAGGATAAATAGGAACGTGATGGCAGTAAGTAGAACGCCTGTGAATTGAGCGTCCGGATTCCTCATGCAGGTGGCAAACGATTCGCTACTGGCAGAGGCCAAATACGGGAGCAATGTCACGTAGCCGACCGAGCGAAGGATATGGCTTATGGCTCTCATGCGGATATCTGCAAACATTTGAGGCCTGACAGCCGCTACCGGGATCGCCCCTCCGCATCAGGCTTCGACTCTGAGCGGATAGCGGGTTGTCCAGCGCCGGCTTGTGATGATGTTTTGGATTTCGAGGTAACGGTCAAAGTGCCTGCTCCAATGATCCCCTGGATCTGAAACTCAGAAATGGTAATTCTGTCCTCCTGATAGCCAATCGTGACGCTATCTCCCGCTCGGACACTGGCGTATCTCTCCTTCATTTCTTTCCACCATTGAGCACTTAATTTCTTGAGTTCATCCGAACTATGACCTCCTGTGGGAACTCCTTTGATTTCTGGATTGCTGGAGTAGGGAATGATCTCGAATGTTCCGCGTGTGGTCTTCGCTCGGACGAGTTGAGCAGGTTGACCAAAAACACTGCTTGTTGCTGGTTCCCCGTCAGTCATGACCCTGAGTTCAACATAGCCTGTCCAGATAATCGTGATCTTGGCAGGCTCAACCTTCACTGAGTGAACCACTGACAAATGAACGACTGATGTGTTACCTCCTCCGAGAAGAAGCGATACACTTGTGAGAAATCCAAGGACTATGAAGAGAATCGGTTTCATTGATTTTTGCTGTGTGTTGTCACTGAACTGAGTGTTATCAAATCAGGTTACGTCGCGCATCGGAAGGCGTAAGTGGAATCCTAAGGCCTGCAGTTGAGCGGGTTGCGCGCTTGGTTTGTCACCCAGTCATCCTCACAGGCTCTCCCACCAACCGCATCGGCTTTTCCACCCACCGCGATTCCCGATCCTGGTTCTGCAAATGTGATGAACCAAAATCCGTAAAACCAACGAGCGCCGCCCTCCCCCCCGGAAAGACGACGCTCTTTATGTTCCTTGTAACCGGTTAACGGAACTCAGGAAAACTATTGAAGCCTGCCAACAAAAACAGTATTACCCGGATTCGGGAAAACGATAGGGGAATGTTTCTCTTTTCCTTGTAGTGAATTTAACCCACACGCCTTGAGAGCGCTCAATCGACCAATCCATGACGCATCGCGTAGCGCGTAAGCTCCACATTCGACGAAAGCCCCATTTTCTCGGCGATCCGGCTACGATAGGTGGCCACTGTCTTCTCGCTCAGTGCAAGCGTTGAGCTGATCTCCTTGATGGTCAGACCTGAGGCAATAAGCTTGAGCACCTCAAGCTCGCGGTTGGAGAGCATTTCATGGCTGTCTCCCGTCACATCACCCGAAATCGCTCCGGCGAGTTGCTCCGCAAGGTCCTGGCTGACGTAGCGCTTTCCTGATAGGACACGCCGCACCGCCAGCACCAGAACGTCCGCGGCGCTTTGTTTCGAAACGTAACCGGAAGCACCCAGCTTGAGGGCGCGCAAGGCGTAGTCTTTTTCCGGGTGACCGCTGATCACCAGCACCGGCAGGTCCGGTTTGACCCGCCGGATGTCTTGGATGAGATCCAGCCCGCTGCGTCCCGGCATGGTGATGTCCGCCACCACCAGCGCCCAGTCCTCCGCCATCACTGCGGCCAGTCCCTCCTTCGCATCGCAGGCCTCGCCCAGAGTGACGTCCTTGAAATGCTCCTTGAGCAAGGCCATCAGTCCACGCCGCACCAGCACATGATCATCGACTATTAGAATTTTCATGGCATTGTCGTTGGTTTAGGCAGTGGCACGGTGAGGACAATTTCGGTGCCCTTTCCCGGAGTTCCCTTCACTGCTAGAGAACCGCCGAGGTTTTCCGCTCTTTCCAGCATCCCTATCAGACCCAGAGACTTCGGATCATCCACTGCGGCCGCGTTGATCCCATCGCCGTCATCATGGATTCGCAATTCGAGGAAATCATCCGCTGTGGTAATTTCAGCCTGTACACCCGTCGCGTTCGCGTGCCTCGCAATATTGGTTAGTGATTCTTGGAAGATTCGGAAAACGGCTGTGTCCACTTCCCGAGTCGTGGCTGCCAATGGAGCAGGAGTGACCACCGTGCACGGAATTTTCGTCCGCAGAGTGAATAGCTCGGCCTCCTCGATCAGCGCGGCTGCAAGTCCGAGATGGTCAAGCGCGCCCGGCCGTAGTCCGGCGGCAATCCGCTGCACGGACAGGATGGTGCCGTCCACGATTTCCGAGGTTTCTACCAGCTTGTCGATGACCGGATTGAGCGAGCGGTCGCCGCGGTCTGTGAGGTGGTTTTCCATTACCCGCAGCTCCATCTTGATGCTAGTGAGGAGCTGCCCCAGCTCGTCGTGAATTTCCCGCGCGATGCTCGTGCGGTCCTCCTCACGCAGGCTCTGGATTCTGGAACAAAGACCTCGATAGCGTTCGCGGGCCTTTCTCATCACCGCCATCCGCCGCTCTTCGGCGTGACGCCATCCGCCGTATGCGCGGCGCAGCACGAAATATAAAAGGATGCCGGTGGTTAGTACGAAATTGAGTCCCTTGAGCGACTGGAAGATACCTGCTTCGACTTCCCCGACCACCGTATGGGTCAGATAGAGGTCCGAACCGATGATCCAACAACTGGCAATGACCACGTAAACCACGACGATCCGCACCTCGGGTAGGGACCAATGATAGCCGGGGACCTCCTCGTCCGGAGAGGAGGGGCACTTGGGGTTGGGATCGGCATGGATGGGCGGGGGTTCCTTCACACGGGGGGCTTATAATCGCACATCGGGATGGGGTCGAGCGGCGAATTGCGTGTTTGACGTGCAATCCCGGCGGGGCTGTTCTCACCCATGCCTTCCGCAGTGAAACCCCTCGCCCCGCTGCAACTCATCATGTTGCGGGATTCGCTGGCGGGTGGAGAGCCGGGCGCGCATGTCGAGCAGGTGGAGGTGGTCTTTGCAGAGGTGGTTGATGGAAAGCAACTTGCCGCCGCTTGGGCGATGACCGTCGCGGCGACCGAGGTGTTACAAATGGCCTTCGTGATCCGCGGTGATGAACCCGTCGGGTGGAAAAAAGCCGAACACGTGGCCTGCTTGGAATATACGGCAGCGGCACCCAATGGGTTGGAAAAATGGTTGGCTGCGGATCGCATCAAACCGCTGCTCGCTCCTAGCACCACGCCGTGGCGGGCCGTCTATTGGCCGCATGACCGGCGTCTTATCTGGACCCTTCATCATGCATTGCTAGATGGGCGATCCATCACCCGAATCCTCCGCGGATTTTTCAAATGCCTACACGATGGGATTCCGCCTGAACCTTCCGCTGTGACGGTTTGGACACAACCGGACGAGCAGATGAAGGCGCGGGCGGAATGGATTTTCCAACAGGAGTTTGCAGGCTTGAAATCTATCGGAGAATTTTCCGGCGTCCTCTCTCCGTCGAAAGCGATTGTCTGTTTGGGAAAAGAAGCCGCCGCCCGCCTTGCATCGGTGGCAGAGGCGATGCGCGTTTCTCCCGCGACCCTTCTTACTTGGTGTTGGGGCCAAGCGGTGATCAAGTCCTCTGGCGCGGATATCGCCATCATGGAACAAGTCCGCTGCGGGACGCCGCAGGAAGGTAAAACGGGCTTTACGATGAACACGCTGCCGCTGGCCATCCAGCGCGCGACGACGGACCTGTTGGAAAACCAGCTTCAGAAATTCCGCGCTCGGCTGCTGGCAATGAGGCAGATCGAATCCATCGCGCCCTATGATCTGCCATCGGAGGTGATTGAACTAACAAACAGCCCGTGGTCCAGCGTGATCATGATCGAACGCGGCACACCCGCCCACATGGCCGGCGGCGGGAGGCGTGTGGAATCCGTCATGCTCCACGAATCGCCCGCCGGAAGCCTGACCGCCGTAGCCTATCACCTACCGGACCTTCGGCTGGAAGTGGAAGGCCCCGGCAACGCGAAACTGCTCGCACTCTGGGCCCGCTCGATCCGTGGGCTGTGAATCAACTCACTCGGCGGAGATGTCTTTAAAGTCGTTAGGAACCTTTGAGATGATGAAGGAAACAAGCTCGGCAACCTGCTTCGGTGTCAGTGTCTGACCCCAGGCCTGCATCTTCGCGCCGTTGTTACCGGTGCTTTCAGGAGGCGAGCCTTCGTTGATGAGCTTGAAGATCTGCATCGGCTTGCCGCCAAATTTCCATACACCGTCGGTCAGCGGCAGGCCAGGTAGCGGAATCTTGTTGCCACCGGCGGTCATGGTGGCGCTGAGATCGGCGGCGTGGCAGGCGGAGCAGTTTGTTAGGAATGTGGCCTCGCCCGCTGAGGTGATCGTGGGATCGGTGGCCCATTTATAGACGAGCTTGGAATCGGTGAGTGAAGAGAGGGTTTTCTCCAGCTCGGCGTTCTTTGCCTTCTGCACGGTGGTGATCGCCTCGATGATGGCCTGGCGGTCGGTCCTGAGGCTGGAAGTGTGATAGTAGAGTGCCCAGTAGCCGACGAAGAAGACGATGGCTCCGTAAAAGGTGAAGAGCCACCAATTCGGCAGTTTCTGGTCGTATTCCTGAATGCCGTCGTATTCGTGTTCACGAAGGATGACTTCGCCCTTCTCTTTGGCGAAATGGCCGCGCTTGGGTTCCTGATTCATGATCGTTAGAGATTTTCGGAGCTGTCTTTTTTGGTGTGGTCCTCAAGTGGCAGTGAGGAGAGGTGGTCGCGCGTGGCCTTGCTCATGCGCAGGGCGCGGATGGTCACGACGATGAAGACCAGGCCGATGATGGCGAAGGAGATGAGCGGGGCCGAGATGACCCAGTCTTCGATGATGACGCGTCTGAACATGGCAGTAGGGTGTTAGTGGCCGGTGGTGGCGCTGGTGCCGCGGTGGGAGTCCGGGTCCAGGCTGGACGGCGGAGCGGTTTGCTTTTTCGCGACCTCATGATAGGCGCCGACTTTCTGGATGTAGGCGATTAGGGCGACGACTTGGGTCTTGGCAAGGTTGTTGCGTAGCGCGTCTCCCTGAAGCTCAGGATGATCCGGCAGATAGACCTTGGCGGCGACGAGCGATGCGGCGATTTCCTGGGACTGGGTTTCCACCTTGTCGCGGATCTCGTGCTGGTTCATGGCGGGCCATGGGACTCCGAGCTGAGATTGTACGGCGATTTTGTTAGGTAGGGCGGCGACGTCGGTCTCTTTGCTGAACAGCCATGGGTAGTTCGGCATGTTCGAGCCGGGCGAAATCTGGCGGGGATTGAGGAAATGATTGAAATGCCAGTCGTTGCCGCGCTTGCCGACCCGCATGTATTTCGCCCCGGCGGCCGGAGGGCCGCCTTCGTGGGCGAGATCGGGACCGGTGCGTTTGGAGCCCCACTGATAGGGGTGGTCGAAGAGCGACTCGCCGAGATGCGAATAGTCATCTGCGATGCCGGCGCGGCCGTAGCGCATCACGTCTGGAACCAAGGTGCGGATCATCTGCGAGTGGCAGTTGTAGCAGCCCTCGGTGATGTAGAGATCGCGGCCGGCGAGTTCGAGTGGGGTGTAAATTTCCTGCAGGCGGCCTTCGATGTTTTTCTCACGGTTCACGATGAGCGACGGGATGATCTGGACGGAGCCGCCGATGGCCACGGCGATGAAGACGAGCAGCGAGAAGGGCATGTAGTTTTCCACGATGCGCTCGTGCCAGTTCGTCCACTTTTCCTTGGAGGCGCGGAAGGCGAAGACCGCTTTGATGCCTAGCAGAATTGCGACGACCAGAGCCGCCTTATCCGCGTGCGGCGGCAGGAAGAACCAGAGGATGGTGAAGGCCATGCCGAGGAAGATGTAGGCGAGTGGATCGTTGAGCAGCGCCTCTTTCCATGGCATGCCATCCTTTTTCTTCTTTTCCAACAGGGCGACCTCGACGGTCTCGTCGTAAGGTTTTCCGGAACGGGCAGTCATGTAGATGTTTACGCCGCAGAGGATGAAGCCGACTAGATAGAGAAATCCGCCGAAGGAGCGGAGACCGTAGAAGATGTGGATGCTATCTAGGGTTTCGAGGAACTCATACTTAAGTGTGGTGCCGCCCGGATTGACCTGGTTGAGCATGAGCGCCTGCATGATGCCGGCGCACCACATGGCGACGACGTAGAGCAGGATGCCGACCATACCGACCCAGAAGTGCATATTAGCGAGCGACTTCGACCAGAGCTGGGTTTTCCAAAGACGTGGGGCAAGCCAGTAGAACATGCCGGCAGCCATGAAGCCGTTCCAGCCGAGCGCACCGGCGTGGACGTGACCGATGGTCCAGTCCGTGTAGTGGGAAATGGCGTTCACGGCGCGGATGGAAAGCAGCGGCCCTTCGAAGGTGGCCATGCCGTAGAATGTGATGCCTGCGGCGAAGAACTTGATCACCGGATCGGTGCGGAGTTTATCCCAAGCACCACGGAGTGTTAGTAAACCGTTGAGCATGCCGCCCCATGACGGAGCCCAGAGCATGAGCGAGAATGTCATCCCGAGGTTCTGTAACCAGCGCGGCAGATCGGTGTTGAGCAAGTGGTGGGGACCGGCCCAGATGTAGAGGAAAACGAGCGACCAGAAGTGGACGATGGAGAGCCGATAGGAATAGACCGGGCGGTTCGCCGCTTTCGGCAGGAAATAATACATGATGCCGAGAATCGGCGTCGTGAGGAAAAAGGCAACGGCGTTGTGACCATACCACCATTGCACGAGTCCGTCCTGCAGGCCGCCGAAGACCGGATAGGAATGGGTGAACGAGGTGGGCAGCGAGAGGTGGTTTACGATGTAGAGAATCGCGATGGTGATGACCGTGGCGATATAGAACCAGAGGGCGACGTAGAGGCTCGGCTCGTTGCGTTTTGCCAGCGTCCAGAAGAAGTTGATGGCGAAGGTGACCCACATCAGGACGACCATAATGTTGATAGGCCAGATGAGTTCGGCGTATTCTTTGCCGCGGGTGAAACCGGCAGGAAGGGTGAGCGCTGCGGCCACGATGATGAGTTGCCAGCCCCAGAAATGGATGTTCGATAGCAGATCAGACGCCATCCGGCATTTGCACAAGCGCTGGGTGGAGTAATAGATGCCCGCGAACATCATGTTTCCGACGAAGGCAAAGATCACCGCGTTCGTGTGCAGCGGGCGGAGGCGGCCGAAGGTGAGGAAGGAAATCCCTTCCGCCTTGATCGCGCCGAACGAAATCGTTTCGAGAAATTTCCCGTTCATCTGCCACCAGGATAGCTGGGTGGCGATCAGCACGCCGACAAGCATGCCGACCACTCCCCAGAAAATGGAGGCGATCATGAAACGGCGGACCGACTTGTCGTCGTAGGTGATGGTGGTGGTCATGGGGCAGTGTTAGATAAGAGGTTTTTCAGCAGGCTTCGGTCGGGCCACCGGCTCCAGGTCCAGAGGGAGCAGAGAATCCCGCTCCGGGCTGGAGCGCCGCGAGCGCCGGATCTCGGCGGCAAAGCAGGCGATGAAGATGCCTGCTAGGCAGGAGGATATCAGGATGGTGAGAGCGAGGACGTTCATGCAGTTTCGGTGATAGAAGGGAAACAGGTGGCAGCGGGGATGGCTGTGCTTTGATTGCGGAAAGTCGCGCATATCCTATTCCACCCCATGAAGCGGGCTGTTCCGGCGATAGCCGCCGTGGAACCATTCCAGAAACACATCGCCGATGATATGGGGGATGCATTTCCGATCGATGAGCGTGGGGTTGAGAATGAGGTGGCAGCCTTTGAAATCAGCGGGATCATCGCCGATACCGGCGTGGAAGACCTGGTCCAACTCCAGCTCCGGTTCATCGATCGCTTGGAACACGACACGCCCGCGCCGGCAGAGGGCGGCGAGGGTTTTCCCGAACCCATCGGGCCCGGGAAGATCGCTCTCGGGAAATCCTAACAACTGCCGGTAGTTTGCATCTCTCGCGACTTTTTCAATCAGCTCTGAGGTGGCAGAAAGCCAGCGGCCGTCCCCGTCGTCGTCGTATTCGTTAAGGTAATCGGTGATTTCCTCGACCATGGAAACGCCCGGCAGTGCGGGGTCGGTATGGAGCGTGATGGCACAGGCAGAGGCCGGGGCTTCCGGATCAGTGAGTAACCATTGATGAAATGCGGAGAACGAAGTGGAGGCGGTCATGCGGGCTGGCAAGTTCATGATGAACGTGCCAAGCGCTGTGTGATCGTGCTCCGCATCCCGTCTGGAAGGATGCGCGGATTTTCCGGCAGAAACGAAAGCGGAAATCAGGGTAGAATCATGAAAATCCCGCCCATGCTCGCCCAGTTTGCGACGGACACTGGCACCCAACGGCGCTCGAACTGCGGCCCCCATGAGTCGCTAACAGCAATCTCCTGCGTCGCCTCATTGTAGCCGATGATCATGCAGATGTGGTGATTCGCTTCCGGCTTCGCTGATTTCGCAAGGGTGCTGGCCGCCGTCGCGATCTCGGTGGTGTAGGCTTTCCAGTCCTTCACCGATTTGCGCGTCTCGGTGTTTTTGTCGGTGAGCTCGTTGTAGGCTTCCATCGAACAGAGCGTCCACATGATCGGGATGCCCTCGTCCAGATAGCGCTTCAGTTCGCGGATGCGAAGTTCCTTGAGCGTTTCATCCTTGGTGCGGCGGCCTTTGCTGTAAACTTGGCGGCGCACGCCTTCCAACAGAAGCTCCACCGAAGTGCCGCCACCGGCCTGGCTCTGGCCGACCATTGCTAACAAATACATATCCGCCTCCAGGCCCATCGTCCGCATCGCCCGCTCGAAGGTGGCGGGTGCGCAATATCCCTTCGGCCCCTGGTCCACCATCGGGATGTCAGAGAGAAAAACGTCGCCGTTGTCGGATTTGGTGACGCTGGCCAGCAGCCGTTGTTTCACCTCTCCGTCCTTCACCACCACCGACTTGCCGCCGTTGTCCGCAGTGGCGGACGGGACGATGGCGAGGCTGACATATTCGTTTTCCTCGTTGGATAAAATGAATGCGCTGCCGCTCCAGTCCCAGCGGATGATCTTGCGGCGGGTGGCACCCTCGCCGTAGCGTTGGATCTTGCCCTCGCCGAGCACGGAGGTGAGCGCCTTTGCCACGGTTTCCTCGTCCTTCGCCATCGCCTCGGAAAGCGAGCCGGCAGGGGCAGCACTTCCTCCCTTGAAATGATCCTGCGCGAATCCGGCGGTGCTGCCGAAGTCTCCTTTGTTAGCGAAAACGATAGAAACACTGCTCACCAAGCCAGCCTGATCCGAATACAGCGCGACGGAATACGGCATCGCCCCGAATAATTTGTAGTCCTTCACATAGGCGGCGTACAAGCGCCAACTGTGGCCGTATTTCGATTGTGACTCTGGCCTGAGCTGGAGTGACTCGGCGAGTGTTTCCGCCTTTGATTTCGTAATTCCGGTGCCGTCCGTGATGTCATGGCCGGCAGCGGTGTTGAGCTTTTTCGCAGCATCGCCTGCCCGTTGGCCGACGGTCACGAGGTAGGCTTGATCCTCGGCGCTGAGTTTGGCCTTCGGCAGCTCGAAGCTTTTCCCATCCTCGCGTTTCAAGGTCACCTTGTCCCCCGACATGCTTTCGAAACTCGCCTTCAGCGGCTTCCCTTCCGCACTGTGAAACACCCGCAGCTCTTCCGCGTGGGACGTGGAAAGCAGGGCAGTGGCCAGCCAGATCGCGAGGGGAAATTGGTGGGAAAACGAGGGTTTCATACGCCATCAGCCTCACCAACGCATCCGGCTCGGTCAACCCCCAAAGAAAACCACTTGTTCAGGTGGCACCGGAAAATCTCACCACGATCTCACATTCTGAAATCCTCGCCCAGATAGTGTTTCCGGGCGATCGGATCATCTACCAGTTCGCGTGAAGCTCCTTCGAGAATCACACGCCCGTCGTGAATCAGGAAGGCGCGGTCGGTGATGGTGAGTGTCTCGCGGACCGAGTGATCTGTGATGAGAATGGCCAGTCCATCGCGGTCCCGCAGCTCGCGGACGATGCGCTGGATGTCCTCCACGGCGATGGGATCAATGCCGGCGAACGGCTCATCGAGCATCAGCAGTGTGGGGTCCGAACAAAGTGAACGGGCGATGGCCAAGCGGCGCTTTTCACCGCCGGAAAGCGTGATGGCGAGCGACTTCGAAAGCCTGGCGATGCCGAAGCGGGATAACAGTTCGTGGGCGCGCTCGTAGCGGGCTGCCTTGTTGAGATTCGGGCGGGTTTCGAGAATGGCGAGCAGGTTGTCCAGCACCGAGAGCTTGCGGAAAATCGATTCTTCCTGCGGCAGGTAGCCCAGCCCGAGTCGCGCGCGGCGATGCATCGGCATTTTCGACATGTCGTGGCCATTGAAACACACTGAGCCGGCATCCGCGGGGACCAGCCCGGCGATCATGTAAAACGAAGTGGTTTTCCCCGCGCCGTTAGGTCCTAGCAGGCCGACGATCTCGCGCGGCTGGACGGTGATGGAAACGCCATCGACCACTGCGCGGCCGCTGTAGGTTTTGCGGAGTCCGCTGGCGTGAAGGACGGCGGTTTCGGTATTGCAGCAGGTGGAGCCAGGGACGTGCGTTTTCAAATCAGTTCTTCTGGTTCAGGTTACCGCCCATCGTCCAATTTCCCTCGGTGGAAAAGCTGCCGGTTTTCTGGATGCGGAGATTGAGATTTGGCTCGTTGGCACGCATGAAGGAATCGCCTTGTTTCACCCATGGGAAACCGCCGCTGATCAAGCTCTCGCCGGATTTGACATGATAGGTGAAGATCGCCCCGCTCGCCTCGACGGGCGGTTTGTCGGCCTCCGCCTTTTTCTGCAGGAGTCTAACCGCGCCGGTGGCGACGATGCGGTCCACCTCGCTGAAATTCGCGCCGACGTTGCCGAAGCCGTTGCCGATCGCGCCGGGTTTCTCTTTTTTGGGCGGCGCCCCTTCGGGCTTTTTCTCAAAGAATACCTTGAGCTCGTTGGCTCCGGTTAGATTGAAGCGCGGATCGGTGACGGTCACGTTTTTCAAGTAAACGAGTACGCCTTCATCCGCATCGAAATACATGCCGCCCTCGCACTTGATGATGGTGTCCTCGGCACCGGGCTTGATGTCGAGCGGATTGGCGGCAGGAGAGGGTTCTGCGGTGGGTACTGGAATGTCGGCTTGCACTAGGAAAGCCTGCGTCGCGGCATCGGCGGCTTGCGAAACCTCGATCACCGATTTGAGCTCCTTGCGCGTGGCGGCACCTGCGGCCTCAGCGGCGGTGGATTTCGACGCGGCATCTGCCTGGAGCGTGGATTTTTGCCCTGCCGTTGCGGCCACCGGTGGTGCGGCTAACAGAGACTGCGTGAGCAGCGACATGCCGACCATGGCAGTGGCGCGGAGCGGGTTGCGGGGAGTGTTCATGGAGGTCGCGGGGAGGGAATGAATGGTAGTGGTGACGGGGCCGGAGAGGTAGCCCTCGGCCTGATCGAAGGCATAATAAAGTGCGCTGCCTTTTGCGTTGAGGCGATCGGCATTGATCTCGACGGGCTCCTTCGCCTCAAGGATGCCTTTCATTTGATAGAAAATCGCCTTCTTAAGATCGACCCGGCCGCGCGGGCTTTGATCGGGATTGAAAAACTCGACGGAAACGGTCTCGCCAGCGATTTGCTCGTCATTCACTAAGATCATCTTCTTTGCCTTGAGCACGCCCACCCGCTTGTAGTTTTGATCGTAGCGCGGCAGCATGACGCCTAGCAACTGGCTACCGTCTGGCAGCATCGAGATGGCCGGGATTTTTTTCCGGGCAGGTGATGCAGGCTCCTGCGCCATGAGCACGGCGGGAGCGAGACAGAAAAGTGCTGTGAAGAGTGGTTTCAGTGCGATGCGTGATGGATGGCGATGAGCTTGATGAGCAGGTCCTCGATGAATTCGAGCGGAATTTGGTTAGGTCCATCGGACATGGCGTTCGCGGGATCCGAGTGGACTTCCATGAACAGGCCGTCCACGCCGGTCGCGATCGCGGCACGTGCGAGCACGGGAGCGAGCTCGCCATCACCGCCGGTGGCACCGCCGAGTCCGCCGGGGCGCTGGACGGAGTGGGTGGCATCGAAAATGATCGGCAGGCCCTCTTTGCGCATCCAGTAGAGCGAGCGCATGTCCACCACCAGATTGTTGTAGCCGAAGGTGGTGCCGCGCTCGGTGATGAGGAAGCGCTCGCAGCCGAAAGCGCGCATTTTTCCGGCGATGTTCACGGTGTCGAGCGGGGCGAGGAACTGGCCCTTTTTCACGTTGATCGCGCGGCCGGTTTTGGCGGCGGCTTCGAGCAAATCCGTCTGGCGGCAGAGGAAGGCCGGGATTTGTAGCAAATCGACATGCTCTGCGGCGATCTCCGCCTGCTCTGCGGTGTGGATGTCGGTGGTGACGGGCACGCCGAGCTGCTTGGCGATTTCACCGAGAATGCGGCAGCCTTCCTTCACGCCGGGGCCGCGGAAAGCATCGACGGAGGTCCGGTTCGCCTTGTCGAAGGATGCCTTGAAAATGAAGTGGATGCCGGTGCGGTCGGCGATTTCCTTGAGCGAGTGCGCCATTTCCCATGCGAATTTTTCGGACTCCAAGGCGCAGGGGCCAAGGATGAAAAACGGGACGGGTCCGCCGACGGGGACATTGCCAATGTTGAAGGGATCGAAGGTCATGGTGTTTGGAAAAAGATCAGTCGCTGCTGCGGGCGGTTTGATAAAGCGGACGGAGGTTCTCAAGCGCGGTTTGGAGCAGCTTCGCCTCGGAAGGTGTGAGATTTCCGCGGGTTTTGGAAGCGAGCATTTCGAGGGAATCGATCACCGATTTCGCCGCCCGGAGGTTCACCTGTTTTTCGCCCGAGTGAGGGTTGGGAATTTGGCCGAGGAAGAGTCCCGCGTTCTGGGCTTGGAGGATGATGAATTCGTTGAACCGGGGATCGGCTTCGGGCGCGTCGGGCATGTTTCGAGAGTCGATCTTCGGAGAAGAAGATTCAAGGTGGAACATTCGCGGGGCGAGGAAGAAACCCGCAGAGCCGGATTCCTCGCGACCCGTTTCGTCTTTTGCCTTGCAGGGATGAACCCGGCCGCTAATCTCGCCACTGACTGGTGTGCGACTCATGCCGGGAATTAACAAAAACCAACTCATTTACTCATGAAACTCGCCTTCATTGCTGCTGCGGCCGCTGTTCTCGCCGCTTCCTGCTGCCCAAGCGCCGCTCCCGCACCAAGCCATCCGACCTACGTCGCTCCTTCCAAGTAATTCCTACCTCGCCCGGCTGGCCACGTGGCAAGCCGAGCAGACTCCTATTTCCGGCCAAAAAATCGCCAAATCTCTTCATTTCCTCACAAAACCTCACAGATCCATGATCCGCATTCTTACCGCACTCGTCGCCTCGGTTTTCGCGCTCCTCTCCGTCTCTTGCTGCTGCACCGGTGAGCCAAAAGCACCCGGCCTGCGCCCGCTTCCGCAATTCCAGGAGATCCAAACGACTCCTGGCCCGCAAGTCGATTACCACTCTTCGAAGTAATCCCGGCTTCCGGCTTCATCCTTAGGAAATGATCTTGCGTCACCCCCAATTGATGGGGGCGACGCTTTTCATTTTTTGTTTGTGAGAGATTCTTTATAGAAGCTGTCTTTCCAACTGGCGCTAGCTATCTGATTTAACCCAAAATTTCGCATGAAGTCTCCCGAGTCCGCGGATGAACGATCCCGCTTCAGTGGAAATGTCCGGCACTATCACCGCCGCAGTGGCAAGCCGAAGAAGTCGTGGGATGAATGGGTGGACGGAAAATCAGCCAAAACCGGCACTTCCAAAAACTGGATGAAAATCGCCGCGGTGATCGTTGCCATCCTCACACTCGGCGGCATCATCACCAGCCTGATCGCCGAGCTGGGCTGATCCCGCGTTCGCCGCCTTTTCTCCGCAGAAATCGCATGCGGCTTTGACATTCCTGATCTGCGTGGCCAATTTCCCGCCCCGCCGCCAACCACGGTGGACATTCAATCATGGGAAAAAGCCTCTTCCAAAAAGTCTGGGAAGCTCACACCGTCGGCAAGCTCGCCGATGGCCGCACGCAACTCTTCATCGGCACGCACCTCATCCACGAGGTCACCTCACCGCAAGCTTTCGGCATGCTCCGCGACCTCGGCCTGAAGGTGAAATTTCCCCAGCGCACCTTCGCCACCATCGACCACATCGTCCCGACCATCAATCAGGACCAACCCGCCGATCCGCTCGCTGCGGAAATGATCGATGCCATCCGCAAAAACTGCGATGACTTCGGCGTCACCTATTTCGACCTCGCCTCCGGCAAACAAGGCGTCGTCCACGTCGTCGGTCCGGAACAAGGCATCACCCAGCCCGGCACCACCATCGCTTGCGGCGATTCTCATACCGCGACTCACGGGGCGTTCGGCGCGATCGCCTTCGGCATCGGCACTAGCCAAGTCCGCGACGTGCTCGCCACTCAGACCATCGCGCTTCAGGAAATGAAAGTGCGCCGCATCGAGGTCAGCGGCGATCTCCGCCCCGGCGTTTATGCCAAGGACGTCATCCTCCACATCATCCGCCTGCTCGGCGCGAATGGCGGCATCGGCTACGCTTACGAATACGCGGGCGATGTTTTCGACCGCATGTCTATGGAAGAGCGCATGACCGTGTGCAACATGTCCATCGAAGGTGGTGCGCGCTGCGGTTATGTGAATCCGGACGCCAAGACGATCGCCTACCTCAGCGGCCGTCCTTACGTCGATATGTCGGATTTCAATGCCACCGCCGCCCGCTGGCTTTCCTTTGCTTCCGATGCCGACGCGCACTTTGACGACATCGTTAAAATCAACGCCGCCGAGATCGAACCAACCGTCACTTGGGGCATTTCTCCGGACGCCGGCATCTTCATTTCCGAAAACATCCCGGACCCCGCGAAGGCCGCCACCCCGCAGGAAAAAGCCTCCATCGAGGAAGCGCTCGAATACATGAAACTCGCCGCCGGCACCCCGATCAAAGGCGTGAAAATCGACGTCGCATTCATCGGCTCCTGCACCAACGGCCGGATTTCCGATTTCCGCGAAGTCGCGAAATACATCCAAGGCCACAAGGTCGCTCCCGGCGTGCAGGCCATCGTCGTCCCCGGCTCACAAGTCGTCGCCATCCAAGCCGAACAAGAAGGCCTGCCGGAAATTTTCCGCGCAGCCGGCTTCGAATGGCGCGGCGCTGGTTGCTCGATGTGCCTCGCGATGAACCCGGACAAACTCGTCGGCGATCAACTCTGCGCCTCGTCGTCTAACCGCAACTTCAAAGGCCGCCAAGGCTCACCCACCGGACGCACCATCCTCATGTCGCCCGTGATGGTCGCCGCTGCCGCCATCCAAGGCTCCATCGCCGATGCCCGCGAGGTTTTCACTCTGGAACAACCTGCTGCTGCTGTCGCATAAACTCCAGCTGCCATGAGTCGTCAAGCCGCTCCATTCTACTTCGTCACCGCCGCCGAGTATCTCGAAGGCGAGGAGGTGGCTGATGTGCGGCATGAATACATCAATGGCCGCGTATATGCCATGTCAGGAGCCAGCGATAAACATAACGAAATCTCGTTTGATGTGGCCTCGTTGTTGAAGTCCCACCTCAAGGGCGGCCCCTGCAAAACCTTCCTCCTCGATGTGAAAGTCGAGGCCAGGAAGAACGAGAATCCCTGTTACTATTATCCGGACGTATTCGTCACATGTGAGTCTGAAGACACTCAATCACCCTTGGTAAAGCGTTTTCCGACACTGATCATCGAAGTTCTGTCCCCATCCACCTGGCGGGTCGATCAGGGCGAGAAACTCCAGAATTACAGTCAGATTCCCAGCGTGCGAGAGGTTATTCTAATCGCGCAGGACTGGCCGGAGGTCATTATTCACCGACGGTCCGACGATTGGCGGCCTATCAGCTTCATCCTTCCCGAAGATCGCTTCCGCTTTGAGTCGATCGACCTCGAAGTTTCTCTGGCAGAGATTTACGCCTCCATTCCATTTCGTGAAAACGATTCACGGCCTTGGTATCTCCAGAAAAATCCAAAAGCCTGACCTCGGTAATCTCAAATTTTAAATTTCAAATCAATCCCACCATGGCACTCGATCCTGTTCCTTTCGTCACCGGCCGCGCGGTTTTCATCCCCGGCGCCGACATTGATACCGACCGCATCATCCCGGCCCGTTTCATGAAATGCGTCACCTTCGATGGTCTCGGAGAATTCGCCTTCTATGACGTGCGTTTCAATTCCGAAACCGGTGAGAAAACCGATCACCCGCTCAACGATCCGCGTTTCGCCGGAGCCTCCATCCTCGTCGCCGGCATCAACTTCGGCTGCGGCTCCTCCCGTGAGCATGCACCGCAATCGCTGCGCAAATATGGCTTCAACGGCGTCATCGCCGAGTCCTTCGCGGAAATCTTCTATGGCAATTCCACCACGCTCGCCATGCCCTGCGTGATGGCTTCCCCCGCCGATATCGTGGCCCTACAAAATGCCATCGAAGCGGATCCCACCATCGAGATCACCATCGACGTGAAAGCCCTCAAGGTCACCACTTCCAGCGGCCTCGATATCTCCGTCACCATGCCAGACTCCGCCCGCGAAGCGCTTCTATCAGGCCGCTGGGATCCGATCCAAGAGCTGATCGATAACGACGCCGCGATCGACGCCAAGGCGAAAGAGCTGCACTACGTCTGAGGAATCCGAATCAAAACCTGATCGGTTCGCCCGCCTTCTGGGCGATCAGTGCCGCCAATTCTTTTTGCGCCGCTTTGCCGAAATCCGGGTCCTTCGGGTCCCAGGGCCAGCCGAAAATGTCCGCATGACGCGGTGGCGGCTCGCCTGCTCTAAGCTCCAATTCTGCGGACCGGATTACCGCCGCCTTGACGATGGCAGCACCATGGACGGTCCGCATTCCGCCTACCTCCTTGGCCCCGATATCGATCAGGTCTGACAACGGCTCCGCGCCCTGGCGGAACACGGAAGTCTCGCCATTTTTCGGATTCGGCATGAAAGCCGCCGGCCTCACCATGGACGAGTTGTTATGCCCTGATGAAGTGAAGAAACGTGCCACGTCCTCCTCATCCGCCACTTGCTCAGGCAGCCCGGAGGGAAGTGTCATGGCCGCAAATGCGTTTGATTTCCTGGAGAATACGGGATGGAAGTTGTCCATTCGTGAGCCTGGCCACCGCATGGCCCCGGTCCGTTCCGTCGATCCAAGCGTAGGGCAGGCGGTCTGTTTTTCCGGCGCTCAAGGTGAAGGTGCGGTTTCGTGAGGGCATCCAATCGAGCGAGACACAACCGTCCGGTTCGATAGAAAACGATGGCAGCGGCAACTCTTCTGGTAGTGACCGGATGATCTCTTGTGCCAAACGCAATGCCCGCGCATCCAAAGCTTGTGCTCCGTATCCGTCCCAATCCTCCACCGAACACTCGGCGGCCAGTTGGGAAAGGTCCGACAGCGCGATAGCCTTAGGACCGAACAACGCCACCGATTGCTCCGTCCGTTCCACCACGCTGGAGGCATTTCGCCTTACCTCCCCGGCCTCGCGAGATACTGCGGAACCCTGCCGGGAAAGTACGGTCAGCGCGGTGTATCCGGCCACCATCAATCCGAGTGAGAGAACAGGTTCAGACATTGCGGGGTTAAAGTGTGCTGGAATATCCGGTTTTTCAAGTTTCTTAATGATTCGATCCTTGGCAGCAACTCGCTCCACTCCGGCGGCGGAATCTGGCAGAGAAAATACGCGTCGATGTCCAGAATGACCGGTAGTTTGTCGTCCTCCGGAAGTTCCGAGGTCTTGACGATGTTCGCTAGATTACCGGATTCTTCATCCGCTACCACCTGCTGGTCAAGAAAGCCGACGATTCCTAGCGGCATCCCGGTGTCAGGTAGGCGGGGGGCGGTGGTGAGGTAATCGGATACCTTGAACTTTCCACCATCCATCGGCAGCAGGATGCGGTTGATCATCCGCAGGCCGATTTTGCGCACCATCACCGGCCCTGCCAGTTCACGGAATGTCGCCCATGCGGATTCGATCTCCGGCAGATAATCATCCAGCGTGGTGTAGGGCGCGAGGCGGTTGAATGAAAATCCGTTGGCGCGAAACTGCACCAATTGTCTCTCGTCTTCCGTCAGAAACTGTATCGCTCCGAGACCTTCGTTGAACCTTAAAACGGGCGGGTCTTCCCCCGGCGTGAGAACATGATTTTGAACGAACCGTTGCCGGACCTTCGGGTAGCGCTCGCGAAACGTTTCATGCGCCGACGCCAGCATGATTTTCCAATCTAAGGTTGGGAGCACATCGCAGTCGATATCAAGCACCGCCTCGATGATCGGAGCATGTTTCAATTGGAGTCGGGTATGGTCCATGAATCTGGAAGCGGTGTAGTCGTGAAAAGTTCTGACATGATTGGGCGGTGGCGAGCCATGTTTTTCTTCTTTTGGAAAAACTTGCTTCTGCCGCGCAAGCGATCTCACGCTTAAACTAGTTCATTCTCCAACTCTCGAAGGAGCGCAAAATTCATTCCGCCTGTCATTGAGTCAGGTAATTTGGCCGAAAACCTTTTTCCCAACCGCCGCCAGATCTTTGCCATCCGGCATAATGAAGAGGCACTTCCCCCGGCTCCGCGATTCCCACACCGCGCCAGAAAAATTACTTCCCTCATATCCCGCCACCAGATCCCCATGATTCAGACAATTTCTCCGTGACATCTTTCCTCGCCAAAACCCGGGAGCATCGTTCCCATCGATTCTGATCGGGATCAATTGTTCCCTTGTAACGAAATTCGAAAACATCGCGGGCCTTCTGGCGGAGGTGGACATATTCATTCATCTTGTCCTCCAATTTTTCCACCGTCTCTATCCAATCGTCTTCGATGGTGTCCGGCAGCCCGCCGAAGATGTCGAACTTGTCTCGCAGCCGCCGTGACAAAACTTGATAGACCTTTTGATCCTGCGTCTCGTCATAAACGAGATTGAGCATGTCCACACTGGTCCGGGCCTGGCCGAAGCGCTTGATGCGGCCGAGCCGTTGTTCGAGACGCGAGGGATTCCATGGCAGATCGACGTTGATCAGCGTGCCGAGCGTTTGGAGGTTGAGACCTTCACACGCGGCATCGGTGGCGACGACGAGGCGGATCTCACGTTTTTTCACGGCATGCTTGATGTCATCCCGTTGGATGGAAGCAAACTCGCCATCGCGGAACATTCCACTTTTTCCAGTGCCTGCGTAAACAGCGACGGGCTCTCCCGGGAGCGTTTTGGCAAGCTCGGAAGCGATCCAATAGGCCGTGTCATAATACTGGCTGAAAATGATGCAACCATGCTCCAGCCAAGTCTTCCCCTCGGACCGATGTTCTGTGAGAAAATAGCGGATCGCAGCGAGCTTGGGATCATGCGCCTCAGGCCGCGAGAGTTCTTCCACGATGGTGCGGAGATGTCGTGCTTCTTCGGCTGTCAGTGATTCCAGCGGTGCCTTCAGTAACGAGGGATCTTCCTCATCATCCAGAAGTTCGCGCGCGAGCATTTTCGTGGCGGTGCTCCTGCCGGATGCGAAGCTGGAGCAAATGCGCTGCAGCATCAGGGATTTCATAAATCCCGCTGCCTTGGTGCGTTTCTGGAGCGCGGTGGTGAAATCAATCGCTGCTTGGTAGGCGAGATCGAAGGGATGATTCGTCATCAATCCCAAGCCACTAAAATGAATACCCGGATAGGTTTCGTTAGAAGCATCTGGCAGTGGATGCACGTTCACCGCGATCCGTTCCAGCAGACCTGCTTCCTCCAAGGTTTGGCGGCGGCGCAGCACCGTATGACGGAGTATTGGATTGTGTTGTTGAAAAAATCCAGGAGTGAGGGTTTGCGCCAAGGATTGCCGCGCAAAGTAGTCCAGCGATCCCAAGCCTTTGTCAGAAAAAAAGGCGCGTTCCGGAATGCCCAGTTGCAAGCGCAGGCCGGCGATCAAGGGTTCCTCATCGCCGGGAGGAAGTGGATTGCGCAGCCACTCCCAAGCATCGCGCTCTTCCGTTGGATTTTCCTCGCCCTTCACGACGGGCAAGGCTCGCGCAAAATCCTGCCACAGGCTCAACGGCTCGCGACCGAGGACAAAATCCGCTCCAGAGTTGAGAATGTGCATGAGATCCCAAAGTTCACGCACCTCGGTTTGGATCGGCGTCGCGGTGCCTAGCAGTAAATGCCGTGTCCGCTGCCCGATGCGGATCATGAAATCTAGCAGATTGTTCGGTTTGTCCTCATCCGCGCCGAAGCCGCCGGAACGCCGCGCCTTGTGCGCTTCGTCGAGGATGACGGTGCCGTATTTCCGGAGCAGCAAAAGTCCGCGTTCTTCGGAATGTTGGAAAATGAGGCCCGTTGAAACGATGGCGATTTGAAACGGACAACGAGCGATGTCTTCGGCTCCGCGCGTTTTGATCGTATGCCCATTCGGATCGATCCAGACTTTCTTGTTGGACGACCAGACTGCACTCGGAATCCCCAGGCGATCCTTCAATTCCACCTGCCACTGGAAAGTCAGTGTCGAAGGGCAAAGGATCAACACCGGTCCATCGCCTAACAATGCAGAGAGCATCGCGCTTGCCGCGAGTGATAGCGTTTTCCCGACACCCACCTCGTCGGCTAACAACAGCCGTGCTTTGCCATAGGTTTCCCGATGCTGGAGGAACATCGTCACGAAAGCCCGCTGCCATGGCTGGAGTTGTTCTCCACCCCGGTAAATCGGGCTCTCCGCCAAAGCCGCTCCGGCCAGCTCGCCGGGCTTCACTTCCTCGAAGCGGACTTCCACCCGTTCCGCCACCCGTTGGATCTCCTCGATGATCGCATCCGGCAATGGATAGCTTTCTTTCCAAAGCGCGTCGAACTCCTCTTCCACCCACTTCACTCCATCTTCGGAAGGATCTTCCCACAAAATTTCGTAGTTTCCTGCGAAGGCGCTTTTCGTTTCATTGATCGAGCCGAGAAAACTTGTTTTTGATCCATCGGCACATTCGATCACGCCTGCTTTCCCATGGAGAAACACGCGGTCTTTTGGCACCACGCGGATTTCCACGCGGCCACTTTTGAGTAGGTCATGGAGTTTCCGGTAGCGCTCCCGGTGAAGCAGGGCTTCCACCTCGGCGGGCGCTTGGTTCCAGCGTTCCTTGAGCGCTGATTCGCGGACGTGCTTGGAGATGATCACGTCCGCCGCATCCAGTTCGCTGTTGCAGACGATCCGGACTTTCGGAATTGAAGCGATCTCTTCACCGACCAATTCAAATATCGAGCTGCGGAAATATCCCGCGATGCGATCATAGGATTTAGCGTCCTTCAGCTTTCCCGCGAGGAAAGCGTGGTCCAGCCTCTGGCGGCGGGAAGAAAAGCGGCGGATCATCGGTTCGGGCGGCATGGTGAGAAGGGGGAAATCCCAGCGGGACGATGGTTTGACAGTGCGCGGCCATGCGTGCTACTTTCCCGCATATCAATATGATTCAGGTCTTGGAACATAACTACGGGAAGGGACGGTTCACGCGCCGCCAGATCCGCGCGGCGATCAAGGCGGTGAGAGCTGATAAGGCCGCTGCCGAGGCTGTTGTGCAAAAAGCGGCCGGGAAGGCTTCGGCTGCGATCGGCAAAAAAGCCAAATGAAATTGTCGAAGGCTTACGGCAGGCAGGTGTTCCTGAATTGCCCCTTCGATGACAGTTACAGGCCAATTTACGAGGCCATCATCTTCGCCGTTCTCGCCTGCGGCTTCGTAGTCCGCTGCTCCCGCGAGCGGGAGGATTCCGGCGAGCCGAGGATTTCCAAAATCGTCGATATCATCCGCGCCTCGCAATTTGGCATTCACGATATTTCCCGAGTCGAGCTGGATGGCACCAACCACTTGCCTAGGTTCAACATGCCTTTGGAACTCGGCCTTTTTCTCGGGGCCAAGGCGTACTCCGGCGAAGCCAATCAGAAGAAGAAACGCTGCCTGATTCTTGATACAGAGCCTTATCGCTATCAGAAATTTATCTCCGATATTGCCGGACAGGACATCCGGGCTCATGGAGGAAATCCCGAAAAAGCGGTGGAGGCGACTCGCAATTGGTTGTCCACGGTGGGCACACGGAAACTTCCCGGAGCGGTAGAACTGAACCGGACCTACGCCGAGTTCTGCGACGAGCGACCGACCATTCTCAAAAATCTCCGCATTCGTGAGGACGAGCTTCAATTTGTCGAGTATGTGCATTTCGCCCTGGAGTGGTTGCAGGATCGCAAAAGTCGCGGCTGAAGCCTCTCACCCCAGCCGCTGGTTCTTCACCAGTTCCCGCAACACGCGGGCGGCGCTGGCTTCTTCCGGGCGGATGGCTTCGAGGTGGCGGGCAAAATATTCGGCGATTTCCACTACGCGCTCTCGGCGGGTCATGTCCGAGTAGTAGTCCGGGATGTTCAGAGTGAGGTGGGCGAGGACTTCGTCGCCGTCCTTTTCCTGGACCAGTTCCATCAGCGCATAGAGCACGGCGCGGAGCACGGACTGGTGGAGTTCCGCCCCTTCGCTCATCTCGCTCTTGCCAAACTCTTCGGCGCTTTTCAGGCGGGCCTCGTTCGCTTTCTGGCTGCCCATCAGCGCGCGGAAATCGCGGACCTTGAAGGCTTTGGCGAAGTTCTGATAGTTGTCGAGCGTCTTGAGGCCCTTGGCTTCGAGATCGATCAGCTTCAGATAGAATCGCTCGGCCGGGGTGAACTCCTTCCAATGCCGCTCCGGGATACCCTGCGGGACAAGGCATTGGTTCGCGGTGTCCACAGCGAAGCCGATCAAGCCGTCCACAAACGTGGTCTCGCCCTTCACCCGGGGGCGGATGGATTCCGCCGTCATGTCCCGGCCATCGATGATGCCGTAGCGGGTGAGCACGCGCAGCGCGGCGGCGTAGCCGGCCATTTGAATGTCGGCGTCTTCGAAAACGTTTTCATCGCGGTAAAGCCCCTTCGCTTCCTGATTGAGACCGGTGAGCGCGTGAATCTGCGCCTCGACCTCCTCCTGGATTTCCCATGCGAGATCGTCACGGGTCGTCTTGAGCATGCCCTGGCGCTTGCGGCAAACCAGCAACACGGTGCCTTTGACATTGGCTCCCTCGCGAAGGGCGCTTTCCGATTCTGTGACGACATACCACGCCGCTGTAACCTGAAGGCCCGATGCCCATACGATGTTTGCCATGTCTGCCCAGATGCTTTCGGATTGGTGGGTAAACATGATCACCTGCATGCCATTTTCTGGCAGGCATCGAGTCATCCTCTGATAGGCCGCCACCATGCCTCGACGGAAGTCCTCGTCCGAACCTTTGATGGCCAAAGACCGCCTGCTATCCCAAGTCCAACAAGAGAACTCCTCTGGTGGATCCTTTCGCATCCAAGCGATGAAAAAATCGAGGATCTCGTCATAGTTCACCGCGTCGCCATAAGGTGGATCGGTCACAAACAAGTCCACTTCTTCGTCAAACTTTGCGGCCTCTTGGTTTGAGATCACAGTAGAAGTAGCTTCGCAGATTGGAAAAGAAAATGCTTCTTGTTCGATCAAGGAGAGCGCGTTCCCGGAGGCTCGGCATCCATGGTTGAAAAATGTGTTGAGGGCTTGGTTGTAGAAGGTGTCTTGAACTGATCCACCACCACCACTGCCAGGATTCCAGCGTGAGAGCTTGCTGTTCCAATTAAGCACCTGAGCCACCCCTGGAGCAGTTCTCGCGTTCATGTGCCTTCTAAGAAATGCCGCCAACAAGAGCTGTCGCGGTGTGAAAAGGTGATGCCAATAAGTCCAGCCTCGCTCTCTAATCGGTTGGTCTGTATTGTAACCCTCTTCAATTTTCATGTCGGGTATCAACCCCTCACTTTGCCATTTTCCCAAGTTTTTTGCGATCAGATCTTCCGCGACTTTCTCTCGGGCTAGATCCGCCTGTGTGACGGATCGAAATTCATAATCGAACATTTTTTTTCCCGGCTTCTGCCGCATCCATTGCACGGCGTAGAGACGCTCCCGGAGTATATCCGAGTCCCGTGATTTAAAATCAGACTTTTCCCACAAACGGAGCTTGCTGAGTGTGCGTCCATCCTTACCACGATAGTCGCCGCGTAAGGTGGAAATCTTGGTTCTATACTCTGTGCCATCCACAACGTGGACCATGTAGGATTCTTGTCCCCGACCGCCGGACCTGACAGTGCCTGTATCAGCGGCCTTCACCTCGATAGGCGTTGCATTTGGTTTAATTACAATGTCGTAACGCTTGGTCTCTGGGTTGGGAATGAGCTGGGCGACGACAAAGCCGGCAATGCCTTTTCGAGGTCGTGTAATGACGAGGCTCGGAATCAAGGGAACCAGCCAGCCGCTTTGTGGACAGCGGACTTCCACGCAGTAGAGAAAAGCTTTGGCCTTCCAACCCGCGCCGTCGTCTTCGATCTTCAAGCCTTCGAGTTCTTGCTGAACACGCCGGACCAATTGAACCTGATCACTCTCCAACCGTCGGCGGCTTTCCGCAGAACCGCCTACGATATTCATCCCCGCCCAAGTCAACATGCATGCAACTGGATTCAAGTCAGAGGCAAAAACGTCGCATCCTAACCGGGCCGCCTCAAACGGAATTTGACCTGAACCTGCAAACGTGTCCGCTATCCGAGGTCGATGGCCGAAACGCATTATACCGAGTTGCTCTACGAGCTGTGGGAACGAAGAAGCGTTCGTGTCTAAATGAGCATTTACGGATTCCCAGATGTGTGCGTGAACGGTGCCCACAACCTCTTCAGCGCGCTTGGCCTTGTCCACGCGCTCTCGATAGGTCTCCAGTGGCAGGAACTGGGCTTCAATTTGTCTTTTTTCCAACTCGGTGACATTGGCTCTCCAGTTGACCTTTATGTTGGCCAATTCGGAGTTAGACCAATCTACCGGAGAGTTGACTGGCAGAGGCGTTGCCGAATCTGACTCAAAGTAGTCAGCCACGCGTTCGATACTCAAACGTTCCATGATCTGCTTTGGCTTAAGCCGGGGAAGCGAGCGAGCGACAAAGGACTCGTCATCCATGGCCATGAGTTTCTCGAAAACTTCAAGATCGCGCCCTGGATTCTCAGTGGCAGGAAGAAGGCATCCGAGGATGCATGCTTTGTTCAGCACAAGTGGCTTGCGACCCTTCCAATAAGAACCCAAGGAGGTGAGTGTCTTGCCGCTTCCTGCCATCTGCTCTTTATAGGCCTCCGCCGAAAGTTTCTGAACCGGCAGCAACCTTTCGATCAGCGCAGGCGCGTCCTTGAGGGAAAATGGGATGATTTGGCTCATTCGGGTGGATGAAAAAGGGGCAGGGAAAAGAGATCGGATTCGGAGGGGCGGCGGCGTTTGCGACCGGCGGGTGGTTTTTCGCCATCGGAAAGGGCGTGGAAGATCGCCCGCCGCCAGCCGCGCTGGGTGTCTTCCGGCAGTCCGGCTTCGGCGACGGTCATAGAGAAGAGCCACCAGCGTTCTTCGGGACGGAGGGCGGCCCATTTGCTGCAAATAACGGGGAACTGTTCCTCAGCGGCGGTTTCGGCAGCCCAAGCGAGGACGCAGAGTTCCTTGCCGAGCAGGCGGTCCACCAGATTGGTCCCGGCGTGCCAGCGGCCGGTGCTCACTTTGGCCACCTTGAGGCGATCGTTGAACTCGCGGCGGGCGGTATCAGAGATGGCGGACCAGACGGTGCGTGGGAGGATGGCCCGTTGTTCGTCGCGGGGAATGCCGCCCTCAAGGCCCCGGTAGCCATAGTCTTCTACCAGAACGACGGCATCGGTCCGCGATGCCGGGATCTCGACACGGAACAAGTGCGCGCCGAACTGATCCGGTGCGCCGAAGTCCACGTATTTGACGGGTGGAGTCATGGGGGAGCGGAAAGAGAGGCGACCGGATTTTTGAAGAAAGAGTAATCGAACCGCAGATGGACGCGCATAGACGCAGATGGAAGAAGGGATAAGAATTGGAGTTCCTGTCCTTTCAGCCAGCCCGCACACCTCACCATCTCTTCATCTCTTCCCATCTGCGTTTATCCCGTTCATCTGCGGTTAATTTTCTTCAATGGCTTTATTGCTCGATGTCGCTGGCTTGGAGTTCCATGCCGAGCTTGCTCGCGAAGTCCTTGAGGTCGTGGCCGGAATTGAAATGGGCCTTGCGGAAGGTCATGGTGATCGGGGTATCGAGCGGGAACTTTTCGAGCACCTTTTTCAGGATTTCCTCGATGAACGCGGCGTTAACCCGGATCTCACCGACAACGAGCTGTGCCACCTGCGCGCCTTGGCCGACGGAGATGGTGACGTTTTCAAACTCGATGGATTTCGCCTCTGCCTCGGCCAGTGCTTCGAAGGTTCTGGCTCGGGAATCCAGCTTGCGGCCAGCACGGGAGACGAGGCGCCCGGGTTTCACGGGATCGACTTCGACGCCCTTTTTCCCCTTGGCGGGATAGCGGATGATCGTCTTCGCCTCGATGCCATCAGACTCGGCAAAGACATTGATCATCACCTCGCCATCGCCGATCACGATAGGCCCGTCGTTGACGATTCCCTCGCGCGGCTCCTCGCCGCCGAGGGTGTAGCGGATGGTTTTGGCGGTCGGCGCGATGAGTTCGACGCGACGTTTGCCGTTCTCCTCGCTGAGTTTGTTCCGGATGATGATCTTGTTTGCCCAAGTGACTGGATCGCCGGTTTCAAATTGGCCGGAAGGATCGACGACGAGAAAATTCACGCGCATCGCCTTGGTGGCAAGGTTCTGCTCGCTGAGCTGCGTGCTGGTTTCCGAGACCGGGCCATCTTCGGCGTAATGAATGCGCGGGGCGGGACCTGCGTTCTGCGGATTGATGCGGAGGCGGACTTGGCCGTCGTCGTCGGGTTCGGACTCGGGGACGATTTGCACAAAGGTGCGTTTTTTCTTGGGCTTCTTGGTGACGTAGCCGTTGCCGAGGTCTTCCCAAAGGCCGCGATTGCAGGCGAGGGATTTGAGGGTTTCGAGTCCCTTGGGTGGCAGCCAATACATGCCGGCCTGCTCGGCCATGCGGTCAGTCACATCGGACCAGCGGGCTTCGTCGAGATTTTCCGGCCAGAGGAGGTCCTGTGCCTTGTCACGGATGGCGTCGAAGTCCTTTTCGACATCGAGATAGAGCTTGAGGGGATTCGAGCAGAGGGTTTTCTCGATTTGGAGTTCACCGTCGAAGGGCTTGGACGAATCACGCGTCATGTCCAACGCCTTCGGGGCGAGCTGGGCGCTTTTTCCCGCGCGATTGATTGGGAAGAGGAGCTTATCGAACAGGTTGAGAACGGTGGAATTGAAATCCTGTTCGTAGGTCTGTTGTTTCTTTTCTAGATCCCCGCGTTGGGGATGACCTGTAGGGATGCGAGGGTCCGCTTTCTGCGCGGCGAAGACCTGGCAGGCGGCCTTTTCCACGCTGGCCATGGCGGTCTTGTCACCGGTGAGAACGCAGAAATTGTTTTTCTGGGTGAGTCCGTCGAAGAATTTCTGGACCTCGTCCGGTGGGATTTTCGCATCCGGACTAACAATCAGCAGCACCCTGCCGCGACGGACGCGATCCGCCACTTCGGTTAGCTTTGGCAGCGGCAGCACGTCGTCGTAGGCCGTCTTGCGGGTGGGCTTGAACATGCTGGTCAGGCGATGGCGGATGAGGTCATCCACCTGCGGCGTGCCTTGGGCGTCATGGGCCAAACTTTGCAGCAGCTTGGTGAGATTTTCCTGACGGTCGAAGTAGTAGCGTTCGTCCGAGGTATGATGGAGATACCAAGCCGATTTCTCCAACTCCTCGAAGGCGGAGATGAAATCGGACGGCTCGCGCAAGGGGGAAACGAGGCACTCGACCATTTCCATCAGCGTGAGTCCCTTCACCGCATTCACGGCGGTGGAGAGGCTGGCGGTTAGGAGAAGCGATCCGATCTGCGTGGCGGATTCCTTACCGGTGTTGAGGTCGATGATCTGGGCGTGGGCGGAGCTGTTGCTGTCCCAGAGATCCTTGGCGATGACATCGCGCATGCCGGAAATTTCTGTTAGCTTGTCGCGCACTTCCGGGATGGAGAGGTCGAAATGCTGCGGACCGATGAGGAAAATGTCGTTGTCCTTGCGCTCCCAGACGGAGCGCAGCAGACGGGAGATTAGCTCGATCAAGCCGCGGGTCTGCTTGAACTGCTCGTTTTCCTTGAAGAGTGCGACGACGTTCTTGAGCCGAGGATGAAACGGATAGGTGGCGGAAATTTCATCGGCGATGGATTCGGCACCACGGCTGGCGACCTTGGATTTCGCCGCTTCTGCGAGTTTGCGGCCATAAGCATCCGCGATGTCTTCGATCTCGGCTTTGTCGGGGAGGGAGACGAAGAGGCGTTTCCGCAGGATATCGTAGATTTCATTCAGCGCGAGATCGACGGGCGTGATGTTCCGCTCTTGGCGGCCGATTTCCTGGCGGGCGTCATCGAGCGCCTTGGTGATCAGTTTGGTGCCGGAGTCGTAAGAGGCTGATAGATCGGAAACGACGATGCAGACATTCGCCTTTTTTCCCGCCGCAACGAGCATGTTAGCAAGGGCGCGGGTCGCGATGTCGGCAACGGTGCCATTTCCAACTTTCTGGGTGTCGAGGTAGTGGAAATAGGGCGGCATTTCATCCATCAGAATGAGGACGGGTTCGCCGCAGTCGAAGAGGGAACTCCAGTCCTTTTCGTCAGGAGCCTTCGGGCCGCTGGTCCAGAAGCTCTTGAACATTTCGCCGCGTCCGAGCTGCTCGGCGATTTCTCCCCAGAAGAAGTGGTCGGGATTGTTGCGACCGTTGAACGCGGCGATTCGGGTTTTGTCGAACGCGTCGGCATGGAGCATGCCAGTGCAGTGTTTTTTCCTGAGGGATGGATGTTTCGCGAGTAGCCCGAATCCAACGAGCAGATGGGTTTTTCCACCGCCCATCGCTTGTTTGAGGTGGAAAATTGCCTGTGACGATTTCCCGGCGAGGCGGGCGATACCTTCGGTGATGAGTTCGCTCATCCCTTGGGTGATGAAGGTCTTGGCGAAATAGGCCTCGCCGTTCCCCTCGGCGGTGATCAGCTCATCGAGTTGCTCGATTTGATCGCTGAGCTTGATAGATAAGGCGTTAGGCTGGAGCTCGCAGGCATCGCGGACGGTTTTCATGTCGGGTGAAGAATGCTTGGGAAGGGTTCAGGAAAGTCAGTCCCGCTGAGTGAAAATCCCTAACGACTGCACATGGGATTTCCTCCAGTTCATTTCCTGACCACTCTGTGAGTTGAAGTGCTGCCCGATGGGCGCGGCGAAGAATCGATTCAGGCAGAAGAAGAGTCTTGCCATGCACTTGGCGTGGGCGTCCCAAGCATACCCGTGAGGCACGAAACGTCTGAAATCGCGACTGTCACGGGTTTGCAACAGACGGACAAGTTTGTCCCAAGTGAGGTGATCGGATGTGGACATGCCTGGAAGGACGGATGTGTCCTCCCAGGTGGACGGGGAGTTCGAAAGTCGCACGAAGTCGACCGCAACGGCCTTTGGCCGACCCCCGTGGGAGACGACTTGGACATGCGCCGCCGCCTCCCCGGCCTTTCGGTCGGTTTGGCGGCAATGTTGCGGTCATTGCCGACCGCTTCGTGAGAGGATTTCGAAGTCCTCGTCCGCCGAGGCGGACGTGCTGAGTCAACCGGGGCGGGAGGATGGGGGCAAGGAAAGAATCTCCTGTCGGCCGCTGGGCAGACTAACAACGCTGCCGCCATCGAGACGGTGGCGAAGGAGCTAGCGGCCGTTTGCTGCGGCTACGGAGTTTTCCACGGCCACAATGAAGGCGGAATCTACTCCCCTCGGGATGTTAGGGCTGACGTCACGCCATTCCCGTCACGGCTCTTGGGATCCGTTTTTGGTGATCCTTCAAGGCGCGGATGATCCTTGGAGCGCCTTGGATGCGTAGTTGAATGCGGTCGCAGGAATCGCGCACCCAGCGCAGGTGGAGATCGCTCCGCTGGCGGCCAGAAACGACGGAGAACATCGCGCTGCGCTCCTCGTTAGCCCGATGGATTTCAATCCTTTGCAGCAGCGAGCCCATCTGCGGATCCTCGAATCCAGAGTCGATATTCTCACGGATGCACTCGAAGAGAAACGGCAGGTATTCCGTTTGCGTCCGGATGATGGTCCGGCGGACGGGAGTAAATTCACGGTCGAGTTCTTTCAGGATTTCCTCTGAACTGGCTTCCACCGCACCGTCATAGGCGTGGCCCCAGCGGCGTTTGAAAAGCACTAGGAGCCCCCATGCGACCGGGCCGGTGACGAACACGCAGAGGAAGATGAATCGGGAGAGCGCTTGTAACGGTTCCATCAGACAATCAACATGGCGCGGACTTCACCAATTGAAAAGATTGAAAGTGGGCGGCCTTGTAGGTGGTCGCAGGCAGGCCGCTCGTTCGGAAAAATCCTCTTCAAACTCTCAATCGCTCCAAACGCTCCGCATATTTTAGCGTAGCTCCTGCGTGGTTATGCGCAGAGGATGCGGAGCGGAATAGCAGACATGGTGGGATATTGCGGTCTCATCCCATGGCCGTTCTCAAAAAACCGAACCTAGTCTCTGTGACCACCATCAACGACGATGGTTCGCGCTACATCCTCCATCCGGCCGATGTTTCGGGAAAATGGAACATGGCCCGGCGGTTTGTCGGCGTGCTGCTCATCGCCATCTACATTTTCCTGCCGTGGATCCCGATCAACGGCAACCCCGCCGTTTTTCTCGATGTGGAAAACCGAATGTTCCACCTCTTCGGCCTCACGCTGGTGCCGCAAGATCTGTGGGTGATGTTCTTCGCCGTCAGCGGGCTGGGGTTCATTTTGTTTTTTGGCACTTCCCTGCTAGGCCGCGTCTGGTGTGGCTGGACCTGCCCTTACACGGTGTTTCTCGATCACATCTATCGGCGCATTGAGCGGTGGATCGATGGCGATGCTCCCGCCCGCCGCGCGCTCACAATCGCACCTTGGACCGCCGGGAAAATCTTCAAGCGCGTCCTTAAGCACTCGCTTTACGCCCTTATTGCCGCCGGGATCGCGCATGTTTTCCTCTCCTACTTCGTCTCGCTGGACCGGCTTTACGGCTTCATGCACGAAGGGCCGCTGGAACATGCCACCGCCTTCGGCATCGTGCTTTTCCTCACGCTCGTCCTGTGGTTCTGCTTCGGTTATTTCCGCGAGCAATTCTGCATCATCATGTGTCCTTACGGCCGCCTCCAGAGCGCCCTAACGGATGACGATACCTTCAATGTCGGCTACGATACCGTCCGCGGCGAACCCCGTGGTGCTAAGGGAAAAGCCGAGGGTGATTGCATCGACTGCCGCCGCTGCGTCCAAGTCTGCCCCACCGGTATCGACATCCGCAACGGTCTCCAGCTCGAATGCATCGGCTGCACCGCCTGCATCGATGCCTGCGATGATATCATGACCAAGGTGGACCGCCCGAAAGGCCTCATCCGCTATGATTCCTTCAATGGCTTCGCCGGAAACAAGCGCCGCTACCTCCGTCCGCGAGTCTATGCCTACTGCGCGCTGGCCCTGCTAGGACTTGGCGTGCTCACGCTCGTCGCCTCGCAGAAAGCCAGTCCTTTCAACGCCACCATCTCCCGCAACGGCGGCGCGGGTTTCTACAGCGACGCCGAGTCCGTTAGAAATATCTACAAGATCCGCGTCTTCAATAAACACAACCAGACCGCCACCATCACCATCCGCCTCGGCGAAGAAACTCCCCACGGCTACGAACTCAGCGGCTCCGAGCAAACCTTCTCGATTCCTGCACTCAGCGAGATTTCCCGCACCTGCGTCGTGGTCGCTCCGATGGAATCCTACGCCGGTATCTCGGACATCACGCTCGAAGTCCACGCCGATCCCGGCGACGTCACTCTCAAAAAAACCACCCGCTTCCTCGGCCCCAATCCCCAATCCATCCACAAGGATCACGATAAAGAAAAAGATCACGATAAAGACTAACCTTGAATGGCAAGTGGTAAAGCGCCACCTGGCTGGAGCGTCTCGCTTCAGGCCGTTGCCGGAACATCCTGCTCCGAGTCTTCCTCATCTAAAAATCTCCTAACCAAGAATCAACCGACTAACCATCATGAAATCCATCGCCGCATTCGTCTCCCGCAATCCATGGCTCTACGTCCTGCTCGCATTCGTTCTTCTGTTAAGCGCTTGGTCCGCCCTCATTTCCGTCGCGGTGAAGATCTCTCCGCAGCAGATTGAAGTGAAACACTGAACGCCCTATGACCACCGCCGCCGCCCTTGTTGCCGGACTTGCTACCAGTTTCCACTGCGCCGGCATGTGTGGCCCCATCGCATGTGGTCTTGGTACCCTAGCGAAATCCGAAGGTGAGCGCCTCACCGCCGCTTCGCTCTATCATGGCTCGCGGCTTGTTTCCTATGGACTCATCGGCGCGTTGTGTGGGGCGCTCGGCCAACAGCCGCTGGCATGGTTTTTTAAATCACCCGCCGTGCTGCTGCCGTGGGTAATGGTCGGTGTTTTGTTAGTGATGGCGTTCGGTTTGGATAAAAAAGTCCCCCGCCCCGCCATCCTCAACCGCTTCACCGCTCGCGCCCGTTTCAAGGCCTGCAAGCTATCCGCTTACGGCGGCGCTTCCGCCATGGGCCTGCTTACCCCCTTCCTCCCTTGCGGCCCGCTCTATCTGGTTTTCGGTGCGTCGCTGCTAGCAGGCTCCGCCGCAAAGGGCGCGGAGTTCACACTCGCCTTCGGCCTGGGCACCGTGCCGCTTTTGTGGCTGGCGCAGCACCAGTTCCACCGCATCCGTGCGAAGATGACTCCGCTCGCTATGGGTCGGATGCGCCGGGGCCTCGCCTTGGTCACCGCGCTCGTCCTGGCCATGCGCCTCCACGGCACGATCCCGGAAAGTTTCTATGGGGAAAAGCCCAAGCCCGCTGCGAACGAGCTGCCTTCCTGCTGCCATTAGGTGGTGAGACGCTAAGAATCCGGAGAGCATTCCGCCCACGCTCCGAAAGTTGTCAAACCGTGAGCGATGGCCCCCTTCAGAGGGAAGGACATCGAGGAAAGGATCGCGGCATCGTGATTCCGATCGCTCCATTCTGACCGTTTGGTTGGCAACCAACCCGTTACCGCAAATGCTTTGATAGATCTTCTGGTAGATACCAGCCTTTCTACAAGTCAGAAATCCCGTTCGCCGTGCGATAGACCAATACTAACCACTCCATGGAGCCCATGAAACCCACACGCTTGATCAAACAAATCACTCTCGCCGCTTCCTGCGCGGTGACGCTTTTCGCGCAATCTGCCCGCGCCAGCATTGCCTACGGAAGCATCAACAATTTCGACACGGTCAATGACACCGGGCACGAGTGTCATGGCTTCGAAATAGAACTTGATGACTGCCACTCCACAGACATCACCTATACTTATAACTACAATCACTACGGCGCTCCGGAAATCTCCGAGGACAATACGGTGGCAGGTCATCCGAAGGTCTTCATCAAGTGGCAGAGCAAGAAGAACGCGGACGGCACCTGGACAGCCTACACCGCGATTCCCGCCGCTCCGATTCCACCGACTCAGGGACATCAATTCACCAATCCAGCCGTCAACTTCGGCGGCGAGCACTTTGGCTGCGGCTACAAGGTGCAGCCCTCGGCCGTGCTGTATAATTGGCTGATCGATGACGGCACCGGGACGCTCATCCATGGTGGCGCGGTGCAGGTTTCCACGCCCACATTCACCTACTATCCACCAGTCGCTGCGGCTCCACCGCAAGTCGTTGCCGTCATCGTGCCGCCGCCGCCACCGGTGCCGCCGCCGCTTCAGTTTGGCAAAGCCGTGTGGGTGAAGGAAATCAAGACCACCACGCACAACGCTGAGAAAATCAAACTGCGCGAACTGGTCTCCGATGATCCGGCGAATCCGAACGACAAAAACTGGAAGAACGGCGAGCCCGATGAAGTCGAAGTCGAGTGGCGCATCCTGCAAAAAAACTCCGGTTTGCCCGATGGCGGCGTTAACAACAACGTGGCCGCCGCACCTGAAGCCCTGCCTAACGGGAATGAAGTCATCACACGCCGCTACGAGTTCTACAAATACACCGGTCCCACTGATACCGAGACAGGTGAAGCGATGGCGGACGCAGTCGGTGCTGATGGGACACACGGCACAGGCAGCCGCACCTATGCGGATCACTTCGACTTTGGAACGGCCGAGTGGGTAATCGTCACGAAAGACATGGCGAACTACGTGGTCGTCGGTGATTTCACCGGTTCCCAGATGGCAGCCGTGGATGTCGATGCCGCCGTGGGACTCATCGATCACGTTGGCGAGGGTAAGGTCAACAAAGCCTTCGCCGCACGTTCCGTCGTCGTTGAAGGGGCGCTGCCGTTCACCTCTACCCATAGTGGCACGGTGCCTCCGGGCATGGACTTCGATGATGTGACGGGCATCCTCAGCGGTATGCCCACGACGGCGGGCGAGTATCAGTTCAGTGTCACCGCCAGCGATGGCATCAATCCAGACGTGCAGAAAAACTACACCATGGGCATCGCCGCCGTGAATGCCGTGCTGCCCGCGCAGAACCTGCTAGATACCTCGGCATCGCCCGTCGGCTCCGGCACGACGACTGGCGACGGCTCGTATGACCCCGGCTCAAATGCCACCGTTACAGCGACCGCAACAGCAGGTTTCCACTTCGTCAACTGGACCGACAACGCGCAAGTCGCCAGCGCAAACACCGATTACACGCTTGCGATGGATGTGAATCACTCGCTCGTCGCCAACTTCGCTCCCGATGTCGTGCAATGGACCCTCGCCACCAGCGCTGCGCCCGTCGCAGGCGGAACCTCGACAGGAGACGGACTCTATAATGACGGAGCCAATGCCACTGTCATCGCCACGCCCAACGCGGGATACAGCTTCACCAACTGGACTGAAGGTGCCGCCATCGTTAGCAGCACCGCCAGCTACACCTTCACCGTCACTGCGGACAAGGTGCTCGTCGCGAACTTCTCCGTGATCGGCACCACACTTCGCGCCATCAGCACCAGCTCCAGCCCCGTGTCCGGCGGCGGCACGTCCGGTGCCGGAGCGTATGCCGATGGTTCCAGCGTCACCGTAGTTGCTACGCCGAACGCGGGTTACAAATTCAGCAAATGGAAGGAAAACGGCAGCAACGTCAGCAGTACTGCCAGTTATACCTTCACCGCCACCGCCGCCCGCGCGCTCGTCGCCACATTTTCACAGGTGTATGCCATCAACACGGCTTCTAACCCAGTCGCTGGAGGTTCAACGGAAGCTGATAGCCCCAGCTATAATCCCGGCGACGGTGGCAATGTAAGGTCTACGGCATCCAGCGGCTATCAGTTTGTGAATTGGACGGAAAACGGCATCAGCGTAAGCAGCAACGCCACGTTCAACTTCGCCAATGTCCAAGCGAACCATACCTACATCGCGAATTTCCAGCTCATTGGAACTGCCATAATCAGCACCAGCGCGGCACCCATCGCAGGCGGTACCGTGAGCGGCGGCGGGACTTACATGACAGGCGATAGTGTCAACCTCACAGCCGCGCCGAACGCAGGCTACCTCTTCCAAACTTGGACCGACGGCGGCACCATCGCCAGCAGCAGCGCGAGCTACACCTTCACCGCCGCCGCCAACCGCGCTCTGATCGCAAATTTCCTCGCGGTGCCGCAAGTTACCGCCACCGCAGGCGCGCCCGGCAGCAACACGATGGATATCACCTGGCCCGCCACGGCCGCAGGATGGGCGCTTGAGGAAAGCGTTGATCTAACCATATGGACACCATCCGTACGTCCCGTGGTCACCACCAGTGGCACGATGACGGTCTCTGTTCTCACCACGGGTTCCTGCCGGTATTTCCGTCTTACCCACCCTTAATCAACATGAAAACAATAGTTCTGTTCCTAACAAACATCGCGCTGATTGCCACTTCCGCAGTCGCCGGGATCATCTTCCAACAACCATCCAGCGGCAGTGGCGGCTACATGTCCTCGACGGTCGTCAATACCGGCTCCGATGCAGCGCAGCTTGTGTGGCAAGGGTTCAGTGTCCCTGTGACCACGACGCTGCGCGAGATCCAATGGACCGGCAAACGTTCGGTGGTGCCGGTGGACTTCCAGATCAGCATCGGCACCAGCATGGTGTCAATTTCCGGGGTATGGAATACGGGCAACAGCGCAAACGAGACGCCCTCCGGCACCCCCGGAGTTTACAATTACAGATTCACACTGCCAGCGGGCTTCGTGCTCACTGGCGGGCAGACTTACTTGCTCATGATTGTCGGAATGGAAACCACCGCGCCCGACTGGCAGTGGGGCGCGGGCTCCGGTGGCCCGGGTCGCCATGCCGTGCGCACGCCAGCAGTCACGGGCGACTTTATCGATTTGCCCTCGCCAGGTGATGTCGCCTTCACATTGCTGAATCAGGCGACGGTGCCGGTGCCAGTCACCGTGGCGGCCATGCCTTCTGCGGGCGGCACCGTGACGGGCGGCGGCACGTATTCCCCAGGCGCCAATGTCACCGCCATCGCGACTCCGGCGGCGGGCCGCACGCTCTTGAACTGGACGGTCGGGGGCGTGGTGGTCAGCACGAGCACCACCTACACGTTTCCCGCCGATGGCAACACGGCCTTGATCGCCAATTTTTCCGGGCCGAACACTGGGCCCTATATCATCACCGGCGTCGTCAACCCGGACTATCCGGGAGCGGGCACTATCGGCGGCGCTGGCACTATCGCGGCGGGGAACCAGGTCGACCTCGATTGCTCACCGATTGACGGGCTGCAACTGGTAAGCTGGTCGGAAAACAACGTCATCGTCAGCACCAACGCGGTGTATAGTTTCACCGCCACCAAGGACCGGGTGATCCAGGCAAACATCACCGACCCCGCGGCCAGCTATTTCATGCAAAGCGTCGTCTCGCCGGCGAATACCGGCAGTATCTCCATCAACAGCGGCGGTCCCACGGGACACTTCAACGGCGGCAGCCTCATCAATTTCGTCGCCACCCCGGCTACCGGCTATCATCTCGTGAGCTGGAAGCTCGGCTCGAATCCTAATCCCGTCGGAACAGGCAATACCCTGCCGCATATCGTGGCGTTCGACAACGTCGTGCTCGCGACCTTCGCGCCGGACAATCCATATCTTCTCCTCGGTGTCATTCCGGTCGCCAGCGGCACCGCGACGGGCACCGGAGCTTACGCCTATGGCTCCACCGTCACCGCCACAGCCGCACCAGCGGTGGGCTACGTGTTTAGTGGTTGGAAAAATGGAGCCACGGTGGTGAGCACCAATCCAAGCTATACCTTGACGCTCACAGATGGCACCTATCTTACCGCCAACTTCACCGCACAAAACCGCACCATCACCGCCGCTGCCTCACCCTTGGCAGGCGGCAGCGTCACGGGCGCAGGCGTTGTGGGAAATGGCGCGACTGTCACGCTCACCGAGACACCGAATGCAGGCTACAACTTCACGGGCTGGACGCTCGATGGCGCTGCAGCTGGTATAACTAATCCACTCGTTTTTAATGCGAATGCCAATCATACTTTCGTCGCCAACTACGTCCTAATCCCGAGCTACACCATCACCGCAGTAGCCTCACCGCTCCTTGGTGGCAACGTGTCTGGTGGCGGCGATTTCCTGCCAGGGCTCACAGCATCACTCCTCGCGACGCCGAATGCCGGTTACTACTTCATCGACTGGAGCGAGAGCGCCACGACTGTAAGCACACTCGCGAACTATAGTTTTACCGTCAGTGCAAATCACGCGCTGGTGGCGAATTTCGGCCTTGGTTTCACCGTCGCAGCGAGTCCGTCCTTCGCTCCCGGTGGCAGTGTGAGCGGCGCGGGTGGCTATGCTATCGGCGGAACGGTTACCTTGCTCGCAACTCCGGCAGCGGGCTATCAATTCACCAATTGGACCGAAGGTGGAATCATCGTCAGCACGTCCGGAAGTTATACCTACATCTCCGCTGCCGACCGCAACCTTGTGGCAAACTTTGTTCCCATTGTTGGCATTGGAAGCGTCACACCCGGTGAACTCGGCATCACTTGGCCCGCCTCTGCGGTCGGTTGGGTCTTGCAGGAAAGCGGCGATCTCAGTCCCGCGAGTTGGCAGCTCTCCGCACTGCCGGTGACCACCAGCGGCGGGCAGAGTCACGCTTCTGTCACCAACCCTTCCGGCAGTCGCTTCTTCCGTCTTGCCCACCCATGATCATGATGAAAATCCACTGGTGTTCGATTGTTGCCTTGTTGGCTTTTTGCGGCGAAATGGTGAGTCAGCTTCACGCTGGACCCGTGTCTGTGGGTATAAATCAAAACCTAACAAAGACGGCAGGCAATCAATACGAAACCACGGTGGCGATCAATCCCGCCAACAATCAAATGGTGTTCATGGCATCGCGCAATGAACTTGGAGGGCTCTACACGGCGCGCAGTACCAACGGCGGCGTCACTTGGACGAGCAAGTTCATCGCTCAATCAGCCATCCCCCCGGCCGGTAACGTGCCACGTGCCTATGGTAACGCCAGCGCGGCCTGGGACAGCTTTGGCAACCTCTATCTCGTCTATATAAGTCAAAACTCGGTAAATTCAGTTGGCGCTTATGCCACCGTGGCGGTGAGCAAAGATGGCGGCTCCACATTTTACGCCCCCTACGGCAGCGGCCCAGCGATGATTTTACCTTACACGCCTCCGTTCTATAAGGCTGGGGACCAACCCACCGTCACCGTGGGGCCGGGAACCAATGGCGCTGCCGGCAGCGTGTGGGTGACCTATTTCAGCCAAGGCGGCATCTGGGTTTCCGGCGCGGATGTTTCGTCTAACGGGACGGTGAGCACCTTTGTCTCGCAGTTGCTGCCGAGCCAACCAGCGGGCGTCAACTTCGGCGACATTGCGGTCGGCCCCAATGGCGAAGTCGCCGTGACCTACGGACCGAATACTGGCACGAGCGGAAGTCTCTATTTACAGGTCAACACCAATGGCGTCAGCGGCACTTTTTCCCCGCCGGTATTAGTGACGTCCGTCAACGTGGGTGGATTCAGCTACCTTCCCGCGCAGCCGAACTGGGGCATTGATCCGGAAGCTGGCCTGGCGTGGGACCGCACCAGTGGTCCGCGTCGCGGCCGACTTTATTTTGTCTTCACCGACGCGCAGACTTCGGGTTCTACAGACACGGATATTTATATTGTTACATCCGACGACTTGGGCAGCACATGGAGTCCCCGCGTGAGGGTAAACGACGACACTGGCACCAACAGCCAAATTCTGCCACACATCTCACTGGATCAATCCTCCGGCAACGTCGCGGTGACATGGTATGACTGCCGCAATTCATCAGCGAACAATACTGCGCAATACTTCGGCGCCATCAGCACAAACGGTGGCGCGTCCTTCGAGCCGAATTTCCAGATCAGCAGCGGCACGTCCTATCAGGCCAGAAGCATCGCGGCATTGAGAAAGACAGACTACGGCGATTATACCGGCAATGCCTTCGCTTCCGGCATCCTCATCGCTGCGTGGGCTGATAACTCCAACAGCACCGGCGACAATCCCGAAGGCGTGACCAACTTCGATGTTTACACCGCTGCTATCACCGTTCCGCCAAATCTGCCGCCGCTCACTATCTTACTATCAGGCACGGATGCGATCCTCTCCTGGCCGACGTTTGCGACAGCGGGCTTTCATCTGGAGCAGACTACCACGCTCGCGCCATCGTCTTGGAGTCTCGTGCCTAACGCAGTTTTAGACAACGGCGTCACGAAATCCGTCACCCTGCCGACACACAGCGGCAGCGAGTTCTTCCGATTAGCCTATCCATCAACAGCACCATGAAAAAAATCGCCCTCATTCTATCAAACCTCGCGCTCTTTGCCGCTTCCGCAGTCGCTGGTATTATCTACCAGCAACTGCCGAATGCTGGAGCGAGTGGCTACCTTTCTTCGACTTACAGCAACGGCGGCAGCAACGTCGAAGAGATGGTGTGGGAAAGCTTCTCCTCAGCGACGACCAAGACCCTGCGCGAAATCCAATGGCGCGGCGTTCGTTTTGGACCCGAGCCGGTGGATTTTCAGATCAGCATCAACACCATTGCCATTGCCGGAGGCACCGTGTGGCACACGAACGGCATCGCGAGCGAAACGGCCACCGCCACACCGGGCGTGTATGATTACAAGTTCACGCTGCCCGCAGGTTTCGTGCTCACTGGGGGTCAAGGTTACTGGCTGCAGATCGTCGGTTTGGTGGACAATTACTACCCCTACTGGCAATGGAGCGCGGGCACGGGCGGGAATGGCTCACACTATGCACAGGTCCCTGCGATCACAGGTGATTATCGCTACGTCGTCACTGCGGGAGATGTAGCTTTCACGCTGCTGGATCAAGCGACTGTGCCGGTGACCATCACTCTGGCGAAGTCCCCCGCAGCTGGTGGCACGGTGACTGGCGGCGGCACTTTTGCCGCTGGTGCGAATGTCACGATCAGTGCGACAGCCGCGAGTGGACGCACCTTTTTGAACTGGACCGAGGTGGGCGTCATCGTGAGCACGAATGCAAGCTATACCTTCGCC
>JBBRYQ010000038.1:0-48644 GCA_038237425.1 Verrucomicrobiales bacterium
GAACTACTTGGCAGCACTGGGATTTGACCAAAGCATCTACACCACCCCTCCCTCACCCAGCAAAACCCAAAGACGCCCCTAGCAGACACACCGCTCCCGAATTAGGCAAAAAACAACTGCTGCTAGGTGCGGAATGTGTGAGATATGTCAGAAGCAGAAAGATTGGCTGAACTGAAACGCTTGTTGAAACTTTCCAGAGAGGTGAGCGATGAGGGGAAGGCAAGACGGGGTGGAAACACCTCAAGGATATTCTCGTGGTGCTGATGGATGCCGCCAGAACATTTCTATTCGTCTGGAATCCTGAATGGTCCAGATCCGCTCACTCCTCCGCTGCCGGGGTGCCGATCTTGTCGGCTTGTTGTTTCACCGGGCCTTCCGGAAGAGTGGCTCGCCAGGTTTGGAAGGCGTTGGCGTCGTTCATGAGGAAATTGTGAACGACGGCGGAGACTGCGTCTGGTGAGAGCGCCGATGAATTTTGTGAGGCGGCCCACTTGGCTGCGGAAGCGGCGTCGGCGCTCGACCATCCGGAGACGAATGAGTTGGCGGCGGCGTCGCGCTCGTTGCCAGCAGTGAGTTTTTCCAGCCAAGTGATTCCGGCGTCTGGTGATTGCTGGGCATAGATGGTGGCGAGTTCCTGAATGGCGGCGGTGCGTTCCCCGCCGGGTTTCACCTGCTCCATCAACCAGTCTGAGCTGGCCTGCAAGTCCATGGTGGCCCAGTTAGCGAGGGTATTACCGAAGAGCCCGGGATCATTGTTAGTCTGGCTGAGTGACAGGCTGGTAGTTACGGCTTTCACGGGATCACTCTTCGCCCATCCGGCGAGAGCGGCGCGTTGAAGAACGGGTGACAGGTCGCCGATCGACGGGTTTTCCTTGAGATAGCGAAGTGCGGCTTCCGGTGCGTTAGAAGCCCATGAGAAGATCATATTCTCTACGGCGGCGTCGCGCTGGGTGGATGGCGGCAGCGCAAGGAACCAGGTGGTGGCTTCGAGTCCGTTCTGTTCGGCCCAGTTTTCTGCGATGGCGATGAGGGTGTTGTTTAGATCGGCTCCTGATAGATTCGCGGTTGCCCAACCGGCCGCGCCTTTTGGATCGTTTTCGGAAAAATGGTTGAGGGCGAGGCGGATCAATTCGTCGCGGCGTTCGGTCTTCGGTTGGCTTTTCAACCAGTCGAGCGCGTCCACGGGGTTCCGCTGCACCCATGCCTCCATATTTGGCATCGCTAGCTTGAAGCGGAGCAGGGGGTTTTTCTCCGCGTCGAGTTTCGCATGTAGGCCGGCGACATCGAGGGAAGGGGAGGCACCGGGCCGGGTGGATGATGAAATGTTCGATTGGCGTTCGATTGTGCCGCGGTGAGCGGCTTTAGTCGCAGTGGCGGTAGTTTGTCGTTTTCCTAGCAGGTAGCCACCGGAGCCGAAGAGGATGGCGATGGCGAGTGCGCCGGTGATTTGGGTGGCGAGGTTCATGGCAGGCAGGAAAAATTTCAACGATGCCGGACACGAACATGCCGGGAACAGCAGGCCTGTGTCCCGGCATGTCAGGTGAACGGTGTCTGTCTGTCAGAGAAGGGTCTTCGAGCTGAACTTCAGCAAGTCTCGCCATACCCAGCCCTTGTTGGTGTATTCGTAGAGTTCAAATTCCGGATACTTGCGCTTGTTGAGTGAGACCGCCTTGCCGAAGGCTGAGGCGTTAGAGTATTGGAAGCCGGCCTTGAGAGGATCGAGGCCGTAGGTCATGAGGACGGGGCCGCTGGTAGCGCCGTAGTAGGGCATAGCCCACAGCTCGAAGCTCATGCTGCCGGAGCGATAATTGGACCGGTTGACTACACGCTGCATGCCGATCTCGGCGTTGTGATAGTATCCAGCTCCGAGGTTGTCGTAGCGTCCGCTCTGCGGGCGTCCGCCTTTGAAGTAACTTTCCCTGCTGTCGAGATTGTAGTAACCGGAGCCACTGAGCCTGAGTTTAGTGGCGTTAGCTTCCGGAATCGTGACGAAGGCGGTGAAAAGGGCGATGATGGCTGTGGTGAGCCGGGGAATGATGGATTTCATGATGTTTTCGGTATTCTGGTGGTCAACGTAGTCGCTTTGACTTCATCCGCAGCCGAATAATTCAGGAAATTTCCCGGCGGGAAACATTGCTCAGTCCCAGAGAGTCGAGTTCCGAATAGGTTTTGCGCAGCCAGACTTTGACGCGTTGGCGGTCGAGCAGGCCGAGTAGCTGGTCGCCATTTTCTGCGGCGTTAATGGCGGCCCAGAAACTGGAGTTCGAGTGGTCCACCTGCCGCATCGATCCCTCGTGAAGTCGTGGGAGTTCGATGAATTTCGCACCGAGCTCCATCGCGCGGGTCTTCTGGCGAGAGGCGTGGAAGGCATCGAAGCGCGCACCACGGCCGTGGTTAAGGACGACGACGTAGCGCGCCTCGGTTTTAAAATCCTCCAAGAGGCGGCCGAGCATTTCGAGAGAGTCGCGGCCATCGTCGAGGATGTGCCAGCAGTTCACCATCACGCCGGCGTCGCGGAAGAGTTCGAGCACGCCTGTATCTTCCATCCAGCCGCGCAGCGAGCTGCTGCTTTGGGCGGCGAGGTCCACCAGCACTTGGGTGCCGTCCTCGCCTTGGAGGGCCGCTTCCGCGAGGCGATCGAGGCTTTGGAAATCTTCTAGGCCGATGTGCTCGGTGAAACCCTGATAGAATCTCATGAACGAACCGTGCGAGCGGTCTGAATCGAATCCCTGGAATAAAATGTTTCGGTCGATACAATATTGGGCGAATACCCGCGACATCACCGATTTGCCCACTCCGCCTTTTTCTCCGCCAATCAAATGCACTTGGTTCATCGGCGCGGACGTAACAGTTTCCCACGGCATGGCAAAGCGCGATTTCCGGGCTCAGTAGTCGGCGACTGGGCTGGATGCCTGATCTGTCTGGATTTCAGGGACATCGGCAGCTAACTTTGATAGGGAATCGCAAGTATCGCTCCACTTTTTCTCCGACCAAACGAGCGGGCCGTGAAGTTTCCGGCGGAAACGTTCCACCCTGTCGCGTGCTTCCTCGGTCATCCAGTGCGGCAGCGCGGCGATGGCCTTAGCAGCGATCTCCGCGGTGTCGGTGCGATGGCAGATGAGGGCGAGGTCGTTTCCCGCTTCGATGGCGAGTTTCACGTCTTGGCCGCGGCCGTAGCGGGTGGTGATGGCACCCATGTCGAGATCGTCGGTCAGGACGAGATGGCGGTCGAAGCCGAGCTGGTCGCGGAGAAACCGGCGGATGATGCGCGGCGAGAGCGAGGCGGGGAAATCCGGGTCGATGTTGGGAAACTCGACGTGGGCGAGCATGATGGCGTCGAGCTCCGGCATCAGCGCGGTGTAGGGAATGACGTCTTCGCGGAGCAGTTCCTCCAGTGTGGCCGGAGAGGACGGCAAATCGTGGTGCGGATCCGATTGGGCGCGGCCACAAGCGGGGAAATGCTTGCCGCAGCCGGCGATGCCGCGCTTCCGCATCCAGCGGTTCCACTGGCCGGCGTAGTCGATGACACGCTGCGGGTCGCGTCCCCAGCAACGGCCGCGCAGGGCGTTCTGGGTTTCCGGGAAATGGTCGAGATCGAGGACGGGGGCGAAATTCAAATTGAAGCCGAGCAGGCGCAGGAGATCTCCCGTGAAAGCACCGGCGTCCGCTATTTTCCCAAGGTTTCCGAACTTCGCCAGAGCTGGCGCAGACGGTGCCGCAGGTGCGATTTCCTTGGTCCGCGTGACCCGGCCGCCTTCCTGATCGATGGCGATGATGGGTGTTTCCGATGAAAGCTCGCGGAGGTTGTCGCTGAGTTTCCGCGTCTGTGAAGGGGAGACGATGTTTCTCGTGAAAAGGATGTAGCCTGCCGGTTGCAGCTTGCGGAAAAGCGCGGCTTCTTCAGTCGTGAGTTCTGGCCCGGCAATCCCGAGCACCAGCAGTGAGCCATCCATCATCGCGGGAAATGATGCCGATGATATCGTGTTTGTCGATCCCCGGCATCGGCAAATGTCGATCGTGATCAACGACATGCGGTGGGGAAATTGGCCTGTTTCCCGGCAGGCAATCCACAGACCGCGAGTATTTACACGGCGGGATGGCACAGTCGGTGCTTTCCGTCAGAGGATTCCATGCAAAAGCTTTTCGCCATCTTTTTCGCAAAGCGGCTGGTCCTCCCCTTGTTGATCTGCCTGATGTTCCCAGCGGCAGCGTTGGCCCAGGCACCAGGGAAATCTGTTCGGGAGACGATTGCCTCGGCACTGGTGGCTGGCACTCCAGCAGAACAGAAAGAAATCATCCTTGCCATGAAGCTCAAGCCGTCGCCGGAAGCAGTTTCATGGTTTGAGAAATGGAAGGAAGGCGCGATTTTTCTCCATCAGAATGCCGAGGGCGTCGTGACACCGGTGATTCTGACGGGAGTTGCGGGTGCCGATGGTTCCTTCGCCACGCTGCGTGTTTCCGATAATTCTCCGCTGCTCGCGGCGGACGGCACTGCCATCCGCATCAATCCGAAGGAGGTTGAATTCGCTGATACGGATTCCGGGCTGCGCAAAGCGATGAAGGAAGTTTCCGATCTCGCGGCGCTAGCAGATCCTGACACGGAAAAACGCATCCGCGCCATTCAGGATTCCGCCATCGGGCAGAAGCAGGAAAAGCTCCCGGCGCTACTGCTTTTAAAGACCACCGAGAAAGATGCGAGGGCATTGCACACGCTGGAGGAGGCCATCGCCATCATCCGGCTGCGCTCGCCGGTCCCGGAAGAACGGGTGGCGGCTTGTCTGACTCTCGGTGAACTCCATTCCCTCGCCGGGAATGACACCATCAAGACGATTCTTGCCGAGGCCGAGGCGAAGCAGGACGTGGATACGATCAACGCTGCGAAGTCCGCACTTCACCAGATTGCCCTCCACATTTCGCGTATCAATGCGGTCGGTACTGCATTTCGCGGTCTTTCGTTAGGTTCGGTCCTGCTGGTGGTCGCCATCGGGCTTGCGATCACATTTGGCCTGATGGGTATCATCAACATGGCGCACGGCGAGCTCATTGCCGTCGGGGCCTACACGACCTACGTGATTCAAAACATCTTCGCCACCGGGCTGAAATTGTCGCCGCTTGGCTTCTCGATTTCCATTCCGGGGATGAGTCTGACCGGCAGCAGCATGGCCTTGTATTTTGTGGTGGCGATTCCCGCGAGTTTCATCATCGCGGCGCTCGTCGGAGTGCTGTTGGAGCGGACGGTCATCCAGTTCCTTTACAAGCGCCCGCTTGAATCATTGCTCGCCACTTGGGGAATCTCACTTGTGATCCAGCAGATTCTTAAATTCATTTTCGGCTCCAACAACGTGCAGGTGACCAGCCCTGCATGGCTATCCGGAAACTGGACGGTGAATGACATCGTGTTTGGCTGGAACCGCGTTTTTGTGATCAGTTTTGCAGTGCTGATCATCGTCATCACTTGGCTGGTACTGAATAAAACCTCATTGGGCTTACTCATCCGCGCGGTGATGCAGAACCGCAACATGGCCGCCTGCATGGGCATCCGCACCGAGCGGGTCAATACCATGACATTCGCCTTCGGTTGCGGGCTCGCCGGACTTGCTGGAGCGTTTCTATCACAAATCGGCAATGTCGGCCCGTCGATGGGCCAGCTCTATATTGTAGATTCCTTCATGACAGTCGTCGTTGGTGGAGTTGGCAATATCATGGGCACCGTGATCAGCGCGCTCGGCATCGGAGTGGCGGATCAAACCCTCCAGCAGTATCTTGGAAACCCTGTCATCGGAAAAATCCTCGTTCTCGGAGCCATCATACTTTTCCTGCAATGGCGTCCAGCCGGCCTCTTTGTCACCCGTTCCCGCAGCCTTGACTAACCGATGAACAAACAACCGTTAACTAGCCGGGTCCAGTTGCCATTGCTGATCTTCTTCGCAGTCTTTCTCGTCGTGATCATGCCGCTGCTGAACTCTTACGGCTACATCTCGGATTTTACATTGGGTAACTGGGGGAAATACCTCTGCTATGGCATCTTGGCAATTTCCATCGACCTTCTCTGGGGATATACGGGCTTGCTCTGTCTTGGGCAGGCGCTGTTCTTTACGCTCGGCGGCTACATGATGGGCATGCACCTGATGCGCATGATCGGTGGTGAAGGAGTGCCCACTTTCCTCAGCATGGTGGGACGCAAGGAGTGGCCGTCGTTTTTCGGTCCGTTCACCAGCTTCCCGTTTGCCTTGGCCATGGTGGTTCTCGTTCCCGGGATCATCGCCGCGATTTTCGGCTACCTGGCTTTCCGGTCGCGCATTAAAGGAGTTTACTTTTCGATCCTTACTCAGGCGCTCACTTATGGCGCAGCCCTGCTATTTTTCCGGAATGAACTTCTGATGGGTGGAAACAATGGCTTCACCGATTTCCGGACACTGCTCGGTTTTTCCCTTCGCGACATGTCCACCAAGCGTGGGCTCTACATCGCCACCGCCATCCTGCTCGTCGCGGTCGTCGCGGGCTGCAAATGGCTGACCCACTCCCGCTTCGGCCTAATTCAGCGCGCCATCCGTGACTCCGAAAACCGCGTGCTTTTCTCGGGTTATGCCACCGCGAATTTCAAGCTCTTCATCTTCATCATCAGCGCCATCATCGCCAGCTTTGCGGGTGCTCTCTTCGTGCCACAAGTAGGCATCATCAATCCCAGCGAGATGGAAACCGGGAAGTCACTCGAAGCTGTCGTTTGGGTCGCGCTCGGTGGCCGTGGCACGATTGTGGGCCCCATCGCCGGAGCGATTAGCGTCAATGTTCTCAAAAGCTGGGCATCATCTGGCGCCACTGCAGATTTCTGGCCGCTCATACTGGGCGGGTCGTTTGTGCTCGTCGTTCTTTTCATGCCCAAAGGAATCATGGGCATTCCCGGCCAGATTCAAGGACTGTTCAGCCGTTTGAAAAAGAAAGAAGAGGACGCACCGATTCCCTCCGAAAAATCCCCCGCCACAGACCCATGATTGTCGAATCTTCCCATCTGGACACTAAGCCGTTCCTGCTCGCCGCAGAAGGACTCACCCGTTCTTTCGATGGTTTCAAAGCCATCAATGACCTCAACTTCTATCTAGACGAAGGCGAACTGCGGACGGTCATCGGACCTAACGGAGCAGGTAAGACTACCTTCCTCGATCTAATCACCGGCCGCACCCGGCCGGATGAGGGGACTTTGCTATGGGACGACGGCAAGCATGATCTCCTAAAGCTGAACGAATACGAAATCTATCGTCTCGGCATTGGTCGTAAATTCCAAACGCCCACCGTCTATAACGACCATACGGTGACGGAAAATCTCGTGCTCTCCCTCGCTGGATCGCGCGGTATTTGGCACAGTCTGTTTGGGAAAATCACCTCAGAACAGAAGGATCGCATCGCTGAGATCTTAGGGATCATCAAACTAACCGACCATGCCCACCGCAAGGCGGGAATTCTTGCCCACGGCCAGAAGCAGTGGCTTGAGATCGGCATGCTGCTGGCCCAGGAAGCGCGTCTTCTGCTAGTGGACGAGCCCGCTGCCGGTATGACTGACGAGGAAACTTATCGAACGGGCGAACTACTCCTTTCGCTTGCCGGAAAGCACACCATCGTCGTCATTGAGCACGACATGACATTCGTCCGCCAGATTTCCCAAGGTCGCAAAGTCACCGTTCTCCATCAAGGACATGTCCTTTGCGAAGGCCCTGTGGACAAGGTGCAGTCCGACGAGCGGGTCATCGAAGTTTATCTTGGTCGCAAATCAAAAGCCGCATGATCGCCGCCCCCGAAATCACCGAAAGCCTCACGATCTCCAATCTCCGCGTGTCCATCGGTGGCAGTGCCATCTTACGTGGTGTGACACTGAAGATCCGCCCGAAGACCGTGTTTTGCCTAATGGGCCGCAATGGCGTCGGTAAGAGCACCACACTCAAGGCCCTCATGGGTCTTCTTCCTGCTGATTCGGGAAAACTGACGCTAGAAGGCACTTCGATCGACCGTGCGGCTTCGGCGGACCGGGCACGAAGGGGATTGGGTTACGTTCCGCAGGGACGTGATATTTTCCCGCACCTAACGGTAGAAGAGAATCTTTTCATCGGCCTCAACGCTCGCGGCCAGAAACGCGATGCTAAGCAGACCGACCGCATTTTCACGCTGTTTCCCATCATCAAAGAATTCCTCCACCGCAAGGGCGGCATGCTTTCCGGGGGCCAACAGCAACAGTTGGCGATCGGTCGTGCGCTGCTCACCCGGCCCAAACTGCTGATTCTCGACGAGCCGACGGAAGGCATTCAGCCGAATATCATCGATCAAATCGGCGACGCCATCAAGATGCTCCGCGCCGAGGGCGAGATGAGCATTCTCCTTGTCGAGCAATACCTCGATTTCTGCAAGGAGCTCGGCGATGACTTTGCCATCTTGGAGCGCGGTTCTGTTGCTGCGTCTGGCGAAATGGCAGCGCTGACCGACGAGGTGGTGAAGAATTTCCTAACGGTCTAAGAAACTCTAGGTTTTGTTTTCCAAAGGCAGATGCCCGCTTTGTCGGGTATCTGCTTTTTTATGCGTGTCAGCCCCATCAGTCATGAGTGAAATTCATCAATTGGCATCTAAAGAATGGAATTCATTCACCTAAAAATGGCAGAATACAAACTCATGGCACGGATAAAGCTTAACAGGGCATGCGCGGAGTTCCGCCAACAACAGCAACAATACCAATCGGACATGAAAATCAAAAATCGTTTCAACCTATTCCGCTTGCCACAACTGGCGCTCGCTCTCACTACCGCCACCGCCATGGGTGGTGAAGAAATGAAGGCTCCGGCACCAGCACCAGCCGCCACTGCGGATTGGCTTAAGGTCAGTGGTTATGCAGCCGCATCCTACACCTACACGGACGTGAAGAATGGTGACAGTGATGAATCCCTGTTTGATGCGGGTACACCGCTGGATGCAGTAAAGCTCGGTCTCGAAGCAACCCAGGGAGCATTTTCCGGGTATGCGAGCCTCTTCTACTCCCCTAACAGTGATGCGAATTCCTTCGCCGGTGGCACCGAGGCCGGTATTCTCGATGCTTACGTGACTTACACGGCTGGTGACTTCAAGATCACCGGAGGTAAGTATCTCAGCTATATGGGCTATGAAGCATTCGACACGGTAAATATGAGCCAACTCACCTATGCCAACAGCACCACTGGTGGTGTTCCTGCTTACCATACCGGTATCAAGTTGGACTACTCCACCAGCGTCTGGGGTGCTGGACTCAGCGTTTCCGATTCCCTTCGTGGACCCAGTTTCTGGGAAGGTGATGGAGATTGGGGCAATGGCCTCGGATATGAAGCTTACGTGGTTTACAAGGGTATCGAGAAACTCACCCTCTGGGGTGGTATTGGCTACGACAGTACGGACGGTGCGAATGATTTCTCCACCTACGATTTCTGGGCCAGCTATGATCTGAGCGACAAGCTGACGATCGCCGGTGAAATCATCTACTCGGACAACACTCTAAGTGGTGCCAACAGCGCTGTCGGCGGCCTTGCCTTCGTCAAGTATGCCTTCACCGATAAATTCTCGCTTGTCGGCCGCTTCGGTATCGATGAAGTCGAGTCCACCGGACCTACCGTTACAGCTCCTGACAACTACAAATACACCATCTCACCGACCTATGTCTTCAATGAGCACTTCCTCGTTCGTGCTGAAGTAAGTTACATTGATTCGGCCACTGATGTGTTCTTCTCCGGCGTCCAAGCCTTGGTCAAGTTCTGATCCCAAAAGCATTTCTGCGCTCAGCGGTGTTGGCAGGAGGGCTTGATCAGACTCCCTCTGCCCAATGCTCTCCTGCCTCATTCGCTGACAAATTAATCCCCTAAATATTCCCAATCTCCCCAAAAACATGATCTCTAAAATTGTATCTTCTGCAGCCACCGCGCTTGCCATCACGGCTGCTGCTGTCCATGCGGCTGAAACTGTCAAGGTCGGCGTGCTTCACTCGCTGAGCGGCACCATGGCCATCAGCGAAACTTCGCTCCGCGATGTTCTCCTCTTCACCTTCGACGAAATCAACGCCGCTGGCGGCGTGATGGGCAAGAAGATCGAACCTGTCGTTGCCGACGGTGCTTCGAACTGGCCACTTTTCGCTGAAAAGGCCAAGCAACTACTGGACCAAGACAAGGTTTCTGTGACCTTTGGTTGCTGGACTTCCGTGAGCCGCAAATCGGTTCTTCCGGTGTTCGAGGAAAAGAAGGGTCTGCTTTTTTACCCCGTGCAATACGAGGGAGAAGAAATGTCACCCAACATTTTCTACACCGCAGAAGCCGTCAATCAACAAGCCACTCCAGCCATTGACTACCTCCTCGCAGAGGGCAAAAAGAAATTCTATCTCCTCGGTTCGGATTATGTTTACCCGCAGACTACCAACCTCGTGCTTCTAGAGTATCTCCTGAGCAAGGGCGTGCCTCTCGAAAACATTGGTGGTGGCTTCACAAAGGATGGATCTGGCAAGATCATCTCGGCCGGTAAATACACTCCGTTCGGTCACACCGATTACCAACAAATCATCTCTGAGATTAAACAGTTCGCCGCCAGTGGCGATGCTTGCGTAGTCAGCACTCTCAACGGCGACACGAATGTTCCTTTCTTCAAGGAGTATGCTGCTGCCGGTTTGACTGCCGAGTCCTGCCCTGTCGTCAGTTTCTCGGTTTCCGAGGACGAGTTCCGCGGTCTTCCTGCAAGCCAGTTGGTTGGTCAGCTCGGTTGCTGGACCTACTTCGAGTCGATCAAGAGTCCGGAAAATGCTAAGTTCATCAAGAACTTCCAAGCCTGGCTGAAAAAGTCAGACGTTCCCGGAATCGTCAAGGAAGGTCGCGTGACCTGCTCGCCAATGGTTCTCTCCTACGATGGGGTCTATCTCTGGAAGGCCGCTGTTGAAAAAGCTGGTTCGTTCGATGTCGATAAGGTTAGCGCTGCCCTTGAGTCCGGCATCTCCTTTGATGGTCCTGGCGGCAAAGTTACCACCCAGAAGAACCGCCATCTTACCAAAAACGTTTACATCGGTGAAACCAAGGCCGACGGCCAGTTCAAGATCCTCAAGGAATACAAGGGCGTCGTCGGTGAGCCATTCCTGAAAGGCACATACAAGTAATTTCCCTCTCTATCGTTTGTTTCGGTTAGCTGTGCATTATAATGAAACCATGCCCTTTTTTAGGGGGGCATGGTTTTTTCATTCTCCGCTTGGCATGGCCAATGCTCGTTGGTTACCATTCATTTATGAAAGGCGTGCGAACCATCCACCATTTACTCACTGTCAAACGTTTGGTGTTTGCCGGCGTCTGTCTCATTCCTGCTCTCGCCAGCGCCCATCCCGGCCATTACCACCCGGACGAAACCGACGAGTTCGATTTCCTCAGGGCGACTTTCTTTCATACCCACGGGACTCTCGAATATGTGTTGGCTTGCCTCGTTGTCGTCAACATGGCCGTGATTTGCCTGAGTCAAAAACCGGCGATCCGCTTCGGGGCGCTCGCACTTGCAGTGGCTTCGCTTTCGGCGATTGTGGCTTTCTAAATTTGGTTCCACGATGCATCTCTCCCCTCGTGAACTGGAAAAGCTCCTGATCGTCGTCGCTGGTGATCTCGCCCAGCGCCGCCGAGCCCGTGGCCTGAAGTTAAACTACCCGGAGACGATCGCGCTGATCACCGCTGAGCTGTTTGAAGGAGCGCGGGATGGTAAATCAGTCGCTGAACTCATGAGCTATGGCACCACCTTAGTTTCCCGTGACCAAGTCATGGAAGGCGTTGCTGAAATGATCCACGACATCCAGTTAGAGGCAACGTTTCCCGACGGCACAAAACTCGTCACCGTCCACAACCCTGTCCGATGATCCCCGGAGAAATCATTACCCCTGCCGGAGCCGCCGATCTTGATCTGAACGCGGGACTGCCTACCGTTAGTGTCGTCGTGGCCAATGCCGGTGACCGCCCGATCCAGGTAGGAAGCCACTATCATTTTTTTGAGGTGAACGAATCTCTCCATTTCGATAGGGCTGCCGCGCGGGGGTTCCGACTGAACATTCCCGCCGGAACCGCCATCCGCTTCGAGCCTGGCGACACCCGTGAAATTCCCCTTGTCGCCCTCGCAGGAACGCGCGAAGTCCACGGACTCAACAATCTCGTCAATGGTCTGCTAGATGCATGAAACAAACCCGCGCCAACTACGCCGGCATGTTCGGCCCCACTACCGGTGACCAAGTCCGCCTTGCGGATACCGAACTCTTCATCGAAGTCGAACGCGACCTCATCGCTGAAAATGGCGGTTACGGAAACGAAGTGAAATTCGGCGGCGGCAAGGTCATCCGCGACGGCATGGCGCAATCGCCACTCGCCTTGGATGCCGATTCACTGGACCTCGTCATCACCAACGCCCTGATCCTTGATGCCGCCCAGGGCATCATCAAGGCGGATATCGGAATCAAACATGGACGCATCGTCGGCATCGGCCACGCCGGAAATCCGCTATTGCAGAACGGTATCTCCATGACCATCGGCGCCGCCACCGAAGTCATCGCGGGCGAAGGATGCATCGTCACCGCCGGTGGTATTGATACCCACATCCATTTCATTTGCCCCCAGCAGATCGAGCATGCAATTGCCGCAGGGGTTACCACTCTAATCGGCGGAGGCACAGGGCCTGCCCACGGCACTTACGCCACCACCTGCACACCGGGAAAATGGAACATCCACCGAATGCTGGAGGCTGCGGAAGCGTTTCCCATCAACCTTGGATTTTTAGGAAAAGGCAATTGCTCCTCACCTGAGCCGCTCCGCGAACAGGTCCTCGCAGGCGTCATCGGGCTCAAACTCCACGAGGACTGGGGCACGACTCCTGCTGCGATCGACACTTGTCTAACCGTCGCCGACGAGTTCGACATTCAAGTGGCCATCCATACGGATACCCTGAATGAGGCGGGCTTCGTTGAGAGCACTCTATCTGCTTTTAAAGGCCGGACCATCCACACCTATCACTCCGAAGGGGCTGGCGGCGGCCATGCCCCAGACATTATCCGCGTCTGCGGCGAGCCGAATGTTCTGCCGTCGTCAACCAATCCGACCCGCCCATTTACATCCAACACCATCGACGAGCATCTCGACATGCTCATGGTCTGCCATCACCTCGATTCGCGCATCCCGGAAGACGTTGCCTTCGCCGAAAGCAGGATCCGCCCGGAAACCATCGCTGCCGAAGATCGGCTTCACGATCTTGGAGCGATTTCGATGATGTCGTCTGATAGCCAAGCCATGGGCCGCATTGGAGAAACAATCACCCGCACCTGGCAGACGGCACACAAGATGAAAGTCCAGTTCGGTAAACTTGAAGGTCCGAGTCATCCTGCTGCCGACAATTTTCGCGCCCTCCGCTACGTCGCAAAATATACGATATGCCCGGCCATCGCCCACGGCATCGCGCATGAGGTCGGTTCGATCGAAGTCGGAAAGCTGGCCGACATCGTGATATGGAAACCCGCGTTTTTCGGCATTAAACCAGAAACTATCCTTAAAGGGGGGCTCATCGCTTGGGCAAATATGGGAGATCCGAATGCATCCATCCCCACGCCGCAACCCACAATGTATCGGCCGCAGTTCGGTGCTTTTGGCAAAGCCATCGCCTCCACCTCCGTCACCTTCGTCAGCGCTGCTTCCTTGGAATCTGGAGCCCTCAAAGAACTCGGTTTAATGAAGCGCCTGGTTGCAGTGAAGAACTGCCGCTCCGTCACCAAGCGCGATCTCCCTTTCAACAATTCGCTTCCGAAAATCACCGTTGATCCAGACACCTACACCGTGACTGCGGATGGCGAGGAACTATGTTGCGAACCGCTTTCTGTTTTGCCCATGGCCCAACGTTATTTTCTCTTCTAATCGATTAGTCAGCTGGTTAACACACGGCACGGCTCTCCCTCTTTACTTTTGAAAAAATCCGCGCCGCTTGAAACGCGGTCAAACTCAACATTAAGTCCTGTAATCAATGCATTTCGAATTCCATACAGTGATCGGAATGCTTGGTGGCATTTTCTACCTAGCGAGCCATTCGGTGCGACGCATGGTACCACTGCGGATGCTCGCTCTTGCTAGCAACGTGTTGTTTTTGATTTACGCTGTGCTCTATTCGCACTTCAGCATCGGCAAACTGGTGACGATGCCCGAATTCCTGCTGAATCTCATCCTGTTGCCGATGAATGCTCGGCGCTTGTTTGAAATCCGGCGGCTCGTCAGGCAGATCGAGCATGCCAGCGCGGATTCGCCCGTATCCGAATGGCTGCTGCCCCAAATGCACCTGCACAAATACAAGGCGGGGCACACGCTTTTCCTGAAAGGTGATCTGGCGGACTGCATCTTTTATGTCGCCCACGGCCGCTTGAGATTGGATGAAATCGGCGGGTCGGTTCAGGCTGGCGATTTGCTGGGGGAAATCGGCCTGTTTTCACCGGAAAAGAAACGCACGCTGACCGTAATCTGCGAAACGGATTGCGAACTCTATCAAATGAGCGATGAGGAAGTCTATCAACTCTATTATCAGAATCCCAAACTGGGTTTCTATTTCATGCACCTGATCGTCGAGCGTCTGTATAAAGACATCCACGATCACAAGGTAGCAGTGGAAGTGAGTTAGGAAGCATTCGGCCGAATCATTTCGAGTCCAGCACGATCTCGCCCCGCCAGTTTCTGGATTCGTCACGGGCCGCTTCAATGGCTATCAGGTGAAGGCGCGATGCCGGGCACTCCGGAAGTCGGTCGTGTCGGCGCAATGATTCGCGGAAACTCGCCTCTGCTGTTGATAGATCCCCGTCTGCAACTGCGGAAATCCCTTTCTGATAAAATGCCAGATAATCAGGTTCGCGCTTCCGGATCACGGCAGCGGGATCCTCGCTGAAACCGAGGATTTCATAGACGACGATGTCTTGGGTTTTTCCCTTCACCACGAAACTCCCCATTTTCCGTTTGAGAAAATGGTCGGGCGTGGCGCATTTCGCGAGAACGGCTTCGGAAACCAGAATCGACGTGCCAAGCATTTTATTAAGGCCCTCGAGCCGCGCTGCTGTGTTCACGCAGTCGCCGATGACCGTGTAGTCGAAGCGGCGGCTGCTTCCGAGATTGCCTGCTAGAACGGAGCCCGCGTTGATGCCGATCCGTGTTTCTAGAACCTGTTCGATGTTGCCGTTAGGTGTCTGCAAGGTGATGGGTCTGGCGCTGGCGATTTGCATTTGGATGGCTGCCTCGATGGCGCGATCTGCCTCGCGGTCCACGGCTACTGGAACTCCCCAGGTGGCCAGCACGGCGTCTCCCACGTATTTGATGATCGTGCCTTTATTATCCAGAATGCCTTCCGTGGCTCGTTCGAAATATCCGATGAGTGCCTTGGAGACCGCCTGCGGTGGGAGGCCTTCGGACATCGATGTGAAACCTGCTAGATCGCTGAACAGGATCGTGGCTTCGACCTCTTTTCCGCCCAATTCAAGGCTCACGTCGTTCTCATCGATTTGCCGCGCCTGTTCCTCGGACATGTAGGATTTGAAGGCCCGCCGCAGCCGCCAGCGAGCGGAGTATTCGATGAAATAGTGACCGCCAAGCGCCAGCCCCGCGATGAGTGGCATCTGACCGAACGCGGGGATGGTCCAGAAAAACTGAAGGCCATCTTGCTGGCGTGTTAGGATTGCGGTAATGGCGATGACAACACCGAGCACGATGCAAAGCAGCACGCCGCGCACGGGTGGAAGCAGGCAGGCGACGGCGGATAGTAATAGGGCCGTAGCGACGACGATCCACCCTTCGAAAGTTGATGGAAGGCTGCGGATGCGCCGGTTTTCCAATAGATTCGCAGTAGCGGTCGCTTGGATTTCCATGCCCGGCGTGAGCTGGCTAACCATTTTACCAGAGCTATCCTTCACAGGAATAGCAAGATAGGGAGTTGGGAAGACATCCTTCCCCGCATTCGCCAGACCGGAGTTTTGGTTGGCCCCGACGATCACAACTTTGTCCCGAAATGCATCGGAAGGCATGTCTCGGTCCAACAGAACGCGGGCGTAGGGGAAGCGGGTGAAGCATCCGGCGGGCCCGTAGTAATTGAGAAATTCCGTGCCACCGCTCTTCGCCGATGCATCTCCACCGAGTGATCGCCGAATGAACTCACTGAGGCTCGGTTTGTCTCCGAAATCGGTTGGAATCACATGACGAATTCGCCGCACGACGCCATCGGCATCGACCGGTATGTCAGTTAGGCCCCATCCGGCGGCGGCACGCCGGAGTTCGGGCGTGGGAAGCAGCAAACTCTGCTGGATGTTGCGGTCCGCACCGCTGCGCAGAATTTCAGCCGCTAGCACGACGTTTCCATGTCGTTTCATCGCGCTTGCAAAGGCGGCATCTTGTTCTGGACTTGCATCGTAAAACAAGATGTCGAAAACGATCATCCGAGCACCAGCATTGGTTAGGCGTTCGACGAGTTTGGCGTGAAAGCGTCGGTCCAAGGACTGGGATAGTGGCTGGTCGAGTTCCTGTTGCGACGACTCATCGAGTTGGACGAGCACGATGTTAGCCGGAGCCGGATGCTCGCCGAACAAAAATGGCAGGTCGTAGCTGGCCAGCCGCAGTCCGTTGCCGAGAGTGAGCTTGAGAAGCATCATGCCCCATACGGCCGCGATCAAGCCGACCACCGCTGCCGCTGCTAGACGTTTCCTGATTCTGTTGGAAAACAAGTTGTTCATGGCGCAACAACTTCCACCCAGGCGAATCGTCGTGGGGAACTGGAAACGGGTTGGGTGTCGGTCACTTTTCGATAGGTCGAACTGCCGTCTGCGCTGGTGAACGTGGCAAGCGTGGTCGCGGAGCTTCTATCCAGCGTGTTCGATACTTTCACCTGATAAATGATGCCCTGCGCGGTGGCACTTACATAAACATCGTATTCGGGAAACACGGACTGCGAAGGTGATGCGGAGTTTCGGATCGCGGTGCGGAAATCGGAAATGCTAGGGTTCCGATCCAAAGCGTATTCCAACAGCGCCGGCATGCCGTCTTTATCAGTATCGGACGAAAGGCTGGAGATTCCGTGCAGCGTTTTCCACGCATCCAACGGAGATGGGGTGGTCGCCGGCGGGATCACGACATAGGTGAACGGATAGACATTCGCCGTGCTGCGAACTACCACACCGTTGAGGACCTTGAGTGGAGGCGGCGTCTTGTAACCGGAAATGGCCGTGAAGGAGATGGTGAAGTTGGTCCACTTTTCATCGAACGCAACTTGGTTCGTGTGAAGCATGTTAGCACTGGTCGTGCCTTTGGCGGGTGTGATGGTCCATCGGGATTTTGTGCGGATCCCTGATGGAAACACCTGCACGCCGACGGTCGTTAAAGCGCCGAGGCCGTCGAACGTGAGTAGGGTAGAATTACTATCCAGAACATCATCGTTGCCCGTGGCAGCATCCTCGCCATCCTTGATCATGCGGGTGATGCTTTCATCGATCACCCGGTAAACGGCACGGCCTTGACCTGCTAGAAGAATGGCTGCCGGATAGAAATTACCAGTGCCCGCAGGCTGAACGAATAGCGCGCTGCCGCTTGCGCCGCCATCGCCAAAGACTTCGGTGGTCTCGTAGAGTCCGGTGCCCAGAGATGATAGCGGAGTGGAAAATTGCTTACTGAAGATTTTTCCCCGGTTTTCAAATTGTTGGCTTCGCTGTGGATATCCGATGGCGTGTTTGTTTTCCCCGCCGGTGAGCCAGTTTTTTCCGGAGGTGCTTTGCAGAAAATTCGCGGAGCCTTGATCCCAGGTGGTTTCAGCGCTGAAATAGAGGACGGCAAAATCCACCTGCTGCGGATCTTCTGGGAGATCGGCGATGGTGCCTTCGACGGAATCCGGGGCGATGAGTTTTGCGTAGCTTGTTTGATAGAGTGCGCCGCGCGGAGTGATCGGCGGGGCCTGACGTTCGCTCTGTTTCTGGCGAGAGAACCACTGGGTATCCGCCCACTGGAGGCCATTGGCATCGAAAAGCAAGTGAGCGGCCGTGAGCACAACGCGTTCGGCAACCACGGTGCCAGTGCCGCGTCCCAGCGGTGAACGGATCATGCCAACGTATTGATAGGGGGCAGCTGTGGTGTCGTTCGCGATGTCGAATGTCTTCGCGGGATCGAAACTATTGATGCGAAGGTATTCGGCCCAGTCCAGATGAAGCGGTTCTGATGCGCTGATACTAACAGAGCGGGAGAGAGGGGTGGTGAATCCGGCGACGGGCTTGAACTCGATGCGAAGATTTCCCACAGGTAGTGTAAACTCCACATCCTCGAAAAGGCTATCTCCATCGTCAGTCACGTTCCGCCACACGGAATCGCCGGAGAGGCGCCATGAGAAGCCCTGGCTGGTTTCTGGAAATGAAACAGTGCCAACCGTGGCGGGCGGTTCGGGAAGCTCAATGTCGATGACCTCCGTGCTATTGGTTCCATTGATCGTGAGGAAAGTGGTGATGGTTTCGGCGGAGCCAGGAAATGCGATGATCTCAATCTGATAGGTTGCGCCATTAACAACTCCAGTGGCCGATTCACCATCACCATGCCAGAGAAACTCGGAAGACAGCCGCCATTTCGCACTTGGAGAGGGGAGGTCAAGGGTGAGCGTGTTTCCCGTGGTGACCGGAACTGCGGCGGGAGTGGATTGAGACAGCGAGACGGTGACGTTGACCGTATCCATGTTGATGATCTTGTGATTGTCAGTGACGGTTAGTGTGACGAGCGTGGTGCCCACTGGGAAGCGAGCGGAAGGAGTAGCACCTATCGCGTTGCCGCCGGGCCAAGACCACTCATAGGAGATGATGGCATTTTCATGATCGGTCGAAGCTGTTGCATTTAGCATCACCAGTTCCGAACCAAGTGGCTCGGAGATCTGATAGGCGGGTGCCGGGCCGCGGACCACGGTATCGTTCACGTTGATGTCGGCTCCCGCATTGGCGAGTGGCTCGTAATTGGCATTCGGGTTAAGCGGGGCGTAGTTTCGATAGATGTAAGCTTTGCCGGTCTGTACGCTGGACGAGTTGCGCGCCTTGGGTAAGCCGATGATGAGATCCTTGCCGTCGTGCGCCACCGAGTATCCGAATTCTGGTCGTTCGATGTTTTGATCGCCGATCAACGGATCGAGAATTTTATTGGTTTGGAGATAGCCGATTTCCTGCCAGACGCCTCCATTCAGCGCAAAGGTGGAAACGCTGCCGTACACGAAATTCGGATTGGTGAACCGCTGGTTGTCATCGAGCGGCGCGCCAACGACGAGCACTCCATTGCGGAGCCACAGGCTCTTTCCGAAAGTATAGTGTCCGGGATCGATCTGACCATTGCGGGTCCAAGTGGACGCACTGCGATTGTAGCGAAACACCTGGCTATCCTGCGGTGAACCGATCAGCAGTTCTGTGTCGTTCATTGCCAGCCCCACACCGAAGAAGAATCCTTCATTGGTGGGTCCGCGATCTTGGGCGTTGCGTGGGATGTCCGCTAGGAATTCGGCATTCAGCGTCCACGATGCCACTTCTTTGTGATAGATATACACCGAGCTGTTACTACCAAAGCCCGGCCGCGCGATGGCGAGGTGGTTTCCGCTGATCGCCACCTTGGCACCGAATTGCTCGCTGAAGAATTGGGGCGCTTTGGGCGAAACGATTTTCTGTACCTGACTCCATGTTCCGGCAGCCAGCTCGAAGACATACACGGCGCCGGTTTTATCGCTGGATGTCCCGGTTTGCGGCGCGCCGATGATCAAGGTATTTCCGCTACGGGCGATTGCGCTGCCAAATCCGCCTCCCTCCGAATCTCCCGGAGTCAGGGTCTGTGATTCCACCCACTGCCCTGATAGATTTTTGTAAACCACCACCGCGCCCGGGTTGGAGGTGGTCACTCCTTGGAAATCCGCGCCTACGAACGCGAAGTCACCGTCGATCAACACCGACTGTCCGCGACGATTGGCCGAAGCCATCGAATACTGAAACCAGTCGTCATTGATGTTTTCCGAAAAATAGGTGCCGTTCGTGGTCTTGAAAGGTGCTCCTATCACGGCGACCGCATCACTGACTCCTACCGACCAGCCAAACTGGTCCAGCGATACGCCATCCACCGGCTCCAGAATGTCCGGGGTGGGAGTGGGGTTCAGCAGGTCGAAGGTGAAACTGGTCACGCTTTTCAGTCCATTCGAATCGATCACCTCTAACGTCACCTGTTTTCCATCAGCATCCGGCCCAAGAACGAGAGTTCCGGATTGACCGCTGAATGTGCCGCCTGGCCAGCTCCAGTTCCACGAAACGATCGGATAGTCTTGTGAAATCACGGTCGGATTGACCTTGAGGTAAATCAGCCCGTCACCGTCTGAATCAGCGATCACCGCATTGTTTCCGGGATTGATGACCGGTGGACGTTTGATCGTGGTATTGAGAGTGTCGCGGGAAATGGCACCCTTGCTGTCGGTAATGGTTAGCGTGATGATTGTCACATTGGCAGGGATCATCGCGAACGTTTGTAGGCCGGTGGCGCTGCCGCCGTTCCAAGACCAGACAGCTGATAGGGTTTCACCTGCGCTGGCATCAGAGGAGAGTCCGCCATTCAGGAAAAGCCGCACAGGCTGACCGTCGAAGCTGGTCGTGGAAATATCCGCACCGGCGTTGGCGATGGGTTCTGCGTTGATTGTATCGAACGGCGCGTCCTTTTCAAACACCCGCACGATGCCGTTCACAGAATCGGAGATCACGATCCTGCCACCGGAGAACTCGGTGCACAGCAATTGGTTTCCACCGAACATGCCGGTGATGGGGAGTTGGCGCTGGGTGACGGTCGCGGTGGCCCAGCTGGATGACAGCATGTCCCTTTGATAGAGAAAGACGTGCCCTGTCTGATCGTATGCCACGAAGGATTTGCCGTCTTCATCCATCTTTAATCCGTAGAACCCGCCGTATGGAACTGCCGAAGGAATGGTTAGAGGCGTCTGCACCCAGGACGATCCATTGAACTCGATCACGAAGAGCGTGTAGGGAAATACGCGTTGTGCCACCACCACACCGTTGCCTACCGCGACGATGCCGCTGAAATACGACTGGCCGTAACCGCCGGGCTCGATGGGCGGCGCGAGCGAAATTTGATGAGTCCACGTTCCTGTCTTTTTGAAGATCTTCAGATTAGGAATGACCGTCGATCCTGAGCCGTCGGTGACGGCGGTGGTGGTGCCGTCGGTATCGATTCCCTCGCCCCAGCGTTTGCTGGCGGAAAAACCTTCCGGCGGCAGCAGTTCCGTGTGTGTTAGGGAATTGCCGGTCCAGTCATAAATGAAGGCGCGCCCGGCATTGTTGAAATAAGTATCGTCGAAGGAATCCGCACTGGCGACCGCTGTGGCTTCGTAGGCGTTGTCCTGAATACGGCGGCCGGGCGGTGTGGCTGAAATCGTTTGTGCGGTGGCGATCCAGTTCCCGGCGACCAAACGGTGGGCGGTGAAGCCAGTTCCCGATGCGATGGTGCCGCTGAGCAGCGTGTTCGCATCGATTGCACGAATGTCCGAAACGCTCGTGGTGAAATTCGATGGAGTCCAAACGCCCGCGCCGTTCTGATAGACTTCCGGCACCCCCGATCCACGGGGATCGATGACCAGCGTATTTCCGCGCAAGCTTCCAACAACTCTTGAACCGAAAGGGGAGTTCGAGAAATCGGTTCCAGCGTAGGAGGGTTTCTTGAAGTCCGTGAAGAGGCCCGCTTGTTTGGTAAAGGCGGATGCGGTGAGAGTGTCGGTAGAAACTCCGCTGGCGGCATCGGTTACCGTTAGCGTGATGGTGATCGACAAGTTGCTGACGGGAAAAACGACTTCCGGTGTCGCACCGCTGGCACTTCCGCCGGGCCAGGTCCATGAGTAGGAAACGATGTCACCATCGACATCGGTTGATGCGCTCGCATTCAGTTTCACCGTGACCGAGCCATCGTTGTTAGAATCTGCGATGGTGATGTCCGGTCCCGCGTTCGCAACAGGGGCGGCGGCCTGCGCGGAGGAGATGGCACACGCGGCGAGAAGCAAGAGGGGCAGGAATTTCATGGACGTTGGTGATTCGGAGGGATGACAAGTGGATTTCAGAAACTTGCGTGGAAATCAGATGTCGATCCGCATTTCGATGAAGAAAGTTCGTTCGCGGGGGAACTCGGGCAGGGAGATTAGGGGGTTGTGGCTGTAGTCCTCGTCAGTGAGATTCAGAATTCCGACTTCGAGCGAACCGCGGTTATCGTAGAAGCGTTTGCCAATGGAAAAATCGAACTGAGTCCACGAATCTCCCGGTCGCGGTGTGCTGTAGCCCGAGTTATCTTGGGAAAGGAAGCGTGCGCTGAGCCGGCTGAACCAGCCGCTTTCATCATTCCAAATCAGATAGGCTTGCGCGTCGTGTAGGCGGGATTCCTCGTTCGAGGAAAAACCTGTCACTCCCGCGCTGCTGAGTTCTGGAAATGAGCGATCCAGTTCGGCACGCGTGTAGGTGTAGCGAGCACCGAGGGCCCACTGCTCTCCGATCAACTGATTGATGTAAACCATCGCCCCCATTTCCTGATAGTCGAGTTCCTCGCGGAGTTGCAGGACATCCGTGAATTCCAAGGGACTCTGATTCACACGCAGCACGCCAAGCCCCCGTTCCGCCACCGCCTTGCGGAGAAATGCCTCACCGCCGATGTAAGTCCGGGTTGGAAATCGATACAGCAGGCTGGCTCCCGCCGTGTCGAACAGCGGTGCGGGAACTCCACCCACTTCGGATTCGTTCATCAATGTGCGAAACGACTGGGTGAAGCCTGCGACTTGCGTGGGTTCCAGCCGCACGCTTTCATCGAAGGTCACTCCGCCGAGAGCGCGGGCGTAGCCGAGACGTAATGTTAGGTCGTCGCCGGGTGACCAGGTGAGTCCCGCCTTGGGCAGCCATTTGGATTTTTCCTCACTCGCATCAGAGACCGGTGGCAGTGCTGTGTTCAGCGGAAAATCGATGTGATCATAAGCGAGGCCTACGGTGGCGTGGAAATTTCTCCAAAGTTCGCGGGTGTAGTAAAAGTAGGCCACCTGACGGTTGTAGTCGGGATCCGCACCCAGCGTGAAGGGATCGGACGGGAGCACATTTGCTATCGCCTGATTTGTAAATGTATTCGTCGTATCGAAGTGTCCACTGTCGAAGCGGGCACCGGCTAACAGAGTCTGGTGCTCGTCGCTCCAGATGTGTTGGATTTCTCCAAAGTAAACCTCCGTTTCCCGGTGTTGCGAGAGATCTGCGGCGAATCCGAGGGGAGTTGATAGACCGGGATTCGCCGGGTCGGTGATCATGGTGGCGGATCGTGAGCCAGCGTCCGTGATTCGGAGATCGTCTGTGAGCAGGCCTCCCAGTGCTAAGGTCTTATGTTCTTCCGACCATTTGTGTTGGAATCCAACAATTGCGACGGGGGCCTGTTTTTGTTCGACGCGGTAGTCGGGATCGAATGTTGACTGGTCGTAGAGCTGCCGCAGGTCGCCACTTTCGTATGTCTGGAATTTCAGATTGAGGTAAATGCTGTCGTTGTCTGTCAGTGCGTGCTTCAGTTGGAAGTAGCTGGTGTAGCGTTCCACATCTTGATTCGGGCGGTATCCATCGGCGGTGAAAATATCGTAGTCTAGGGCGATGCTGGTTCGCTCGAAGGTTTGCTGGAGAGTGCCGGTTGCTAGAAATTCGCCATCGCCTCGATAGCGAGTGACGGATGAGAAGGTGAATGGGGCGGGGTTGAAGAGATTGGTGTATTCCTGTTGGGAAATATTTTGCGCGAGCAGAGCGGAGCCAGCAGGAGAAAGCAGGTTGGCGATGAGGAGTTCATTGAACCACGGCGTCTCATTGCGGAGCTCGACCCGCCGGGGATCGCGGACGGCGTTGATGCTATTGGAGAGGAAGAGGTGGGCGGATGGGTTCACGTAATCGTTGATGACCGATCGCCGCGCCTCTTCAAGACTCGCTTCGGTCATGCCTGCGTTCTTGTAAATGGAGGCGAGGTTTGCCTGACGCACGGAGCGGTCCTTGTCCAAAAGAAACGAGGATCGATAGATGGCGCGGTTGTCGTTGAGATCGATGGATTTTTCCAAGTTTGCGATGCCGCGATTGTAGGCATTGTGGCGTTGGTCCAAGAGCGACTGATAGAGCGGTGGTGTGGGATCGCCGGGATCAAGCGAACCTGCGAGCCGCAGCTCGTTAGTCGCCCTTGCGTCGCGTCTGGATTCTGCTAGAGCCTTGCCGAGGTAGCTGCGGAGGAATGATCGATTGGGCTCCACGGCGGCGGCGATGGTGATGGAGCGCAGGCCAGCCATGCGGTTTCTTGCTTGGAAAAAAGCCAGCCCTTGTCCGAGCCATGCGTTGCCGAGTGCGGGATCGATCGCGAGCGCTTGGGAAAAGCAGGCTTGTGCTGCGGTGAGGTGGTTTCGCGAAATTGCCAGGTAACCTTTAAGCGAAATGGCCTGCGCGTTGTGGGGACTGAGTGCGAGTGATTTTTCGAGCGCATCATTGGCTTTTTCTATCCGCCCGAATCCGAATTCCAGCTCGGCGATGCGCGCCCAAGCGAGGCCAAAATCCGGCGACGCCGCGACTGCCTCTTTCGCGGCCTTCAACGCGCCGTCCAGATCTCCTCGTGATTGCAGCGCGTAGGACAGCGCCATACGGCCTTCCGGCGTTGGCGGGGCTTTGATGGATGCCTGATTTTTCACAGGATTCTTCACTACGTCTATCAAGAGACGGAGTGAATCCGTGACGGCATGATTGTCGGATTTTGCGAGGTCCGCATTTACCTCGTCGAGGCGGCCACTGGCGAGTTTCACAGCTGCGGAAAATCGATGCTCTTCGGAAGTCGTCGCAGGCGGGAGGGATTCGAGCGCGCCTAGCAGGTCGCCGCTTTGATAGGCGGCGTGGCATTTCGCGAAGCGGCCTTTTGTGAGATTTGCGAAACTGGCAGGATCGACGATGCCCGGGTAGTAGAGAAACCACTGGATGCGGTTGGAAGCATCGAGCACGGCGGTTTTTCTCGGCGCGCGTCCGGGCTCGATGATGCCCTGTTCGCCGCTTTTTAGATCGAGTGCGCCGAGGCTGTTGGAAATTCCGACTGCGCCATCGAGCAGAGTGACGGTCGTTTTTCCATCGCCGCCGACTTCTAACACGAACTCAGTGCCGCGGATGTTCAGGCTGGCGGTGGGCGTCTCCACATCGGCCTCAGCATCCGAGCGGCTGAAAAAATAAGCCACGCCTTTCCCGAAATCGATTTTGCTCCGAGCACCGGCCTGTCCGGTCGGCGGCGGTTGCAGGCGCAGGCTAGTCAATTCGCTGACGCGGAGAACGCCGCCGGTGGCGAGCTCGATGGCAGCGCGGCTCAGTTCGCCGGTGCGGACCTGCTCCGACCATTGAATTTTATCTCCCACGGCCGCTTTCCTCCATGCGGTTTGCGGTGGTGAGCGATCCACCTTATTTTCCGCAGTCACGATTTCACCACCGGGCTCCGCTGCGAAGGTGGCGGGGACGAGTAAAAGCTGGAGTGCGATTGCGATGGGGACTGGAAACCGGGATGGCATGGCGGGGGAGAACGGTGCTGTTGTGTGGGCGCGTTCTTCTGGTTGACGGATGGGTTTCCATTTCTTGCGAAATGGCGGGAGCAGCCACACGAAGCCGGAACAATGCCAGACTGAGGAGATAATTTAAGTGACGAATGATGATGAATTCGTCACGGAGCGCAAGGATTGAGGCCGCGAGTTCGAGTATGGGAAAATGAGGACTTTTCCGAATCTTGCCAGCGGCAGCGCGATGGGCTATCTGACGGGCACCGATGCACCTGATCCAATGTCTGCTCGCGGAAAAATCTCTACTGCCACCTGAGGGACAGATCACCTTGTTCGCCGAGCGGAGGCAGTTTCTCAAACGCCGATGGCGTGGAATCGCCGAGGATGGCACGGAGTTTGGATTCGATCTGGAAAACCGCTTGGCCGATGGTGGCGTCATTTTCCACGACGAAGGCCGTGATTTCATCGTCCGCCAGCTTCCTGAGCGGGTTTTTGAAATTTCTTTCACTTCCGCAGACCACGCTGCACTTGTTGCGTGGAAGGTTGGAAATTTACATCTCCCCGCACAAATCCATGCGGGCTGCATCCATGTCCTTCATGATGAGGCGATGGCCCAACTTCTGCTAAGAGAGGGGTGGGACCATTCCGAACCCGAGGTCCTTTTCACGCCTATGAAAGCCGTCGCCCACGCACCATGAGTGCCGATCCCATGCTCTGGCTGCTCCAAGCCAACGACACGGCGTATCCGTCCGGCGCGTATGCCCATTCGTTCGGGCTTGAGGAAATGGTGGAAAGCGGCGTCGTCCGGACTGCAGAAGATTTGGAGAATTTCCTCGAAAAACAAATCCTGCCCGCGCTGCTGACGTTCGAGATTCCATTTTTCGCACGTGCGCATGCAGCGGCGGTTTCTGGTGATGCGGAAATCCTGCTAGAGCTCGATACTGAGCTCGATGCGTGGCGGATTCCTGCTGAGTTGCGTGACGCCTCGCGCCGGATTGGCTCGCAGCGGTTGGATTTGTTAGCACAGCTCGATCCTTCGCCACTGGTGCTCCTTCATCGTGAAAAATCCCCCCGCAGTCATCATTTGGTGGTCACCGCGCTGGAGCTTTCCGGGCTGCCGGTTGCCCAGGCTGCGCGGGCGTTTGCCTTTCAATCCATCGCCGGTCTGACCGCTGCTTCCATGAAACTCATGCGCATCGGCCAAACGTCCTGCCAGAAAATTTCCCGCCGCACATTGGTCCGGCTGGGTGAAAAAATCGACGCTGTGCTTTCCCAAGAGGCCGACGGTTGGTTCAATCCTCTTCTCGAAATCGCCTCACTCCGCCATGCCCGCGCTAACCACAGACTCTTCATCTCCTGATTCTAACAAACGCCCATTCCGCCTCGGTGTGGGTGGTCCCGTGGGTTCGGGGAAAACGATGTGTGTGCTCCGACTCAGCCAGTGGCTCAAGGATGAAATATCGTTGGCCGTGATTACTAACGATATTTACACACGCGAGGATGCGGAGTTTTTGCTCCGTGCAGGCGTGCTGCCGGCGGATCGGGTCATTGGAGTGGAAACTGGCGGCTGCCCCCATACCGCCATCCGTGATGATACCAGCATGAATATGGCGGCAGTGATCGATTTGGAAAACCGGCATCCGGATTTGAAACTCATTCTGATCGAGAGCGGCGGAGATAATTTATCAGCCACGTTTTCACCAGAATTGGTGGATGCCTACATCTACGTCATCGATGTGGCGGAAGGCGACAAGATCCCACGCAAAGGCGGCCCGGCCATCCGGACGAGCGACCTATTATTGATCAATAAGACTGAACTCGCGCCGTATGTGGGAGCGGATCTGGAGGTAATGGCACGGGATTCGAAAATGCAGCGGGGGACGAAACCGTTCTTGTTTGCGGATTTGAAATCGGAGAAGGGGAAGGATGATTTGTTAGCATGGTTGAAGCATGAATATCTGTTTGTCTGAATGGACCGCGAAATTTATTTCGCAAGTGGAATCTGCGATTGCTATGAAGGGCTGCGAAAAAAATTCCACAGTCTGTTTCATGGCACATAAAGGCATTCATGATCGAGGGTACCTTCCGCATTGGGACTTCAAGGACTCGGTGCAGGCGATCACGTTCCGGCTGGCGGATTCGTTGCCTGCCAGTGTGATCAACGGATGGCGGCGGGAACTTATGGAGGAATTGACACATCCGGAACCTGCTATTGTTGGAAATGCAAAATCCAATCTACACCGGAGGATTGCGAGATATGAGGATGCCGGTCACGGAGGCTGTTTCTTGAAGGACCCTGAATACGCAGGGATTGTTCAGGATGCCTTGCTCAAAGGCCATGGAAATGACTACAAGCTCATCGAGTGGTGCATCATGCCAAACCATGTGCATGCTCTGATCCGGATGACGGGAGATATGTCATTGGGAAGTATTGTGAAACGATGGAAAGCTGCGACTGCGGTTCAGATCAACCGGCTGATGGAATCGAGCGGCTCGATTTGGATGCGCGATTATCATGATCGTTTTATCCGCGATCAGAAACATTTCCACGATGCGAGAATATATATCAGGAACAATCCCGTGAAAGCCGGGCTCTGCAAATCACCTGAAGAGTGGAAGTGCTCAAGTGCTGGATTGAATTGGGACGCTGATATTGATCCTTCAACCCCACTGGCGAAATGAATTTCGCGGTCCGTAAGATGGCGAACGTTTCCGGCACCTCGCTCAGCGGCCACCTGCATCTCCGCTGCGAGTGCCGCGCGGATGGCGTGCCGATGATCTCCAAACAAAGCTTCCGTGCACCGATTCACCTGAGCAAATCCCACATCGACCACGGCCACCTCGTCCAGAGCATCGTCAATCCCACCGCCGGATTCTTCGATGGCGACCGCTTGGAATCCGACGTCCACGTGGCACCCGGCGCGAAGCTCGTGCTCAGCACACCGTCCGCCTCCCGCGTCTATCGGGCGCGGTCCGGCAAGGCGGCGGCTAGCTTTCAGAAATTTCGCGTGGAAGAGAATGCCTCGCTCGAATGGATTCCCGAGCCATTCATTCCACACGCCGGGGCACGGTATGCGCAGCAAACAGAAATCGTGCTGCACCCGTCGGCGAGCCTGTTATTTTTCGATTGGATCGCCCCCGGGCGCGTCGCGATGGGCGAGGTATTCGCCTACAAAGAACTGCGCTGGGAACTGGATTTACGTTTGGAAAAAACGTTGATCGCTCGCGAGCGCTATCACCTGCGGCCGGACGACGACAGCCTCGAAGCCTTGAAGGCAAAGTTTCCAGCTGCTCATTATCTATCCGTTTACGCGGCGGGAAATATGGCGAAAAACTGGCCGGCGGAAGCACTCGACGCGCTTAACGGCGACGACGTTTATCTCGGCCACGGCCCACTGACTGGCGGGGTGCATGTTATCCGCGCGCTGTGTCGGGACAGCCTGTCTGCCAGAAAGCTGATCGAGACGCTTCGTCCGCTGTTCTATGCCTCTGCAGAACTCACGCCGCCGAATCTGGGGCGCATCTTTTGCTAGCCGGGGAAGGAAAAAGAAAAGGAAAAGGCGCGGACTCATTTCTGATGTCCGCGCCTTATACATATCCCCTCTCGCGTGGGGTAGCACAGCAATTGTTGCAAACCGATTTCCCCCCGGAATCCGGTCTGCTTGCAGCTCGCGCGAGGTTGGTGGGAAACTACCCAGAAGCTCGGGGTTTGTAAATAGTTAAGTTTTAAAAAATAAATTTCCTTCGCCTCATTTACAAAAATAATGCCGGAGGGCCTCGATCGAACCGTAGCCATGTATCCCTGCGGCGATGAATCCACCGGTCGCGGTGATTTTCGCCCGGACTTCCGGCACGGCGTTCGCGGGGCAGGCAGTCATTCCGGCGTTCGAAGGATCTAGCATTTCCAGATCATTGTGGCTGTCACCGATGGCGAAGCGGCGGGCGACGGGAAGCTGATAGTGACCAGCGACGTGGCACAGCGCGCTGCCTTTCTGGAAATCCCGATGGCCGAAGCGCAGATAGATCGAGTTCCGCTGCCATGAAAAATGGGGCTCCGCGGCGACAATCGGGCCGATGTGATCGACGATCCATTCCATTTCCTCCTGGGTGCGCGAGATAATCCCTGCTGGCTCGCCTTCCAGCTCGATCCATTGCGCCCCGGTGTGTTCCTCCACCTCGTGACGGAGGTGGGCGAGGAGTTTTCTCGAGTGTTTGAACAGGCCGTGAATCTCTTTCTCGCAACGCTTATTCCACTTGGTATCCGGCAGCCAGCGGCCAAAATTGTTGGGAAAATAAACCTCGCGCTCGCGGGCGATGACCCAGTCCGGCAGAAACGGGAACCGGCTCTCGATGAATCCTTCCACCATCTGCGCCATCGAGCGGCCGGTATTGATTCCCCAGACGATGTCCTGCTCCTCGCGCAGCTTGCGGATCAGATTGAAAAACTCCGTAGGAACCGGCGGCGAATCTGACGGATGATGGAGCGTGCCATCGAAATCGAACGAGAGGATCGCGGTGGCGGTGGGTGGGGCAGGGAGGGTGGTCATGGGTCTTGTAGGACTTATAGGGCCTATTTCTTGAGCGCTTCTTTGCACCATGCGAGAGCCATGAGAGCATAACCAGTGCCGTATGCCTGATGATAGTCGTAAAGCGGATAATCCCACCACGAGCCGTCCTTTTCTTGTCGCTCTAGCAGGATGGTGGCGAGTTTTTCTGCGTAGGCGGCGTGCTTTTCCTTCGGCAGTAAGCGGACGGACTCGGTAAAATAGTAGATGCCGTAATAGTAAAAATACCCGGCGATGCGGAACTGCCCCTCGTGCGGCACCGGGCGTTTGCGGACGTTTGATAGAAATCCCTCGCGGGCGAGAAAGCGGTCGGCCCAAGTGGTGAGGACTTCGTCGGTGATTGTCTTTTCTCCGAAGACCCGGAGCGCGGCATTGCAGGCCTGCGAGCGGCTAAGCGAGCCGGCGGGGCGGTTGATATCGGCGCGCGGGCGCATTCGATGAGCGAAGGAATAGGTGTAGGAAAAATCCGGAGTGCGCTGATAGTTGATGCCGGTGATGGCGTGTTGGACAAGCTTGTCGTTCAGTTTTACCCCCATCACACTGCGCGCTTGGTCCATGGCGAGCAGCACGGTGGCGGTGGTGAATGAGGTGGGGATGCCGGAGGGTTTCTGGGTGGTGAGGCCGTCGAAAAGATCGAGGTATCCCCAGCCGCCGTTGACGTCTTCGTAGCGATCTACGAGATCGACTTGTTGCTGGCCGAGCCGCACCCATTCCGCTTTTTTCGTGGGATCGTTTTCTCGCTGATAGAGTCGGGACATTGCGCGGAGCCCGTAGGCATGGCCCCAGACGTTGTAGGTGGTCGTCTGGTCGGCGCGGCGGAGTTTCGGCAGCTCGGCGGCGGTCCACGTGGCTGCCTTGTCGATGGCGGCGGTCACCTCAGGACGGGAATCGGCGGAGTCGATCAGGCCGGAAAGGGCGAGGCCGGAAGCGCCGGCACGGTAGGCGTGGTGGGCGCCGGGGAGAGGGGCGTAGATGTTGAGATCTTTCGTGTGGGTGGCGTTACCCCACGAGCCGTTGGAGTTCTGATGGGAAATCAGGAAATCGACGCCGCGGGTGATAGCGGCATCGAGAGCGGCAGGGAGAGGGTCTGTTGTTTCTGCAGCGTGAGTGAGGACGGGAGAGGCCAGAAACCAGAATCCAGAGACAAGACGGAGAGGAAGAGTCAGAAATAGACGGGAAAAGGAGGTTGGAAAATGCACGGTGCCTCTTTTCTTGATTCTTGATTCTGGTTTCTCCGGTCTGGATTTTACGGAACGAGCACCACCTGGCCGACTTCAAGGCCGGAGAGGATTTCAGTTTCCTCCTTCGTCGCGCGGCCGCGTTTGACACTGCGGCGCTCGGTCATTCCGTCGGCGAGTCTGACTTCCACGGTCCAGCCGGAGTCGTCGAAAATGAGGGATTTATTAGGAACAACGATGGCGGCCGGTTGCTGATAGGAAATCACGTGAATTTCGACGGTTGTCCCGGCGGCTGGGGCGAGCTCCTTGGGCCAGGTCACCGAGAAATCGACGCGGTAGGTGCCGTCCGGTGCGGGAGCAGCGGCGAGTTTGACGAGCTTGACCGGGATTTCCAAATCCTCGCGGCCGGCGAGTGTGGCGGTGCCTGTGAGATCGGGCTTTAGCGAGCGGAAGCTGGCTTCATCAAGGAAGGAAACGAGGCCGAGTTTCGCGCTGGCCGGAACGAAAGTGGCAAAGGCCCGGTGAGCAGGAGGCCGACCGTGGGGAAACAAGACTTTCGCTAGATCTCCAATGGTCCATTTGCCGTTTTCGATAGGGCCGTGATAGAAAAAGCCGTCGGCCGGGGCCTTGAATTCGAACTGGCTGCGATCGGCCTCGAGTTCGGCGATGGTGTCCTTGTCACGCTGATGGGCGGTTTTTAGGGCTTCCACCTTGATCTTTTCCAGCTCGATGGTGCGTGGGATGTCGGTCTCGGCTTTTTTCAGTGCAATGCCGGTATCGCGGTCGGCATCCGCTAGAGTTTTGGCTTCACGGGGAAGGGAAACTTCAAGGGTGCGCTTGTGATCGAGCATTTCCATCCGCAAGGCGAACTCTGCGGCTGCGACAGCGTCCTGTTGGCGGATGAGGATGATTTCCTCGGTGTCTTCGGTGACGTCGTCCGCTTGATACATTTTCGAGAGCTGCTTGAGCTCCTCTTTTTGGTTCGAGAGGATTTGCTCGCTACGCTTGAGGGATTGCCCGGCGGATTCTTCGGCAGCTTTCCGGCGGGTCTGGGTGAAATAGGTGTTTTCCTCCTTGGCGATCTCCGCAGCGCGGCGGGTGGCTTCGAGTTTGTTAGGGGAGGTTTCCTGGAGTTGCTTGAGATCGTTTTCCGCCTGGGCGAGCGTGAGGGTGTCCGCAGCGAAGGCGCTGCGGGCATCGGTGAGTTTCTTGTCGATGGCTTCGGCGTCGAAGCGGACGAGCACGTCTCCTTTGGCCACCTTGCTGCCATGCTCGGTGAGCTGGAGGATTTCAAAATCAGTCCAGGTTTTGGGTCGGAGCGTGATGAGCAGACAATCGTTACCTGGTAGTGCGGCGGCGGTGAGGATTTTCCCAATGGAGAAAGGGCGCTGCTCGACGGTGATTTCTCCGGCGTGGGAGGCTGCTGCGATCAACGCGGGGATAATATGCAAAGGAGTGATACGGGCCATGGGACGACGCAATCAAACACGGCATTCAGGAAAGATCAATCCGCCGCTTTGCCTTTCCGTGCGAGCCAGATCGGGAGGAAGCGCGGGCGTTTTGCATTGGGTGAAGAGGGCACGGTGAATTCGGCGACCTCGAAGCCAGAGCCCTGGAGACGGCGGGTGAGATTGGCGACGTGGCGGGACCCGGCGATGGCGAGCAGGCCCCCTTGTTGCAGCGCCTCGTAAGCGGCAGAAACCCAGCGGCGTTCGTCCACCCAGGTGCGGTTGCGCGGGCCGGTGGGGGAGGCATCAAGGTGGAGGAGAATGGCATGCAACGATCCTTCCTGCCGGATCAGGGAAGCGGGCGAGCAGTCGTTTTCTAGGACCACGCGGGCATCGGTGAGGAGCGGGCTATCAGGCAGATGTTCGCGATGCCATGCGGGGATCGCAGCGAGTGGCTCGGCGACGATGAAGGTGGCGCGCTTCTGGGGAAGTTCCTTCGCCACCGCAGCGATGGCGTGGCCGAGGCCGAGGCCCATGAAGAAGACTTTCGGCTGGCGCGCGGGACGAAATGGGGCGCAGGCGAGGCGGGCGAGCTCCTCCTCGGCGGCACGGGTGGCGGGGCCGCAGATCTGCTGGCCGTGGACGAGGAGGAATTTACGACCGTCGTGTTCCTGAAGGACGAGGGTGTTTCCATCAGGAAGCTGGGTTTCTGCGAGTGTGATTCTTGGTTTCATGTGGCTTGAAAGCTTGCTTTGTCGGCCGGTGCTTATTAGAAGCGTGGCACTATGTCCACTGCACCTATTCGACCTGCCATTCCCGGCTCCGAGAAAAAGATCGTTGCCGGAATCCTTGCGATCCTTCTAGGAGGACTGGGAATTCACAAGTTTTACCTTGGCTACACCAAGGAAGGGATCATCCAGTTGATCTTGAGTTTCGTCTGTATCGGCGGGGTCATCGGCATTATCGAAGGGGTTCTTTACCTGACGAAGAGTGACGAGGAATTCGTCGCCACCTATATCACCGGCCGCAAGGGCTGGTTCTGAGGTTTGGTGAAAAGACCGTTTTCAAAAAGAAAACCCCGGCCAAGTGGCCGAGGTTTTTTGGTTTTTTACGATGGATAAAGGAGGCCGGGGCCTCCTTGCGATCACAGGCTGCCCTTGAGAACGGAAGAAGGCTTGAAGCCGACCGACTTGGAAGCGGCGATCTTCATGGATTCTCCAGTCTTTGGGTTACGGCCCTGACGAGCGGCGCGCTTTTTGACTTCGAAAGTTCCGAAACCGATGATTTGGACTTTCTTGTCCTTCTTCACGCCTTTGGCGATGGAAGAGAGAACGGCTTCGAGGGCTTCGTCGGCAGCGCGCTTGGTAGCGTCTTTTCCGAGGGCGGCTTGGATGGCATCAATGAGTTCAGCTTTGTTCATGGCAGCAACGTTTCTGAGAATGTGTCCGGTTGTTGGCAAGAGAAAATCTATTGAAAATAAAGGGATTTTTTTCGAGTGACGGCTTGACTTGCAGGGGCGAAAGGTTGTTGCGCGTCTTGAAATCGAGGTTGCGGGGGATTTCGTCTGGAGGGTGTGTTGACGGTTAGATGATGTTAGGTTTTCGATCGTCGGGGCCACAACTCGGCAGGTGGGAATGCGGTGCGGCCAGTATATCGTGGCAATGGCCGGAGGGTGTTATCTGGTGATGCGCCCGTGTGGCATGGGCCGGGTATCTGCCGTTGGCGAGTGCCAATGCAGCGCGTGAATCATTTGCACGGAGCACCCGGCTTCCGGAAGCGAGTTGTCAAATCCAAAGGGGCGGAAGTCCTTATAAACAAAGGATTTCACCGAGCTTGTGAAATTTTTCACAAATAGATCTTGCGGAGGTCGGCGGCGATCCTTTAAAGACCCCGCGCCCTACGTCAGTGGGCTTCCTGCATGCGATTCTTATCCTCCACATCGATTTTCTGGCTCTTGGGAATGGTCTCCTCCTTCGCTGCAGAGGGTGGTGAGCACCATGCGCTCCCGCTTGATGCTCAGAAATTAAGTGAGGCTCTACCCATCACTAACTCGATGGTGATGGTCTGGCTTGCGGTGGCTTTGATCGTTTTTTTCTGCCAAGCTGCGACGCGCAAAATGGCCTTGGTTCCGGCAGGATTTCAGAATTTTGCGGAGTGGGCGATCGAGTCGCTGTATGATTTCCTCGCAGGACTGATGGGGGCACATTTGGCCAAACGCACATTCTGGTTTTTTGGATCTATCTTCTTTTTCATTCTGACGAGCAATTATCTCGGTTTGATTCCAGGTGTTGGAACTATCGGCTGGCACACCGAATCAGCGGGTCACCACGGTTTCCTTCCACTCCTTCGCGGTGCGAACGCGGATATCAACATGACGGCAGCCATGGCCTTCAGTTTCGCCATTCTCTGGTTCTATTGGGCGCTCACTGAAAATAATGTGAAGGGGTTTCTCGCCCACATCTTCGCTCCGAAGGGCACTTTCAAGGGAGCCATGCTGTTAATGATGGTTCCGATCTTCCTCTTCGTGGGTGTGCTTGAGATGGTCTCGATCGCGATCCGCCCAGTGGCGCTCACTTTCCGTCTATTTGGCAACATCTACGGCGGCGAGCAGACGATGGAATCGCTGATGGCCCTGATGCCCTCCAAGGCTCTGGCCTTCCTGCCGGCCCTTCCGTTCTACTTCATGGAGCTGCTTGTGGGATTTGTCCAAGCGCTCGTTTTCACCCTCCTTTGCGCGATTTTCCTCAAACTGATCTGCGATCACGGCGAGGAAGAGCACCATTAACCCTTTCAGCCTCTGACCATGGCAAGACTGTGGAGACGGCAGGAAACCCCAACAACAAAACAATAAATAGACATGTATACTAAAGCATTTGCAGTCGCACTCGCCGCCCTCGGTGGTGGTATCGGTATCGGTGTTCTCGGCTCGAAAGCCGCTGAAGCCACGGGCCGTAACCCCGGTGCAGCCACTCCGATCCTCGTGATCTCGATTATTCTTGCGGCACTTATCGAGGGTATCTTCATCCTCTCCGCATTCGCTGTTCCGTTCTAATTTCCACCGCTGCACGCACCGCTTGCCGGTGCGTGCGGCATCCTTTTTTACGAAATTCCTCACCACATGACCACCTTCCTCGCAGTAGCCGCCGAACATCCTGGCGTCTTGGAAAATATTTCGAAAACCTTCGGATTGAACGGGCCGTTCTTCATTGCGCAGGTGGTCAATTTCATCTTGGTGATCTTCATTCTCAAAAAGTTCGCCTTTGGCCCGGTCCAGGCGATTCTCGAAGAGCGCCGTGGCCGCATCGCGGAAGGTGAGGAAAAGCTCAAGCAGATCGAGCGCCGCCTCGCCGAGACGGAAAAAACCTCCGCCGCTGCCATCGCCAAGGCCAATGAAGAAGCCGTGCGCCTCATCAACGAGGCCATGCACAGCGCTTCCGCCCTTTCCGAACAGAGCGCCCAAGAGGCACTCGCTCAGGCCCAGAACATTATTAACAAGGCAGAGGCCGCTTCCAAGGCCGACCACGAGCGCCTCACTCTCGAACTCAAGCGTGAGTTCGGCCGCCTCGTCGCCGCCACGACCTCGCAGGTCACGGGCAAGATCCTCACATCGGACGACCAGAAGCGCATCAACGAAGACGCGCTCGCCGGAGTCGAAGGCTGATTTCAAACTTCCTTTTCCGCCACGTCGTCATGAAAATTTCCAAAGTCGCCACCGCCACCGCCCGCCGCCTTTTCGGGCTTTGCCAGTCCGGTGGCCGTCTGGATGAGACGAAGCTGCGCACCGTGATTTCCAGTTTGGTCGATACCAAGCCACGCGACTACCGTGCCATCCTTGTGGCGATCCAACGCCTGACCCGCCTCGGACTCGAGCGCCGCCAAGTCACCGTCGAGAGTGCTGTAGAACTCGATGCCGCCAGCCGCGAGCGCGTGGTTGCCGGTCTTGCGAAACAATACGGCCCTGACCTCGTCGTCGGCTACCAGATCACTCCCGCCCTGATCGGCGGACTTCGCATCCGCGTCGGCAACGACGTTTTCGACGGTTCCGTCAAGGGCCGCCTCGACCGCCTCGCAGACGCCTTCTGATTTTACAAACTACTTGCTGAACCCCAACACCGATCCCTAGCAGACATTTCATATGAGCAGCATCCTTCAGGAACTCGAACAACAAATCGCCGGAATCACTTCCTCCGTCGCAAAAACAAACGTCGGCACCGTCCGCAACGTCGGTGACGGCGTGGCAAAGGTCGAAGGCCTCTCAGACGTGATGCTCAACGAGATGATCGAATTCGGTGGCGGCGTCACCGGGATGGCGCTCAACCTTGAAGAGAGCGAAGTCGGTGTCGTGCTTCTCGGTGATTACTCCGCCGTCAAGGAAGGCGACGAGTGCCGCACCACTGGCAAACTTCTTTCCGTTCCTGTTGGCGAGGCCGTTCTCGGCCGCGTGGTCAACGCGCTCGGTGCTCCGATCGACGGTAAAGGCGACATCGCCGCAGCCGCTTTCTATCCGATGGAAAAAATCGCTCCGGGCATCATCAAGCGGAAGTCCGTTTCCGTCCCCGTCCAGACTGGCATCATGTCTATCGACGCGATGATCCCCGTCGGCCGTGGCCAGCGCGAGCTCATCATCGGTGACCGCTCCACTGGAAAAACCACCATCGCCGTGGATACCATCATTTCCCAAGCCCTGCAAAACAAGGCTGCGGAAAACGGCAAGCTTCAGAACCACAAGCCGATGTATTGTATCTACGTCGCCATCGGCCAGAAGCTCTCCAATGTCGCCCGGATTCAAAAGATCCTCGATGACGCCGGCGCGATGGAATACACCACGATCGTTTCCGCTTCTGCTTCGGACGCCGCTGCCATGCAGTATCTCGCACCGTATGCCGGTTGCGCCATTGCCGAGTATTTCATGGACCAGGGCAAAGATTGCCTGATCGTTTTCGATGACCTTTCCAAGCACGCCGTCGCCTATCGTCAGGTTTCCCTGATTCTCCGCCGCCCATCCGGCCGCGAGGCTTATCCAGGTGACGTGTTCTACCTCCACAGCCGGTTGCTCGAGCGTTCCGCCCGTCTTTCCGAAGCCGCGGGTGGTGGTTCGCTTACCGCCTTGCCGATCATTGAAACGCAGGCTGGCGACGTTTCCGCCTACATCCCGACGAACGTGATTTCCATCACCGACGGTCAGATCTATCTGGAAACCGACCTTTTCTATCAAGGTATCCGCCCCGCGATTTCCGTCGGTCTCTCGGTGTCCCGCGTGGGTTCCGCATGCCAAACCAAGACGATCAAGTCCGTGGCCGGCACCACCAAGCTCGACCTCGCCCAGTATCGCGAACTTCAAGCCTTCGCTCAGTTCGGATCTGACCTCGATGCCTCCACCAAGAAGAAACTCGACCGCGGTGCCCGCATCGTGGAGCTCTTCAAGCAGAACCAATACAGTCCGCTCGCCATGGAGATGGAGTCCATCTATTTGTTCGCGATGCAGAACGGTTACTTCGACGATGTCGCGGTTTCCGATGTGAAGCGTTTCCAAGGCGCTCTTGGTGATTTCTTCAACACCCGCAAAGGCGAGCTGCTCGACAAGATCCGCAACGAAAAGCCGGACCTGAAGAAGGACAAGGAAATGGTCGAAGCCGTCAAACAAGGCGTCGAGGATTTCAAGAAGTCCTGGAAATAAATTTCTTCCTCTTCCTTGATTCTGGATTCTTGACTCTACCCTCTCTATAACATGGCAAACCTCCGCGACATCCGCCGACGCATCAAGTCGGTAAAAAACACCGCGCAGATCACCCGCGCGATGCAGCTTGTCGCTGCCGCCAAGATGAAGAAAGCACAGGACCAGGCGCTTGCCGGCCGTGCCTATTCGAAGCAGCTCAACGGTGTCCTCCAAGACATCAGCGAGGGTTTCAGCGAAGCTACCCATGCGCTGTTGGAAAAGCGCTCCGGTAGCCGCGAGCTGATCTTAGTAATTTCCACCGACAAGGGTCTCTGCGGTCCGATCAATACGAACCTCGCCCGCGCCATTCGTGCACAGTCTTCGCCGGACGCTGATTATGTCACCGTCGGCCGCAAGCTGCGGATCGCGATGGAGAAACTCGGCCGCAAGGTGATTGCCGATTTCACCGTGAAGGATCCGGTTCCGTTTGCGGATGCCCGTGCGATTTCGACGCTTCTATCAAGGCATTTCCTTGAAGGAAATTACGACAAGGTTTCCGTCGCCTATACCCGTTTCGTCAACACGCTCAGCCAGCAGCCAGAAGTCATCCAGCTTCTGCCGGTGCTGCCACCGACGGATCATGCGGAAGCCGCTGCGACGCAGGATTTCCTGTTTGAGCCATCGCCTGCCGATGTGTTGAGCGCGATCCTGCCGCTTTACATCAACTTTAAGGTGTTCCAGGCCCTGATGGAAGCCCGCGCCTCCGAGCACTCCGCCCGTATGGTCGCCATGAAGGCCGCCACCGACAACGCGAAGAAGTTCATCAAGGAACTCACGCTCGAATACAACAAGCTCCGCCAAGGCGCCATCACCTCCGAGCTTCTCGAAATCACCACTGCCATGAAGGCGATGGAGTGATCCTGACTTCCGCATTTTCAAAATTGATACCCGAACCCTGAGCACCAGCCACTTTTTCCCATGAGCAACACCGGAACCATCGTCCAGATCATCGGCGCCGTCATCGACGCCGACTTCTCCAAGGCCAGCAGCCTGCCTGAGATTTACAATGCGTTAAACATCCAATACGTCCTCAACGGCGTGGATACGAAACTCGTGCTCGAAGTCCAGCAGCACCTTGGCGACGGCTGGGTGCGTGCGGTCGCCATGTCCACCACGGATGGCCTCAAGCGCGGCATGACCTTGGTAGACACCGGTGCTCCGATCTCCGTGCCAGTCGGTCCTCAGATCCTCGGTCGTATTTTCAACGTCACCGGTGATCTCGTGGACGAAAACGTTCCACTTGAGGACGCTTCCTTTCGTTCCCCGATCCACCGCCCGGCTCCGACCCTCACCGAGCAATCGGCTAATACCGAGGTTCTCCCCACCGGAATCAAAGTCATCGACCTCATCTGCCCGCTCCTCAAGGGTGGTAAAGGCGGCATGTTCGGTGGTGCCGGCGTCGGCAAGACCGTCGTCATCATGGAGCTCATCAACAACATCGCGAAAGCGCACGGTGGTTTCTCCGTCTTCGCCGGTGTCGGTGAGCGGACCCGTGAAGGAAACGACCTTTACTGGGAAATGATTGAGTCCGGCGTTATCGCCACCGAGCGTGACGAACACGGTCATCCGAAGCTCGACGACAAGGGCAACCCTGTCCTCACCGCTGGCTCAAAGGTCGCCCTTTGCTACGGCCAGATGAACGAGCCTCCGGGTGCTCGTTTGCGCGTTGCCCTCTCCGCCCTCACCATGGCCGAGCATTTCCGTGATGAAGCGAATCAGGACGTTCTCCTTTTCGTCGATAACATCTTCCGTTTCTCCCAAGCCGGTTCCGAAGTGTCCGCGCTGCTCGGCCGGACGCCATCCGCCGTGGGTTACCAGCCGACCCTCTCCGAGGAAATGGCCGGTCTTCAGGAGCGGATCACTTCCACGAACAAAGGCTCCATCACCTCGATCCAAGCCGTTTACGTGCCTGCGGACGACTTGACCGACCCAGCTCCTGCCAACACCTTCGCTCACCTTGACGCCACCGTCGTTCTTGAGCGCTCGCTCGCCGAGCAAGCGCTCTTCCCTGCGGTTGACCCACTTGCCTCCACCTCGAAGGCACTCGCTCCCGAAATCCTCGGTGAGGAACACTACCGCGTCGCCCGTGGCGTCCAGCAGGTGCTTCAACGCTACAAGGACCTTCAGGACATCATCGCCATCCTTGGCATGGACGAGCTTTCCGACGAGGACAAAACCAGCGTTTTCCGTGCCCGGAAAATCCAGCGTTTCCTCACCCAGCCGTTCCACGTGGCCGAAGTTTTCACCAACGTCCCCGGCGTGCTCGTTTCCATCGAAGACACCGTCAAGGGCTTCGCTGAAATCCTCGACGGCAAGCTCGACGACGTGCCGGAAGGTAACTTCTACATGAAGGGCGGAATCGACTCCGTGCCACGCGACTAAATCTCAAATTTGAAATTTTAAATCTCAAATCCAAGATGCCTCTCCAACTCGATATCGTCACTCCTGAGAAAAGCATTTTCTCGGGTCTCGTGGACAGCGTCTATCTGCCCGGAGCGGACGGTGAAATGGGCATCCTGCCGGAACACGCCGGTCTGGTGACCGCGCTGAAAGCCGGTGTCCTTCGCTACCTGCACAACGGCGTGGAAATTCCTCTCGCCATTGGTTCCGGGTTTGCGGAAGTCACGCAGAAAAAAGTCGTCGTCCTCACGGACATGGCTCTCGGCGAAGCTGAGATCGACGTGGCCCGGGCTGAAGCCGGCATCAAGCGCGCCCAAGAAAAACTCTCGTCTGTAGAGCACAGCATGGATGCAGAGGAAGTCGCCTATCTGCAGGGTAACATCGCAAAAGCGACCGCTGCTCTCACGATCAAGCGCAGGCCTCATTGATCCCCTGAGGATTCAAAATTCACCCACCCGCTCCGGTTCGTCCGCAGCGGGTGTTTTGTGATCATCGACCGCGGCTTTCCGTTTGCGCTTGCGGCATTCCTGTTCTAACTCGTCAGGACTATGAAAAACTTCAAGCTCTCCGTCATCCTTGTTTCCGCAGCCGCTCTTGCTCTCGGCAATTCTTGCAGCACCACCAAGGGCTTCGGGCAGGACCTGCAGAAGGTAGGCAGCCGCCTTGAAAACAGCGCGAATGAAAGCGGTGGCACCGCGCCGCCACCGAGCACGGGTCTCACCGTGCCGGCCACTCCTGACGCTTACTGAGCATTCATGATCCTCGTTGGAGCCAGCGGAAGGTGGTTCTGAAAATAGACTGACGATTGCTCTGGAAATCCGGGTGGGGTTTGCTTCGGTGTGCCTCATGCGGATAAGTTGGATTCCAGCCATTATTCTCGCGGCCTCCGCCGCGCGTGCGTCGATCTTGGAAGTCGTGGTGAATCCGGTTTTCAACGGTGAGCCGATTCTCGCCGACTCTTTGCGCTATCAGAATGCTGCGGGCGAGACGCTTTCAGTCACGCGGTTGAGTTATCTGCTCGGTGGTTTCGCCTTGGAGCGAGCGGACGGCACCTGGGCCGAGCTGCCGGTGCAATACGCGTGGATGGACTTCAGCGCCCATCGAAACCTGGTGCGCCTTGAGGGTGTGCCCGAAGGGAAGTATCGGAGCATCCGTTTTCACGTCGGCCCAGATGCGGAGGCAAATGCGGCGGATCCCGGGAAATTTCCCGCCGACCATCCTCTGAATCCGAATCTGGATGGGCTGCACTGGAGCTGGCAGGGCGGCTACATTTTCCTCGCGTTGGAAGGCTATTTTAGAACTAACAACGCTGAGCCCGCCGGCTATGCATGGCACTTGGCGCGTGATCCTAACCGCGTGCGGATCAGCCTCCTAGCAGATCTTGATCTAACGCATGATGGCGGAGTGCAGCTTGATTTCGATATCGCCACCATGCTCAACGCGCCGCATCCGGTTTCGTTCGTGAAGGACGGTGCTGCAACACATTCACGCGCGGGGGACCCTGTTCTAACGGGGATAGTGGCGAATCTTCCCTCCGCCTTCCGCGTCAAGCAGGTGGTTTCGCTGCTGCCGCCTATCAGCAGGCCGTCGCCGTTGAAGCCGTTGTATCTGCCGCCGAAGCTTACGCCTTACCGGTTCACGATGAGCCGCGCATTTCCGATCCCAGACCTGCCGCGGGACAATCCGCTCATCGACGAGCGGGTGGCGCTGGGGGAACTGCTTTTTTCCGAAACGGCGCTGTCCCGCGATGGCTCGCTTTCCTGCGCCTCGTGCCACTCGCCGGATGCGGCTTTCAATGATTCGCGGCGCTTCAGCGTGGGTGTAGACGGCCAGGTGGGAACGCGCAACGGGATGCCGCTTTTCAACCTCGCGTGGAAGAGCCGCTTTTTCTGGGACGGGCGCGCGCCGTCGCTGCGGGCCCAGGCATTGATGCCCATTCAGGATCACACGGAGATGGATGAGTCGCTGGAGCGGGTGTGTGAGAAACTGGCGGAAAAGCCGGATTATACCGGAAAATTCGCGGTAGCATTTGATTCGGCGGAAGTCACCGGCGAGCGGATCGGTCTGGCGCTGGAGCAGTATTTACTAACTTTGACTTCGTTTGATTCTAAATTCGACCGGGCGATGCAGGGCTCGGAAACCCTGAGCACAGAGGAGCAGCGCGGATTCGAGCTTTTCATGACGGAATACGAGCCACGCACGGGAAATTTCGGGGCGGATTGCTTCCACTGTCACGGCGGCGCGCTTTTCAGCGACCCACAATTTCACAACAACGGCATCGCGCTTACGAGCGACCCCGGCCGGGTCAAGGTGACCGGAGTGGAGTCGGACCGGGGAAAATTTTCGACTCCCAGCCTCCGCAACGTCGCACTCACCGGCCCCTACATGCACGACGGGCGATTCGCGACGCTCGAGGAGGTGGTGGATCATTACAGCAACCGCATCGAGCCCAGTCCGACGCTGGACCCGAATCTCGCGAAACACCCGACGTCTGGCTTGAATCTCAGCGCTGCGGACAAAGCTGCGCTTGTAATTTTTCTCAAAACGCTCACCGACGAAAAATTCGCTAAAAAATCAGCGCCAAAGCCATGACGGGCGGATTTCCGCGCTGACCCGGGGGCTTGTGGTAAATGGGTTCACGCGGGATTTTACGAGAATTGCCGCAATTGATCAAAAATTAGAAAAATTTGTAAAATAGGGCTTGTCAGGTTGGGTTCGGCTCCTATGTTCGCCCCCCCCACAGCGAGGGCTGCTGACGTTTTAATCGAAGCAGCTCAAATTACAGGGAAAATTTATCGGGTCCAGCTCCGGAAAAAAGCTACTACAAGGTCGCCTTGTCGTCGCTCCGGTTTGTCCCCATGGGAAAATCAGAACCACCGCAAGGAAATCATGCCGACCATCAATCAGCTCGTTCGCAAGGGACGCCTCACTCCGGCCGAAAAGTCGAAGTCACCCGCTCTCGTGAATTGCCCACAGCGCCGCGGCGTTTGTCTCCAAGTGATGACACGTACGCCGAAAAAGCCGAACTCCGCTCTTCGGAAAGTCGCCAAGGTGCGTCTTACCAACGGATTCGAAGTCATCGCCTACATCGGCGGTGAAGGCCACAACCTCCAGGAACACTCCATCGTCCTCGTTCGCGGCGGACGGGTGAAGGACCTTCCGGGTGTGCGCTACCACATCGTCCGTGGCTCGCTCGATACCCTCGGTGTCGATAAGCGCCGTCAATCACGCTCCAAATACGGTGCGAAGCGTCCGAAACCCGGTGCCGTCGCCGCTCCTGCCAAAAAAGGCGGGAAGAAGTAATTCTCTCCAATCCTAACATTACCTTCCCAACGCCATGCCACGCCGCAAGCGCATCTTTACTAAGCCCGATCGTCGCGACCCTCGCTACGACAGCGCTCTCGTTGGTCACCTCATTAGCAAGGTGATGGAATCCGGAAAACGTTCGCTGGCTCAGCGCATCGTTTATGCCGCCATCGACCGCGCCAATGAAGGTGTCGACACCATCGATCCACTCGAAGTCATCACCCGCGCCGTCGAAAACACCAAACCACGCGTGGAAGTGAAATCCCGCCGCGTCGGTGGTGCGACCTATCAAGTGCCGCTCGAAGTGGCTCCGGATCGTTCCGAGTCGCTCTCCATGCGCTGGCTCGTCAACTACGCCCGCAACCGCAAAGGCACACCGATGCACGTCGCTCTCGCCAACGAGATCAAGGACGCTGCGAACAACCAAGGTTCCGCAGTCCGCAAACGCGACGATGTGCACAAGATGGCGCAAGCCAACCGCGCCTTCGCTCACTTCCGTTTCTAATCAACTGACAGCGCTCTAGCAATTTCCGTCCGTGAATCCGAATAGTCCAAACCGCCAATACGTGCTCGAGCGCACCCGAAATATCGGGATCGCTGCGCACATTGACGCGGGTAAGACGACTCTCACGGAACGGATCCTGTTTTACACAGGCATGATTCATAAAATCGGCGAAGTCCACGATGGTGGCGCGACGACCGATTGGATGGAGCAAGAGCGTGAGCGCGGCATCACCATTACTTCCGCTGCCGTTACCACCGAATGGTGGCAACACGAGGAAGAGGGGATGACCAAGCTTTTTCCAGGCCAGAAGCAGCGCATCAACATCATCGACACTCCGGGACACGTTGACTTCACTGCTGAAGTCGAGCGGTCCCTCCGCGTGTTGGATGGTTGCATTGTCGTTTTCTGCGGTGTCGCCGGTGTCCAGCCGCAAACCGAAACCGTCTGGCGACAAGCAACGAAATACAACGTCCCGCGGATCGTGTTCGTCAATAAGATGGACCGGACCGGAGCGAATTTCCAAAGCGTCTTCGAGGAAGTTAAGGAAAAACTCGGTGCAAACGCCGTCCGCATCCTGATCCCGATCGGTGCGGAAGACCAGTTGATCGGTCAGATCGACGTGGTGAACCAAAAGGCGATCTACTATTCGGACGACGACAAGTTCGGTTCCACCTACACGGTGAAGGAACTTGAAGGAGAACTCATCGAACTCTGTAAACAGGCCTACGACGAACTCGTCAACGCCGTTGCAGACGTGGATGACGCCGTGGGCGAAAAGTTCCTCAACGAAGAATCGATCACTCTCGAAGAGCTCAAGCAAGGCATCCGCCGCGCTACGATCAACAACCTGCTGGTGCCCGTCGCCGGTGGATCCGCTTTCAAAAATAAAGGTGTCCAATACCTGCTCGATGCAGTTCTCGACTACCTTCCAAGCCCGCTGGACATTCCTGCGGCCATCGGTATGGATCCCGATGATCATGAGAAACACATCGAGGTCATCACCTCGGACAACGAAAAGTTCGTTTCTCTCGCCTTCAAACTCTGGGCTGACAAGTTCGTTGGCAAACTGGTTTTCTTCCGCGTCTATTCCGGTGTCATCAAAAAAGGCGACACCGTTTATAACCCCCGCACCCGCCGCTCCGAACGCGTCGGCCGCTTGATTCAGATTCAAGCCAACGAGCACAAAGACATCGATGCCTGTTACTCCGGCGACATCGCTGCCATGGTCGGCATCAAAAATGTCACCACTGGCGACACCCTCGCCGCCGAAAACCACGATGTGGTTCTCGAGCCCCCGACTTTCCCGGAACCGGTCATTTCGATGGCTGTCGAGCCAAGAACCAAAGCCGACCAGGAAAAACTGGGTATGGCACTCGGTCGTCTATCCGAAGAGGATCCGACCTTCATGGTCAAAACCGACGAGGAAACCGGCCAAACCATCATTTCCGGCATGGGTGAGCTTCACCTGGAGATCATCATCGATCGCATCCGCCGCGAGTTCAAAGTGGAAGCCAACACCGGCGCTCCGCAAATCGCCTACCGCGAGACGATCACCCAAGCCGCTGGCGGCGAAGGAAAACTGATCAAGCAGTCCGGCGGTCGCGGCCAATACGGCCACGTCATCATCTCTCTCAAGCCTAACGAAAAGGGCAAGGGCCTCACCATTGAGAATAAAGTCATCGGTGGCACGATCCCCAAGGAATACATCAACGCCGTTTATAAAGGCATCAACGAGTCGATGACCAACGGCATCATCGCCGGCTATCCGGTGATCGATGTGCATGTTGAAATCCTCGATGGTTCTTACCACGACGTTGATTCCAACGAAAACGCTTTCACCATGGCAGCCATTTTTGCCATGAAGGACGGTTTCAAAAAAGCCAAGTCCATCCTCCTCGAGCCCATCATGGCCGTTGAAGTTTCCACCCCTGACGATTACCAAGGTGACGTCATGGGCGATCTCAGCCGCCGCCGCGGACAGATCCAAAACACCGAGTCCAAAGGCAAGCTCTCCATCGTGCATGCCAATGTGCCTCTCAAAGAAATGTTCGGCTACTCCACCGCCGTCCGCACTCTCTCCTCGGGACGCGCTTCGTATGCAATGACCCCATCGCATTTCGAGCAAGTCCCAACCAATATCGTCGAAGAAATCGTCAGTGACCGAATCGGTTAATCCGAACGAATTTCTCGCCCTGTAGCCCAACCACGTAAACCGTCAAACAACTTCTCCACCATGGAAAATCAGAAAATACGCATCCGCCTGCGCGCCTTCGATCACCGCGCGATCGACCGCTCCGCCCAAGAAATCGTGGAGACCGCGAAACGCACGGGAGCCCGTGTGGCCGGCCCAATCCCACTTCCGACCCGCATCGAGAAGTTCTCTGTCAACCGTTCGGTTCACGTGAACAAGAAGTCGATGGAACAATTCGAAATCCGCACCCACAAGCGTTTGCTCGACATCGTCGATCCAACCGCCCGCACCGTGGATGAGCTCAAGAAGCTCAACCTGCCAGCAGGTGTTGACATCACCATCCGCATCTGAGCGGTGCTCACGCACCGAATCTCAAATTTCAAATCTCAAATTTCAAATCTAAATCGCCATGTCACTCGGCCTCCTCGGCAAAAAAATCGGTATGACCCGCCTGTTCGACCAACAGGCAGGGATCATGATCCCCGTCACCGTCATCGACGTTTCCGGAAACACGATCCTTCAATCCAAGACTCCTCAAACTGACGGTTACACCGCAGTGCAAGTCGGCTATGGCGATCGCAAGGAACAACGCGTCACCAAGCCCGCTCTCGGCATCGCCAAGAAGGCCGGTTGCGCACCTAAGCATTTCATCCAGGAATTCCGCGTCGAAAATGGCGTCGAGCTTCCAGCGGTTCACCCGGGCATGGATACTTTCACGGAAGGCCAATGGGTTGACGTGATCGGCGAATCGAAGGGCCGTGGTTTCCAAGGGGTTTATAAGCGCTACAACTTCGGTGGCCTCAAGCAAACTCACGGTTCCATGATGCACCGCAGAACGGGAGCCATCGGTTGCCGCTCCACTCCAGGTCGCGTTTGGAAGAACCAAAAGATGCCCGGTCACATGGGCACCACCCGCACCACCGTGCAAAATCTCAAGATCGTTGCCGTTCGTAAAGAAGACGGTGTGATCCTCGTCTCTGGCGCAGTTCCCGGTTCAAACGGCCACTACGTCACCGTCCGTCCCGCCAAGAAAAAGTCCGCCTGATCCGGTGGCATTTTGAAACCTCTCACGATTCCAAGTCATGTCCGTTAAGACTTTCACCGCAGAAGACGCTCAAGCCGCCAGTTTTGTATTGGTCGGCCCTGAGAAAGGTCGCCAAGCCGTCCACGATCTCGTGGTCGCTTACCGCGCCAACCGCCGCACTGGCTCCGCTTGCACCAAGACCCGTGGCGAGGTTTCGGGTAACAACCGCAAGATCTACAAACAAAAAGGCACCGGTGGTGCCCGTCACGGTGACAAGCGCGCCCCGATCTTCGTCGGTGGTGGTGTTGTCTTCGGCCCACGCCCGCGTGATTATTCCAAGAAGGTGACCAAGACCGTCCGCAAGCTTGCGCTCCGCCGCACTTTGGGTGATCTCGTCGCCGCTGGCAAAATCGTGGCGGTTGATTCCTTCGCCATCTCTGATGGGAAGACCAAGTCGTTCATCGCCGCTCTCGATGCCATCGCGCCGCTCGGCAAAATCCTCGTCGTTGGAAATTCCTTCGATGAGAAAACCTACCTCGCAGCCCGCAACGTCGGCTACACCCAACTGGTCACCGGTTCGGACGTCAACGTCGAGCAACTCCTCCTCGCCAACACCATCATCCTCGTGGGTGATGCCGTGCAAACTCTTGCGGCTCGCACCGCCTGAACCCCGGACCTAACACCGAGATCATGAAAGACATTTACCAGGTCATTAAAAACGTCCGCC
>JBBRYQ010000039.1:0-48473 GCA_038237425.1 Verrucomicrobiales bacterium
CGGGTGACCGGCGAGGCGTTCTGGACGGGCGAGGCAAAGCGGGCTTTCGAGTGGTTTCTCGGCAGGAACGACCTCGGCCAGGCACTCTACGATTCCACCAGCGGCGGCTGCGGCGATGGATTGCATGCCGATCGAGTCAACGCCAACCAGGGCGCAGAGTCGTCGCTGGCTTTTCAAATCGCACTCGCAGAAATGACTCAAGCCGCGCACCAGTTGCCCCATTCACCTGACTTCCCATCATGAATAAAATTTCAATCAAACGCCACGAAATCATGTTGCTGCCGGACAGCGCACGGGTCGTCATCCGGCCGTTCATCCCGTCGAACCCGGACCGCATCATCACTGTCATCGGACGGGCGCTAGCCCTAACCGAGGAAGAGGTGGCGGAAGAGCTGGCGAAGGTGATTGTGGAATTTGATTCCCGCCACTACGACATCGAGTCGCTGCTGCTGGAGCATCTCGCGAGAGTCAACCAGCACATCTTCACGCAGCGGCCGTTGACGAGAGTTCGGGAACTTCTGATAGGATCGCTTTTTTCCGGCGAGTATTCTCTGGAGTCCGCGGCGTTGTTCAATCCGTCCATCGTGCCCCATCCCGACCAGAGCGGAGTGCCGGAGGGTGGGCTGCGATTCATCATCAGCCTGCGCGCCACCGGAGAGGGACACATCTCCTCCATCGAGTTCCGCTCGGGAGAAATCGCGCCGGACGGATCCATTAAGCTGGATCCTGTTTCCCGCTATGTGGCGATGCCGCAAATGGTGCCGAATCCCACCTATCGAAAAAAGAGCTTCATCATGAAGTTCCACGAGATGGGCTTCAACAATGAGTATGCAAACGCCGTGATGGCCCCGCTGGAAAAGGAATTCACTCGCGATGATCTAAACAAAAGTGTGGGCACGGTGCGCCACGAGCACCAACCAGGAACCCACGAGCTCAAGCGCACGCTCGATTGCATCCAATGGCTCGCAGATTCTAACTACGAAGTGCGGTTTTCCTCCAAGCTTAACGTCAGCGAGCGGATCCTCTTCCCGACATCGCCTAACGAAAGTAACGGCATCGAGGATGCGAGATTTGTCCGCTTCACGGAAGATGACGGCACGGTGATGTATTACGCGACCTATACCGCGTATAACGGAAAGGCGATTCTGCCGCAACTCATCGAGACACAGGATTTCCTCCACTTCCGGGTCCTAACACTCAACGGCGGTGCGGTGCAAAACAAGGGCATGGCGCTCTTTCCCCGGCTCATCGACGGCCGCTACGTCATGCTATCCCGACAAGATGACGAAAACCTCTTCATCATGTTTTCGGACAATCCCCACTACTGGAGCGATCCCAAGATTCTCATGCGACCTACTGAGGTGTGGGAATCGGTGAAGGTGGGCAACTGCGGCTCTCCGATCGAAACCACAGCCGGCTGGCTGGTGATCACGCACGGCGTCGGACCGATGCGGAAATACTGCATCGGTGCGGTGCTGTTGGATTTGGAGAACCCTACGAAGGTCATCGGCCGCTTGAAGGAGCCTTTGATTTCACCGGAAGGTCTGGAGCGCGAAGGCTACGTGCCGAACGTCGTCTATAGCTGTGGCTCGCTGTTGCACGCCGACAAGGTGATCCTGCCGTATGCGATGAGTGACAAGTTCACCGCAATCGCAAGTGTAAGCCTGGACGAGCTGTTGGCGAAACTGACCGAGTGAAAGGCACCACTCATGGGATTCTCATGTCCAGTCGGTCAAGTTGCGGTTTCCCAATCCATCCTTCATGAAAAAACTTCCCGAAATCCTGTTTGCCTTCTGGGTGATGAAAATCTGCGCCACCACGCTGGGCGAAACGGCGGGCGATCTGCTTTCCATGACGATGAACGTGGGCTACGCGACGAGCACCATGATTCTGATGGGCATCTTCCTCATCACGGTGGTCGCCCAGCTTCTTTCGAAGCGTTACCACCCTTTCCTCTACTGGTCGGTGATTCTATCCACCAGCACCGCGGGCACGACCATGTCCGACTACATGGATCGCACGCTGGGACTTGGCTATGCGAAGGGTAGCGCAATTCTGCTCGGAATCCTGCTCGCCATCTTCGCTTACTGGCGCTCGACCGGCAGCTCGCTCTCCGTGGAAAAGGTCCACACGCCGAAAGTAGAGATCCTTTATTGGACGGCGATTTTGTTTTCCAACACGCTGGGCACCGCTCTGGGCGATTTCCTCGCGGATGACTCCGGCCTCGGCTTCGCCGGTGGTGCGATGCTGATCGGCAGCTTGTTAGCCATCGTGCTGGCGCTGACGTTTTTCACGAATATTTCAAGAGTCCTTCTGTTCTGGATCGCCTTCGTGCTGACGCGGCCGTTCGGGGCGACGCTCGGAGATGTGCTGACCAAGGGCCATGAAAAGGGCGGTCTGGGTTTCGGCACCATCGGCTCTTCTGCCGTGCTGGGCGGTGTGTTAGTGGTATTGGTGCTCATTGAGCTTTCGAGACACAACAAAGTCCCGACCGAGCAGAAATTAATCTCAGATGAGATTTAGACCATTTGCCAAAAGACCTTTCGTGAAAAAACTGAATTTTGGACTTATACTATTTTGAATATCTATTTTGATAGTGAGTCGGTCGCACGCGTCATCACCCGAATCCTGAAAACTGCTCCATCCAAGAGCTGCGACTCGCCATCGGCTGTTGCCCCGACCAGAAGACCCAGAAACGCCTCAATGCCATCCTTCTGATGCTGTGCGGTGGAAGCCTCTGCGGGCGCCTGGTTCTCGACAACGCGAGCTGGCATAAGACCAAGCGACTCGTCTTGCACCCTTTCGAACCGGTCTATCTTCCGCCCTACAGTCCCGACTTCAGTTCAAGCCGTTGAGAATTGGATCGAGACGTTCCACCTTTGATCCCGAGAGGAATATCATCAATAAGCCTGGGGTCGAAGGATAGCGAACACCCTAGGTTTCAAGTCTCCACGAGGATCGTCCCAGCGCTCCATTTAAAATGGCAGCCTTGTCCAAATCCGCAATCCCTAGTGCCCTGCCTGAAAAATAGGCATTACCTCCAACTTGGGATAAAGTAGCCTCACAAGGGCTCGAACCTTGAATAACAGAATCAAAATCTGCGGTGTTACCATTACACTATGAGGCTTTTTGCCTTGCGGCGGGCAGAACCTAAACTGGCAGCGACGGGTTTGGCAACAGGGAAAATTACTCAATTTGTCGAGATTTTCACGGCTTTTTCAATCATCGCCTCCGCCATGTCGAAATCCACCGCAGTCCGGGCATGGATGCGGCAGACGGCTTGGCCTGCGTGGATGGATTCGCCGCATTTGACGAATTGGTCGAAGCCGACGGAGAAATCGACGCCATCGCTGGCTTTCGCCCGCCCCGCGCCGAGTTGCAGGGCGGCTTGGCCGACGAGTCCGGCGTCCACTTTGGAAACGACGCCACCATGGGAAGCGATGACTTCGCGGATGATCGGTGCTTTATGAATTTCCGCGAGGCGCGGCAGATCGGCGGGGGTTCCGCCTTGGGCGGTGACGAGCTGGTCGAAACGGCGTCGGGCGCTGCCATCGTCGAGGAGTTTTTCCAGAGTGGCGCGGGAAACTCCGGCGATTTTTTCAGAGAGATCGAGCACGATTTCCCGCAGATCGGCGGGGCCGCCGCCTTCGAGGCATTCGATGGATTCGATGACTTCCAGCGAATTTCCCACGGCGCGGCCGAGCGGCTCGCTCATGGGATTGAGGACAGCGTGGACCTCGACTCCCATTTCCTTGCCGACGGCGATCATGCTGGCGGCGAGGGCTTCGGCATCGGTCTTCGTCTGCATAAAGGCACCGCTGCCGTATTTCACATCGAGCACGAGGCGATCGAGCGTTTCCGCCAGTTTTTTAGACATGATAGAGGCGGTGATCAGCGCGATGGACGGCACGGTGCCGGTGACGTCACGGAGCGAGTAGAGTTTTTTATCGGCTGGGCAGAAACGCTCCGTTTGGCCCATCATCACGACGCCGAGTTTGTCGAGCTGAGCGGCGGCTTCATCGAGTGTGACGCCGATCTTGAATCCGGGGATGGCTTCGAGTTTGTCGAGTGTGCCGCCGGTGATGCCGAGTCCCCTGCCGGAAACCATCGGCACCCAACAGCCGGTGCAGGCGACGAGAGGCGCGAGAATGAGTGATACCTTATCGCCAATGCCGCCGGTGGAATGCTTGTCCACCACTGCCGGATGGCCTTTGCGGTGGCTGAAACAATCGCCGCTGTCCATCATCGCGCGGGTGAGTGCGGCGACCTCGGCGGGGGTCATTCCTTTAAAAAAGACCGCCATCGCGAAGGCAGACATCTGATAGTCCGGCACATCGCCCTTGGTGTAGGCATCGATGAGCTTGCGAATTTCCGAGGAGGAAAGTTCCTCGCCCTCGCGCTTGCGGGAAATCAGTGTGGGGATGTGCATTTCGGTTTGAATTAACACGCAAGCCGCCGTTTTCGCGATGGAAAAATCGGACGTTAGGGACGTTGGGATTTCGGCAGCGAGGCGACGACCAGATTGTAGGAATGATCGATGAGCTCGCGGACGAGTTTCCCGGGCAGCGAGCCATTGAGGGTGAGCGTGTTCCAATGGCGCTTGTTCATGTGGTAGCCGGGGATGATCGAGTCGTATTCGTCGCGCAGGATGGTGGCGCGTTCGGGATCACACTTTAAATTGATGCGGGCGGGAAACTCGTCCGGCTGGGTGAGAGCGAACATTTTCCCCGCCACTTTATAGACCAGCACGTCCGGGCCGAAAGGCGTGGTTTCCTCGGCAGCGGGCTTGGAGAGGAAATGAGTAATCGCGTCGGGTAAATCCATAACAGCAGGTGTTTGCTTGTGCGGTGCGAAGTTAAGTGATGGCTTCCTGGAAGCAAGAAGCACATGAATCCCACCCTCGATCACACTTGGCAGCCCATCTTTCTCAAACTGCTCTCCGACCACACCATTTCCGACGCGGCCCACGATCTGGAACACATCCGCCGGGTAGCGACCAACGCGCGAAGGCTGGCGACGGCGGAGTGTGCCGCCTGGGAAGTGGTGATGCCGGCGGCTTGGCTACATGATTGCGTGATCGTGCCGAAGTCCTCGCCGGACAGGAGACGCGCGTCACACCTGGCGGCGGCTCAGGCAGTAGCGTGGCTGGAAGAAAAAGGCTGGCCATTTGGGAGACTGGCGGAGATCGCGCATGCCATCGAGGCGCATAGTTTTTCCGCAGGAATCGAGCCGCGCACGCTGGAGGCGAAGGTGCTCCAGGATGCGGACCGGCTCGACGCACTCGGAGCGGTGGGTCTCGCCCGCACACTCATGTTAGGAGCGGAGATGAAACGGGAGTTCTATGAGGTGGCAGATCCGTTCTGCCAGAACCGCGCGGCGGATGATTCCATCTACACTCTGGATCATCTCTACTGCAAGCTGCTCAAGCTGGAAGGAACGATGCAAACCACGTCTGGCAGAAATGAAGCGGTGCGGCGCACGATTTTTCTGCAAGAGTTTCTCAAACAGCTAGAGGATGAGATTAGGTGATTTCCTGAATTCATTTCCATTCGAAATGTTCTCAATTCCGCCCGTCGATCCAGCCGCGGGTGACGTCATAAACATACCAGTCTTCGAGTTTTTTCCGCGCCCACGGGGTTTTGCGGAGGAAGGTGAGGCTGGACTTGATGGTGGGATCGAACATGAAACAACGGATTTCGATCTGGTCCGCTAGACGTTCCCAACCATGCTTGTCCACCATCCTGCGCAGGACGGTTTCCAGCGTGATGCCGTGAAGGGGATCGTTCGGATGAGAGGAAGGTGATGACATGAGGCCGGAAAACTGGCAAAAGTCGATGGACGAGTCGAGGCGGGATTGGGAGACTCTGGCTCCACGAAACACGAGAAGCCGTGGCACGGGTGCCACAGCTTCGTCGATCTGGCCCGCAGCTCGCGGGCGGGCTGGGATGACCGCCATCGGCGAATCACATCTTGTCGTTCTTCACGGCCATGAAAGCACAGTCCTCGCCCTTATCGTTCACATAGTTGACTTCCGTGTGGGTAGGAGCCTGGTTGCGCTCGCGCTTGATGACCACCTTGGTGACCATTTTGCATGACGGGCACTCGACGGATCCACCTTCTTTGCAGAGACTCATGGCTTGCTCAGCAGACTTGATCGGCATCTCGGAGATGGTCTTACACTTGCTGCACACGAATGCGGCGGTCATTCCGGGCTTGAGCTCTTTGAACTGCGACTCCTTGCCGAGTGTCTGCCAATGCTGAACGCCGGCCCCAGCGTAGGCAAAGGAGGCGAGAGCGCCGAACGCGATGGTGGTGAACAGAGCGCGGATGGTATTGGATATGGTTTTCATGATTTCAGTAGTTTGGTTGTTTGTTGGAACACCAGTGCCTCATTGCGGCGTCCTCGTGTAAAATGGGAGAGACACTCGCAGAAAATATTCCCAAAATAATTTCGTCAGCTCCTCCATCGTTGGAACCTTGCAGGCAGCTCTTTTTCCAGCAATCCTCCTGCATGGAACGTGATGAACTGCCGCTGGACCGGCAACTGCGGCAGGAAATCCTGTTCGCTCGCGAACGAGTTTACCGCTTCGGCAAGCCAACGCCGTTAGAGCAATTGACCTTATCCGGACCAGGACCGGAAATCTGGATCAAACGCGAAGACCTATCACCTATCAAAGCCTACAAATGGCGCGGTGCCTGCAACCGGATGGCGGTGCTTTCACCTGCCGAAGCGAAGCGCGGTGTGGTCACAGCATCCGCCGGAAACCACGCGCAGGGAGTGGCACTTGCCGCCCGGACGCTGTCCATCAAGGCGCGGATCTACATGCCGCGCTCAACGCCGAAAGTGAAGCAGGCTGCGGTTTCCCATCACGGCGGCGAGTTCGTGGAAATCCATCTGGCGGGCGATAGCTATGACGACGCGGTTTCCGCCGCGCGAGCCGACGAGGCAGCGTCTGGAGCGGTCTATGTGCATGCCTACGACGACCTCAAGGTAATGGCGGGCCAAGGCACACTCGCGGACGAAGTCGTCCTATCAGGACATGGCCCGTTCGATGCCGCCTATCTTCAGATCGGCGGCGGAGGGATGGCTGCGGGCGTTTCTAACTGGCTGAAAACCTATTGGCCGGAGATCGACATCGTCGGCGTCGAGGGCGTAGGCCAGGCATCGATGAAGGCAGCACTGGAGGCAGGCAAGCCGGTGGCATTGGAAACTGTCGATCTATTCTGCGATGGCACCGCCGTTAGAAAAGTGGGCGCACTGCCGTTTCAGATCTGCAAAGACACGCTCAGCCGTATCGAAACCGTAACCAACGCCGAAGTGAGCCAGGCCATCCGATTGCTGTGGGAAGGCCTGCGCTGTGTGTCGGAACCCTCCGGGGCGATGGGCCTAGCGGGAGTTTTGAAAAATCGAGAAAGCCTAATCGGCAAGCGCGTGTTAGTCGTTCTCTGCGGTGCAAACATTGATTTCCTGCAACTCGGCCTCATCGCGCAATCAGTGGGCACGGGAGCAAAAACCAGCCGCACCCTGCGCGTCTGCATCCCGGAGCGTGCGGGCACGATGCTGGAGTTGCTAGACACTTGTTTCGAAGGGCTGAACATCGCGGATTTCCAGTATGGAAAAACCGACGATGACGAAGCTTGGCCCGCATTCACGATCAATGCCGATGACTCGGCGGTGCTGGACGCTCTGCCGGAGAAACTCGACGCGCACGGTTTTGCTTGGGAGGACCTGACCGGGGCCATCGACATTGCTTTCCGCGCAATCCCGCTGCGTGGCGATCTGTTACAGAATCCGGCGTTCCTGCGCTTGGATTTCTACGAGCGGCCAGGAGCCCTGCACGATTTCCTCGACCAGCGCATCCGCGGCAACGCGAGCCTCTGCTATTTCAACTACCGCCAATCCGGCGAACGGATCGGCCGAGCATTGATCGGGCTGGACTTCCCCTCGCCTTTCGAGCGCGACGCACTGCTGATGACGATCCCAAGCCACGGTGAGGGATACCGACTGTGCGAGCCGGTGGACGAGGCGACACGGAACAGATTGATTGGACATTGAAATTGGAAGAAGCAGGCTGTAGGTGACTGGGTCTACATTTTCGCAAACAAAGCAAACAAATCCCCAACCCCACACCGCTCCATGGATGAAGTTACACCAATGACATCCTTGACTGCGGTTTCTGAATCTCCTCCAGCCGCCTCCGCATGGAGGGAATGGCTGGAAGAGCATGGTCCTAAGCTCCTGTTGTTTGCACGGCAGCAGACTCGTTCCCACGAGGACGCGAAGGACATTTTTCAGGACGCCTTAGTCAAGCTTGTAGAAAAAGTCCGCACCGGCGAATTCGTCGGTGGCCAGGCTGCATGGCAACCGTATCTCTACACCGCCATTCGCCGCCTCGCCATCGATCTGAGCCGCAGTGTGGACCGCCGGAAACGCCGGGAAGACAACGTCGTGGCCGATGCGGCGGACACAGAATACGAAGCGCACCATCCGTGGTTCGAAAGCGACTCGTCCGACGATGAAACCCGTGAGCAGCTCGAGGTCCGCCTCAAGGAACTGCCGGAAAAATTTTCGGAAGTGATCATCATGAAAGTCTGGGGCGAGCGCACCTTCGCTGAAATTGGTGAAACTCTCGGCATTTCTCAAAACACCGCAGCCTCCCGGTATCGCTATGGATTAGAGGCGCTCAAGAAAAGTCTCAGCACCGCCCGCCGCCGTGGCGATCTATCCATCTAATCAAAATGAAGCACGATCCATCCAACCTTGAAGAGGAACTTCGCCAGCTCCAAGCCGCCCCGCTGGACGAGGCGCTGCTGGCGCGCCTCGATGCCTCCGCCGATGGCACTTGGACGGAGCTGACCCATGAGGAGATCCGCTTTGAAAATTTCCTGCGAGAAACCTCCCCCACAAGACTGCCTGCGGACTTCCTCGCCAGCCTGGAATCCATCACCGCTGGCATCCACTTCTCCGTGGATGAAAAAGTCATCCTCTTTCCTAACGGGAACGCTGCTCCCAAAAAGCGCAAGAACCGTCCTATGTGGGCAGCCGCGGCCGCAGTGGCCCTCATCGGAGCGGCTTCTGCCTTGCTCGTGCCCACCACGGAAGCGCCGAAGACGACAGCCCAAACGTCCAACAAGATCTCTGCCCCCGTCGCAGCGAGTGACGCTAACAATTTTGTCCCTGCCAGCTTTAACCGCGGCCTGAGTGAGGTGCATGACGAAGGCGTCGTCTGGAAATCCAACAACCAACCTCACCGCGTGGTGCGCGTGGTTTACACCGATCACGTTACCCTCAAGGACGCCAACGGTAGGACAGTAGAAGTCGAACAGCCGCGTGTAAAATACATGCTCGTTCCCGATAGAACAGATTGATCAAATCAAAACAAAATTCCTAACTTAATCACTTTTTCAGGAAAGCCATGAAAACGAAATCATCCAAACTCCTCTCCACTGGCATCGCCATCGCGCTGGTCGCTCCGGCCTTCGCGCTTGAGGCTCCTGCGGACAACTCACCGCCACCACCCGCCGTGAATTCCCCTGCGGCGGACGCTCCGGCGATCAAGCCGCTGCGCTTCGATCCGCCAGCCGTGGAAAAGGAACTGCCTGAAGCTCCCGCAACGGCATTTCTCGGGATTGTCACTTCGGACGTGACTGACGATCTCGCCGAGCACCTCGATCTCAAGGCCAACGAGGGCATCATTGTCCGATCTCTGATGCCGGACGGTCCCGCTGCCAAGGCTGGAATTTCGGTGCATGACGTGATTACCCGCATGGGCGACCAAGCGATCAACTCCCCAACTGATATTTCGAAAGGCGTCGCCGCCCTCAAGCCGGGTGACAAGGTGACCTTAGAAATGATCCATAAGGGCAAACCGGCGAAGATCGACGTCACGCTCGGCAGCCGTCCTGCCGGAGTGGCCGCTAACGCGACACAACCGATGGATCTGCTCAATCTGGAAGAATTTCCCAAAGACCTCGCCGACCGCATTCGTGGCGCGATCGAGGGCAACATCGGTGCTCTGGACCTTCGCGCCGGGGATGATCCTGCCGCACCGGTTCCGCCAGCGATGGGCAATGCGCTGCAAGAAATGAAAAAGCAGATGCAGAAGGCACTCGGGGCTCCCCAAGTGATGAACGCCGGCGGTATCCACCTTCAGGCTGGCACTCTCCGCATGATGGACCCCGAAGGCAGTGTGGAAGTGAAAGCAAACAATGGCAGCAAGGAAGTCACGATCCGCGACAACATGGACAAGGTCATCTGGACGGGTCCATGGGATACCGAGCAGGACAAAGCCGCTGCTCCAGCCGATATCCGCAAACGTTTGGACAACCTCCACCTGAATGGAGATTTCAACGGCAACGGCATCCAAATGCACCTCAATCAGCCCGCCGTCCCCGATGCGGACGGACCGTAAATTTTCCGGGATGTTTCATGGAATAGGGCCACACCCGCGATCGGTTCCGACTGGTCGCGGGTGTGTGATTTAAAGTAGTAAAGGCCGTCAGTCCGTAATTTCCTGCATCGTGCCTTTCCCGAAGAATGGACTGAAGGCCACGACTACATTGTGCCACTGAGCGTCACCTTCGCCGTGGCAAGCAGTTTTCCGGAAACACTCACCGCGCCCTCGATCTGCGCGAGTCCACCAAGGCGACCTTCCACTTTGGCTCGGATTTCCAACAGATCTCCTGGGACTGCCGCGCCGAGGATTTTTGCGGCACGCACCCCGGTCAGCCGCAGGTCCGACATCGGCGGGTGTGTGCGATCTGTCTGAATGACGACTCCCCCAAGCTGGGCGATGGCCTCGATGAGGATCACTCCGGGCATCAGCGGATTTCCAGGAAAATGCCCTTCGAGAAACGCTTCGTCACCCCTCACCCGATAGCTCGCCACCGCCTCCGCACCCGGATCGAGCGAGACCAGCTCATCCAAAAATCGGAAAGATCGCCCGTGCGGCAAAGAAGAAAGGGCGTTTTGAAGATCGGAGTTCATCAGCGCCGGATCATCGCACCCCGCTACCGGGTTATGACAAGCCGATTGCCATAGAAAATACCATTCGACCCGCAACGCCATTGCCATTACCCATTGGTTGCGTGCCATCCAGCAATCCCAGTGCCCAGTCGATCAATTCACCGGAAGCCATGTCGCTCCGCTGGTGGCTGCGTGCGCCATGGGATTATGTGATGATGGCGTTGGGGCTGTCCTACTGGGGATTTTTCGGCGGTTTACTCACCCTCATCGGCGGCCCACTGCATTTGATACTTCCCCGGAGCACGGGCGAAAAACTCGGCCGCACGTTGCTGCACCAGCTTTTTCGGAAATTCGTCGTCCTCCTCCGGTGGTCGGACCTCGTGCATTCGGATCTCACTGCGCTCGATCGATTGGGAAAGATCGATCTCCCATTTATCGCCGCGCCGAATCACACTTCGCTGTGGGATGTGGTTTTCATCATCGCCCGGCTACCGCAGGCGATTTGTGTGATGAAAAAGCCGATTCTCATGAATCCCCTCCTCGGCGGCGGCGCAAGATTGGCAGGCTACATCGCCAATGACGGCATGACACGGATGATACGCCACGCCTCGGAATCACTCAACCGCGGCGGGCAGCTTTTACTTTTTCCCGAAGGCACCCGGACCCGACCCGAAGCGCGCTGGATCAATCCAATCAAGGGCGGCTGCGCGATCATTGCCCTCCATGCGAACGTGCCGGTTTACCCCATTTTCATTCGCAGCAATACCCGTTTTTTGCAAAAAGGCTGGCCCCTATGGCGACGGCCGGTTTTTCCGATCCAGATTCATTTTGACCTGGGTGAACCGCTTTATGCCCAGCCGGACGAAACATCACAGGAATTCACCGCACGCCTCGCGGCCGTCTATGAGCACGAGCTTTCAAAACCCCACCCGCTCCGGCGGCAGATCGGCCCGGAGTAATTGGGGCTAACAAAAAAGGCACCTCACAGAATTTCTCCATTACACATAGGAATCCAAGACTCGTATTTCAATTACCAATCCCTGTATCACTTGGCTTGCCCGAAGCGGATTTGGCCCTTAAAGCAAACTCCACATGCCCGAGGTGCGTCCACTTATTCTGATTCCCAGCTACAATACGGGACCGATCCTATTTAAAACGGTCGCTTCAGTCGCCAATTGCGGAAATCCGGTCTGGGTGGTGATTGATGGCTCGACAGACGGCTCTCCTCAATTGCTGGAAAACTTTAAAGACGAAAAACTTCAGGTTATTTTTCTACAAAAAAATTCAGGTAAAGGTGCGGCGGTTTTACACGGTCTAAGAAAGGCGATTGCTGCCGGATTTACCCATATTCTGAGTATCGATGCTGATGGCCAACACCCGGCAGCTTCCATCCCGAGTTTCCTCGAACTCTCGGCCGCGCACCCGGAAGCAGCGGTTTTCGGCAGGCCGATTTTTGACGGATCAGCTCCGCCGCTGAGGGTGAACGGTCGGAAAGTTTCGAATTTCTGGGCGAATCTGGAAACGCTTGGCTGGGGTGTGGACGACTCGCTCTTCGGCATGCGCCTCTACCCTGCCGCCGATCTTCTGGCAGTTCTCGAATCCACAAAATTCGCTCGCCGCTTCGATTTCGATCCAGAGGTGGCCGTGCGTCTGGCGTGGAAAGGCGTGCCGATCATCAATCTCCCCACCCCGGTCCGCTATCCGAGCAAGGAAGAGGGCGGCATTTCCCAATTCCGCTACATCCGGGACAACGTTCTGCTCACCCGCATGCACATCCGCCTTTTCTTCGGATTTCTCCTGCGTCTGCCGCTACTTGCTCTGCGCGGCCCAAATCCGCTTGAACACCTGAACCCACCTTCCGCGTGAGCGATCCCTGCATTCAAAAGATCGCCTCGCTGTTTCCAGGCCGCTGGGAGCACCACTACATCTCCGCCAAGCTGCGGACGGACCCACTTTATGCGGCGCTGGAGGAAGAGTTCCGGGGAACCGAAAAACCACTGCTCGACCTCGGCTGTGGTCTGGGGCTGCTTGCGTTTTTCCTCCGCGCGAAAGGCATCGATGTGCCGATCCACGGACTGGACTACGACCAGCGGAAAGTGGAATTGGCCACCCAAGCAGCGGAAACATCCAGCACCCGCGACGCCACCTTTTCCCACCACGACGCCCGAAGCGGACTGCCCGAGCACAATGGCAACGTGAGCATCCTGGACATCCTTCAGTTTTTCACCCCGAATGAGCAGGAAACATTGCTCAATCTCGCCGCCGCACGCGTCGCTCCTGAGGGAAAACTCGTGATCCGCTCTGGCCTGCGTGATAACTCCATACGATTCAGGATCACGGTGCTCGGCGACTTGCTGGCCAAGGCGACATCCTGGATGAAGGCCGCACCCACGCACTACCCGACAGCCGAAGATTTCCATCGGACCCTAACGCCTTTCGGCAAGGTCGAAATCTCGCCGCTCTGGGGGCGCACGCCGTTCAACAATCACCTGATTGTGCTCACTCGCTAAATGGAGTGAAAGGATCACAACCAATCCATGAATAACACCATCAAGGACAACGTCCTCCACCTCGAAATCCCGCTGCACGCACCGCGTCCGTCCGCCACCGGTAAGACGCTCACCGTCGCCAGCAGCAACGGCAGGCGTCTTACCGACGACGAGCCGGACCTTGATGGGTTCAACCGTCCCCGGACTACCCCGAATCCCGACCCAGACGGCTTCGACTAAAGCCCGGTATGGACGGCACCTGAAATCCGACTGGACGACGGCCGGATTCTGGTTCTCGAATACGCCCGAAGGTCCGGCAACCGGAACACCCCAAAAGACGCAGTGCGCCTCCAATAGAGATCATCACCGTGAAAATGCCGCGTCGGGGGGAAGAAATTGAACACACAAGACGCTCGTGCCAAATGGAAACAGCCGTGAAATATCCGACTCTCGCCCGCTCTCGGCGTGCTGCGGAGCCTTCTTTCTTTCAGAACTTCAGTTTTCAACATTTCAGCTTTACCCATCCACCCCTTTTCCCCCGCAACCCCCATTTCCCCACCCTCCGGGCCTCCCCGATGGCCGTTTGAGAAGTCTCCCGCAGAAAGCAATTTCCAGCTGCCCATTCATAGAAATCCAAGGAACATGATCGCCCGCACGCCATACCTGATTTTCGCTTTGGTTGCAGGAAATGCGTCGGCAGATCCCGCGACCTTCTGCAATCCTCTGAATCTCGAATATCACCTCCAGGCCTATCAGCCCGGATCCGTTCTGAAACCTGCACCGCCTCAAACGCGAGCGTGGCGTGAGGCGGCCGATCCCGCATGCATTTTCTTCAAGGGCGAATACTATCTGTTTGGTTCGGTTTCCCAAGCCTACTGGCACTCGAAGGACATGATCCGCTGGACACGTGTCAAGACCGGCGGAATTCCGCTGGATTACTGGGAGCCCAACTTGTTTGTCATCGGCGACGAACTGTATTATTGCCACCACCGCGACGCGATTTACAAGAGTGCCGATCCCAAGAGCGGGCAATGGACCAAGGTGCGCGGGCGGCTCGGCGACACCGATAACGAGGGCGGCTTCATGGTGGACGACGACGGGCGCGTCTATCACGTCGGGCTCAGGACGCGCGAGCGCGGCTTTTACACCCGCGAGTTAGATCCCGCGAACAAGCTGGCTGATCTCGGCGGACCGTGGCCTTGCATGAATGTGAACGGCTATCAGCTCGTGCCCGAGCGTCCGGACATCGGGCGCGATGGCTGGGCCGGCACCTATCGCACCTGCCAGCCAGAGCCATGGCTCATCGGTGAAAATTGCGGCGAGGGTGGCCAGCTTATGAAACACAGCGGCCGCTATTTTATGGAATACGCGCATTCCACCGGCAGCGCGTTTTACGGCTACCGGGACTATGTGTTCACGTCCGGGAGCGTGAAGGGGCCGTGGCAATTCCAGAGGCAGAATCCGGCCTCATACGATCCCACCGGATTCTGCAAGGGCGCGGGCAACAGTTGCGTCTTCAATGATGCGACCGGCGGATTCTGGCGCGCCACCACCGTGGATGCCTCGGTGGTTTGGTTGTGGGAACGGCGGCTGGCCATCTATCCGGCCGGTTTCGACGCGGACAACACGATGTTCACCGATACCTATCTGGGAGAACTGCCGCAGTATGGCATCGGCAAAAAACCACATCCGGAACACCGGGCGGAACTAGGCGGCAATCTCGCGGGCTGGATGCTGCTTTCCTACCGGAAACCGGCGACCGCATCTTCGAGTCTCGACGGTCACCCGGCGCAACTCGCGGTGGATGAAGACATGATCACCTGGTGGAGCGGTGAAACTGGAACGAATGAGTGGCTCGCGGTGGATTTGGAAAAACCGGCGCGCATCTCGGCGGTTCAAGTTAACTTCGCCGAACAGGATGTCTTCAATGTCCCACATGAGGAACCGCTCTGTCATCCCTACCTGCTAGAGGTTTCCGATGACGGGAAAACCTGGCGCACACTTCTCGACAAGAGCGACAATCTCCGCGACTCGCCGCACGACTATACGGAGCTGGAAACTTCGGTGGTGGCCCGCCACGTCCGCCTGAGGATCCTCCACATGCCTGCGGGCGGGAAAGCCGCGGTGCGCGGGTTGCGGGTTTTCGGCATCAGCTCGGATCCGCCGCCGGATGTGACACACGGACTAACGGTGGAAAGGCTGGCGGACGATCGTTTCGCAAAGGTCTCCTGGCAAGCGGCCAAGGGGGCCGAAGGATACGTGGTCCGATACGGCACCGCGCCGGACAAACTCTATCTGGCAGTGGATATTCGCGACGCCACGGAGCTGCCGCTTGAGATCCCGCTCTGGAAACCCTACATCAAGAAGTTCCCGTGGCGGAAAAATCCCTTCCTCGGCCTAACTGGCGGAGTGGACTATTACTTCGCCATCGATTCGTTCAACGCCAATAGCATCACCCGGGGAGCCGATGTGATTCGCGTGCCTGGAAAGAGCAACCCTGCTGTCGGTGAATGATCCGGGTTCCGGCTCCGTATTTGAAGTCCTGTTCATGATGCGTATCCCACTCCCCCAACTCTCCAGCATTGCACATATTTTTTCCGCGTTGTTTTTGGTATCAGTGGTTCGCGCTGCGGAAGGCCCGCCGCCCGCCGCCGGAGCCACGCTCCAGGGTGCGGGATTCAGGTTCCAATCCGGCAGCCCCGGCGTCTTGATTGTCACGGAAAAGGACGGGCCGCCGGTGGCGCTCGTGCCGCAAGGCGAACCGGTGGTTTCCGACGAAAACTGCCAGACTCCCGCAGGGCCCGCAGCGGCTCGCACGTTCCGTTGGGAGGACGCGCGGGGTTACTCGGTCTCGTGGACCTTGAGCCGCTTGGAAAATATGGCGGCCGTCACGATGCGCATGACTTTCGAAAACCGTTCCGGAGCGCCGGTGAATCTCCGCGAGTTCCAGCTGTGTCGGTCTATCGGAACCGCGGTTGGCTTGGATGGAAAATTGGACGGATGGTTTGTCTCCACATTGGACTCGCACGACTCTGCGGACGGTGGATTCAATCCCTCCGCGGTACTCAAAGCGGGGGCCAAGCACCAGTATCTCGACACCATGACGCTCTACCGTGGGGTTGGGATACAGGGGCTTCTGATGGGCGCGGTGGGGCCGGCTGTGTCGGACGTGCGATTCCATTGCGAAGTGACGTCCTCGGGCATCGACCTGATGATTTCCAGCGAGATGAACGATGTGGTGGTGGATCCGGGCGAGACGCGGTGTTCCGAGGAAGTGGCGGTGATGGCGGAGCCATTCGATGCGGCGACGCCCGCATTGTTCAAATGGCTGGCCGCCACTCATGGCAGCCGCACCGCGCGCGGACCGCTCGGCGGCTGGTGCAGTTGGTACGGACGCGGCAAGGCGATCGATTCTGCGTTCATAGACGGAGTTTGCGATGACGTGCGTGCGAATCGTGACCACCTGCCGCTTGATTTAATCCAGATCGACGACGGCTGGGAGAAGGCCTACGGTGATTGGCAGGCGGACCCCGCAAAGTTTCCCGACGGAATGAAGGCGACGGCGGACCGAATCCGCGCGGCGGGAACCTTGCCCGGTATCTGGCTGTGCCCAGTGCGCACGTCCCTGAATGGTCGACACCCCGATGGCACCGCCAATGAATATCAGGATGCCAGCCACCCGGCGGTGCAGGCGTTCGTCCGCAAAATGCTGCTAGACCGCGTGGCGGAGGGTTTCCTGTATTTCAAGCTGGATTTCCTGTGGATCAAAAACCTGCAAACTCGCTATGACCGGAAGAAGACCCGCCTTGAGATCGCCCGCGAGATCTATCGGATCTACCGCGAGTCCATCGGTGAGGACGCCTATCTTGACGCCTGTGTGGGTGGACTGAACCGCGCCTGCTTCGGCTATGCGGATGCGGCGCGGATCGGCACCGACACATCGCGTTCGCTGAAACAGCTCTACAAAGGCGTCTGCATGGCAGACATCATCAACGCCACCGGAACCAACGCGTGGGCTAACGGAATTCTCTTCGCCAATGACCCGGACGTGACCTACCTGACCTTCCGCAACGACGATCTGTCGCGCGTCTGGCACTCGTATGTCGGCCTGCTAGGAGGCATGACCTTGACCTCCGAAAACTTGCCAAAACTCGATGCGGAAGCGCGCCGGAATTTCGAAGTCCTGCTGCCGCCCACGCCTGACAAGGGGCGCGCATTTGACGGCCAGACGGATCCGTGGCACCGCCGCTTCGGATTCGTGGCCTCGCGGCCATGGGGAAACTTCGCCTCCGTGCTGCTTTGGAATCCCGAGGGAAAGCCGGCCGATGTCTCGCTTGCCGGTGTGCCGCTTGAGCGCTTGGGAGAAAATTTCCACGTCTGGTCGTTTTGGGACGGGAAATACCTCGGGGTTTCCGATGGCCGGTTTGCCCTGAAATCCTTGCCCAGTCACGCTTCCGCCCTGCTGCGGCTCACTCCGGTGACGGATGGCCCGGTGCTGGTCGGCTCCACGCTGCACATCGGCATGGGATCAGCGGAACTCAAGGAACTGCGGACGGAGCGAAACTCCGTGACCATCGACCTGACTGATGCCGGTGCTCGCGAGGGAAAATTGTTCATTTTCAGCCATGAAGCGCTGTCACTGGTCTCGGCGCAGGGATGCAAGGCGGCAGTCGAATCCGCCGGGGAAAATCTCTGGTGCGTCACACTCGCCGGTCGTCAGCGCGGCACGCCTAACATCTTAAATCTCGCACGGCGGAATTCTAACTAACAAGCAAACCATCAACTCTTCACCTATCCCATGAACTCTGTCAGATTTCGTATGCTTTGCGCCGTAGGATGCATCGCGCTGACCCGCCCGCAGCAGCTCAGCGCGGCCGTGCCCATGGCGGACAACCCGAAGTTTGCGACCGGGCGATCGATTGCCAGCCCGGATGGTTCGCTGGTTTTTCTGTTGGAACGCGACTCGTCCACGGGTGCGCTCGCCTGGTCGGCAACATCCGGCGGGCATCCGCTGGTCATCCGCGGCGCACTCGGCATGGAGATTGATGCCGGTAGGATCGTTGGTGACAAAGGCCCCATCGGCTCGGTGGAAACGCGCGATGTGAACACCACCTGGAAGCCACCCTATGGCGAACGCTCGGTGATTCCGGACTGCTTCCATGAGGAAACCATGGTGCTGGCCCAGCCTGCGAATGGCGGCCCCGCCGTCCGCCTGCAGGTTCGCGCCTATGACGAGGGCCTCGCCTTCCGTTACCTCGTCGATGGCAAGGGGAAAGTCACCGTGGTTTCTGAAAAGACGAGTTTCCCGCTACCCGCCAACGCCGATGTCTGGACCTCCGAAACGGCTCAAGGCAAAATCACCCGCCAGCCGGTTTCTGCCGTCAAGGGCAAGGTCGAGCGGCCACTCACCGCCGAGCTCGCGCCTAACCTGTTCGCCACGCTGGGCGAGGCGGCGCTCGCCAACCATTCGCGGATGAAATTCACGTCCGGCGGCGGGTCCACGCTGGTGGCCAGCATCGATGGCCCCGCCGTCCATGCGGGTGCCTTCGCAACGCCATGGCGCTATGTGCGCGCCGCCTCCTCGCCCGGCGGATTGCTAGAGAAAAACTATTTCCTGCTCAATCTCAACGAGCCGAACCAAATCGGCGACACCGCATGGCTGCGCCCGGGCAAGGTGCTGCGCGAGGTCACGCTCACCACCCAGGGAGCCAGGGCCTGCGTGGACTTCGCCGCCTCCCACAAGCTTCAGTTCATCATGTTCGACGCCGGTTGGTATGGCCCCGAGGGCGATGACCGATCCGATGCCAGCACCGTCACCGTCGATCCCAAACGCTCGCCCGGCCCGCTCGATCTGCCCGGCGTGATCGCCTATGCCAAAAGCAAAGACGTCGGCGTCATTCTCTACGTCAATCAGCGCGCCCTCGGAAAGCAACTCGATGAACTCCTCCCGCTCTATCAGAAGCAGGGTGTCGCCGGGATCAAGTTTGGCTTCGTCAATGTGGGGCCGCAGCAGTGGACCGCTTGGCTGCACGATGCCATCGCCAAGTGCGCCAAATATCACTTGATGGTGGATGTGCATGACGAATACCGGATGACCGGCGTCGAGCGGACACTGCCGAATTTCATGACGGCCGAAGGCGTGCGCGGCGATGAGGAATCGCCGAGGAGCGAGGATGTGCTCCGCACGCTTTTCACCCGCTGCCTCGCCGGGCCAGCGGACCAGACGAATTGTTATTTCGCGGCGCGCGTCGGCAGCATGGGCTCGCACGGCGCGCAGTTGGCAAAGGCCGTCTGCATTTATAGCCCGTGGCTGTCGGTTTTCTGGTATGATCGCCCGGCCGGTGCTTCCGCCATCGGCGAGGCGGGCGGCGGGATTTCCGTGCTTCAGGATGTGCCGGAAATGAACTTCTTCGAGCGTCTCCCTACCGTCTGGGATGAAACCCGTGCGCTGGACGGCTACCCCGGTAGCCACGCGGCCATCGCCCGTCGCAGCGGCGATGTTTGGTTTGTAGGGGCGCTCAACGGGACTGAAGTGCGAGATTTCAAGATCCCGCTTGGTTTCCTTCCCCCAGGGAAATCCTATCAGTTGGAACTCTTCACCGACGATCCCGCCGTCCAGACGCCCACCAAGGTGCGCGTCGAGGCCAGTACCGTGGACAGGAACGGAATGATCGAGTGCCACGTGGCCTCCCGCAATGGTTTCGCCGCCATCCTCACTCCCGTCGCCAAGCCGGTCGATCCACCACGCACTGCGGCGGATGCGGTCACGCCCAAGCTTTTCAAGAAATACCGCCATGAGGAATTCATGAAACGCAAAGCAGCGGGACCCACGGGCCTGTTGTTTCTAGGCGACTCCATCACTGACTGGTGGCCAAAAAACGGCAAGGACTCCTGGGCGGAATTCGCGCCCTATCAGCCGGCCGACTTCGGCATCGCGGCGATGCGTACTGAGGGGCTGCTGTGGAACATCACCAACGGCGAACTCGACGGACTCGCGCCGAAGACGACCGTCATCCTTATCGGAGTGAACAACATCCTGCAATGCCCGGATGAAAAGCCGGAATGGGTCGCCGACGGCATCCGAAAAATCGTCTCCACCGTGCGCGAAAAAATGCCCGATACCAAGATCCTGTTGATGGGGATACTCCCAGCCCGCAATCCCGCCAGCCATCCGGCCCGCGCCCGCATCGCTGCGGTGAACCGGTTGATCTCCAATCTGGATGATGGCAACCACGTGCGCTTCCTCGACATCGGCTCCAAATTCCTAGATGCGGATGGAAATGTCAGCAAGGACCTGACGCGCGATTTCCTCCACCCGAATGCCAGTGGCTATCAGATCTGGAAGGACGCATTGCTGCCCGTTCTTGCGAAGGATGCCGGAAAATGATCGAGTCCAAGCGCCCATGAGCTCATTCAACGATTTCAAAGTCTGCCTTGTTGGGACGATAGGAAATTACTTTGCCTCGACTGCGACTAACCGCGTAGAAACCTCAACCGAAATTTCATGAAGACTATCAAGCTATACACCGCCATCCAAGCATTGCCGTCGCAGTGACGGCGCTCGTCGCCTTCATCGGATCGGCCACGGCCGCGCCGTCCCTAGCGGATATCCATCACGATGGCTGGATCTCCCCCCCATTTCCCCACCCTCCGGGCCTCCCCGATGGCCGTTTCAGGAGCCTCCCGCAGAAAGCAAATTCCTGGCAGTCTGAGTTCCCACCTCGAACTGTGACGGTTTAAGGGGCGCTGGAGAAATTCGCGTTCACTGATTTGGCCGAAGTCATTGTCAAAGTGCAGGTTCCCATGCCGCTGCAGGCACCGCTCCAACCGGTAAAACTTGAGCCAGCTTGAGGCGCGGCAGTCAGGGTGACCACCGTGCCATAGGAATAGTTGCCAGAGCACGTTGCCCCACAGTTGATTCCTGCTGGACTGCTGGTGAGGCTGCCTGAGCCTGTGCCGGTCTTGCTCGTGGTCAACGCATAGTTCACTGCGGTGCAAGCACTGGGTGAGCCGACGCAGGTAAAGCCGACCTCAGTAGAACAAACCGCAGAACATCCGTCACCTGGCACGTTGTTGCCGTCATCGCATGACTCGCCTGCCGCAACGAGACCGTCGCCGCAAACCGACGTGCAGACACTTGGCGAACCGGCGCATGTGAATCCGCTCTGGACGGAACAAGTCGCGGTACAGCCATCGCCGTTGGTGGTATTTCCATCATCACATGACTCGCCTGCTTGCACGATGCCGTCACCGCAAATGGCGTTGCTGATGCAGACCCCTACGCCATTGCAGATGGTTCCGCCATATTGAGCGCATGCCGTCCCGTAAGACGATGGGCTGTTGACAGGATTTCCGGCAACGCAGGTGTCGGTGGTGCATTGGTTGCCATCATTTGGAAGATCGGAATTATTGACGGTATTCGAGGTGCCGCCGGCACCGTTACAGATCAACTGTTTGCAATCGCCGGAAACTTGATTCGTTACGGGTGTGCCATTCGCGGCGAAGGTGAATCCACAAGTGCCAGACGTGCAGGTCCGCATCTGGCAATCCGTATCCACACCGGGACATTGCGCTGTGGTGGAACACGCTTCCAACTGGCAACTGGAGCTGCATCCGTCGCCATTGACAAGATTGCCGTCATCGCAAGCTTCACCTGCTTGCACGATGCCGTCACCACAGACGGCAGTCCCGCAGCCGGGGATGGGTGTGTAGGTGCAGCCGGTCGATCCATTGCAGGTGTCGGTGGTGCAGGCATTACCGTCATCACAGACAACTAACGGGCCTGCTACGCATGTCCCCCCTTGGCAAACGTCGGTGGTGCAGGCATTGCCGTCATTGCAATCGGCAGCGGTCATACAGGCGCTACCAAGGCCACCGCCGCCGCCGCAACCGGCAATGGCCGTGTGGATGCAAGCGCTCGCCTGACAGACATCCGTCGTGCAGTTGTTGCCATCATCGCAATCCACATTAACGGCGCAGGTTCCGTTGTTCGGCGTGCCGCAGCCGAAGTTGGCCCACGCATTGGAATTTACGAATCCCGCGCCAGGTGACGTGAGGATTTGCCCGTAATTGTTACCGGTGCTAACGGAATAGTCAGAAACCCCATTGGAGCACGCATTGTTGCGGATGACCAAATTGCCAGTGCCGTTGATCTGGAATCCGTATTTGTTCTGATTGCAGGAGTTGCCCTCGACGCGATTCCCGTTTCCAGCAGTGGCGATGCCCGCTCCCGCAGCCTGGAGGTTGCAGTTGTTGTCCGATACCTGACAGGTGGATGCCACCGCGATTCCGTTTCCACCGTTAGATTGAGTGACGCACTGGAACACTTTCCCGCCGTCTCCCACCACGAGGCCGTTCAAGCCGTTTTCCTTGGCAGTGCAAAGGGTGACCAAAGACGCAGGGCCTATACCAGCTCCATCCCCACCGTTGCCGGTGAGAATCACGCCTTCAAGCCGGACCTTGGCGACCACTCCGAGATCGATGCCCGCTCCCGCACAGCCTCTAACAATGCCGTTATGGATTGCTACATCGGTCACGCCCGCGCCTGCCGCGCTGATGCCACTGATACAGTTTTCGATAGAAAATCCGCGAAGATCGATGGTCACGCCACTGGCCTGAATGATGATACCGGCCGCCGTTCCGCCGCCGTTGAGATTGTTCGTTAGATAGTATGAGCCTGAGGCGGTGATCGTGTAGGGCAATGAAACGATGTGAGTTCGCGGTTCCATTTCTACGAGCGTCTTCATCATCGGCGCGGGCGGACCGGGTGGGTTCAGCGGGCCTTGGGCAAACAGTGGCAGCGGCGCGCCGCCTAGCAGGGTGGCGATGGCCAGAGTTCGGATGAATTGCAGGGTTTTCATAATGTTACCGATGGAAATGGAATCAGTGGGAGAAAATCACGGGGAGAGTGGCTTGATGGCGCGCACGCGGAAAAAGCGCTTTGGCGCGGACGGGTTGCTGAAAAGTTGGGTCGTTGAAATACCACCGGATGTAACCAGTCCCAATCCGCTGTCGGACCAGCTTCCCAGACTCAAGTCCAGGCTCTGGTCGATGAAATAATTACGGGTGGGCACGCTTTGCCAAGTGAGCGCGGTGTTCGTGCCGCCGGCGGTGGTCGTGTAGTTTGTGATGGCGAGGGAGCTGCCCGGATCATTGGGGTTGGTGCCTGCCAGATACTCCTGGAGATTCGTCTTTCCGTCGCCATCGGGATCGTCACCAGGACCGGCTGCCAGCGTTCCGAAATTGATCAGCTCCCAGGCATCGGGCATTCCATCGCCATCGGTGTCCGGACCGGGTAGGATCGTGTCGGTCTGGACGTAACTAAACCGGGTGCTCAGGGAAATCCAACCGCAGTTGGCGCTGTAGCAATAGCCGCTGAGTATGCCGGTGCTGAGGTCCAGCTTGGCGGCGCCATAGTTCTCGAAATTGATCCAGCCGATGTTCTCGCCGTAGGCATAGCCGCGCAGGTTGCCCATCGCATCAAGGTTCACGCCGTAGTCGGACATGGAGTTGTTTTGATAGCTGATATTATTGACCGGCGATCCGCTGCCCATGTGGATCCAGCCGACGTTGGCCGCATAGATGTAGCCGGAGCAGACGTAATCAGTGACGACCACGCCATTGCTGACATCCCCACTCCAGTCCATCCAGCCGAAGTTCGCGCCATAGGAATACTTGTGAGTCGCGCTGATGGTGGTGGCGGCAAAAGCCGACACCGGGAGAACCGCAAGCCCGAGGCCGACGGCAAACGCACCCGTGATGGTAGCTTTTGCGAGATTCATACGATTTCCACTATTTGCTGACTCTCAGAGACCGCCATTGAAATAGCGAGAACAAAACAAGAGCGCTTAATCCGGCTTCGCCACGGGCAGGCGATCCGCCGCCCGCCAGATATAGACAGCCCCCGCAAGCAAAAGCAGCGCGCGGAAGAACGCAAAACTCACCGATTCGAAAATCTTTACCAGACCTTCTCCGAGGAAATCGAGCTTGAAGCAGCCGCAGGAAATTTCCAATCCGCGCGCCCACGCTTGGCCGGTCGCAACGACGAAGACGGCGAACAAAATCATCGTCCAAAACAACGCCGCACGGCGCGCGGCGGCGGTGAGGAGCAACATACCGCATAAGAATTCAAGCCATGGCAAGACCACGGAGGCGAGCCGTATCAAGGATTCCGGCAGCGGCAGTTGGTAGGCCACCATATTGGCTTGGAATTCGTGCAGGTTGGCAATTTTCGGCAACGCCGCCCAGATCAACAACGCAGCCAGCACCCAGCGTACGGCGGTTTTCAAATCGAATTCAAAGGTGACTTTCATGGCTTTGCTGCTAGAAATTCTGCGTAACCGCCCGGCATGTCGCTCACGTTGACGAAGCCGCCGATCCTGGCCAGCGCTTCACTCGTTTGTCGCGAGGCGTTGCATGACTCCGAACCGCAATACGAAACGAACGCGGTTGATTTCGGGTATGCCTTGGCAAAGGTCAGGACCTCCGCCGCAGAGCTGGTCGCCGGCAGCGAAACAGCTCCGGGAATATGATCCAAGTCGTAGTTCGTCTTCGCCCGAGCATCCACGAGCACGACTTTTCCGGCGGCCACCAGCGGCTTAACCTGCACCCAAGTGAGATGAGGAAAATCGAGCACTTTCGCTGGAGGAGCTGCGAGAGCTGGCGCGATGGTCCCACGAGCTTCCTCCAAAGTCAGTGAAATGGATTCGTTGACGAACCCCATCCGCTTGGGAGCGTTTTCAGCCGTCTCCGGGGCAGTGGCACGAGTAGCCCGCACACCCAACGGGCTGGAGTTGTTATAAATCAAGCCGAGCAACATCGCCGTAGCGAGGATTCCCAAAACCTGGCACCAAGGCACGCCTGGGGTGGTGGATTCACGTTCGTTGCTATTCATCACATTATTTCCCGGCCGAGAGTTTTTCAATTTCCGCCTCGAACTGCGGCAAGGATTTCGCTCCCACCATCAGCATGCCGGTGACCATGCCATCCTGCGACCGTCCGAGGACAAACGACGGCGTGCCGGTGATGCCCACCGCCATCGCATCCTTCATGTCGCGGCTGATCTGAGAGGAAAACGTCTTCGCTAACATGCAGGCGTCGAACGCTTTCATATCCAGCTTCAACTCAGCCGCTGCCGACTGAAACCCCGCTTCCGTCAGGTTCGGACTCATGCCGAATAGCTTGTCGTGCATCGGCCAAAACTGCTTCTGCGCGTGCGCGCACATGGCCGCACTCGCCGCCGGTTCGGCATGGGGATGCATCGCCAGCGGCATGTTGCGGCTGACAAAACGCAGCTTGCCGGTATCCACGAACTTTTTCTGCAATGCGGCAAGCACGTCATCGTGGGCGCGCTTGCAAAACGTGCATTCGTAATCTGTGAATTCCACCAGCACCACCGGCGCGTCGGCAGCACCCAGCGACGGACTGTCGCCCGTGGGAACGGTAACGATTTTGGGAGCTTCCGGCACCGCTGGCGGGGGTGTGCCTTGTGGCTTTTGCAAAAGAGAGCGGATGTCACGCAGCTCGCGCAGAATTTGCTCGGCCTGGCCACCGGTGATGGTGGCTCCCGAGGCTACCCCGGAGAGCGCCGGCTTGATCGGTGAATCTCCGGCGGATTGCCAGCCCTTGATGCCATCGGTAAACCAAACCCTCAGCGATGGATTTGCAGCAGAACGTAATTGCCCCACATCCAGTGCCGGCATGCCCGCACCCGTATCACCGAGGCGCGTTTGGTAAACACCGTCCTGCACTGCGATGCGCCATGCGGCCTTCGGTAATGCCTTCGAGCCCTCCTGTGGAAAGTCTCCCGAGGCCCAGAGGATCACTCCGTTCGTATCGTGAATGCTGAAGACGAAAAATCCGTTTCCTGTAAATTTCTTCCCATCCGCGAATATGCGCCCCTGATAGTTCAGGACGCCCGCCGATTGCGCCAATGCAGGATGGACAAGCGCCATGAACGCCAAGATCCCGCAAACTGCATATCGCCGTAACATCGTGGCTTCACCATCGCCGCCGCATGCATTTCCGCACAAGCAATTTCTCAACCGCTCCCTCAGTCGGATGGTTTCCCCGGCGACCGGAAAGTCTTTGCCCTCCGCAGTCTGACCGTGGAGAAGATCAGAAGGGGGGATCTTATTTCTACGTCACAAGCGAGGAGACTGATTGGCTGTGACCGCCTGAATTCCGGTGGATCACCGCGTATGCTGGATCGCCTCACAGACGGTGGGGAAAATCTAGCGCTTTCGGCTGACCACGCCGGGGGCGTGAAAAACCCCCATTTCCCCGCCCTCCAGGCCTCCCCGATGGCCGTTTCAGGAGCCTCCCGCAGAAAGCAATTTGCTAGCAGCTGGCCCGTGACAGGATGCCGGTATCGGAGGCGAGCACGCTCTGTTCTTAGTCGTCCAGCGAGAGCTTGCGGCGCTTGACGGGCAGGCGTTTGACATCTGCAGAGCTTGGTGGAACCCCGGGCATGATGTGGATCGTCTTTGGCATTTCATCAGGACTCATGGGCTAACGGCGGAAAAACAGGAACCATACTAAAACGAGCATGGGCAGCATGACCGGAAGTGTGAACCGGAGGACATAACCGATGAATGAGGGTGTCGCAACCTTCTGCTGGTCCGCGATGGACTTGACCATGAAATTCGGGCCGTTGCCGATGTAGGTGTTAGCCCCGAAGAACACCGAGCCGATGCTGATGGCGAGCAGCAGGCCGCCGAAGGTCGGATCGCCGGTAAGGGCCGCGATTTTCGCCGGATCATTGATCGCTTCTCCAGAGGCAGCACTGAGGAAGCTGAGATAGGTGGGCGCATTGTCGAGCACGCTGGAGAGTGCGCCGCTGCCCCAGTAGAACATGTCCGGAGCGAAGCCGCCGAGCTTTTCCGCAGAGGTGGCCGCGTTGGCCTGCAGCCAGTCGAGCGCGGGCATCATGGTGACGAAGATGCCGGCGAACAAAATCGCCACCTCCTTGATCGGATGGAAGTTGAATTCGTTCGACTCGTGGATGGTCTTGCGCGTGGTGAACCAGGAGCCCGCCGCCGCGGCCAGCATGAGTCCCTCGCGCAGGAACAGCGGGTGGTTCACGAAGACCGCACCGAGGATCATTCCGAGGAACAACACGTTGTGCATGCCGTTGAAATAATAGCTGTCCGGAGGGTCGGCCAGGGTTCGCACCGCCTTCGGCACGATGCGGTAGTAGATCGTATCCACGACGAAGAACGTGGTCAGCAGGAAGCCCATGCCGGTCAGCCACATGGGCCAGCCGTGCTCCACGACCCACCAGAAGGGCACGCCCTTGAGGTAGCCGAGGAACAACGGCGGGTCACCGATGGGTGTCAGGCAGCCGCCCACGTTGGACACCACGAAGATGAAGAACACGATGTGATAGGGGCTGACGCGGTATTTGTTCATCCGGATCCACGGCCGGATGAGCAGCATTGAGGCGCCGGTGGTTCCCAGCAGATTCGCGGCCAGACCACCGATGAGGAGGAACCTGACGTTTTCCCATGGGGTGGCATCGCCCTTCACCGTCAGGTGGATGCCACCGGAAACGACGAAAAGTGAGCCGATGAGAATGATGAAGCTGACGTATTCGTGGGCGACGGAAAGCACGTGCGCCCCCCCCTGGAGGCCGACCAGATAGTAGCCGAGCGTGATCGCACCGAGTCCCAGCGCGACCTTGGTGTAGTGGCGGCCCCAGGCCTTGGCATTGACGAGTGGCCCGAGTGCGATGCATGCGAGCAGCAGGACGAAGGGAAGGATCATCCAGGGTGTCGGTTCTATCGGATGGGCTGGCATGGTGGTGGTTCAATGATTGGAGAGTTCAAACATCTCACCGAGTTCGACGGTGCGAAGCAGGCCGTCCTGGGTGGTGATTTCAAGCGCCCCGCCGGCGGAGATCGTGTGAGCCAGACCGTGGATGGCTTCCCCACCGCGAAGGACGCCGACGTGGGTGCCGATAAATCTGCAACGGCCGAGATACTCGCTGCGGATCAGCGGGAATCCTGCTGCTAGAAACTCATCGTAGCGGGAGAAGAAATCCTTCAATATCCCATCCCGGAAACCGATGACATCCACGGGCATTCCAGTGCATGCCGAAAGCGAGGTGGCGGGCTGGTCGATGGAAGCGATTGTTTCCAGGTCGAGGTTCAGATTCACACCGAGGCCGAGGACCAGACCCGTGAATCCACCGCAGGTCACCGTTTCCGCGAGCAGTCCGGCGATCTTGCCGCCTTCGACCATTACATCGTTAGGCCACTTGAGGTTCGCCTGGGTGCCGCAGGCGTCGAGCGCGCGGCAGACGCTCAAGGCGAGGAGCTGGGAGAGCCCGGCGAGTGGCAGGTCTGCGGGTGCGCCGTGTCCGGGCTTGAGCACGAGCGAGAGGCAGAGGTTTCCGGGAACATGGGAGATCCACCGGCGGTTCAAGCGGCCGTGGCCCTTGGTCTGGACGTGCGCGTGAATCACGTCGCCGTCGGAGAGTTCTTGGATGTTTGCGAGGGCGTGGAGATTGGTGGAATCCAACTCGGCGAACTCATGGATCCGGTAGCGTGGCATGGTGATCTATCCGATGGTGGCGAGCTCTTGCCCGGCCTGCACCTGGTCGCCCTGTTTGACATGGATGGCGGTGACGGTGCCGCTCACGGCGGAGAGGATGGCGTTGTCCATTTTCATGGATTCGACGATGAGGATGGTGTCCCCCGATTTGACCGCCTGGCCCACCGATTTCTCGATCCGCAGGACGAGGCCGGGCAACTGGGTGACGATCGGCTGCCCCGTAGTCTTGGCCGCCGCGGGTTTCGGCGCGGTCTTGGGCATCGCGACGGCAGGGGCGGGAGCTGCCGCGTGGACCACCGTGGCTGTTAGCGGGGGGCGCTCCGCCGGAGCCGCGGCCACGGGAACCGCACTGACCATCGGCGCGGGTTGGGATTCCACGCCGGGTTCGCCGACTTCCACATCATACATGGTGCCGTTCACCAGTGCGTTGGTGCCGTCGAGCACGACCCGATAGAGGTTGCCGTTCAGCCGGACCGTGCACACGGACGGGGCACTGCTGAACGACGCCTGGGGAACTGGTTCGGCCGGTGTGGCGTTGCGCTTGCGCACGCCGATGGGCCCCTGCCCTTTGAGGAAGAGCACGCCCTTTTCCTCACAGGTGGCCACGATGAAGACATTTTCGTCGGTGATTGGCAGATGCTCGTGCTTGAGCATCGCCGTCGCCGCAGCCACGCCGCGCTTCGGGTCTTCTTCAAGCGCCTTGAGATGCTCGGCGGCGGGAGGAAGGTCGAGTTGTTCCATCGAAATCTTGAACACGGTGGCATCAGGCGGAACCGGAGTCCTGCCGTAGTAACCGAGAACCATTTTACCGTAGCCTTTGGCGATGCGGGCCCAGGGGCCGAACATGACGTTGTTGAACGCCTGTTGGAAATAGAACTGGCTGACCGGGGTGACGGAGGCCCCCTGCCCGCCTTTTTTCACCACTTCCCCCATGGCGTGGATGAGTTCGGAGTAGCGGCCCATCAGGTCGTTGTCACGGAGCATCTGGGTATTGGCTGTTAGCGCGCCGCCGGGCATTGGAGAGAAAGGAATGAGTGGGTCCACCCGCATCGACTCGGGTGGGAGGAAGTAGCTTTTCATGCTTTCCTTGAACATATCTTCGAGTTCGATGATTTTCGGGACATCCACATCAAGCGTGTATTCCGTGCCTTTGAGGGCGTGCCACATGGTCAGCACGTCCGGTTGGCTGGCCCCCCCGGAGACGGGAGCGAGCGACAGGTCGATCTGATCCGCGCTGGCCTCGATGGCGGCCATGTAGGAGAGCACGCAGGTGCCTGCGGTATTGTGCGAGTGGAAGGCGATTTTCACGTTCGTGCCGAGGATGCGGCGTGCCATGAGGATCGTCTCGTGGACTTTGCGCGGACATGAGGTTCCCGAGGAGTCCTTGAAGCAGACCGAGTCGAAGGGGAGCTTGGAATCAAGGATGTCGCGCAGGGTTTTCTCATAGAACTCGACCGTGTGCGAGCCGCGGCAGGCGGGAGGAAGTTCCATCATGGTGATGGAAACCTCGTGTTTCAGTCCGGCAGCGACGATGCCGTGACCTGAAGCAGTTAGATTCTCCGCGTCATTCAGGGCATCGCAGTTCCGGATGGTGGTCATGCCGTGTTTTTTGAACAGCTCGGCGTGGAGTTTAAGAATGGCCTGCGGCTGCGCCTTGAGAGCGACGCTGGTGATGCCGCGGGAGAGCGACTGCAACTGCGCGTCGGGACCGGTCGCCTTGCGGAAAGCGTCCATCACGTCGAAGGCGTTTTCATTTGAGTAGAAGAACGGCGACTGGAACATCGCCCCGCCGCCGGCCTCGAAGTGGGTGATGCCGCATTCCCTGGCGGCGAACTCGACGCAGGGCAGGTAGTCGGCCGAAAAGACGCGGGCTCCGAAAACGGATTGGAAGCCGTCACGGAACGCCGTGAGCATGAAATCGATTTTTTTCATCGGATTGTGGGACGGTTAGGCACAGTTGGCCTTTGAAAACGGGCTATTTCCGCTGCAGGTGGGCGACGGCGATCGCGACCGCGACGGCTTGCTCCTCTTTCAGAGAGTCGGAAGAAGGGATGGAGATGCCGGCGGGCTCTTCCGCAGGATCGAGGTTCATTTTTTTGATCAACCAGGCGAGCACCGGGATGAAACAGGCGATGATCATCGCGAAGATGATGGTGAGGCCGTAGGCCGCGAGCATGAACTTGAGGGCTTCCATGAGGGTGGGATGTCAGGGTGGGTGTCTAGTCGATGTATTTGGCGAGCAGGCTGCAGAAGATGCCCGCAATGATGGCGGTGGTGATGACGCCGCTGATGTTAGCACCCAGGGCCGCGGGCATGATGACTGCGTGTGGGTTATCCTTGGAAACGACCTTCTGAGCAACCTTGGCGGTGGTGGGCACGCAACTGACACCTGCGATTCCGACTACAGGATTCACTTTTCCGCCTGACACGAAATACATGAAGTAGCCGCCGAGCAGGCCGCCGATGCCCGAGAAGAGCAGCGCAAGACAACCTAGCAGAAGTAGCGGCAGGACCTTCGGATCCATGATGGTGTTGGCGTCGCAAAGAATTCCCAGCATCATTCCGAGAAACATCGTCGATCCGTAGAGCAGCGGGCCGCCGATGAAATCCTGGAAGGCCTTGATTCCAGATTCACGCACGACGATTCCGAAGAACAATGAGAAGATCAGCGGTGCCGCCACCGGCAGGAGGAACGAAAGCAGCACGCACATCACTGCGGCCACCACCATTTTTTCGAACGAGGAGAATTGTTTCTGGTTCTTCGGAGGCTCCATCGGAATGCTGCGCAGCCGCTTGGGCACCATCAGCTTGATCAGATAGGGATACCCGCCGTAGGTGAGCCCAAGATAGAGATAGGCCACCACGGCGATCGGCACGAACAGGTGGGGAGCGAGCTTGAGTGAAGTGAAAAGCACCATCGGCCCGTCCGCCCCGCCGACGATGGAGATGGCGGCCGCCTCCTTGAGGGTGAAGCCGAACCAAGTCGCGATTGGAATGGTGAGGAACGAACCCAGCTCAGCGAACAGCGCGAGGATCATGCTCGTGAAAGGCCTCGCGAGAATGAAGCCGATGTCGAGCATCGAGCCGATTCCCATGAATACGAAGCAGGCGATGAGTCCGTTACTGAAAGTGAAGGTGTAGATGGGCTGCAACCAATCGATCTGCAGGATTACCATCAGGTCGGCCGCGTTCTGGATGGCATGCGGCGTCGCTCCTGCCTGGGGCTCGACGAAAAGGGTGCCCACGCCGCCGTGCAGTTTGAGCGGATCGAAGAACATCACCGCCGCGTTGACGGTGGCCATTCCAAGGCCCATGGGGATCATGATCAAGGCTTCGAGCACGCCCTTGCGTCCGAGAAAAATGAGAACAAACCCCAGAATGATGAGCCCCAGCCGGGCCATGGCCAATTGCGGTGAAACCTCGAACAACGAAGTGATTCCTTGGAAAATTTCCTTCAACGATTCGAAATTGATCATCGGATGGAGTGGCGGTTAGTAGCGAATGACCGAAGCGGGGCGTGTGGACCGGAGCGATCCGCCACGCGGTTGAACCATATTCGGGCAATCAACCGGAAGCACTGTGACCCACTCGGCCCGGCATCGTCTCGCCGGATCTTATGGAATGGTGTGCATCACCCCCCATTTCCCCGCCCTCCGGCCTGGCCTAACAGATATTTCAGGAAGTTTCCCGCTAGGAACTATGGGACGAGCTTGCTTACCGCCATCCAAAAAAGATTGGGAAAGGGATCAGAGCATCCTCACACGTCACGATCCGCAAAGTTTGCAGCGATGTCACAGAGGCCGTCTGAAATCTTCGTCCCATTCCTGCGGGATAACGGCACCACAGCTTTCCACCAATAAGCTTTTTCTCTCGTAACTCGTTGATTCAGAAGGTGGCCCGAGACGGATTTGAACCGCCGACACGTGAATTTTCAATCCACTGCTCTACCGACTGAGCTATCGGGCCTTACACACTGACCACCCTTGCGGGCGGGGCGGCAGTAAGAGTGGCGCTGAGGGTTTTGACAACCGGAAAATTCCTATTTTCGACAATTTCCAACAGTGCCCGGAAATTACTTGAGAAACACCTCGCGCGCCTTCGCTCCCTCGCCCGGGCCGACGATGCCGCGCTGCTCCAGAATATCCACCATCCGGGCCGCGCGGGTGTAGCCGAGCCGCAGGCGGCGCTGCAGGAGAGAAGTGCTGGCCTTCTGTTCTTGGCGCACCACTTCGATGCATTTCGTGATCAATTCTTCGTCGGCTTGTGAGACGTCGTCGTCGTCCTCATCATCGCCGCCGCCGTTGATGGAGGCCTGGATTTCCTTTTCAAACTGCGGCTTGGCTTGGGCGGCGCAGTGGTCGATGAGGCGCTCGATCTCGGCATCGGTGACGAAGGCACCTTGGGCGCGCTCCAGTTTGGCGGAGCCCGGTGGCAGATAGAGCATGTCGCCTTTGCCGACGAGTTTGTCCGCGCCCTTGGTGTCCAAGATAACACGGGAGTCGAGCGCGGAGGAAACCTGGAAGGCAATGCGGGACGGGATGTTCGCCTTGATGATGCCGGTGACCACGTCCGCCCGCGGCGTCTGGGTGGCAATGATGAGATGGATGCCGGCGGCACGTGCCTTCTGCGCGATGCGGGCGATGCACATTTCCACATCGGCCGGAGCGGTCTGCATCAGGTCCGCAAGCTCGTCGATGAGGACGACGATGTAAGGAAACTTGTTGGGGATTTGCTCTTCGTAAACTTCCTCGTCCTCTTCGTCTGCCTCGGGGCCGAGGTCGCCATCACTAAGGGCGGAGGCCAGCGAGTCCATTTCCGCATCAGGCTCATCATCCATCATCGTCCACGGTGGGGCCTGGTGGCTGCTAGGGACTGCGGGATCAAGTAATTCGGCAGGATCGAACGGGGCTTCCTGCTCGATATCGTCACTCGGCAGTTCCTCTACGACCGGCTCAGGGACGGGTTTTTCCTTCTCCGGTTTGGGCCGGGCGTTGAAACTATCGAAATTCCGGACGCCGACTTTGGCAAAAATCTTGTAGCGTTTTTCCATCTCGTTGACCACCCACTTGAGGGCGGCCACGGTCTTTTTCGGATCAGTGACGACCGGCACGACGAGGTGAGGCAGTCTGTTATACATCTGCATTTCCACCACCTTGGGGTCCACCATGATGAAGCGCAGCTCGTCGGGGCTGAACTTGAAAAGCATGGACGCGATGATCGAGTTGATACAGACGGATTTCCCGGAACCCGTCGCTCCCGCCACGAGGCAGTGTGGCATGGCGGCTAGATCGGCGATGACCGTGTTCCCATAGACGTCCTTGCCCAGGGCGAGCGGGATCTTCTTCTTGGAGGAGTTGAAATCCGTCGAGTAAAGCAGCTCGTGGAGTGGAACCGCGACTTTTTTACTGTTCGCAATTTCGATGCCGACCGTGTCCTTGCCGGGGATGGGCGCGAGGATATTGATCCGCTCAGCACAAGTGGCGCGGGCGATATCTGCTTCTAACTGCGAGATACGGGAAACACGCAGTCCGATAGAAGGATAGATCTCGTAACGGGTGATGGTGGGGCCCCGGGTGATGGGCCCGGCCGTCACGTCGATGCCGAAGGCCTTGAGCGTATCAATAATAACCTGGCGGGTCTCCTCCTTGTGATCATCGTCTGCATCCGAGTCTTCCACCTCGGGTAAAGGATCGAGGAGGGTAAACTGCGGGATTTCATAGTTAGGAAATCTGCCCTCTTGGAGACCTTGGTGCTCAGGGGAAGGCTTGCGGCTGAAAGGGTTTTTCCCGATGAGTTCGGGATCAATGGCCCGGCGTTGTGACGCATCAATGATCTGCGGCGTCGGGATCTCCCGCAACGGCAAGAGCGCCTGCGGATCCTCCTCAGGCCCCTTTGCGGAAACAGGTGCCTTCGTCTGCTCGCGGTCCTTGCGGCGTTGCTCGCGCTGGCGTTCGCGCTCGGCCAGCATCTCCGCCTCGCGTGCGGCCATTTTCCCTGCCTCGCTGCGGCCCGCCTGCCATTCATGAAACTTCAGTCTCACGAGCCGATAACAAGTCTTGGCGAAACGCACCGGTTCTTGCCCCGTTAGCAAGATCAGCGCCACCAGATAGGCTGCGGTCGTCACGATGAGTGTGCCGGCCTTGCCAATCACGTTGGTCAACACGAACCCACCCAGACCTGCGCCGATCACACCGCCGGGGCTGTTGAGACTACAATTTTGCGACCATTCCTTGAAAAAAATATCCGCCGCGTGCAACCAGGCCGCGCCCGCTAACAAGAGGATGCTGAATCCGATTACCGCTCGCGGCCACACCTTGCCGTTGAAAGCCAGCTTCACGATCCCGAACCAGATCAAACCCACTGGAATCAGGCCGCCAGCAGCGCCAAAAAGCAGGACTTGCAGAAAACCGAGCACACCGCCCACCGGGCCGATCAGGTTCTCACTCGCCGCACCGGATTTACCGGCGAAAGCCTCCAGCATCCCCCACCTCGGGAGATCCGCCGGACTATATTTCACCAGCGAAAGAAGCATCAGCAACCCGGCAGTGATCAAGAGAATCCCGATGATCTCGTTCGACCATCGCGTCGGTTCGGGGATCTCGCCCCGTTTCTTGTTATCCTTGGCTGCCATGACTTTCGCTTGGCCACAGCATCCCCCGAGTCGCGCCCGGGGGCAAGATTGTTTTCAAACGTGGAAAATAAGCAAATCCGAATCAATTGTGGCTTGGCCGCCCGTTCAAGCTGGGCAAACTCCGCGCCGTGCGCCTGCTTTCCCTGCCGATCCAAGAGCCCCTTCCCGGCCGGGTCCTGCCGGACATGGCCGAAGATCACGGCCCCGAGGAGGCCGCCCGCCGCTACCGGGCCATTGCCGTGACCACCCTGCGCCAGCTCCGCGGGCTCGCCGAAACACGCTTGCGCTTGCTCGTCACCCCGGACGACGGCCACGAAGCAGTCCGTTTCTGGCTACTCCCCCGACTCGCGGATTCTTGGCAAAATGAGCACACCGTTTTCCGCACCCAAGGTTGGGAAATTGACTTCGGCGCAAATTCCGATGATTTCACAGTCCACGCGTCCGGCGAAATCCTGTGCCCGAATCTCGGTGCCCGGTGGGTCCATGCAGCTCTGCTAGGCCTCGGCCGCACCACCCATCAGGTCGTCGGTCCGGCCACCGACGGCGGCCAATATTTCCACGCCCTCTCGATCAAAAAGCCAGAGCGCTCAGAAAAACGCATCCTTCCCGAACTCCCGATCATCCGGACCAGCGATCACTGGAACCAAGCACTCGACAGCCCGCTCGGCCCGGCACTGAAGCGTGCTTGGGAAGAGGAAGCGTGAACGATTTTCGTCGCGCGGAGAGTTTTCCGGCAACTTTTCATCGTTTGCAATGTTTCCTTTCTACCATGAAAGCCCTCATCACCCTGTTCGCCGCTATCACTCTATCCGCCACCGTGCAGGCCGCCGATGAGCCGAAACCGCTAGTCACCCTCAGTGTGAAACGACAGGTGCTCGACTCGAATCACGAAATGCACGGCCGTCAGGGTGACACCAAGGAAAAGACCTACGCCCTGCGCGTGGAAATCGTGAACACCTCGTCCGTCACCATCACCGGCGCGGAACTAACTGGCGCCGCACTAGTAATGCGGAATACGGACACTTCCAACACGCTCGTCAAAGAACCCCTCGGAAAACTGGCGCTCGCCCCGATGAAACCGAACGAACGCATCTCCATCGACCTCGGCAGAATCACCATTCGCGAAATGGAATTGAGGAAACGCAAGTTCGAAGAAAAACTGGAAGAGTGGAAGGTCGATTGCGTGCAAAAACAGGTGATCATCGGCACCGCTGCGAGCAGCGATCAGTTTGCCACCAAGGAAAAGACCACTATCCCGGGCCCGGCAAACAAACGCCACCCCTTTCTAAAATGATAGTGTGACGACGGCTGACGTTTTATTTCCATCAGGCCATTTTCCGCACCGTACCCATCGCGCCGACCGTTAGGCAGAGCAGCATGCCCAGCCAAGCGTAGCCGCTGCCGGAGCGCTTCAGTTTCAGCTCGATCGCCATCGGGCGGGCGCCGTCCACCTGCACGCTGCGACCGAATGTTAGGACGGTGCCGCGTTCCGGCAGTGTGACATCCAACGCTACCGGCGCGGGTTCGGCAGCGAGCTGTTGGGTGACGATACGGTTGGCGATTTCCTTGAGCGCGGAGTTTTCATCAGCGGTGTTTCCTTCGAGGAAACGGTCGAACTGTTTGGGGTCGTAGTTGTAATTTCCGCGCAGGACCGGGTTGGCTTCAGCGGCGCGTTCGAGTTGTTCGTTAGCAGCGGGAGCGTTCGACGTATTGTTGTCCAGCGAAAGCTTTTGACGGCGGGTGTTCAGGCCGAGCACCGCCTGTTGGGTTTTCAACTGGCGGAGCTGCACCCGGGCATCCTCGCCCGATGCCGCGTCGAGCTGGTTGCTGCGGACGGCATTGCTGAAGGCTTGGCTGGCTTTTTCCTGATCACCTGCGGCAAGCCAACCGTTCGCTTGGTCGAGTAAGGCGACGGCACTTTTCGAGTCGCTCTGCTTCTTGCTACGGACAAATGACTGATAGTCCTCCAACCGGAACGAGCCCATCGACTCCTGTTGTTTTAAATCGAAATCGCCGCCGTGATCCGCCATTCGCCAGCCTTCCGGGACAAGGACTCTCCACGTTAGATTTTCCATTGGCACATTCAGGATGGGTCCTTCGAGGCGCTCGCCCTTCGATGTGCCGGCGGAATAAACAAAGCGCACAGTCGCCGGACGGCCGACTTCCGGTGAAGGGAAAACATAGAACAACCACTCGTCACCTTCGCGGACCAGCGTGGCTCCCTCGTCATTCACCAGCACGTTAAAGAGCGCTGCATTCTTCGGTAGTTTCAGGCGCAGCGTGCCTTTCCCGGTGACCTGCATTTTTAAATCCACCGCCGTTAGAGCATCGCCATCGGGCGACATCAGCGTCGTGAGACTGCCGTCCGACACCCGGAGTTTCTGAAGATCCGCCAGTTGGTGGCGTTTCAAAACCACCGGCAGCGGGCCTTCTGGATCCGCCACGCGCCAGGCCATCAGCGGCGCGACATTCCCGGCGACCTGTCCGAGCGTGGATTGCAGCACCGCCCAATCCGCTTTCTGCCAGCCACGTGGTGCGGCCCCGGATTCCAGTTCGAGTCTGCCCCCGGCACGCACGGCGACGAAGTAGGAAAGCTTCTTCACGTTCTCTAACACGATTGGCTGAATCACTTCCATGCCGTCGTCCTTGCTGGCACGCTGGTATTCGATGTCCACGCTGGTTTCCCCGGCCACGCCGCGTTGGAATCGGATCTCCCATAGCCCTTCCTCGCCCTCGACCGGCACGAAGTCGGCCACGGCCGCACCGTTCGCCCTCACGGTGGCAGCGGAGGTGGCGTCGAGGCCGGGGATTTTTACGCGCAGGGATTTGAGTGAAGCGTTTTCGATTTTATAACCGATCACCGCCCGCGTCAGCATCTGGCCCTCGCGCAGCGTCGCTTCATGATAGACCTGAGCCGTCACCCAGGCATCGAGCCGGCTGATCGCGAGATTGAGCGACCAATCGCTCTGCAACAACCGATAGGCCAGCGCACCCGGACGCGAAGCCGCGCGGGCGGTGTCCTTCGGCGCATCGGCGAGCTCGCGGGGATCGAGCTGGGAAACGTTCCGGCGGTCAACTGTTAGCACCTGAAGGCCGCGCTCGGGGACAATGGTCACCACGCCGGTTTCACGCGATGCCTCACGCAGCGAAAGTCGCGGCACCGCCCACTTCGCCTGTGCTCCCGGCGGACGACCGGTGAGTGTGAGATTGAACTCGCGCTTGCCAATGGTCTTTCCTGCTAGGTGCAGCGTAAGAATGCGCGTGTTGCCGCTCTTGCCTTCCGTCCAGTGGCTGAGGCCTTCACCAGTCGCACTTTCGATCTCCAGTCCATCCGGTATTTCCACTGCTAAACGGAAAACCCCTGAGCGGGTAATCGTCACTGATAGATCCGTCGCCATCACCATCCGGTCTTCGCCAAGGGAAACAAGCTGCCACGATTCCGCCCGCAATTCAGGTGCGACCGCCGCCACCTTGACACGGGCTTTCACGGCTCCCGATCCGTAGCGGAACGCATGTTGCAGCAGCACCAACGGATTTCCCTCCTTGTCGCGCGGGATGAGTCGATCACCGAAATCCTCTGGGTTCACCCGCGAGAGTCCATCGACATCCACCGTCTCCGGTTGCGCGTCCTCACCGAATGCCAGTGCGAGAAATCCAACTTCACCCGCGGCTCCGTTCACGCGGACCGGTTCGAGTTCCAGGTTCATCGGCAGCGCGCCTTCGCCCCGCTGGGTTTCAATCGTTAGACCGAACGCGCGGTCCTGCGCTGGCTCCACCGCGACCCGCAGCTCGCGCTTTTCAGGATCGAAACGCCACGATCCGACTGGGCCATCGCCCACATCACTGACGGTAAATCCATCCGGCACGCTCATCACTAGCGACGCAACACGCCCCTGCGCCGGACGGATCGCCACCCGATGCCTGCCGTTTACCACGCCCGGGCCGGGAAGGAATAGGTTAGAGACTTCGGAGAAAAACTTCATTTCCTCCGCACCGAGATCGCGCTGGATCGGGCGCGCCTGAAGAGTCACTGGATTTGCGGGGCCGAGCACCATCGTCGCCCCACTCTCACCGGCGGCAATCCCTATCAGAACCTGCGTCTTCGCTGCGTCGTTCGAGAAAAACTCCCAGCCCGCTTGATCCCAGCGCACCGTTACCTGTCGCATTGCTGCCGGTCCGCCGGGGAGCTGCCAGCCTTTCACCGGATCGGCGAGCGGCATTTCAAAAGTCGCCTTGCCGGTCATCCGCCCGCTACTGTCTGCAACGATGAAATAGGCGTCAGCTCCGCCGATTGGCGCTTTCACCACCCGCAGGCCCGCGCCCTCGAAGCCACTGAGAGTGGCCGGTGCTTGGAGCAGCAGGAAACGATCACCAGCAGTTCCGCGCAAGGTGATTTCCATGGTGCCGTGCAGGCGTCCGTCACTTATTTTCCAATCATGGATGATGGATTCAGCGGGCTTCACGCCGGGAATCTCCTCGGCATTGGATTGATTAGAAAATAGAGCTGCTAGAATCATTAGCGCCGCCACTGCATCTACGACCTTTGTTCCTCTCGCATCCCGGATCACCTGCCAGATACGCGGCAGCAGCCACCACAAGCCAATCGAAGCGATCACGCCGCACGACAGCGCAGCCCCCCCGCGGATTGTGAAAAACGCCGCGAGAATCAACGCCAGGCCCACTGCCACCCAGATTCCTAACTTGGCCATCCGGCCGAATGCCATCGCACCCACGCCTAATACAAACAGCAACCACATCCCAAAACCGGTCCTCGCCACCCACGGAGCGACGTTGCCAATCTCCACCGCTACCACGCTGCCTGCTGCGACAACGGGTGCGGCGTATTCCAAAACAGCAGCATTCACCCGGCCATGCGCAGCCGCTGACAGACCCATCGCCATCGCCGCGGCGATGAAGGCAATCCCACTCAGGATGGCAAAAATCCTCCGCGCTCCCGCAAGCTCGCCTCTTCCTAACATCAGGGCTATCACCCCTAACACGAAAATCATCGTTAGCCCAGCCAGATGCCTTCCAAACCATTCCCATCCAGTCTCCGCGAGCGCCGGCTTCACCAATTCCGCCAAGCCGCCGCGTGGCACGAGCTGGCGACCTTCATCGCCGGTCACCGTCCACTCCCCAATCACGACGGGCGCGGCTAACACCGGCGCGACCAGTCTCGGCTGAGTCGCTTTTTCCGAACGCGCCCCGTATCGCAGTGCAACTTCCACCGCTTGGTTAGGATCGGTTTTCAACGGCAAGGGAATCAACGTTTCGCCGCCGTCCGAACGCGCGTTCACCGCCTCGCCGTCCACCTTGGCTTCCCACAGCGCGACGCCTTTCGGCAGCACCATGCGCAGGGCATTCCGGCCCTTGGATTTTACGAAAAACCGCGCGTCCGTGACCCATTGGCCGTCACGCGAGACTTGGCTGGAGAGCTTGAGGAAATCGACGACCTGCTCGACTGTCTCGCCCTGTTCGAACCACTCGATCTTCATCCCGATCTTGAAATCACGCGCGGTGTATTGCCAAGCGCCAAGTGTCGGAGCACTGCTCAGCAAACGGAACTCGGCGGGCAACTCACTGGCATCGATCGCCAGCAGTGGCCCTTCGCTAACAGGCTTCTCGAAATTCACCTGTAGCGGACTGACCACCTGCACGTATCCGCGCTCGGCCTGCACATCCAGCGGACGGACCTCGCCCGGCGTTAGATTTCCACCTCGGGCGCTCATCGGTTGTTCGAAAGTGAGCAGAACGGTCCCTGTTCCGAGCACGGGGCGTGATAGAGGAACGATCACCACGTTCCCATCGCGCCGCCAGTCGCGGCCCACGTTCTGGCCGCTGACGTCGATATTTCCGATCCCGTCGGGCACGGAAATCCGCCACATGTTAGCCGGTGCGCCGACCACGAAATAGTTGATCAGCACGCTGCCGTAAGCCGCGCCCGCCTTGAGCGAGTAGAGATGAAAAACGTCCGCCTGCACACTTTGACCGAGCGCTTCGATCGTTAGACCGACCTGCCACTCGCCATCGCGAAGGCGGAACGATTGTTGCAATCCGCCGGTTTTCTTCGGGAAGAATGTGATCGGCACTTCCGCCACACCGCTGGTTTTTCCGGCAACCAAGCGATAGCCCGCCGCCGCCACCGCGCCGATGTAGCCACGGCGTGACTTTGCTCCGGGAAATCCAAGCGATGGGAGTTCCCATGCGCCGGCCTTCGCGGCGTCGTTCTTTTCCAGCTTCACGCTGACGAGTTGTCGGTCTCCAACCGCTTGTTTGAAAACAAGCTTCAGGCGGCGTTTACCATCCTTCACGTCGCTGCCCACCGCGTAGTCGGCCACCTGCGCGCCGGTGATGGATGCCACTGCATATTCCGCCGGAATGTCGAACTCCCACTCGCGCAACGGAGCCTCGCGGATGTCCAGTTCCAGATCGCTGGTGATTCTTCTATCCGTTTCAGCGAGTTCGTAAACGGTCACCTCGGTCACGCCTATTTCCGGCAGCACCTGGTCTGCCTGGATGGCATAGCCGTAGTCCGTGGAGGGAAACCGATAGACAAAAACCTGCCGCAGTTTGTCATCCACGCCTCCGGGAAATTGTGCGGGCGCGAGCTGGATCAGGCCGCGTGCATCGGCCACTTCGATCCTCACCGCGCCTTCGTTCGCCACCCGCAGCCATCCGCTGTGACGCAGCGCGCCGACTGGGGCCATGCGCAGCGCTTCCGCCCGCACCGGGAAACTGCCGAGCGCGGATTGTGCTTCGATGGTGATGCGGCCGCTGCCTTCGATCGGGCGGCTGAGTTTTACTTCGAGGCGTCTCACATCGCCGTCCTGCCGCACCGACCAACCGAGGACCGGCTCGCCGGAAACTGATAGAACCTCGCCGGGTCCGTTGAGCGTTAGGGAAAGCTCTGATAGTTTTCCTTGGAGCACGCGCAGGTCCACCACCGTGATCTGCCGCAGCAGTCCACTGCCCACGCGCACGTCGCTGGTCTCGGTGCTGGAGAAAAACAACGCGCCATCTGCCACCGCATCCGCCGCGCGCCAAGCCATCGCCGCATGACCGTTCGCCGGGAGAAAACCACGCCAGTTTTTGCCATCGCGTTCGGGCACCACTGCGAGTTCGCGACTGAAGGAAACACCTTCGCCGAGGCCTTCGATCCACAAGGGAACGACGACACCGGCGGGCAATTTAAAATTGAGCGTGCTCCAGTCGCCCTTGCGCTTCACCGGCACTTCGATGTCGAGAGCCACGGGAAATTCTCCGCTGCGTTCGGCGACGAGATCATAGACGAAAGCACCATCCTTCTCCCGCAACGCCACATGCCAGCCATCGCCGGAAACCGTTCCTGATAGTGCTGCACCGCCACCTAACAACTCAAGCGCCGAGCCCTCCGCCGCAGCGCGGGCCTTGCCAGTGAGGTGAAATGAAACGTTGCCGCTGTCGGTCGATTTTTTACCGATGACCGTCACGTCCATCAGCTCCAATCCCCGCGCTGCGCTGCCATTTGGCAACATCTCGACTTCCAACGAAGCGACGGCAGTTCCTACGAATTCATGGGAATTTTCCGCATTCACGGGTGAAAGTCCATCCGCCTTGGTGACTCGTAGATCCGCGCCGGGTAGGGCTGAAATACTGAGAGATAATGCAAAGCCGGTGGCGGCTCCGGGCGTGGGCAGCAGCAGGCTTCCCGCATGATTGTCGATTTTGAGATGGGTGTTGATTTCCACCTTCAGATCGGTCGGTAACTTTCCATCGATCAGCTTCGGGCGGATGTCGAGAAAACGCAGGCCACCTTCCGCCGTGCGGACGGACCAATCCAACACTCCGTCACCACTAACAGACGTCACGTCTCCTTCTCCGCTGAGACCGAGTGTGAGGGTTTCGGGCTTACCCTGATGTATGCGGAAGGTGAGAAGCTGTTCGCTGAAGATTTCCGTTAGCGTGGCGGAGGCATCGACCTCGGCGGTGGCGGAGAAGAAGAGCGGAGCTTCCTTCGGCGCTTTTTCAATGGGGAGGATGACGACGCGGTCGGTGGGTTCCTGAGCGAGGCACATTCCCATCAGGGTGAACAAGGTGAGCAGCGTTTTCATATCGGTTGGTTTTCTATCACGGCGCGCGGTCCGTTTGGGTAAAGGGGGTGTAAAAACTGGAGCACTAAATTTATTCCGCACGTCTATCCTGAATCGGGCGGACTGAAGTCCGCGCTCCCAGTGGTTATTTCAGCAGATCGATCACATGCAGCATGTCCGCCACGCGGAGGCTGCTGCCGTAGAATTGTTTGACGAGGGATTGGGATTCGGAGAGTTGTCGGAAGTCGATGGCATCGGCGAGCGGGCCGCCCTTGAGTTTCTCGGCAGCGAGCATCGAGAGTCCGGCGAGTTGCATGGAGGGCGTGGCACGATCGAAGACCTGGGTGGTGGATTCGAAGGGCATGGTCCATTTGCGTTCGACCATCTCGCCTTTCGCTGTATCGCGGAAACGCACGTTGACCTCTCCGATTTCACCGCTGCCCTGTGGCAGGGTTTCGACTTGATAGATGGCGACCCCGGCTTCCTCCGCCGCGAGTTCCGCAGCATCCACTGCGTCATTGCGGAAGTCTTCGGTATTCAGGCGATCCTTCTCGAAGCCGATCAATTTGTATCTGCCGACGCGGTCAGGATTGAAATGCACTTGGACCTTCACGTTCTCCGCCGCTGGGCGGAAAGCACCAGCGAGCTGACGGGCAAAACTCTCGTTCTTCGAATCGCCGACGACGTAGTAACGGCCGTTCCCATTGCGGGCGAGTTCGGAGAGCAGGCGGTCGTTCACTCCATCAGCTCCGATGCCTGCGATGTCGAAGGCGATGCCTTTCTGGCGGAGCGATTTCACGCGCTCGGCGAGGCGCTCGGGATTTGCGTTGCCGAGATTGGCAGCTCCATCGGTGAAAAGCACGATGCGGTTTTGTTCACCAGCGGCATGCGGGCGGGCGGCCATTTGTTCACCGAGATTGATCGCCTGTTCGAGATTGGTGCCGCCTTCGCTGGCGGTTTGGTTGATGAGGTCGCCGAGTTGTCCGGCCTTGTCGCCCGTCCAGTTATCCGCGAGTAAATGCGATTCACGGGAGAATCCGACGACGGTGATGTGGTCGTTAGGCGTGAGCAGGCCGCCGAGTTGTTTGAGGGCGTTGGTCATCGCAGTGCGGCGGTCCTCGCGGACCATCGAGCCGGATTGATCGACGAGCAGCGTGAGTCTGAGCGGTTGTGACGCACCGCGCCCGGCAGCAGCGGTTTTCAGCGAGACGCGGACGAGGTTGCGACCGGGGATGATCGGATGCGCAGCTTGTTCGATGGTAGCGGCGACGGGTTCGTTAGGCGCCGATGCGGGATCACCGTAATCCACCGCGTTGTAGAACTGCTCCACCTTGATCGCAGCGGGATCGGGGCGCTCGCCTTTTTCCAGCGCGGCCTTGGCGATCTGGAACGAGGCGTCGCTGATGTTGAGGGAGAAGGTGGAATAGGGTTCTTCCGTGGCGGAGATTTCCTCGATGGATTCGAGCGGGGGCTTTTTGGTGGGCAGCACTTTAGCTTTGCCTAACACCTGAATCTTCTTCTGTGTTTCTTGCCACTGTTTGGACTGAGTTTGCTTTTTTGATTCGTTCACCGTTAGATCTTCGAGTTCCCGTCGGACCTCGTCCACGTTCCCAGCATGCTCACCTTTAGGAGCAAAATTAGAGCGGATCGAACCATCTACTTCGTCCGCCATCGGTTGTTTCGGTGCGGCTGGAAGTGAAGACGCCGGCGGTTCGTATTCGCTGAAAAACATGAATTTCCGTGACCGTTCCACTCCATCCGATAGCCCGGCACGGTCACGGGTGTTTTTCTTACCGTCGTCCATTTCCTTCGTCAGGGAGCTGGAGGCGATTGCGTCCTTGCTGGCTTCAGCTATGGGGTCGTCGATTTTATATCTCACCTCTTCTCCGGTAGCCGCTGCCATTTCTGCTGGAGCCGAGGGGGCAACGTTCTTGGATTCGGCGCGATCGGCCAGACCGAAATCTCCGCTGGCTCTCCCGCTTCCGCCGCCCGTGCCAGTTTCATTCTCGGAATTTTTGAGCCCCTCCGAGCCCAGTTTCATAGCGAATTCCGCAGGAGCCGGTTCTCTGGCAGCGGTGGCCTTGGAGTCTTCCTTGCCACCGGCGATGTTCGAAAGCAAAGAGGAGGAGGTCGTGCCACGCGCGGGCGGGACGGCCCGTGCTCTGGCATCTCTCATCGCCATTTCGGGCAGCGCTGGGGCAGCGGGTGTAGTCGGTGCCAAATCAGGCTCCGCTGCCGTCATTTCGCGAGTGGCGACATCAGCGTGGTGGAAGCCGGACAGAGCTTCGGAAGTGGACGATTCAAATGGAGATCGAAACGCCAGACGCGTGGTGATTTGGGGATCATCATGAACTTCGATACTATCATTCGGCATCTTGTTTGAAATAGTTTCCGCCACCTGCTTGAGCTTCATTTGTTGCAGCAGTTGCTGATCCGTCTCAAAATCCCGCTTGGCGTCCACGTAGTCCTGGGCATCGAGGCCGCGTTTGATGGCGTTTTCACGTGTGTCAGCCGTTCTTGTTTCCACGCTCTTCAAGCGATCAACCGCCATGTTCAACTGTGCCTGCATCGTAGCTCTAAGATTGACCACGCCTTCGTCCATCTGATCCTTCATCCCTTTAACCTGCTCTTTGGCCGCTTTGACAGACGGATGATCTTCTCCAAGGCCTTGGTTCTTGAGGTTATTGAGTGCACGATTCTTCGCCTGATATTGTGGATAGATATTCTTGATGACGTTATCGGGCACATTCAGACCTCCCGCATACTGCACAAGATTATCACTATCGTATTTCAGCAGTCCGTTGATTTGGCCCTCAAGCTGCGTTTTCTCCTGCCGGAGTTGATCAACAGTTTCCTGTGCGCTTTGTGAACCCAGGTCTTCATTCACCTCGGATGAGCCGTAAAACGAATCCTGTCCTTTGTAGATGATGCCTTTGGTTCTGACGATGGTGGCGAGGACCTTGCGGCGTTCCTCAACCTTGTCCTCCTGATCGCGGACGGCTTTGTTGAGTTCCGCCAACTGACGATCGGTATCCCTACTTTCGACTTCAGTTCGGTATTCTTTATAAGCTCTGGCTACTTCCGCTGTGATGTCTTGGGCGTCTTCTTGATTGGCGTTCCGGACACGGATAGAAATCAGGTCGGTGCCGGGAACATTCTCGGTCTTGATGATGCCTTTGAGAGTTTGAAGGGCAGTTTCCTTGTCCACTCCCCAGCGGTTTGTCAGTTCTAAGTTGTCCACTACTTTTGATAGAGAGTTACGGCTCTTAATTTTTTCAAACTCGGTGCCGAAAAACTGCGGAGTAAATAGACTTCCACTTGCCTCATTGCTTTGCAGTGGAGATATGCCCACCGAGCGTGGCTTTATTTCGATGATTGCCTCGCTTTCAAATTCCTTGTGCAAGAAGGGGATGGTAAACAGTGTGAGCATCACGCAGGCGGCGATGGCTAACAAAGCCCTTCGTCCGCTGCGGCGGATGCGGGCGTCTTTTTCTGATACGAGGGGGACGATTTTTTCCTCACCGAAGATTTCATCAAGGACCTTGCGTTTTTCCTCGGGGAGTTTCCAAGAGTTGTCGGGTTCGGCGGATTCGGCTTCAGTGAGGAGGCCGTGGAGGGCGCGCATGCGGTGGCGAAAAACGAGAAGCTCGGGGCGGTCTTCGCTCAAACGCTCGAGCTCCGCAGCTTCGAAGGGGGATGCCTCACCTAGCACCCATGCAACGATCCGGGCCTCAAGGGGCTCGTCGTGGATGGTGTCTAATGGAGTGGAGTCGTTCATTGGGATTTCAAATTTGAGATTTGAGATTTGAGATTTGAGATTTGAGATTTGAGATTTGAGATTTTCAGCCTTCTGCGGTTTCGATGCCGAGGCGGCGGAGGGAGTCGGCTAGATTTTTGAGGGCGTGGTGGAGTTTGTAGCCGACGTTGCCGACGCTGAGGCCGGTGCGCTGGCTGATTTGGTCGTATTTGAGGCCTTCGTGGTATTTGAGAGAAATGAGGTGGCGGTCGTCTTCGTGAAGTTCTGAGACGAGGAGCTGGAGAGTGCCGATGGCTTCCTGCTTGCCGAGGGCTTGTTCGGGGTCGGGCGAGTGGCTTTCCCATTCGCGGCCGGATTCGAGGGTGGTTTCGCGTTTGTGATCGCGGAGGTGGTTGAGGGCTAGATTTCGGATAGAGCGGAAAAGCCAGGCGCGGGGATTGGCGACGTCTTCCCAATGTTCGTGGAGTCTGAGGAAAGCTTCTTGGACGAGGTCCTCCGCCGTTTCCCGCTGGCCGACGAGGCTGTGGGCGTATCGCAGAAGCGGTGATTCCTCGGACGCGAACACTTGGCGGAGCGTAGGTTTTTCCTCCATGGGTCTTTGAAGAGGGATCACGGTTGATCGCACGGCCTCAGCCTGGGAGCGGGCGGTGGCAGTTTGAGTTTCCATGAAGCGGAGGGTGCGTGGTCATGCTTTCCAAGAAGGAAGACACGGGAGCGGGAAGTTCCTTAGAAAAAACTTTCGAAGAACTTCAGACTGGAGGGTTCGCCGCCGAGAGCAAGGAAAGAGGAGGAGTCCAGGCACGATGCCTTTGAGGACTCGCGACGACGATGCTCTTTGGAAGCTGCTTCGGACTTGCGGGAAGAACAGACAGGAATGTCTGTATCACGCCTCACGAGTGTCCGGTTATAAGTCAAAGAGATTCAATTGGTTACAATTCATGTCATGCAAAGTTCTGTGGTCGGTTTCTGTAAGTAACTCATTTAGAGTGATTTTCTCAAACGGATGAAC
>JBBRYQ010000040.1:0-48253 GCA_038237425.1 Verrucomicrobiales bacterium
GGGATTTATGAGCATTCCGACTGGGTGCCGGTGCGAGTTCTCCAGCAGCGGCCGTTCCCGGATTTCGAAAAACTGCGATCTGCAATGCGCGATGAGGTCGATCATAGCACAGAGGCGGAGAAACTTACCCTGATCCGCGCTCATCCCGATCTGGCCGGTAAACTGGCGCGGTCCGGGGCCTTGACCGAGGCATCTACCCGCGAGCAGGCGGGGCTAGGCCTCGATCAACTGAGCGATGCCGAATACGATCAGCTTTCCGACCGCAACGAGCGCTACCGTGAACGATTTGGATTCCCCTTCATCATCTGCGCGCGGCTGACGACCAAACAGGGAGTGCTTGACGCCTTCGAAGTGCGGTTGATGAATTCCCGGGAGGCTGAGATTTCAGAGGCGCTCTTGCAAATTCACGAAATCGCGCGCCTCAGGCTGGAGGATGCCGTCGGCTAGAAATCCACGCACTTCCTCCATCTGAGTTTCTTGTACTCCCACGCATGCCGATTTAGCGAAATGTGAGAGATGGCTTCCTAACGGAGCGCTGGCTTTAGCCGGCCCGATTCCCCTTCTGAGAGCACGATTCACTGGCTAGGCCGACTGAAGTCAGCGCTCCATTTCGCTCGGCGAAATCTACAAATCCTAATGCGTGACGCTATTTTCAGGGCCAAAGGTCCGGCAACACGTCAGCCCAGCGCATTGCTTGGGTGATCGCCATCCCAGCATTCCAAGCACTGAAACGGCGGAACAAAACCGTCTGCCGCGCCCGGTCGGGTCGCCCCTTCAGGGCCCGGGATTTTTGCACGTTGGTAGCCCAAGGCATCGCTCGTTCCTCCCTTGCCCTGGACCGCCGAGTCGATAGGCCTTTGGCCCGCAAGAGAAGTCACTGATGCCCACCGCCTACAAGCTCAAGCGGCTCCCTAACATCGGCATGAACCTGCAACTTAAGTGATCCCTACGCGAGGAGTGGCATATCAACCGGGCAGGCCTTGCGGTTCATGGAATGTGCGGTTACACACCCTCTGTGGAAGCAATCCGCTATTTCAACCGCCATACAGGAGCTATCGAAACCGAGCAAGTTTACGGTGAGGGCTTCCTGCGGTGGTCGTATGGGAATCCGCTGGGGAAAGTCTCGCTGGAGGCGTTCGTGAAGCGTCCGTTTTTCTCGAAGTGGTATGGCAAGCGGATGAGCACGCCGGAGTCCGCCGCGCGGGTGGCACCATTCATCGCCCAATATGGACTGAACCCCTCGGATTTCGCAGAACGGCCGGAATCATACCGGAGTTTTAACGAGTTTTTCTTCCGCAAACTAAAGCCAGAAGCGCGGCCGATCGATGCGGATGAAGCCAACGTCGTTTTCCCAGCAGACGGGCGGCACTTGGGATTTCAAAATGCTTCTGAGATCGATGGGGTATTCGTGAAAGGGCAGAAATTCGACCTGCCTGCGCTGCTGGGTGATGCGAAACTCGCTGAAAATTATGCCGATGGCGCGCTGATCCTCTCGCGGCTCTGCCCGGTGGACTATCATCGATTTCACTTTCCTGTCGCCGGAATTCCAGGGCCAACCCGATTGATCGAAGGACCACTTTTTTCCGTCAATCCCATCGCCCTGCGCCAGCGGCTGGCCTACCTCTGGACGAACAAACGCACGGTCGCAAAGCTGAAAACCGAGCGCTTCGGCACCGTGATTTGTATGGAAATCGGAGCGACCTGCGTGGGCACGATCCAGCAGACATACACTCCCGGCCGCCCCATCGCGAAGGGTGAGGAAAAAGGGTTTTTCGCCTTCGGAGGATCCTCGACCATCACCATTTTCGAGTCAGGGACTATCCGACTTGACGCGGACTTGCTGGAGAATTCCGCCAACCAGATCGAGACCTACGCCCGTATCGGCAGCCGCATGGGCCGCTTCGCTTGACCTTCCTAGAAATCGGAACACGCTCCAAAAAATTCCGCATGCAGAATTACCTCAAGAACCTCGAAGAACTCGCCCGCGAAGCTTTCAAGCCGGCGCTACAAGGCCAGCTCTCCCCTGCCGAGCGGATCGCACTCTACAAGCAGTTTTTGAAAATAGAGGAGCACCGGATCCTGCTCCACCACCGCGCCGGAGCAAGTGGACTCGAAGTCGCCCATGCCCGCTCCGCACTGATCGACACCATCATCAGCTCGATCCTCGAAGCCTCCCTCAACTCCCGCAAGCGTGGTGAGTTGCTACCCATCGCCCTCGTCGCCACCGGCGGCTACGGCCGTGGCACACTCAATCCGGGCTCGGATGTGGATATCCTTTTCCTCCTTCCGCGCGCCTCCACCAAGCTGCCGAAGCCGCTTCAAGAACTCGTTCAGGACATTCTCTATCTACTCTGGGACGTCGGCTTCAAGGTCGGCCACGCCTGCCGCTCCATCGCGGAGTGCATCGAGCAGGCGAAGGCGGACCAGGAAAACAAGACTTCACTGATGGACGCCCGCCTAATCGCAGGCGACAAGGAACTCTTCACCCAGTTTCAAGAACGCTTCGACCGCGAGTGCATCAGCAAGGGCCAGGAAGCGTTTTTCGAACTCCGCCGCCAGGACCTGCGCGACCGCCACAAGAAATACTCCTACACCGTTTTCCTCCAAGAACCGAGCGTGAAGGAAAGCTGCGGCGGCCTGCGGGATTTCCATAACATCCTCTGGGTGGCCCGGGTAAAACGCGGCAGCACTGATCTCGCTACACTCGTCGATGACCGCGTCATCACTGCCAGCACCCGCGCCGAGATCGAAGCCGCGCACGACTTCCTCAATCGCGTCCGCAACGAGCTTCACTATCATTCTGGAAAGGCCACCGACCAGCTCACCCTCCAGCTTCAGGGCATCGTCGCCACCGCGTTCGAATACCCGCAGCGCGACATCCTGCGCCGCGTCGAAGCCTTCATGCGGGACTACTACCGCCACACCCGTCACCTCTATCAGCACGCCACCTCGCTGATGGAAACCTTCCAGATCGAGCAAGACTCGCGCGCAGAATCCGGTTTCCGCTCGTTCCTGACATTCCGCAAGAAAGACCGCGAGGAGTTCGACGGCTTCATCGCCCGCGAAGGACGGCTGTTTCCATCCAATCCGGACATTTTCAAGGACGACCCTAACCGTCTGATGCGGCTCTTCCAACATTGCCAGCTCCGCAATCTCAAGCTCAGCCCGCAGATTCGCCGGCTCGTCGCAAACCACTGGGACGACATCGACCGTCCGTTCCGTTATGCGAAAGCGAACCGCCTCACCTTCCAAGGTATTCTCGAGCGCAAGGGCGAAGTCGCCCGCATCCTGCGGCTGATGCACCGGGTCGGCTTTCTCGGCCGTTATCTGCCAGAGTTCGGCGCGCTCGACTGCCTGGTGCAGCACGAGTTTTTCCACCGCTACACCGCAGATGAGCACACGCTGCGCTGCGTCGATCAGCTTGACCAGCTCATCACCGAGACCGATCCGCGCCGTGAGGTCTATCGGCGGCTGTTTCTAGAAATCCAGGATTCCTATGCGCTCTATCTGGCAGTGATTCTGCACGATACCGGCCGCGCCGAGAACGTCCGCGAGCACATCGACGGCTCAGCGATGCTCGCCTCACGCCTTTGCAACCGTCTCCAGATCCACGGCGCGCGCCGCTCGCTCATCATGTTCTTGGTGGACAATCACCTCACCTTCTGGCGCACCGCCACCAGCCGCAATCTGGACGATACCGAAGTCATCGGCGAGTTCGCCGCCATCGTCAAAAACAAATCCAACCTGGACGCGCTATTCCTCTTTACCTTCGCTGATTCTAACGGTACTTCACCTGATGGCTGGACCGGCTGGAAGGAAAGCCTGATGCTCCAGCTTCACCGGGCCACCCGCGATTTCCTCGAAGGCGGTAAGGAAAAATACTCGAAGAAACTCGACTCTGATCGCCTCGCCTTGCGCGATGAAGTCATCGGCATCATGCGTGAGGACTATCATCCTGATGTGAAGCGCCACTTCGAGCGCATGCCCGCCGCGGCGTTCCATTTCCGTCAGGCCACGCACATCGTCACTCAAGTCCGCAGCGTCCGCCATTTCCTCCAGCGCGAGGAAGAGACGTCCGACAAGCTCGCATCATGTATTAAGTGGATCGACCACACCGACCAAGGCTACACCGAAATGGTCCTCGCCACCCGCGACAAGCCATTACTGCTAGAAAAAGTTTGCTGCGCGCTTGCGTCAGAGCAGATCAACATTCTATCAGCCGACTTATTCACCCGGAAGGACGGCATCGTCGTAAACATCTTCCGCGTCTGCACGACCAACTTCGAACCCGTTTCCGACGCCTCTACCCGCAAGAGGTTCTTGGTAACTTTCGAAGCCATCCTCATCGCCGAGACTTACGATCCTGAGAAATTCCTGCGCCGTAAGGTCAACTTCCTCAAGCCCCGCTCGGACAGCGGAATCTCCGTGCCCGTTCGCGCCTTTGTCAGCAACGACCTGCACCCCACCTGCACCGCCGTGGAAATCCAAGGCCTCGACCGCATCGGTCTGCTCCACGACCTTTTCAGCGCGATCAACCAGCACGGCCTCAATACTGCCCACGCCCGGATCTGCACGGAAAAAGGCGTGGCCATGGATACCCTCTACATTACCACCGCTGAGGGTAAAAAGATCGAAGACCCCGCCCTTCTCAGAACTCTCACCGAACAGTTTACCACCCTCATTTCCCGCCCGGAAACCTCCGATTGACCTGATTTCCTGTGCAAGAGCGAGCTGCCGGGAAATTCATCAAGATTCTGCTTGGCATTTCTCGGTGGATCCTGCAATTTCCGCGCCCGCCCGACTCCGGGCACCGCACAAGACGCTTTTACCATGTCAGTATCCATTCGACTCAACCGCAAGGGCACCAAAGACCGCCCTTACTATAAAATTGTTGCCGTTGACAGCCGCAAGCGTCGCGACGGCCGTTACATTGAGCAGCTCGGCACCTACGATCCAAAGATCGAAGGCGTGAACTACACCATCGACCTCGCGATCGCCGACAAGTGGCTCGCTGTTGGTGCAAAGCCTTCCGAGACCGTCAACAGCATCATCCGCAAGGCCCGCACGACTGCAAAAACTGCGGAGACTGCCGCGGCTTGATCTGATCCGGATATCAGAAAATTTCCAAACAACCGCGTTCCGCAAGGAATCGCGGTTGTTTTGTTTCCCACTTGAATCATGAAATTTGAGTCCCCTGTTCCGTTCGAGCGCTTCATGGCGTGGGCTCTCCACGATCCAGAGCGAGGCTACTACGCCCGGCGGATTTCTGGAGTCGGCGCACGCGGAGATTTCACGACCGCGCCGATGCTTTCGGATGCACCAGCTAGGGCGATCGCCACTTGGGCCGCCAGAGCACTGAAGGAAACCGGTTGTCGCGACCTGATCGAGATCGGCCCGGGCGAAGGCACTCTCGCTGCGGCGGTCATAAAATTCCTGCCGTGGAATGCCCGATGGAAAGCCCGGCTGCATCTGGTGGAAAGCTCCAGCCCGCTGGCGGAGCGACAGAAACAACTGCTAGGAAAGCGGGCAACTTGGCACCGACACGTTTCAGAAGCTCTCCAATCTTGCGGTGGCCGTGCAGTGGTCTTCTCTAACGAACTGGTGGACGCCTTCCCGGTGAGGCGATTTCAGAAAACTCCGGATGGCTGGCTGGAAATGGCGGTGAGATTTGATGAAAACGGGAGGGCTCATGAATCATTGTTATCCCCTGCTCCGCTGCCCGAATCTTCGGGATTTCTCGAATCCCATCCTTCTGGGCAGATCATCGAGATCCACCAATCCTATCAGCGTTACCTAGCGGAATGGATGCCCCATTGGACCGCCGGGCGGATGCTCACGATCGACTACGGCTCCACGGCGGAAAAAATCTATCACCGCCGCCCACGTGGCACGCTGCGGGCCTATCTGTTACAGCAGCGTCTCGAAGGACCAGCAATATACGAGAACGCCGGCCGCCAAGATCTGACGGCCGATGTGAATTTCACGGATCTGCAAAACTGGAGCGCCCCGTTCGTCAGCGATCAGCGGCTTCTGGATTTTCGCCAGTTTCTGGAAAATTCCGCAGGTCATCCGTTTCAGGAAAACAACGGAGCAGGTGAGGCGTTTATGGTCCTCGAGCAGTGGCGTTAGAGGAAGAGACAGACAGGAATGTCTGTATCACGTTACGAGCAAGTCAGTTACCGCCACGGCCGCCACGGTTGCCACCGCCGCGCATTCCGCCCCACATGCCGCCACCGCTCAGGAGGCGTTCCTTGGAGTCCGCAGGGATGCTGGTAGAAGCTTGAATGTATGCCTTGGCCGCTGCTGGATCCTCCGCCATCCAGCGCATCGCGGTGACACCCACGGAGCGGTTGCGATCACCTTCGTCAGTGATGGATTCGGCGACTTTGATGATTTCCGATGGCTTGCTGGTGTTGTTGCTCCAGACATAGGATTGTGCGGCGCTATCGCGGACTGGACCGGCATCATAGGAGTTGATGAAGGCAAGTGCAGCAGCGGGATTCTGGACCGCCCATTGCTGCATCAGCGGACGCATACCACCCCGCAGGGCATTTTCGCTTGCCTGACTTTTCAAAAACTCGGCTGCTGCCTGCGGGTCCTTCTTCGCCAGATCACCGACGACCACTTCCACGGCGCGATCTTTGGAATCGCCTGCTTCCATGGATTTCAATTCAAGAGCGGCTTTCGCTGGATCGGTGCCAGAAAGACCGCCGATGGCGGATGCGAGCGCGGCGGCCTGATCCTCTGCGGGCAGGGTGTGGATCCAAGATTGGGCCGAGGAGAAATCAAGAGCACCGTATTGGGCGGCGACGGACCGGTAAGCACCCGGGCGGTCGGCAGGATCCATGGATGCGAGCATTTCAGCCGCTTTTTTGGGATCGGTCTTGGCGACCTCGCTGACCACGGCGGACATTGCTTGGCCTTTGCCATTGGTAAGAGAATTGGCCCAAGCCAATGCGGCCGCAGGGTCTTGGCGTGCCCACTCGCTGGCGATGATGGACGAGGCACCTTGGCCGCCCATCGGACCGCCCCCACGCCCACCCATCATGTCCATCATCGCGAATTCGCGCGGATTTTGGCCGTAGTATTTCGCGGCATTCGCCGGATCCACACTGGCCCAGCTCTGGAGAATGGTGGGGCGGACGAAACCACCGGCCATGCCCATGGTGTTAGAAAATGCCATAGCGGCGGTAGGATCGACTTCCGCCCAGCGGCCGAAGAGGAGGAATGATGCCACCATGCGTTCGGTCATCGGCAGACTTTCGAGCTTACCGGCTTCCTCGGCCAGTTGCTCGGGGGTGAGACCCGCATAGAACTCAAGCAAGGCTTGGACGCGGTTCGAATTGCCCGGCATCTTTGCGATCTGGTCTGGGCGGGCGACGTGACTGGCCTTTTTCGAACTGGCTTCACCACCGGCATCCGAGCGACCGGACGAGCGGGTGCGCTGCGAGCTCTCTTCGACAGCAGCCGTTTTCCCTGCTGATTCGGTGTTTTTACCGGAAATATAGCCGCCGGCAGCACCAACCACCAACGCTGCAACTGGAACGATCCAAGGATTTTTCATAATTTGATTTAGCACCCGTAGAACCGCCCGGACGCCAAATGGTTGCGGCGTTTTTCAAATCCATGAAATTTCATCGCCCTTGCTCGCGGGTCGCTGGAAATTTCCAATATCCGGCTGCTAACGAATCATTCGCACCAACGCGGCGCGCTGAGTGACCGTCGCGATTTTCGTATTTTGGAATTGACGTTCAGGGGCATCATTCGATTTAATCGTTCCTGAGACTCAGTCTCATTAAAAGGACTAATACCACTGACAACGATATCGCCGACACCATGACCATTTCACCCGCCATCTCCGGATTCCGCGCCCTTTTTCCCTGCCTCGCAGTCGCTCTGCTTGCCGATTCCGCGTATGCGGGCAGCCGACGTTTCACCTACAGCTACGAAACCACAACCATGGCCGCCGGTGCGATGGAGCTGGAATCTTGGGTGACTTGGAAAACCAACCAGGCGAGCGATCCGGATTTCGAGCGCTTCGACATCCGCCACGAATTTGAATACGGCGTCAGCGACCGACTCCAACTCGCGCTCTACTTCGCCGACTGGCGCTATGAGAAAAATGCCACCGAGAGTGGGAAAACGAGTTTTCAAGATGTCGCCATCGAAGCGATCTACAATCTGACGGACCCGAACACGACGGCTTTCGGGTCCGCAGTTTACGGCGAGATCAAGGGCAGCGACGATTTCATCGAGTTGGAAGCCAAGTTTCTGCTGCAGAAGAACATCGGAGCATGGGTTTTTGTTTACAACGTGGGTGGCGAAATCGCTTGGGAAGACGATTACAAAAACGACGAAGCCGAACTCATGCAGAGCGCGGGCGTGAACTATCAGATCAACACGTCCTGGTCCGCCGGCGCGGAAATCTTGCATGAAATCGCCGTGCCGGACGTCGATACCATTGGCGACAGCGGCGTCTTCATCGGGCCCACGGTAGCTTGGCGAAACAACCGTTTTGCCCTTGCCGTCACCGGTCTGTGGCAGGTCACCGCTCTGGCTGACGAGCCGGATTTCCAACTCCGCACCTTGTTTTCCGTGGATTTCTGATCATGAATGTCCCCTCACTGCGGCCATTGTGTTTTTTTGCCAAATCCCTCTCGGGTGCGGCCGTCATCCTTGCGCTTTCGTCATGCGGTCCGGCCTATGTCGCGCCGCCGGTCACTCCGGAGCTGGTGAAAATCTCACGCGCTCCCGTATCTGAGCTGGAGCGCGGCCATGCTCTGCATCAGGCGAAATGCGCGAAGTGCCACGGTTTCGAAAACCCCGCTGACTATGAAATCAGCGAACTCAGCCACGAAATCATGCCGGAAATGGCGAGGAAGGCGAAACTCGACATGGCGGGAGAAAAGGCGGTACTCGCCTACCTTCTCGCGGCCCGCAAAATGCCGCCGGTAGAAAAGCCCGTGGCCCGCGCCGGTTCTTGATGCACCGCTAGGGCGCGGGGCATCAATTGGCAGAGCTAGCGAGTTTGGGCTGATCCTGTTTTCCTTGTCCTAGCTTACCTTTATCTCCCATGAGCTTGCCGACAATTCCGAATTTTTCCGTAAACATCTTATCCCGTTGCGCCGTCGTCTTACCTTGGCCACGAGTAAATTCATTCATTTCTTGTTCCATGTGCTCGTCATCATTTGGGGAAACTTTTGAGGGATCAACACCCATGGACTTAGTGGCGTCGGTGATCTCTCCTTTGTGAGTGCCGATTTTCGCGAGTTGTTTATCAAACACACCGAGAATGTTACCTAGCAATTTTACGTCATTGACGCTTTGGCGGAAGGCTGGAATCAACGCTTTCACCTCAGCCTGAGCACTGGGTGAGTTCGCATACCAAGTGCCGGTGCCGGCGAAAAACGACAGAACCATCAAGTTCACCACCATGCGCTGACGGAAAAGTTTCTTCTTCATCCGGACATCACGCTCTTCGATGAGCGCATTGAACTCAGGATCCGACTGGTGCTGGCCCGTTGTATCGCCAGTAGCCAGCTCGACGGGCTCGACGGGTGCAACGGCAAGCGGTGCGACCTGAAGCACAGGAGCCGCGGTGCCAATTACCGCCGGGATCTCGACGGCGATCGTCGGTTCTCGCAAATTCTCAAGAACTGGCGTGAATGTCGCAGGCTTCGGAAGGGAGGCCGCGGGAGGCGCCGAACTGAGCGCTGCCATTGCCAACTGATTGATTCTTTCTTGAGTGGTCATTGGATTTGGGAGGGTGTGCAGGTTATCGTCCTATTTCTTTCAGACATCGGCATTATTCAGGTTTCCTTATAAAAGACCATCTTTTCCTTATTACGTAATCGCGTGATAACGAACGAGGGGAATTCGTTTGCAAGCAGACCCCATCTAGCGGATCAAAACGCCACCGCTGCGCCATGCAACCTAACCCCATAACCCACCGCGTCCTGTTTGTCTGCCTTGGCAATATCTGTCGCTCTCCGGCAGCCGAGATCATCTTCCGCAAAATGGTCGATGACGCAGGGCGCACAGAGGATTTTGAAATCGATTCCGCAGGCACTATCGGGCATCATGAAGGAGCGCCTCCGGATGAAAGGATGGCCGCAGCACTCGCGCAAAAGGGATTCACCATTTCAGGTAAGGCCCGCCGGATCCGGGCAGAGGACCTAGAGCATTTCGACCTCGTCGTCACGATGGACGAATCCAATCTCAAAGATGTCCGCAGCTTGGACACGGCGGGAAAATTTGGTGGAAAAATCCGCACGCTCGTCAGCTTCTGCCGTGACCACGACGACCTCCGCGTGCCGGATCCCTATTACGGCGGACAGCGTGGATTCGACCACGTGATCGAGCTGCTAGGCGACGGCTGCGCGGGGATTTTGGAAGAGTTAGACTGAAGGTTTCCCTTACCAAGAAATCACATCACCGGATCCGGCATACTGAACAATCGCGCCCGACGTAGCGCCGCCATTGCCCTTTTTCCCGTCCTTGCCATAGGACCAAAGCACGAAGGCCTGATCGCCGGGTTTGGTATCCTTATATTCGGCCAAGCCCCAAGTATAAAGGCGGCTGTCATTCTGGCCTTTATTGAAAGGGACCAAGGTCGCTCCCGGTTGCGTATAACCGTTGATCGCTACCATAACCTGCCGACCCCACGGATCATAGAGTTTGCCGTCCTTGCCCACGCCGTTCTTGTTTTCGCCATTGAAGGGAAAGACCATATAAGGCTCGCCTCTAGGGTTTGCCCCTTTTGCAGAAAAAGTCTCATCGCTTTTCCGCGCTGGGTAATCCTTGTCCTCACCAGCGAGCACGGAAACGAGGTATTGGTTTGTGTAGGTGCCGTCCGGATCGCCATAAATCGTGTCATATCCCGTGTCTTTCTTCGACTGGGGAATGGGCGGCTTCTGGTAATCGTTGATGAACATCGTCATCCCGATGTTGAAGTCACGGAACTGAGCCACTGCCTGCACTTTCCGCCCGCTCTCGATGAACCGCGTAGCTCCCATGAATCCGAGCAAAGCGAGGACGGCGATGATCGCAATCACGATCAGGAGTTCGACAAGGGTGAAGCCCTTGGAAACAGGTTTACGGCTGAGCTTCATTGGGTTTGCGGGATTTGACTTCATGTTAATCTTCCATATGTCGGAAGTCCATCCGGTGGTTGAAAAAATTATTTCGCCCGAAAGCCGAATGTGTGGCCATTTTCGCCCGCGTCCATGAACCGTTTCGGAAAACTCCACGCCCTCCTCGCCACCGCCCGCATCGCGAACGTGCCGAGCGTGGTGAGCAATGTGTGGCTGGGAGTGGTGATTGGAATTACCGTCAACAATCCGAGTGGCAGCAGCCTCCCGGGCCAGATCATCCCATGGCTCCACGTCGTCCATCTGATCGCTGCCGGAATCTGCCTTTATGTAGCGGGAAATTTCCTGAACGACTGGATGGATCGCGCTTGGGATGGTGAAAACCGGCCGGAGCGAGCCCTGCCACGCGGACTTTTCAAACCGGTCGCTTACCGAAACTCAGCTTTGTTGCTGGGACTGGTCGGCGTGATTCTTGCGACACTCGTGAATCCATTTGCCGGCGTCGTCGCAGCGCTCATCGTCGTGTTCATCGTGATTTACACGGTCTATCACAAGCGTGCAGCGTGGTCAGTAATTCCGATGGGGCTATGCCGGGGACTACTGCCGATGATGGGGGCACTTGGTATGATGGGGCGAAAAACAGCGAACCAACCCGATTTCATTTTCACCGTGATGGGTGCACTAATCGCGGGTGGAGCGCTGTTTTGTTACATCGCCGGACTCTCCATGTCCGCGAGGCGGGAATCGACGTCAGAATCCTCGCCAAGGCCGAAAATCCCGGGCGAGCTATTTTTCTTCATCACCGGATTGGCCGCTCTCATTCCCATCAAACTCACCGGACAACTGGCGCTGCCATTCATCATCGCTCCGCTCCCCTACATCACCTGGCTCATCCTCTGCCGGACCCTTTTCAGAAAACCGATCCCGAAATACGTCTCCGCCCTACTGGCCGGAATTCCATTGGTGGACTGGATGCTGCTGATTCCCTTTTGTTTGTGGGACTTGGGGTTGAACACCAATCGGATTCCAACTCATCCACTGGAATTGATAAGCCTCACCCTCCCTCCCCTCGCCTTCATTCTGGCACTCTTTCTGCAAAGACTCGCTCCGGCGACTTGATCCGGCTTGCCCGGGGGGGCATCCGGCGTATCACTTCCGCACTCATGAGCATCGCAGAAAAACAAGAGGAGCTTCTCGAAGAACTCGCTCTCTTTCAGGACTGGACCGAGCGCTACGAATACGTCATCGGCCTTGGCAAAAAACTCTCGCCGATCAGCGATAGCGCCCGCAGTCCGGAGCACCTGATCAAAGGCTGTCAGTCCCAAGTCTGGCTCGACTCCTCGTTTGACGGGAAAACCGTCCATTTCACGGCCGATTCCGATTCGCTTATCACCAAGGGCATGATCGCCCTCTTCGTCCGCGTGCTCGATGGCGAGACGCCCGACGCCGTGCTCACTGCGGACATGGATTTTATCGACCGCTCCGGCCTCAAAGAGCACCTCGCCCCCACTCGCGCCAATGCCCTCAATCTGATGGCCATCCAGATGAAACAGCGCGCGCTCGCCTTTTCCTCCCCATCATGATCCTCGCTTCACTCTTCGAATTCAATTGGCTCCACGATCCCCAAGCCTGGGGCGCCTTGCTCACTCTGACCATCTTGGAGATTGTTCTCGGCATCGATAACATTGTCTTCATTTCAATCCTCGTCGATAAGCTGCCAGAGGAAAAACGCAGCTCCGGCCGCACACTGGGCCTCGGTCTTGCGATGATTACCCGCCTGATGCTTCTGGCTACTATCACTTGGATCATGGGCCTCACCAAGGTCCTCTTCAGCATCCCTATCCCTGAGTTTCTCCAAAACTCCGAGGACTCTATTACCCAAGGCTCATCCATCGACATGACGGGAAAAGGCATTATCCTCCTTCTCGGCGGATTTTTCCTGATCTGGAAATCTACCAAGGAAATTCATCACAAGCTCGAAGAAGAAGGCAACGAAGCCACCAAAATGGCCAAGGGCGCGAGCTTTGCCGCCGTGTTGATCCAGATCGCTATCATCGATATGGTCTTCTCGCTGGACTCCGTGATCACCGCCGTCGGCATGGCCAAACATCTCTCTGTCATGATGCTCGCCGTCGTCATTTCCGTGGGAATCATGATGCTCGCCGCTGGACCTATCAGCGCGTTCGTTTCCAAGCATCCGTCGGTGAAAATGCTCGCTCTGTCATTCCTCATTCTCATCGGCACCGCCCTCATTGCGGAAGCGCTGCACTTCCATATTCCCAAAGGCTACATCTATTTCTCGATGGCCTTCTCGCTCGCAGTGGAAATGCTCAATCTCAAACTGCGGGCAAAAACCCCACCACCGCCCGCGGCGGAGATCTGAACATGGATTAGGGCAGGCCCGGAAGTTTGGCCAGTGCAGGTGCGCGTAAGAATCGATCTGCGAGTCCCATCGAGCGAACCCATGGCCCGCCAGCACGAGCTCTCGATTCTACCAGCATGAAGTGAAGCTTACACCTCGCATGCACTCCACGACAAGAGCGTCGTGGCTTCTCAGCCGGCGGGGATGGTTTTCGTTTCCGGTCCTGCGTTGTGAAACTCGACATCGCCTTCAATGACGACGCCGGGCGCAAAATGGATAGGGCCGGTGACTTTCAAACTGCGGCAGCCGATGAGCGAGGGCACGCCGAGGGCTTCGATCTGATCGACCAGTTTGTATTCGTCCGAAAGCGCGATGACCGGTGGAACTCCATTCCGTGAAGCAGCAAGGCGGACCTGGCCGTTTGCAAGGATCTCATAGGCATCGGAGCGGAGCGCGAGGAGATCGCCTGTCGTTTTCACCGGAGCGAAACGGCTGCGCGGCACGTCGATGGCAGTGGAGCCCTCGAAGCACTCGATGGCAGCGCCCATGGCGATTTCAAGCTGGATGACAGCGGGCGATTTCTTGTCGCGTGGATCGACTGTCTTGTTATTGCGGATCATCGGCAGCGGCAGCACACCGGAATCGGCAGCAAGCTGTTCTTTCAGAAGGTCAAGACGGAGCCAGAGGCTGTTAGTATTGAAATATTGGTGGCGGTCGATGTCTTGAAATGCATCCACATCGGCGTCCGGGCACTGCGCCACCTCCCGGAGGAGCAGGCGTCCGTCGGATTTCCTAACGGCGAGGTGCCCGCCCTTGCGATCGGCGGCGGTGCGGCGGGTGACTTCCATGAGGAAAGGCGCGCCGGAATCCGCGAAGTATTTGAGGATCGTAGGATCGAGGATGGCACCGAGATTGTCGGAGTTTGAAACGAAGGCGTATTTGACGCCCTCAGCGAGCAGACGGTCCAGCCAGCCGCTGCCGACGAGCGCCGGATAGAGATCGCCATGGCCGGGAGGGCACCATTCGAGGTCCGGATCGGTGGGCCAGGCGATAGGATCGAGGGTAGCAGCGTCGATTTTCGGAATCTGATTCTGCATCAGCTCCACTTCCGATGCGTCCGCAAGTCCGTCGGCGCGGTATTTTTCCAAATGCGCGAGCGTATCCTCGCTGGTGCTGAAGCTATTCATCAGCAGCAGGCGGACGGGCGCGCCGCTGGTTTCCCGCAGGTCGAGGATCTGGCGGACCATGAGATCGAGGAAATTGACGCCCTCGCGGACAGAAAGCAGGCTCTTCGGACCTTGCAATCCCATGCCGGTGCCGAGGCCGCCATTGAGCTTGATCACCACCGCTTGGCCGAGCAGTGCTGCGTCCGCAGGTGCGCTGGCAGCGATGCTTTCAAACGACGCCAACCCGGTCGCCGGAGCGATGGTATCCTCGGGAATCATCCCGGTTTCGTTGCGGAGCAGTGCCTCGTAATTGCGGCGGAAGGCGCGGATGGCGGCATCGCCCATTCCGGCGGCGGTCATTTTGGATTCGAAAGCAGCGAAATTTCCCATGGTTGTGAATTTAGTCCGCCCGGATTCTGACTGGCGACACCGGACGGGTCACGCTGATTTTTCGAACCACTGCCACAGATGGCCGTTATTTCGCAGGAAGTTCGTAATCCGATGCTTTGACTCCCTTTTTAAAACCATCCGACTGATAGTGACTCGGCTGATAGTCGCCAACCAGAGTCACGTCCGCCTTCGCGGGGACCTCAAGACCGAGGGTGCCATAAACGCCGTTCACCACGAGGCGGCGGAGGCCTTCGTTAGATAAATCGGTGGCGGCTCCCATGGTGGTGCAGAGGATGCTATTGGTTTTGCCAGCGCTATTTTTCACCACCCGCGACCAGGCGACGGGCATCATCGGAGTATTAATATCTTGTGGCTGTTTGTCAGTGGAGCGCTTCTTTTCATAGGCGGCTGGAGGATCGGTAGGGCTCATGGACTTGAGCACTTGGCCACGCAGAAGGATGGTGGCATCGGCGGGCGGATAGGCTTCGTAAACATCGGAGTCGCCAAAGACGTCGGTTACTCCTCGCAGCAGAGGGTTCTCAGCGTTGGCCGCCTCGATCATGCCGCGGGTGGCTTCGTGCTTGTGGTTGCCCCAGTGATTCACCCAAGCCTCGCCGAGGATGTTTTTTCCAAACGTGTTATAAGCCGTGTAGGAACTGCTTTCCGGCAGCTTGAAGGCGTGGGTGCTGGTGCGCAGGGCGATGACTGGCGTGCCACGGAGGATGGCCTCATCGAAGTGCTTCATCGTTTCATCCGGCCACTTACGGAAGCGCACCAGCATGACAATCGCATCCGCGGAGTCGAGCGCTTCAGGCTTGCAGAGGCTCTCGCCAAGGTTCGGATTAAGCGTGCCATCAGGGTCGGCGGAGAAGAGCACGGTGCATTTAAAACCATGGCGCTGGCTGAGAATCTTGGCCAGCATCGGCATGCATTCTTCTGAGCGATATTCCTCATCGCCAGCTAGCAGGACGACGTGCTTGCCCTTTCCCGGACCATCACCGCCGGGGTAGGAAACCCAGCCGATACCGGATTCCGCCCGAGCCTGAGTGAGACAGATGGAAGTAGTTAGAGCAATGAACGCGATGGACTTTGTCATGATGAAAAACCGATACTTCCGCGGGTTCCGTAATCTTTCGGTCAGCGGACGATTATGGCGCGGGGCGCGCCGTGAAGCGCGTCCGCTTCCGCATTCGGCTGGGAGACTTCCGGTTCACTCGGTGGCGAGACCTCGGGCTTGGGGGCATTTTCAGCAGGCTGAGGATTTCCTGGGACGAGTCCGCCGCTCTGATGGCTGCTATCCACTTCAAAGCGGGATTCATAATACACGAACACCTGAACCGCACCGAACACGATGCCGCAGGAAATTGCCAGCAGCCAGAGCATCGAGGTCCAGCCGCCGCGCGTGTTTTCGGCGGATGACGAATGGATCGCCATCATGCCCGATTTCTCCAACAACGGCAGCTGCGGATCGCCCTCGATGAATGCGGAAGGCTTCAGTGCCTCTAGCCAAGGCGTGGCGTCCACGTTGAGGAAGCCGCTGTATTGGGCGAGAAAACTCTTCGCATAAACCGGACTGGTGAAATGCGAAAAATCGTCCGCCTCAAGTGCCTCAATGGCAGACCGCGGCATGTGGGTCCTCAAAACGACTTCGTCCACCTCCAGCCCCGCATCTTCGCGGGCGTTCTTCAGGCGTTCGCCAATCTGTTCGAAATGTTCCTCCACGGTTTATCCACCCATCTTACAGAGCCTGCTGTTGCTTCGCAAGTGCGGGAGGCACGACATTTTTAGAAAATTTTGATCCTCTATCTACGGCATTTCTTTTGCACGACCAAGGTGACCCGCATCGTGCAATTTTCCATATCCCGAATTCTCGCAACATCCGCAAACCCTGCGGTAGCAAGGATTCCGGGTGAAACTGGAAATCGGAACGCTGCCTGCAAAATGAATTTGTGTAAATCCTACACCCTTTTGCCATGAACTTTCCCGATCCCATTCAATCCCCGGCCGACTCCGCGCCAGTATTACCCGAGCGCCTTACCATCGCCGATCAAATTGAAAGCATGCGGCTCGAATCGGCCGACTGCCCCGGCGAGTCATGTTTCACTAACACGCGCGGCAAAAGATGCTGGATCACTAATGGCGTAGTCGAACGCTTCATCCGCAAACAGGGCGCGATTCTTCCCGAGGACTACCGCGCGATCAATGGCGTGGAATGGCAATCGCTCTTTTTTAGAGGAATCTAGCAATACCCCCAACCAAACGAACCAATGAACACAGAAATCATTACTAACGAATTATCAGAACCTGTTGACGTCCTCGCCCAAGCCAGCGAATGCATCCGTAAAAACCCCTTGTCCAGTGTGGTCGGGGCCGCCGTCTTCGGACTTGCGGTGGGGTGTCTGATTATGTCCGGCAGACACGAGGCGACCTTGCAAGAGCGCTTCGTGGAAGAACCTATGGATCACGCCAACGAAGTGCTTTCCAATGTTTCTGAAAACCTCTCGCGCCTTGTCGCAAATCTTAAATTCTGGTAACCATGAATCCAAATCCAACAGAAGTCCCGCAGCCTCCCACCATCGAACAAGGAATCGATTCCCTGCTAACCGATGCTAAGAACAAGGTCCGCCACACCTCAGATCGATGCCGTGATCGAGTCCGGAAAACGCCAGGAAGAGCCATGCTCGCCGCCGTCGCTGCGGGCTATTGCCTGCACCGCTTGCCGGTGCGCTCGCTGCTGGTTTCGCAAGTTCGCCTTCTAGCAGCACTCACCCCCCCTGCCCTGCTGGCGATCGGTGCGGCGAAATTGTGCGAATATCTTCAAAGCCAAGTGCGCGAGAAACCGAAAAGCACCCGGGCACTCAGCCATGCCGACGACTTCCTGGGTGCGTCTGAATTTCCGCCTCAGGCGAAATAAGTGTCGTCATGGGCATACGGCGGCGCGCAGCAGCACAGAAACTGTAGCGGTTCCGTGGCCCGGATTTGATGCCACGCGCCAGGCGGAATGAGGACCGCATCGCCGGGACCAACTTCGCGTGTGATCCCGTCGATTTCCATTACGCCGCTGCCCGCTAGCAGGTAGTAAAGTTCCTCGCTGATCTTATGGTAGTGCCGCTCAGTTTCGCCCCCGGCGGGAAGCGTGGCCTCGGCGAGGCTCTGATTCGCGACTGGCGCGTTCGATAGATCCAACAAACTGCGGATGGTGGAGCCATCTTTGGTGGTAAAAGGTGTCTGCTGCTCACGGTTACGGATTTCCATGCGGGGAGGAAATCACCTTGCGCGCCGGAGATCAACTGGACATGCGCTCCGGTTGTTTCATGCTCCGCGCATGCCCGCTGTTCGCGTCGATTTAGCTGAAAGATCCTACGATGTCATCGTCGAAACCGGAGCCATTGCGAATGCCGGAGAACTAGTCTCCAAAGCAGGACTTTCCGGGCTGCGGGCCGCTGTCATCAGTGACGAAACTGTGGCGGGATTTCATTCCCGTGTCCTGCTGGAGTCGCTCGAAACCGCAGGTTTCCGCCCCACGCTGCATACCGTGGCAGCCGGTGAGGCGTCAAAATCCATGGGCCACGTGGAGTCGCTGTGCCGCGAGATGATCCGCGCTGGCCACGACCGAAAATCCGTCGTCGTCGCCCTCGGCGGAGGGGTGGTGGGAGATCTCGCGGGCTTTGTCGCCTCAGTTTTCTATCGCGGGATTCCCTTCGTGCAGATTCCGACGACGATTGTCGCGCAGGTCGATTCTTCGGTCGGCGGTAAGACCGGCGTGAATGTGGGGGAGGGAAAAAATTTGCTCGGAGCCTTTCATCAGCCGCGCCTGGTGATCGTGGATCCAGAAACGCTGTGCACACTGCCGGACCGAGAGTTTTGTGAGGGATTCGCCGAGGCCATCAAACACGCCGCCATCCGTGATGCGGCCATGCTCGGCGATCTCGCTGCATTCGATCCTTCAGGCCGCGAAGTACCAGCAGAATTGATCGCCCGCAACATCGCCATCAAGGCCCGTGTGGTAGAGGCGGACGAACACGAGACGCTCGGCATCCGGGCGCTGCTGAATTTCGGCCACACCATCGGCCACGGCATCGAGGCATCCGTCCCCTACGGCGAAATGCTACATGGAGAGGCAATTTCTCTCGGCATTCGGGCGGCGCTGCTCATTTCTGAAAAACACGCCGGCCTCACTGCGACAGAGAGCGCAAAAGTGATCGGACTGTTGGAACGCTATCATCTTCCCCTCGTTCTATCACCGGATATCACGACCGACGTGGTGATGGAAAAACTCGCTCGGGACAAAAAATTCTCCTCCGGCGCGATCCGTTTCGTGGTGCTCGACAAGCTCGGCAGTGCGAAAGTCGTCAGCACCGTGACCACCGATGAACTGCGGGAAGCGATCGAGCATTTGCGCGCGCCGGTTAAAAAAGACTAGATCAACCTTCCGTATTCGGCATTTCCACTTCCGCCAGTTTCCCGTCCACCAGAAACGGCCCAAACGGGATAAGGGATGCGATGAAGGCCATCGCGGATTTCGCAAAAGTCAGCTTCCCAGCCGACCAAGCGGAGAGGACCGCCATGCCATAGAGGATGAAAAACACGCCGTGACACCAACCGGCCACTTTCACCGCTTCCGGCATTCCAGCGAGATACTTGAGCGGCATCGCGACGCCCATCAGCAACAGGAATGACACACCCTCGATCATCCCCACGAGGCGCACCCGGCCGACCTGTGTTTTCCAATTTGGCATGCCACAGGGGAATCATTCACCCTTAAACTGACAACCACAAAAAACCAATGGCCCCTACATGAGGAGCCATTGGCGGTTGATTGAGAGTGTCGTGAAACCGGAATCAGTTTACCGCTACGGCAGACGAACCCGTCTCACCGGTGCGGATACGGATCGCTTCCTCGACGGTCGAGATGAAAACCTTGCCGTCACCAATTTTGCCGGTGTTCGCACTCTTCACGATCGCGGCGGCAACGCCATCCGCTTGCGCGTCGTCCACGACGATTTCGATTTTCACTTTGGGGAGAAAGTCCACGGTGTATTCAGAACCGCGATAAATTTCTGTATGGCCCTTCTGACGACCGAAGCCCTTGACTTCGGTGACAGTCATTCCTTGCACACCCACCTCGGCGAGGGCCTCCTTTACTTCTTCAAGCTTAAATGGTTTGATGATCGCTTCGATTTTTTTCATAGTTCGGCGGATTGGTGATTTCAGTAGAGCATTGGGCGTGCCAAGTTGCGCACGCTCTTAATTATTTTCTTCCGCAATACTAGGCACTTATGGCGGAACTGACTAGAGCAAAAGCTGCTAAATCGACAATTTCCAACGACCCTTCCACGCCCCTCCACCGAGGTCTAAAATTGACGGTTTTAAACGAAAAAGCACCCGTCCACAGCGTGGAGAGGTGCTCAGAATGAACCAGGAACCGGATCGATCAGGCCTTCTGCTTGAGCAAATCGCGAATCTCGGCGAGCAGTTTTTCCTCCGCTGTCGGTTCAGCAGGCGCTGCAGGTGCGGCGGCCTCCTGCTTAATCGCGATCGCCTTAGCCTTGTTGATCGCCTTGACGACGAGGAACATCACGAAGGCGACGATGAAGAAGTTGATGGCGATGGTGATGAAGTTACCGTAGGCGATTACAGCACCCTGCTTCTTCGCATCGACGAGGTTGGTTGCCACCACTGCGTCGGAAAGGCCGAAGAATTTGTTCGTATAGTCCATCCCACCGGAAATCTTTCCGATGATGGGCATAATCAGATCCTCGATGAATGCGGTGGACAGCTTGGTGAATGCAGCGCCCATGACAAAGGCCACGGCCATGTCGATGAGGTTGCCCTTAAGTGCGAATTCTTTAAACTCTTTGAACATGATGGTGGAGACTGGTCTGCAAAATGCATGATCGATTCGGACCCATCCGCCAAGCAGTTTTTTCTCCGCCCGAAAACTTGAACCTTGGCACCTCCTCTCTTTCCACTGATTCTCAACTCAATGGCCACTCTGAATTTCAAAGCCCTTATCCGCCTCATCAACGAGGTTGGCCCTGTCGATCAAATCGGCATCGAAGAGCGCGTCGCGAAATACGGAACCCGCAGCATCAAGAAAAACGCCAAGGTTTTCGGGCTGAAGCTGGCCACCACGATGGTCGATCTCACCACTCTCGAAGGCAAGGACACTCCCGGCAAGGTCGCGTCGCTCTGCCAAAAAGCTCTGCACCCGCACGACGACACCGACACCGACATCCCAGCCACCGCCGCAGTCTGCGTCTATCCGGCGATGGTGAAACACGCCGCGAAATGGGTGAAAGGCACATCGGTGAAAATCGCCTCCGTCGCCACTGCATTCCCCTCCGGCCAGGCCCCTCTCAAGACCCGCCTCGCCGAGGTCCGCGCCGCCGTGGCCGATGGCGCGGACGAGATCGACATGGTCATCAACCGCGGTGCGTTTCTCGCCGGTGAGTTGCAACTCGTTCAGGATGAAATCGCCGCGGTGCTCCAAGCCTGCGGTGAGAGCACCCTGAAGGTCATCCTCGAAACCAGCGAACTTGAAACCTACGACAACATCCGCGCAGCATCCTTTCTCGCCATGCGCGTTCTCCGCCCCGGCGATTTCATCAAGACTTCCACTGGAAAAACCAATCTCAACGCCACCCTCGGCAACAACCAAGTGATGCTGGAAGCCATCCGCGATTTCTATTTCGAAACCGGCATTAAAATCGCCATGAAACCGGCCGGGGGCATTCGCACCGCGAAACAGGCGCTGCATTTCCTCGTCGCCGTGAAGGAAACCCTCGGCGATCGCTGGCTCACCAACAGCCGTTATCGGTTCGGTGCTTCCGCCCTGCTCAACGACCTCGTCCGCCAACTCGTGAAGGAAAAAACTGGTCACTATCAGGCGCCTTACTCGTTCAGCGAATCCTCCTCAGCCTATTAATAGGTCCGATAAGACCCATACGACTTATTCAAATCATGCCAGCCAAACGCAACCCTGCACGCGAACTCCTCTTCGGCGATCTCTGGGAATACGATCCCGCCCCGGAAACCGCGAAAGCCTTTATCGACGAGCGCTACGGCCTTTTCATCAATGGCAAATTCACCACGCCGAAGACCAAAAAATACTTCGACTCCATCAGCCCGCGCAACGAGGAGAAGCTATCGGAAATCGCCCTCGCCGGGGCCGCCGACGTCGATGCAGCCTATCAGGCCGCCGCCACTGCTTTCAAGACCTGGAGCAAACTCCCCGGCACCGAGCGTGCGAAATACCTCTTCCGCATCGCCCGGCTTTTGCAAGACCGCGCCCGCGAATTCGCCGTCGCGGAAACCCTCGACGGCGGCAAGCCGATCAAGGAATCCCGCGATTTCGATGTGCCGATGGCCGCAGCGCATTTTTTCTATCACGCCGGCTGGGCAGACAAGCTCGGCTACGTCACGCCAGGTCGCACTCTCGCTCCGTTAGGAGTGATCGGCCAGGTCATTCCGTGGAATTTCCCGCTGCTCATGCTCGCGTGGAAAATCGCCCCGGCCCTCGCCACGGGAAACACCGTCGTCCTCAAGCCAGCGGAAACCACCTCCATCACCGCGCTCAAGTTTGCCTCGATTTTGCAAGACGCAGGTCTGCCACCCGGCGTCGTCAATTTCGTCACCGGCGCGGGTGAAACCGGGTCCGCCGTCGTCAATCATCCGCTCGCCGCGAAAATCGCCTTCACCGGCTCCACGAACGTCGGCAAAGCGATCCAGCGCGCCCTAGCAGGAACCGGCAAGCGCCTCACCCTCGAACTCGGCGGCAAGGCAGCAAACATCGTTTTCGACGACGCACCCATCGACCAAGCCGTCGAAGGCATCATCAACGGCATCTTCTTTAACCAAGGCCACGTCTGCTGTGCCGGATCGCGATTGTTAGTCCAGGAGTCCATCGCCGATACCATTCTGGCAAAACTCAAGATCCGCCTGAAAACCATCCGCACCGGCGATCCACTCGACAAGAATACCGACATCGGCGCGATCAACTCCAAGGCGCAGCTCGGTCGCATCACCGACCTCGTCGCCGCCGGGGTTTCCGAAGGTGCTGAGATCTATCAATCCGCCTGCACCCTGCCGAAAAAGGGCTTTTATTTTCCGCCCACGCTTTTCTCGAACGTCTCGCAAAGCCACCGCATCGCCCGCGAGGAGATATTCGGCCCGGTGCTTTCCATCCTCACCTTCCGCACGCCGGAGGAAGCCATCGAAAAAGCCAACAACACCCACTACGGACTCAGCGCCGGCGTCTGGACCGACAAAGGCTCGCGCATTTTAAAAATGTCCACCGAACTCAAAGCCGGCGTCGTCTGGGCGAACACGTTCAATAAATTCGACCCCACCTCCCCCTTCGGCGGCTACAAGGAATCCGGCTTCGGTCGTGAAGGCGGGAAACAGGGGCTTCTGGACTATGCGAACTTGGTATAGGTCTTATAGGACCTATCTGACCTATATTTATCATGTTAAAAATCACCAAAACCCCGAAATGCTACGTCGGCGGAGCCTTCATCCGCTCAGAAAGTGGCCGCGTCTATCCGATGAATGATGCCACCGGCGCATTCTTCGCCAACATCCCTCTCTTCACCCGCAAGGATCTGCGGAACGCCGTGGAGGCCGCCGCCAAAGCTGGTCCCGGTTGGGCCGCTCGTAGCGCCTACAACTGCGGCCAGATTCTCTATCGCCTCGCAGAAATGCTAGAGGCACGCGCCACGGAAATGGCAGACGCCATTCTGCTAGGTGGTGGCACTCGCGCCCAAGCAGAACGTGAAGTAACAGCGAGCGTCAATCGCATCGTCCACTACGCCGGCTGGACGGATAAGTTCCAGGCCCTCCTCGGCAGCGTGAATCCCGTGGCCTCTTCACATTTCAATTTTACCGTCACCGAGCCCATGGGCATCATCGGCATCGTCGCACCGGACGAGGCACCATTGTTAGGACTGCTATCACTCGTCATGCCCGCCATCACCAGCGGGAACACCGTCGTGGCCCTCGCCTCCACCACCCAGCCCTATCCGTCCATCCTGCTAGGCGAAATGCTCGCCACCAGCGACCTCCCCGGCGGAGTCGTCAATCTCCTCACCGGCCAGCGCGGAGAACTCATCCCCACCTTCGCCACCCACGCCCACCTGCGCGGGATCGCCGCCGTCGCGAATCTGGACGACCGCAAAACTCTCCAGACCGGTGCTGCCGATAGCGTCAAGCGCCTCAAGCTCATCCCTTCGGAAACTCCTACCGACTGGTTCTCCGAAAAAGCTCAGGGCCTCTACGAAATCCGCGACCACTTGGAGTCCAAAACCACCTGGCATCCCATCGGCGCGTGAAGAGGCGATACAGAAAGTCCAAGGAGCTTGGGGAAGCCCCCACGTCCATTCGGGCATAGCAATCCGGCGACTTACCAAAACAATTTACGAATGCCGGATGGGTCTGGATGACCGCCTAGCCTTTCTATCCATCTCCACTCCCCCCGATTTAGTTTTCTTGTTCATCGGCAGCCACGACGAGATTCAGAACCTGCTGCGCTCGAAAAAGTGAAGCTGCCGCTACTTCGCACTTGTCGGGAGTCACATCCAGATTACCCATCGCGCATGCCTGATGCCGTTTATGTCCATGATGCTTTTGCGCGGATCGCCGACCGCTATGTGCTCACGAACCACGTTCTGAGCTGCGGGATGGATATCATCTGGCGGAAAATCGTCACCGCCCGCATCCGCAAGTGGGCGCCGTCCCGCCTGCTGGACGTCGCGAGTGGCACCGGCGATCTCGCTCTCGAAATCCAAGACCAGCTTCCGAAATGCGAGGTCATCGCCTCCGATTTCTGCGCCGAGATGCTCGCCCACGCCGCCAACCGCGGGATCGTCAAGACTGTCGTCGCGGATGCGCTGAAGCTGCCATTTGTGGACGGCGAGTTCGACGTCGTCACCGTCGCCTTCGGCCTGCGGAACATGGCAGACTACCCCGCCGCCCTGCGCGAAATGCGGCGCGTCATCAAGCCTGGCGGCAAGCTGCTCATTCTGGATTTCTCCCTGCCGAAGAACCTCATGCGCCTGCCCTATCGGCTGTATCTCCATTATGTCCTCCCCCACCTCGCCGGCGTTCTCACAGGTCAGAAAGACGCCTACGAATACCTCGGCGGATCCATCGAACAATTCCCATCCGGCAAGGCGATGACCGACCTGTTGGAATCCTGCGGATTCTCCGATACCGACGCCACTCCCATCACCCTCGGCGTGGTGACGATCTACGAAGGCACTTGCTAGCCACTCTTGACACTCACCGAATGAGCAACCATCCCAAAACCGGTAGCAAAGCCCCCGCATTTTCCGCTCAAGTGATCGGCGGCAAATTCGGATCTCCCACCACCGTGAAACTTGCCGATCTCAAGGGCGAGACAGTCGTGCTGTATTTCTATCCGAAAGACGACACTCCCGGCTGCACCAAGCAAGCCTGCGCGCTGCGCGACGGATGGAGTGAGATTTCGGCGAAGGCGAAGGTCTTCGGTGTCAGCATCGATCCGATCAAAAGCCACGAGAAGTTCATCAACAAATACAGCCTCCCCTTCCCCATCCTCAGCGACGAGGACCACAAAATCGTCGAAGCCTACGGCGTCTGGGTTGAGAAAAGCATGTATGGGAAAACCTACTTCGGCACCGAGCGCACGACCTTCATCATCGGCCCAGACGGAAGGATCAAAGCCGTGCTGCCGAAGGTGAAACCGGACGAGCATCTCGCGCAGGTGCTGGCGCTAATCTAGCAAATCACGGATTCAGCGGTTCAAGACCCTCGCCACCTGCTTTGGTAGGAATGTCCCGGTCATTGCTAGGATCACAACAGCCATCGTGGCGAGCAGCATTTCTAGGCCACCGTAGTGGAGGGCGACGGCTCCGAGTAGGGCGACGGTGGCGGATTCGATGAGCTGAATACGCACCAATTTTCCGACCTGACCGGTGCCGATCATCATCGTATGATTCAGGTGGCGCCAGACGTGAGCGATGAAATAAAGCCCGTAGCAACCGAGCAGAACGCGGCCGATCCCGGTGAAATCCTTGCCGAGCCAGAGCGGGAGCACCCATGGGCCGACGAGCGCGAGCCCCAGTGCGGAGCAGACCGCGAAGCCGGCACCGAAGAGATAGAGCCGTTTCGCCGCCTTTCGTGCCCATGGCCGGTCATCACGGGCTAATGCCTCGGCGACGGCGGGCCAGGTGGGCGTGCTGAGCATGACGACGAATCCGAGTTGCATGATGGTGAGGCTGATGAAAACACCGTAGAGCGCAACGGCAGCCGGACCACCCGTGCGGCCGACCAGCCAGCCACAAAAATTGTATTCGATGACGCCAGTGACAAGACAGCAGGTGGAAAACGCCATGCCATCGGAGAAAAGGAGCTTGGCCATCGCGGGTCGGACAAATTTCAACGACGGCACCATCAGTGGATGCTTTTTCCACAGAGTAACAGTGTTGCAAAATTTCCCGATGACCATCGCCCCATGCACGGCGAGCACGAGGAACCACACCTGCGGCACAAACCAGATTCCGACGCCGACAAAGGTGGCAGCCATCACGTTTCCCGCGGCACCCCAGAGGTTGTTGGACGCTACTTCAAGATGACCTTCGCGGATGCGCTCTGTCAGATTGAGGATGAAATACAGCAGAAACAGGCCGAGCCCGGTCCACAAGGCGGGACGGAGGGCAGCTTCTTTGCCGGCATAACTGTTTCCGAACAACGAAGATAACGGCACGGTTGACAGGATGGAGGCAAGAGCGAGTCCAGCTAACAGAGAAACGCCGAGCATTAGGAAAAACGCGGTGGATCCAAGTTCGCGCAGCTTGGTTTCATCACCGGAAGCACGTGCTCGGGTCAGGCCGTGAGTGAGCGCTGGGCCAATGCCGACTTCCAACAGCGCCATGGTCGTGAGCGTTAGATTGACCGTCGTATAGAGCCCGAATTCCTCGCGGCCCAGAACTCGGGTGGCGATGGGGATCGCGAGGAGTTGGAGGAGGATCGTCCCCGCCTTCGAGATGAAGGAAGTGACCACTGCGAGACGGATGGAACGGTCTCGGCGGGTGGTTGTTTCTGAAGGCGGAATTTCTGACATGCTCTCGGTGGACGCAGTGCTTAGCATGCGCCGCCGCGTTTGTAGAGAGTCATGAACATGATTTGCAGATCGAGGGCGAAGTTCCAGTTTTCGATGTAATCGAGATCGAATTTCACGCGCTCACGCAGGCAGGTATCGCCGCGCAGGCCGTTGACTTGGGCCCAGCCGGTGACGCCGGGCTTGATGTTGTGGCGGATATTGTAGTGAGGGATATCCTCTTTGAAATCTTCGATCAGCTCGGGACGTTCGGGGCGGGGTCCCACGAGGCTCATGTCGCCGCGGAGAACATTCCAGAATTGGGGCAGTTCGTCGATGTTCCAAGCACGGATGAGGGCACCGATCTTCAGGCGGCGTGGGTCGTCTTTGACCGTCCAGCCGGGAGTGCCTTTGACCTCGGCGTCGAGCTTCATACTCCGGATTTTGTAGATATTGAATGGCCGGCCATTGAGCCCGATGCGGCGCTGGCGATAGATCACGCTGCCTGGAGATTCCAGATAGACGAGCGTGGCAAAAACGGCCATGATAGGCGCGAAAACGATCATGCCGAAGATACTGCCGACGATATCCACAGTGCGCTTCGCTGCGTTATTGAATGCGTGGTGAAGCGGCATTTTACCGATACCCAGGACCGGCATGCCATGGAAACTCTCCAGTTGAAGGCTGGAAACGAGAATCTGGAAGCAGCTTGGGACGAGCTTAAAATCGATGAACTCACGGCCGCAGGTTTCTGCGAGTTCGAGCATCTGGTGGCGGTCCAAGGTGCCTTCTACCACCATCACCACGTCAGCCCCAGACGAGCGAAGGATCGAGCGCAGTCCCTCATAGGAACCCAGCACGGGCACTGCTTCAGGAGGTAAAACTTCAAATGCATAACGCGGCGGAGCGATGGCACCGATGACGGTCATCTGATTCGCCCGGCCATTGCCGAAACGGCGCAAGGAGCGGTCGCACTCGCCGTTCCAACCGACGAAAACAGCCTTCTGGCGCAGAGCGGCAGCAAACGGTTCGCGGCGGAGAATGCAGTAAAGCACCCAGCGCCAGCTCAACAGGCCGACCATCGAGGTGGCACATCCGATGAAGCAATACAGACGGCTGATGGCAGGCTCGATTTTGAAAACCAAGCTCAAGGCGAGGAAGCTGACCGCCCAAATTACGCAGGATTTCACGATCGTGGTAAAAGTCCGGCGCACTGCCAAATAGTTGCGCGGATCGTGCAGGCGGAAGTTGGCCAACAGGAAAACCAGATAGCCACTGCCAAGCAGGACGTGGCCGCAATAACCCCAAAGGTTGATCACGGGGTTGACGACTCCGACCTCGCGCATGCCCGTTTCAAAACGGATGACGTAAGCGACAATCATCGCCAACAGAACTACCGCTGCGTCACCGAGAAAGCTGACGGCCACCTGCTTTTGGTGCGCCACCCAAGGGCGGTGCCGGTGGCGGAGAGTGAAGGATTCAGCAGGTTTATCAGCCGATGTGGGATCAACGGTGGGACGAGTCGTAGGTGACTCGCCCGCAACCAAGGGGGATATAGAATTCATGTGTCAGGGGGGTGGGGGGAACAAACAACGTCATTGGGGGAACAACGTTTATCCGGGGGGGATATGTAGCGGAGAGTATCAGCGGTTTAGCAAAATTCCTAGGCAAAATTTGGCGTGATCGCGTAGGTGTCGGTGGATGACTGAGCAGAAGCCACACCAACGGGTTTCGGACTTGAAATTCCAGGACGATTTATTGGCACTCCCGGACCGACCGAAGATGAGCCGGATGCATTTTTAGCAAACTCGCTCCAGACGAAGCCAACGAGATTTCCGCCTGCGGAACGAATCAGCTCCGCCGTGCGTTTGAGTTCGCGGCTGTCGCTGCCGCCGTCGCGGACGACAAGGCAGGCGCGGTCAGCATAACGGGCGATGGCTAACATGTCACTGACGGCCAATACCGGAGGAGTATCGATCACCACGCGGTCAAACCAACGGTAGGCGTCCTCTAGCAACGAGGGAAAACGCGTGCCGGCGAGCAATTCCGCGGCGTCGGCACGCATGGGTCCAGATGAAAGGAGGTAGAGATTCGGCAGCGCCGTGGTGAAACAGGCGGTGGCGGGATCGGTTTTCCCGGCAAGATAACCGCCGAGGCCGGATTCTTCGGTGCTACCAGTGAGGTGCTCGCGGCTGAGTCCGGAGCCACGGAGATCGGCATCGAGTAAAAGCGTGCGGTGGCCCTGCAAGGCAAGCGCAGTGGCGTAATTCAACGCGCAGAACGATTTCCCCTCGCCCGCTTTGGCACTGGCGAAAAGCACCGTGCGAGCGGTGTTGCTGCCGGGCGGCGGAGCGAGAACGACCCGCAGACGGCGGAAAGCCTCGGCACCTGCGGACGCTGGATCGGACACGAGAACCATGCCATCGCCGGAGTTTTCCATGATCGGCAAAGTGGCCAGCAGCGGAGCTCCAGTGGCCCGAGCGGCGGCGGCGGAGTCGCGAACCTTGCGATCACCCAATTCGAGGCCGACGAGCAGCACCATCCCTCCAAGAAATCCGAAGAACATTCCCGCTGCAGAGAGAACGAGTTTTTTCGGGCTGCTGGGGTTTTCCGGAGTGAGCGGCGTGTCCTCCCATCGCAGGACAGAAGCAGGAACAGAGGCGGCAAGGCTGGTTTCGCGGAGCCGCAAAGCCACGGAATCATGGAGCGTCCGATCTGCCTCCGCCTCTCGGGCGATGCCGTGAAACTGCTCACGAATACCTTCGACGCCCACAGCACTGCCGCGGGCATCAGCGACTTCGGTTTCGAGCTTCATTTCGTTTTCCTTGGCCACTTTGAAACGTTGTTCGAGCGCCTGACCGGCGGAGCGCACGGTTTCCGCGAGATTCTTTTTGAGAATTTCGATCTCGTTAGAAATTTCCTTATAAACCGGGTGCTTATACATATAGCGCTCCTTCACACGGCCGAATTCCGCTTCCTTCAGCTGGAGCACGCGGACTTGGGAAAGGACTTCGGTTCCTCGTTCGGACGATTCCAGACCGGCGAGCGCCTCGGGTTTGGATGAGTCGAATTTGGCGAATGCCTCGAACTCGGATTGCAACCGCAGCCGGGTCGCCTTGGTCTCGGTGAGCTGAGCACTGAGCGTGGAAAGTTCGTCGCGCACAGGGCTACCGCTCTCGGAACCTTCGAGGCCGGGAACAGGATGCGCCTGCCGGAATTCTTGGACTTTCCGGGCGGAACCTTCCATGCGCTCACGCAGCCGCCCTTCCTCGCGGGCGAGGCCGTCGCTGGCCTGTTGCGTGATCAGTTTCTGGCGGTCCGTCGTCCATTTTTCATACTCGGCGACGAGCGATTCGACGAGCCGCTTCGCCCGCGCCGGATCAGTGTCGTCCACTTGGATGTCAATGATGCGAGTGCCGCGGCGCAGCTCGATTTTCACCCGGCCGGAAATTTTTTCCAACAGCGCCTGCTCGCTCGTTCCGACCGGAGCGAATGCTGGGTCTTTATCGAGGCCGTTGATTTCTATCAACCGCATCAGCAATGTAGAGGCGCTCAAGCCTTGCTCCACCGAGCGCATTTGTTCGAGATCACGGGTTTCTTCGGGAGCTACCGCACGAATGTCGAGCACGAGTGGTGCCTGGCTACTGACGTAAACGGAGCCGAACGCGCGGTAGGTTTTCGGCAGCTTGCTGGCAAAGGCATACAGCGCAATCCCACCCAGTAATGTGGCAAGCACCACCATCCATCCACGACGGAGAAGGATTCCCAGCAGACGGCCGGGCTCGACCTTGGGCAGAAAATACGTCGGGTCCGCACCTGCCGGAGCGGGCAATTGAGGAGTCTTGGGCGCGAGCGCGTATTCTTTCGGTTTTGAAAGTGACATTGGAGGTGGGGGAGAAAATCAGAAGAAGCTTTCCGGAATGGTAATTACGTCGCCGTCTCGGAGCGGGATATCCTGCCCCTTGCCATTGGTGATTTCAGAAAGATTCACAATGGTGACCTGATCGGCACCACGCTTGAGGCTGATTTTTTTCGCGTTTGCAATTCGAGTCACCCCGCCGGCCATGCCGATCGCCTCCACCAGCGTCATCTGCCGGTGGACGGGCAACACGAAGACTCCCGGCCGCTGCGCCTGACCAAGAACCGTCACCGTCCTGCGGATGCGGGCCTCGATGGAAACACTGACTTCCGGCTTTACCAGATAACCATCAGCGAGCTTGCGAGTGATGGCGGCTGCCGCTTGGTCGGTGGTCAGTCCTTCGATCCGGACCGCGCCGATCAATGGCATGGAAATCGTCCCGTCGGCGGAAAGCTGCCCGCGGGTAGTAAGTTCGTCCTCACGGAAAACACGGATTTCCACATTGTCCATTCGGCTAATCACGCCGGAGGAGCGCTCAGCCGTCTGGCCACAGGCGATCATCGCCATCATCCCCGCTAGGAGCAGATGAAGCAGTGATTGGAATTTTAAGCTCATGGATAATATTTAGTTAGAATTTGTAGTTGAGTTCGATGCCCGCCATCTGCTGTGCATAGCCAAAGTCCGAGGCATTCGAGGAGTTTTCAGAAGCCCTGTAAAACACGGCGACGTTGACGTCTTCGGAGATCTTATACTCAAGAGCCGGACGAACAAACCAAATTCGGTCGCGCCGCCCCGACGGTCCTGCGCCAGAAACACGCGAGTAGCTTGCCTTTTCAATCCCACCTTCGAGCCTTACCGTCCAGTTCCCTCCGAGGCGCTGTGACACGCCCGTCGTCAGTCCCTTGACCTTGTAAATCTGGCCCGCATAGAACGCAGAGGTATCCTGCTTCTGATAGGCGGAGATGTAAATGCTGGTGCCCTCGCGCGGAGTCCACTCAGTACGGGCATCCATCACCGGATTTACCTGTGAATCCCGATCCACCTTCCGGTATTCCGCGCCGCCTTCGAATTTGATGCGGATCTTCTCGCGCGGCTGCCAAGCGATGCGCCCGGTCAATTGCTGGGTGTCCTGATCAGGGGAATCCTGCACCTTGAAGCGCGCAACCTGATAGACCATTCCTACCTGCGTCTTCGGCGAATAGGCGAAGAGCAGGGCGACTTCGCCGTAAGTCTTGCTGGAGTCGAACAAAGTGGGATCCACGTAGTCGGACTGCCGGTTTCCCGCAGCAATTTCTAACGTCACCTTCTCGCGCGGCAGCCATGCCACTCGCACTTCGTTTTCAAACTCGAATCGGTCAGTCTGTTTGCCAGTCTCGGCGGTGGCGTCGCCGAGTTGTTGGAAACCGCCTTTGTAAGTGAGTTGGGTGAGCTTGCCCCGCCAGCCGCCAGTGAGCAGCGCCTGTTGGTCAATCCTGTTATCAGAATGATTCTTCGCATAAGTCACCGAGGTCGGACGGTATGCGAGTTGAATGAATCCTCCCTCGCCCTCCTTCGCATCACCCTTCGCATCACCCTTCGTGTAGGCCACAGTCGGACCAACGCGGAACACCATGTCGGATTCAGGTTTCGATGAACTCAGGAAAACGTTGCTGTCATAGGCAGCGGAAATCACGGTGCCCAGTTCCAATCCGCCACGCTTCTTCGAATCATCCTGCACGACAGGCGGCGGCAGCGGGACTGTTTCTTCCCCCGGGGTTTCCAAACTGGCATCCACACTGGTGACGACGCGGTCCTCCACCGCCGGAGCAAGCTCCTGTGCAAAAACAGAAGTCTGGATGCTGGCCATGGAACAGGCTAGCATCACGGCAACCATCAGGGGGGAATATGGTCTATCGAAAAACATCACAGGGGGGATGCAACACGCAACCCATCAGACTTATAGCACCCACTGACAACACTTATCAATCATCCAAGCTTTACGTGATCGCGTAATACCAAGACTGCTGAATCATGTTAGTAATTTGGGAGTCTCCTCATTCCAGCACACCGGAAATTCAACAAAACTTTATCAATCGTCCGATTTCCGATACCACTTCACTACCTTAGATCACCCTTCTCCCCCCTGTGCCCCCCACAATGGAACCATTTTCTCCCACCATTTCCTCCGAACCTCTCGCAAGCACCAACCGGTGGTCCGACAAATTCGAGCGCCAAGCTCAGCTCTATCCCACCCAGACCGCTGTGGTCAGCGGGAAACGATCGCTGACGTATGGTGAACTCAGCGCGTTTTCGAACCAAATCGCCAATCATCTGCGAGCATCCGGTATTGGCCGCGGCAGTTTTGTAGGACTGGGATTGCATCGTTGTCTCGAACTTCCCGCTGCGCTGCTTGGAATTCTCAAATCCGGAGCTGCCTACGTCCCCCTCGATCCAGGCTACCCCGCCGCACGCATTGAGCAGATGATCGCTTCGTCGAAACTGGATCACGTGGTGACCAAACAAGATCTCGCCGAACGCTTCGCCAATGTGAATGCCATTTGTATCGATGGCGACGCACTCGCTGAGATTTCGATGGATGATCCGGCAGTGGATATCGGTGAAAACGATTTCATGTATGCCATCTTCACCTCGGGATCGACCGGACAACCTAAAGCAGCGTCCGTCTTCCACCGTGGATTTGAAAATCTGCTGCACTGGTATTCGATCGAACTGATGCTAGGCCCATGCGACCGCACACTGGTCATCAGTTCGCCGAGCTTCGATCTCACGCAAAAGAACTTTTTCGCACCACTCATCACGGGGGGCACGCTGGTGCTCGACGACTGCCAGACTTACGACATTTCCCGCATCACCGGGCTGATCCGCGAACACGGCGTCACCCTGATCAACTGCACACCGAGCGCGTTCTATCCGCTCGTCGATGCGGCCGCAGCGGACCAATTCAGAGCATTATCCTCGCTGCGTTTTGCGGTGTTAGGTGGCGAGCCGATTTCCGTCCCACGCCTGCGACCATGGCTGGAAAATCCAAACTGCAAAGCTGAGGTCGTCAACTCCTACGGCCCCACCGAGTGTACTGACATCTGTGCATTCTATCGACTGCACAAGGGCAATCTCGATGACTTTCCGTTTGTCCCTCTCGGCAGTGAAATCCCAAACATACAGGTTTCTATCAGAGATGAGTCATTCACCCTACTTCCAGATGGCGAGATCGGTGAACTCTGCATTTCCGGCGCTGGTATCGGTGGTGGCTACCTGAACGATCCCGCGAGAACCGCAGAGGTATTCAAGGAGTCGAGCTACCGCACCGGCGACCTCGCAAAACGCCATCCCTCGAACATTCTCGAATTCCGCGGCCGCGCCGATCATCAGGTGAAGGTGAACGGTTTCCGCATCGAGCTTGGAGAAATCGAACTTGCGCTGAATCAGCACGAACTCGTCCGCGAAGCCGTCGTCATCGCCAGTGAAAACCGCCTCATTGCCCACGTTCAGGGCAGCGCTGACCTTACTGCTCTTCGCGAACATCTCGCCTCCCGACTCCCTGCCTACATGGTGCCCGGCGAATTTCACTTCGTGGAAAATTTCCCGCTCACCCCTAACGGCAAGATTGATCGACTCGCCCTCGAAAAGAGCACCCGCCATGCCGCCTCTTCCACCACAACGGGCACCTCGATGGAGTCGAAAATCCTCGCACTTTGGTCCGAAATCCTCGACCGCCCGGTCACCGACGCGACGGCAAACTTCTTCGATCTCGGTGGAAACTCCATCCACGTCGCCATCGTCCACGTCCGCCTGATGGAAATGACTGGCCGCCAATTCCCGATCACCGAGCTTTTTGCACTCCCCAGCGCCCGCTCGATCGCAAGTTTCCTCTCTCCAAAGGGCGTGAGTTCTGCTACCAGCAGTGCACAAGACCGCGCCCGCCTCGCCCAAGCCGGTCTTTCCAGATTTCGCAAGCCTCCCACACGATGAACGAAGACTCTCCATCCCCTGAAGCCGTCGCCGTCATTGGCATGGCAGGCCGTTTCCCCGGAGCACAAAACCCGGACGAATTCTGGCAGAATCTCATCGCTGGGAAAGACGGCATCACCCGCTTCCCCGGCCGCACCGAGGCGGATGGAAGTAAATACGTCGGCGCTCGCAGCATGTTCGAAAATCCGGACCTGTTCGACGCCTCGTTTTTCGGAATCTATCCAAAAGAAGCGGAGCTGATGGATCCCCAACACCGCGTGTTCCTCGAATGCTCATGGGAAGCACTCGAAGATGCGGGATATGATCCGCATTCCTACCCAGGCATGATCGGCGTCTATGCCGGGCTCAGCCTGAATACCTACCTCCTGCACAATCTCGGCAAGGGCAAGGAACTCGCGAAAAACTATCAAGTTTCCGAATACCAGACCATGCTTGGAAACGACAAGGATTTCCTCCCTGTCCGAGTCTCTTACAAGCTCAACCTCCGCGGACCGAGCATGACCATCCAGTCCGCCTGCTCCACTTCGCTCGTCGCGATCTGCCAGGCAGCCACCGCGCTGCTCACCTATCAGTGCGACATGGCACTGACCGGCGGCGTCTCTATCAGCTTTCCCCAACAGCGTGACTACCTCTTCCAGGAAGAAGGCATGGTCTCGCCGGACGGTACCTGCCGCGCGTTCGACGCGGAGGCCGCAGGCACCGTCTTCGGCCACGGCTGCGGCGTCGTTCTTCTCAAGCGTCTCAGCGACGCCATCGCAGACCGCGATCCAATTCTCGCTGTGATCAAAGGCTGGGCCGTCAACAACGACGGCTCCGACAAGATCGGTTTCGCCGCTCCCGGCGTGAACGCACAAGCAGAGGTTATCAGCCTAGCACAAGCATCCGCAGGAGTGCATCCATCGCAAATTTCCTACATCGAAGCCCACGGCACCGGCACTCCCCTCGGCGATCCTATCGAAATTGCGGCACTCACCAAAGCGTTCCGCGAGGGCGGTGCGGAGGAAAATTCATTCTGCGCCATCGGCACCGGCAAGACCCACATCGGCCACCTCGATTGCGCAGCCGGTGTCACCGGGCTGATCAAGACGATCCAGCAGTTCCGCCACGAGAAGATCCCGGCCCTGCTTCATTTCAAATCACCCAACCCGCGCATCGACTTTTCGACGAGCCCATTCTCTCCTGTTAGTGAGGACCGCGACTGGAAGATCGGAGAGAAGCCGCGTCTTGCTGGAGTCAGTGCCTTCGGAGTCGGCGGCACCAATGCCCACGTCGTGATCGAGGAAGCGCCGCCCCTCCCAGCCACCACTGCCGGCAGGAAAAAGCACCTTCTGTTACTTTCCGCAAAAACATCATCAGCCCTCGATTCGATGGCCGCCCGACTGGCAGATCATCTTGAAATTGAACAGCCGGACCTTGCCGACGTTTCCTACACGCTTGCCACCGGACGTCGCCATTTCGCTTACCGCCGCGCCGTTGTTGCCTCGGATCATGCAGAGGCAATTACGAAACTCCGCGCACCCGCCAAGTCCTCTGCCGCTCCCGCCAACTCGCCACGTGTCGCATTTCTATTCCCCGGCCAAGGATCCCAATATCCAGACATGGGCCATGAGATCTATGATTCCGAACCCACCTTCCGCGCCGCCGTGGATGAATGCGCAACGCTGCTTCGTCCGCTGATTTCCCACGACATCCGCGCCACCCTCTACCCGTCAGAAACGGAACGGGAGGCTGCCGAGGTTGATATCAACCGCACGGCTCTCACCCAGCCGTGCATTTTTGTCATCGAATATGCACTCGCGAAACTGTGGATTTCTTGGGGTATTCAGCCGTCGCTTCTGATTGGTCACAGCATCGGTGAATACGTCGCCGCCGTCCTAGCAGGCACCTTCAAACTGGAAAACGCTCTCCAACTCCTCGCCACCCGCGCCAAACTGATGCAGGAACTACCCAGCGGCGGCATGCTCGCCGTTCGCGCCGGGGCAGACACGCTCACGCTGCCTGCCGGCATCGACCTGGCCGCAGTGAATAGCCCGCAGCTTTGCACGGTTTCCGGATCACACGAAGCGGTCAGCGCCTATCAGAAAGAACTTGAGTCGAAGGAAATCGGCTGCCGTCTGCTGAAGACATCGCATGCCTTCCACTCGGCGATGATGGAGCCGATCGTCGCCCCATTCACCGAGGACGCATCGATGATTCCGGCTAATCCATCAACTATCCCATGGATTTCCACCTGCACCGGAAAGGCTATCGATCCTGAAACTCTGGCAGATCCTGGCTATTGGGCGCGGCAACTCCGCCACACCGTGCACTTCACGGAAGCCCTTGCCACCGCCTTTATCGAAAAGGACCTCGCCATGCTAGAAGTCGGTCCAGGCCGCGCGCTCGCACCGTTCGCCATCCAACATCCAGATCGCGGAACGACACCCGTCGTTTCGACACTGCCATCGTCTGCGGATGATCTCAACGACTTACTAACTGCTGTTGGCGAACTCTGGAAAAACGGTGTTTCAGCCAACTGGACTGCGTTTTTCGAAAATCAGGAGCGCGCACGCCTCCGCCTTCCCACCTATCCGTTCGAGCGCAAGAGCTACTGGATCGACAACTCGGCGAACGCCATCGCTGAAACTGCCGCCCCAGCTCCGCTTCCCATTCTTTCCGCACCCGCGCCTCTCCCGATTTCCGCTCCCACTATCATGAGCACCGACCGCATTCCCGATCTCCTCACTCAACTCCGCGCGCTTGTTCTCGATCTATCCGGAATCGTGGTCACCGACGACGACGCGAGTTTCACTGAACTTGGCTTCGACTCCCTTTTCCTCACCCAGGCCAGCCAAGCGATCCAATCCCGCTTCGGTGTGAAGGTGACTTTCCGTCAAATGTTAGGCGACCTTTGCTCTGTCGCATCGCTCACCACGTATCTGGACAAAGAGATGCCAAAAAGCGTGCAAGTCGCGGCCCAACCCGTGCAGACCCAAGCCCTTCCAGCCACCACCGGCGGTTCGCCCATGGAGCAATTGTTCGCCAGCAACCTCCAACTGATGCAGGCGATGCTCGCCGGTCAACAACCTGCTGCTGCATCGTCCAACGGCCTCACTCCGATCAACTGGCCTGCAAATCTGCCTCGCAATGCAGTGACTAACAACCGTTTCGGTCCCTACAAGCCGATCGACAAAGGCGAAAAAGGCGGACTCACCAATCTCCAACAAAAATCGCTCGATCAACTCATCGCCCGCTACGTTTCTAAAACCAAATCATCCAAAGCCTACACCGCCGAGCATCGTCCGCACTACGCCGATCCCCGCGCCGTTTCCGGCTTCAAATCCCTGTGGAAAGAAATGGTCTATCCGATCGTCTCCGACCACACAAAAAACGCCCAGCTCTGGGACGTCGACGGAAATGAATATGTCGATATCACGATGGGCTTTGGCACTTACTTTTTCGGCCACTCACCGGATTGGCTCATCGATGCGATTGAGAAGCAACTCCGCACCGGAATTGAAATCGGACCGCAGTCGCCCATCGCAGGGAAACTCGCGAAGGCGATTTGCGAGCTTACTAACATGGAGCGCGCTACTTTCTGCAACACCGGCTCCGAAGCCGTGATGGCGGCAATGCGCCTCGCACGCACCATCACCGGACGCAATCGCATTGCCTATTTCACCGGTGACTATCACGGCATGTTCGAGGAGGTTCTCGTCCGCGGCGCTTGGGTGGATGGCGTTTACAAGGCCCAGCCGATCGCGCCGGGCATCCCGCAATCGCTCGTAGAAAACATGCTCGTTCTCGACTACGCGGACCCTGCATCGTTAGAGATCCTCCGCGCCCACGCTCACGAACTCGCCGCTGTTATGGTAGAGCCTGTGCAAAGCCGCGCTCCCGGCCTCCAACCTCGCGATTTCATGCGTGAAGTTCGCGCCATCACGGAGAAATCCGGCACCGCACTCATTTTCGACGAAGTCGTCACTGGCTTCCGCTGCGCACCCGGCGGTGCCCAAGCCTACTTCGGCGTGGAAGCGGACATGGCCACCTATGGAAAGGTCATCGGCGGCGGCATGCCGATCGGCGTGCTCGCGGGCAAGAAGGAATACATGGACGCACTCGACGGCGGTGCATGGAGCTATGGCGATGACAGTTTCCCGGAGGTAGGCGTCACGTTCTTCGCCGGCACTTTCGTTAGACACCCGCTCGCACTTGCCGCCGCTTGGCGCGTGGTGGAACATCTGATGGGCGAAGGCCCTCGTATGCAGATCGATATGGAAGAACGTGTCGGTCGTCTGTGCCGCACGCTGAATTCGCATTTCGATGCCATCGGAGTGCCGATCCGCCTGCCCCATTTCAGTGCATACGCCGTGATCGAACACGCGCCGGATCTCAAATACGCGAGTCTGCTGTGGTATTTCCTTCGCGAAAAAGGAGTGCACGTCTGGGAAGGCAGACCGCTCTATTTTACCACCGCCCACACGGATGAGGACCTCGACCGCGTCGTCACGGCATTCGTCGAGTCCGTTAGTGAGATGCAGGCAGCCGGATTTCTTCCACAGTCATCCAACGAAGACACCATCGCACCGACCGCGTTCCCACGATTCGACAGTGCGCCGACGACTGAGGCCCAGCGTGAAATTTTCCACGGCGTGCAGATGGGCGAGGATGCGAACTGCTCGTTCAACGAGTCTAACATCATCCGCTTCGAAGGTGATCTGAACCCGCAGGCTTTGCGTGAGGCATTGAATGACATCGTCGTGCGCCATGCATCACTGCGCAGCACCTTCTCCGAAGATGGGAACACCCAGTATTTCCATCCGTCCGCCCGAGTGATCGAGCTGATGGAACACAATTTCTCAAGCATCACTAGCAGCTCGCCGTCGGCCCTTCTTCCCCTCTCGCTCATCCACAGCGCCGAGAGTTCAATTCCTTTCGATCTGACGAAAGGCCCACTCATCCGCCTGCACCTTGTCCATCTATCGGGCAACCGCCATGAGCTGCTTTTCACCGCCCACCACATCATCTGCGACGGCTGGTCCTTCGGCATGATTCTCGCAGAACTCGCCACCGCCTACAACGCACGCCGCGCAGGAAAACTCCCGCGGCTTGCACCCGCAATGCCCTTCGCTGAATACGCACGTATCGAAGAAGCCAACAAGAACAGCGAAGAAACCGGCGCTGCGGAGAATTTCTGGGTCGCGAAATTCTCTAATGGGGCTCCGGTTCTCGATCTGCCAGTGGATCGTCCGCGCCCCGCGATGAAAACCTACAAGGGTGCGATGGAAAAAATCACCATTGATCCCGAACGTTTTGAACGGCTCAAAAAAGCATCTCCCAAACTCGGTGGCACCGTTTTCGCCACCTTACTGTCCTCCTTCGCAGCACTGCTCCAACGCCTGACCGGCCAAGAAGATGTGGTCATCGGCGTGCCCGCTGCTGGCCAAACACGCATCGGTCGCGACGAATTAGTCGGTCACTGCTTGAATTTCCTGCCTCTCCGTCTCGCACCTTCCGCAGACCGTTCGTTCCGCTCATTTGCCGCCGAGGTGAAGGAGCAGGTACTCGAAGCCTACGACTATCAGAACTACACGTTCGGCAGCTTGCTCAGGAAGATCGACATTCCACGCGACACCAGCCGTGTGCCATTGGTTTCTGTGATTTTTAACATCGATAAGAACGGCACCGATCAGATCCACTTCGATGAGATAAAGTTCGACATGGAGACGAACCCCAAACAGTTCGTCAATTTTGAGTTATTCTTCAACCTTGTGCAAACGGATGAACGTCTCGTGGTGGAGTGCGAATACAACACGGATCTCCACGACAAGAGCACCATCCTCGGCTGGCTGGATGCTTTCGAGCAATTGATCGAAACTGTGATTTCAAACGGCGATATCGCACTTAAGGACCTCGATACCCTAACCTCGGAGGATCACAAAACACTCGATGCGTGGAACGCCACCGATAGCCCATTGCCGACGGAACAGTCCATCCAGAGCTTTTTTGAAATTCAGGCGGATATCAATCCACAGAGTATTGCGCTGCTCGATGGTGGCCGCAGTATTACCTACCGAGATCTCGACCGTCACGCGAATGCGCTGGCCGCGACACTCCAACAGAACGGCGTCACACATGAAACCCTCGTCGGCGTCTGCGCCTCGCGCTGTGCGGAACTGTTGGTTGCCATCCTCGCCGTCCTGAAAGCCGGCGGAGCCTACGTGCCGATCGATCCGAAATATCCAAAGGACCGCATCGCTTACATTCTAAAGGATGCCTCGGCACCTGTATTACTCACACAGCGTGCTTTGGTTGATTCGCTTCCCGCCGAAGAGGGCAGCCGCCGCGTTTTCATCGATGACGCACTTTCTAACTACGCCGACCGTCTCGTTTCCAACACCAAGCCGCAGGATCTGGCCTACGTCATTTACACCTCGGGATCTACCGGGCTGCCGAAGGGCGTCGCCATCGAGCACCGCAACACGATCGCGCTGATCAGTTGGTCACAGTCAGTCTATCAACGAAAAGAACTCGCTGCCGTTCTTTTCTCCACTTCGATTTGCTTCGACCTCTCGATTTATGAAATGTTCGTTACCCTCGGTAGCGGCGGCACCCTGATCCTTGCTGAAAATGCGCTGGATCTACTCGGACATCCGCACCGGGATAAGATCACTTTGATCAACACCGTGCCGTCCGCCATTACCGAGCTACTGGAAGCTGAACTCATTCCGGCATCAGTGAAGGTGATCAATCTCGCTGGCGAGGCGCTGACTACCCAGTTGTCGGATCGCCTCTATCAAGCCTGCCCGGGTGTAAAGGTGTATGATCTCTACGGCCCGTCCGAGGACACTACGTATTCCACCGTTGCCCTACGCCAGCCGGGCGGCCGCGCGACCATCGGCGTGCCGATTTCCAACACCAAGGCCTACATCGTCAACGATCGCGGCGGCCTGGTCGCCCCAGGTGTTTCCGGCGAGCTTCTGCTAGGCGGTGCCGGACTCGCCCGAGGCTACCTGAACCGCCCGGAACTCACGGCGGAGAAGTTCATTCCGAACCCCTTCGATGCAGCACCCGGCGCACGACTCTATCGAACCGGAGACCGCGCACGCTTCTTTGAAAACGGTGAACTCCAATTCCTCGGACGCCTCGATCATCAGATCAAGCTGCGCGGATTCCGCATTGAGTTAGGAGAAATCGAGTCCGCTCTGGAGGCCCATCCTGCGATAGCAAAGGCCGTGGCCCATGTGCACGATAACCGCCTCGTCGCTTACGTCACCACCGCCGAAAAGTCAGCGGACACCGATGGAACGGCGATCTGGCAGGACCAGTGGGATCTACTCTACAAATCCGCGATCGATCAGACGGGCAGTGAAAAGCTCGACCGACTCGATTCCGTCATCGCCGGTTGGGCAGGCGTCGAAAATCTCGACGCACAGGTCACCGAGTGGATCGACACCACCATCGAACGCATCCATGGATTCGGTGGACGGAGGATTTTTGAAATCGGCTGCGGCACCGGCCAAATTCTCTCACGCCTAGCAGCCGAGTCTGAATGCTATTGGGCGGCTGATATCTCAAAGGTCGCCATCGAAGCCCTTGAAAACAACCATCCGCTTCCGCAGGTAAAGCTGTTTCATCGCCCTGCCGATGACTTCAGCGCCATCCCAGATGCGTATTTCGACACGGTCATCATCAACTCCGTCGCACAATATTTCCCCGATGCTGATTACCTTGCCCGCGTCCTTGAGGGGGCCGCACGCGTGCTTCAGCCCGGTGGCAGAATTTTCCTTGGCGATGTGCAAAGCAACTCGCTGTTAGCGGCGCACCATGCGATGGCGCTTCGTGAGCATTCTCCGGTCGGAAGCACTTCCGGACAACTCCGCCAGCTTGCGGAACAAAGGATCTCTCAGGAAATGGAACTGTCACTCGATCCAGCGTGGTTCGATTTTTTCGCCAGCAGCCATCCTTCGGTTTCACATGTCCAAACGCTCCTGCGTCGTGGCAAATTAACGAATGAAACCACCAGCTACCACTACGACGTGATCCTCCACGTGGGAGAAACTCCTGCCACCCGCGCGCTGCCTCCGGCCACCGAATGGAAGAACCTGAACCTCGAACAACTGGAAGCAATGCTCGTGGAGAGCAGTGAGGCACACTACCTAACGAACATCCCGGACGCACGCCTTGCGGTGCCACTCGCTTTCCATCGGGCGCTAAACGTAGCGGGCAGCAGTGCAGTGATACCTGATCTAGCACCTGCGACCGGCAATGCCATTTCCGCCGAAGATCTCTCAGTGATCGCCGCACAAACTGGATACCGCGCCCATGTGCGCTGGATGGAAAACGGCAAACAAGGTCTGCTTGAAGCGGTGCTGCTGCCGGTTTCAGATACCTCGTTGCCCGCATGGCCGGCGAAGATCACCAACCAACCCGCGTCTGCATTTGCAAACACTCCTCGCTCGGCGAAAGCAAAGTACACGGGCCTCACCCAACTCCTCCGCGATCACCTCGCTATCGGCCTGCCGGAATTTATGATTCCTTCCGCCTTTGTGGAGCTCGACGCGTTTCCGCTAACACCTAATGGCAAAGTGGACCGCAAGGCACTGCCTGCTCCCGCTGCGCCGCAGACGACCGGAAAATCGATAGCTGCCACCGCACCTGAAAGCGAGACAGAGACCAAACTGTTGGAAATATGGAAGCAGGTGCTTGGCAAGGAGAGCATCGGCACCGAAGACGACATTTTTGCTCTGGGAGGCGACTCGATCCTCATCTTCCAAATCACCACCCGCGCCTCGCGGGCCGGAATCCCCATGACTCCGGCCCAAGTATTCCGTCTCCGTAACATCAAGGCACTTGCCCGCGAATCTACAGGCGCAGTGATGAATACTTCCGTTCCCACAATCCAACGAGTCAACCGTGATGCCTATCGCCGCAATCTCTGAACCGATGTCAACTCCCGACGTAAATCCCGCCTCCCCCGCGGTTTCTGATAGCGGCACAGGCGTGCTCGCCTTCCCTGCTTCTGTCTCGCAGCAAATGTTTTGGTATCTGGAGCTCCTGCAAGGCACAGTCACCGCGTTCAACGTCCCGCTGCGTTTTCTAATAACCGGACCGCTCGATATTTCACTTTTCAACAAGGCACTGAACGCAGTGGTGGAGCGCCACGAAAGCCTGCGCACCTGCTTCGGCGAGGAGGATGGCGAGCTCTTGCAGTTCGTCAGTCCTGAGATCATTGTCAGGATGCCGGTGCTCGATATCAGCCATCTACCTGCGGACCGCATCAAAGAGGAGGCTGACCGGCTCGGCAGTATCGAAGCCCACCGCCCGTTCGATCTATCCAAAGCGCCGCTACTCCGTGCGGAAATCCTGCGGCTCGGACCAGATCGCCACATTTTTCACTTCACGGTTCACCACGCGTTGTTCGACGGCATGTCGATGACGATCTTCACCGCCGAACTCTCCGAATTCTATCAGGCATTTTTCGAGAACCGCGCACCGAAGATCGAACCACTTGCCATCCAATACGGCGATTACAGTGTCTGGCAGAAGGAATTCCTCGAAGGGCCTAAAGTGAATGAACAGCTCAACTATTGGAAAAAGCAACTCAGCGGCATGAAGGAGGTAGCCCTGCCAACAGATTTTCCACGCCCGTCAGTAAAATCCTGGAAGGGAGACATCACTTCCACCCTGCTGCCGAAGGAACTCAGTGAAAAATTGCAAAGCATCGCAGCCACTAAAGGAGCAACTCTCTGCCACGTCCACCTCGCTGCGTTTATGATGCTGCTCAACCGCTACTCCGGCGATCTCGATGTGGCGGTGGGCGCTCCCGTCGTCGGCCGCACAGGCGGTGATCTTGAACCATTGATTGGTGTTTTTATCAATACGGTGATTCTTCGCAGCGATCTATCGGGGAACCCGACCTTCTTTGACTACCTCACGCAGATCCGCAATAATTCACTGGAGTCGTTAGAGAACCAGGAGCTGCCGTTCGAAAAGCTCGTCCACGAACTGCGCCCGGAACGCGACCCAAGCCGCAACCCGTTGTTCCAAGTCAATTTCAACCACCACCGCTCCTTCACCACGACTGAATACTTCGGCGGCTGTGAACTGACCACGGTCCCCTCGCGCTCGCCAGGAGCAATCTTCGACCTCCACCTGTTCGTCGTCGAACGTGAAGAAGGCTGGCGGGCAGCGTTGGATTTCTGCACCGAACTTTTCACCCGCGAATCGGCTAATCGGATGCTCGTGCATTTCAAAACTCTGTTGGAAAACATCGCAGCGCACCCGGAAAAGCAAATCGCAGATTTCGAAATTCTGCCACTTCCTAACGCATCGTTCCACCTATTGGACGATCAAGGAAAGCCGGTGCCTGACGGAATGACTGGCGAACTCTGCCTGGCAGCCGACGAGCCAGTGACACCCGCCGATGCTTCCGATGGCCGTGCCATCGAACACCCCGAGTTCGGGAAATTGATTTGCACCGGGGACATCTGCCGCCGCGCCCCGGACGGCAAAGTCGATTTCATCGGCCGCAAGGGCTATGCTGCGGCACCGCGCGAGAATAAACCTGAGCAGAAACCTGAACGCAGGCCCATGGCCACCGTGGAACCGAGCGGCTCCACCGAGGCGCAACTCAGAACGATCTGGGAAGATCTGTTGGGAATTTCGGACATCGGCCGTGATGATGATTTTTTCGCACTTGGCGGACATTCTCTGATGAGTTTACGGATGTTCTCGCGCATCCATCGCGAGTTCGGAAAAACACTTCCGCTCGCCACTCTTCTCAAGCATCCGACAATCGCCTCGCTCGCGTCGCAAATCGATCTGCCACAGGAAGCGCCAATTCCAGTCGCAGTGATAGAGAACGCCAGACCTGTTGCGAAATTCCTGCCAAAAAGCAGTTCACCCGCGAAAAGTAACATCATCACCTTGACGGAAGGCGATGGCGAAACACCTCTTTTCTGCATCCATGGCGGTGATGGCGGAGTGATTTTCTATCGCGGCTTGGCGAATCTCATGCCACCGGAGATTCCGTTTCATGCGATCGAATCGCTCGAACTCAGCAACAGCGGAAGCATCGTGGAGACCAGCATCGAGGAAACCGCAACCAGCTACCTGCGTGATATTCTGAGCCTCCAACAGGTGGGCCCGTTCCGGTTAGCAGGTTACTCATTCGGCGGCGTGGTGGCTCATGAGATCGCCTGCCAGCTCATCGAGCAGGGACACAAAGTCGAGTTTCTCGGAATGTTCGACACAGACAACCCAACGGCACCGATCCGCAACTACAGTCTATCGGAACGTCTCGGTGTCTTCTGGCGGAGGAACAGCCACATCCCGTTCGGCGCGAGACTGGGACTCGTCCGCCAACGCATTTGCGAAGGCGTAAAAACGAACCGCCGGATCAAGGCAGAATTGCACGCGGCGAAGACCACCGGCCCGGCCGAGGCCTACAGCGACATGCGTAGGGTCCAAGTCCGCGAGGAAAACTGGCGTGCCATGCAGGCATACATGCCACGTCCGTTCGCGGGGCGGATCACGCTTTTCAAATCCACTCATGTCAGTGACAAATACGAGCGCCTGGACGACTACGGATGGAGCTCATCTGCTACGGGACTGGATGTCGTTCCAGTCGAGGGGGAGCATCTTGCGTTATTCGCTTCGGAAAACGTGGACAATCTCGCAAAGGTCGTGACGGACGCCCTGAAGCCGACAAAGCATCCGGAAGCTTGAACGCATTAGCGCAATCATGACCTCCGCCCGCCATGAGCACCCGATTTTCATAGCAGAAACCATTCCCTTGCAGGTATTGCTCGACGAGACGGCGGCAATCCGACCAACCGCGCTTGCCTACCGCTTTCTATCTGATGGAGAGCAAGCCGAGGAACTACTCCATTATGGTGGACTCGCGCTCGAAGCACGTAAGTTGGCATCCGAACTAATCCGTCACGGAGCCGCAGGGCAACCTGTGTTGCTCACCCACCCGCCCGGCGGAGCATTCGTCATCGGGCTCTTCGCCTGTTGGTATGCCGGAGCTATCGCCGTGCCATGCTATCCGCCTCGTGGCAGCCGCCATATTGCGCGGCTGAATGCCATTGCCCAGGATAGCGGCGCGCGGTTTATCATCGCTCCGGACGATCAGGCTACGATTGCCGGACTGACAAAAGTTTTCGGAAACGAAGCTGCAAATGATGTGATACAACAGGAATCGTCCGCTGGACCTTGCCTGATTCAATATACCTCGGGCTCCACTGCCGCGCCAAAGGGCGTGGTGATTAGCCACGCCAACTTGCGTGAGCATTTCAAGTCCCTACAACCATTCAGTGAGCTGGACTTGAAATCAGCGGTGAGCTGGCTGCCGCCCTATCACGACATGGGGCTGGTGTTGAAAATTCTGTATGCTTTCGAAGCTGGCATTCCGCTCACGTTCTTTTCACCGGAACATTTCATCCAACGCCCGGTCCGTTGGTTAAACGCGATTAGCCGATATCGCGGAGAACTGAGTGGCGCTCCAAATTTCGCGTTCGAAATGTGCCTCCGTTCCATCAGCGACGAAGATTTGGAGGGACTTGACCTGTCCTGTTGGAAAGCAGCGCCCTGTGGGGCAGAGCGAATCCGACCTGAGACCTTGGAGCGGTTTACAAAACGTTTCGCTCGCTATGGCTTCCGTGCCGAGGCGTTCCTGCCCGGCTACGGCCTCGCGGAAGCGACATTGATCGCCACCGCATCACCCGCCAATTTTGCACCACGATATTCTAAACATCCGATTGCTGGAAAACTGGTTTCCTGTGGAGTGCCGTTGCCCGGCGTTAGCATGCGCATCGTCGATCCGATAGACGGCCGTATCTGTGGTGAAAAGGAGACTGGAGAAATCCGAATCAAGGGCCCGGCAGTGGCGTCCGGTTATTGGGGCCGCCCGGAGGCGACTCTTAATACCTTCGGCCCGGAAACTGATGGAGAACTGCGCACTGGTGACCTTGGTTACCTTGAAGACGGTCACTTGTATGTGAGCGGACGGATCAAGGACCTAATCATCATCGACGGAGTCAATCATGCTTCAGAAGACATCGAATCTGTGGTATTTTCGAAACTCCCGGAAGTCACCGCTATCGCCGCCTTCGCGACAGATTCAGTCATCGGTGAATCAGTGGTCATCGCCGTCGAAGTGGAAGGTATTTCTCCAGACCAACGCGCCTCTACGTGCGCTCGGATCAGACTCGCTGTCGCTGATGCAATGGAGCTACCGGTCCACCGCGTGGTAGTCGTTCGCCGCGGTCTGCTGCCGCGCACGACGAGTGGCAAAATCCGTCGGTCTGCCTGCCGCGAGGCTTTTGAAAGTGGGAAAATGCGGTTTGATTTCTCGGA